>CANFOQ010000007.1 GCA_947448745.1 Comamonadaceae bacterium
TCACTTCCTGCCAACCGAAGTTGGCCAGAACCGACCTTACTTGCCTTCAGCCGCAGGTGCCGCAGGCGCAGCAGCCGGTGCATCAGCAGGGGCGCTGATGGCAGGCGGGGTATCGACAACCGCTGGGGCCGCCACACTGCCGCCGTGGAAATGCATCATCACGGGCACGATCAGCAGCGCCACGATGTTGATGATCTTGATCAAGGGGTTGACCGCAGGGCCGGCGGTGTCCTTGTAGGGGTCGCCGACGGTGTCGCCAGTAACGGCCGCCTTGTGGGTCTCAGAGCCTTTGCCACCGTGGTGACCGTCTTCGATGTACTTTTTGGCGTTGTCCCAGGCACCGCCGCCGGTACACATGGAAATCGCCACGAACAGACCGGTGACGATGGTGCCCATCAGCAAGCCGCCCAAGGCCGCTGGGCCCAAGACCAAACCCACCACGATGGGTGCGACAACGGGCAACAAGCTGGGGATCATCATTTCTTTGATGGCCGCTGTCGTCAGCATGTCCACGGCCGTGTCGTACTCGGGCTTGCCAGTACCGTCCATGATGCCCTTGATCTCCTTGAACTGGCGGCGCACTTCCACCACCACGGCACCGGCGGCGCGGCCCACGGCCTCCATCGCCATCGCGCCAAACAAGTAAGGAATCAAACCACCGATGAACAAACCGATGATGACCTTGGGGTCGCTCAAGTCAAACTTGATGTGGGCGCCCAAGCCTTCGAGCTTGTGGGTGTAATCGGCGAACAGCACCAACGCGGCCAGACCGGCGGAGCCGATGGCATAGCCTTTGGTCACGGCTTTGGTGGTGTTGCCCACGGCGTCCAACGGGTCGGTGATGTCGCGCACGCTGGCAGGCAGCTCGGCCATCTCGGCGATGCCACCGGCGTTGTCGGTGATCGGGCCGTAGGCGTCCAAGGCCACCACGATACCGGCCATGCTCAGCATGGAGGTGGCGGCGATGGCGATGCCGTACAAGCCGCCCAGGTCGTAGGCGCTGTAAATGGCCGCGCAAACAAACAGCACAGGCCAAGCGGTGGAGCGCATGGACACGCCCAAGCCGGCAATGATGTTGGTGCCGTGACCAGTGGTCGAGGCTTGCGCGATGTGCTGCACAGGCGCGTACTGGGTGCCGGTGTAGTACTCGGTGATCCAGACCAGCGCACCAGTCAAGATCAAACCAATCGCACACGCGCCAAACAATTTGCCAGCGCTCAAGGCCGTGCCATCAGGCAAGGTCATGGCGGCGGGGAACAGTGAATTGGTGACAAAGTAAAACGCAACCAATGACAAGATGCCCGAGACGGCCAAGCCTTTGTAAAGCGCGGGCATCACGTTCGTCATGCCGGGGCTGGCTTTGACGAAGAAGCAACCGATGATCGAGGCCACGATGGAGACGCCGCCCAACACCAGGGGGTAGAGCACCATGTTCGGGCCAGCGGTACCGGCCAACAACGCGCCCAGCACCATGGTGGCAATCAAGGTCACCGCATAGGTTTCAAACAAGTCAGCCGCCATGCCAGCGCAGTCGCCGACGTTGTCACCGACGTTGTCGGCAATCACGGCAGGGTTGCGCGGGTCATCTTCCGGAATACCGGCTTCGACTTTGCCCACCAAGTCCGCGCCAACGTCAGCGCCTTTGGTGAAAATGCCGCCGCCCAAACGGGCGAAGATGGAAATCAGGGAGGAGCCAAACGCAAAACCCACCAGCGGGTTGAGCATGCCGGCCAGCGCTTTGCCGTCAGCAGGTGCCGCACCTTTGGTGAGGTACCAGTAAAAACCGGTCACGCCCAACAGGCCCAAGCCCACCACCAACATGCCGGTGATGGCGCCGCCACGAAACGCCACATCCAACGCAGGGCCAATGCCCTTGGTGGCAGCTTGCGCGGTGCGCACATTGGCGCGGACAGAAATGTTCATGCCGATGAAACCGCAGGCTCCAGAGAGCACCGCACCGAGGACAAAGCCCACGGCACTCAAGGGGTCGAGAACCAAGGCGATCAGAATCGCCAGCACCACGCCGACCATGGCGATGGTTTTGTATTGCCGTGCCAAATAAGCAGCTGCGCCGGTTTGAATGGCCGCCGCAATTTCTTGCATGCGGGCATTGCCTGCGTCTTGGGAAAGAATCCAGCTGCGGGCCCAGAAGCCGTAAATCACGGCGATGAGGCCGCAGATGAGCGCAAATACAAGCGCTGTAGAACCAGTCATAAGATCTCCTTGGATAGTTTCGCGTTGAGGTGGGGCCACGCAACGGGTTGTTTGACACCACCTTTGCGTTGCTTCCTCACACACTCACACCGAGGTTGATTGGCCAACTCGGCGAATGTAAGGGATTCAAATGACGGCTTGGCGTCAAACCCCTTGTGCGTGTAAGAAAAATCAGGGTAATTACTGACAAAATAGCGCAGTTTTTCGATTCCCTTTTCAATTCAAAGAGATTTTCAACATGTCCCTCGACAACGTCACCGCTGGCAAGAACGCTCCCCACGAATTCAACGTGATCATCGAAATACCGATGAACGCCGACCCGATCAAGTACGAAGTGGACAAAGAAACTGGCGCCATCTTCGTGGACCGTTTCATGAGCACAGCCATGCACTACCCGACCAACTACGGTTATGTGCCCAAAACCATCAGCGGTGACGGCGACCCCGTCGACGTCTTGGTCATCACGCCCGTGCCGCTCATTCCTGGTGTGGTTGTGCCGTGTCGCCCCATCGGCATTTTGAAAATGGAAGACGAAGCCGGCATGGACGGCAAGGTGTTGGCCGTGCCCACCGACAAAATTTTGTCCATCTACACCCAATGGCAAAAACCCGAAGACTTGAACCCGATGCGCTTGAAAACCATCGCGCACTTCTTTGAACACTACAAAGATTTGGAGCAGGGCAAATGGGTCAAGATTTTGGGTTGGGAAGGCCCAGAGTCAGCACGTCAAGAAGTGCTGGACGGCATGAACAATTACAAAAAAGCCAAAGGCTGATCAGTCTGGGCGCTTGAACGGATTGCGTTCGTCCAAGTGCGCCATGTAGTTGTCCACACCGCGGCCTTCGCGTTCTAAAAATTCAGCCACCGCCTGCGCAAAGCGGTGGTCGGCCAACCAGTGGCCACTGTGGGTGCTGGTGGGCATCAAAGCACGCGCCATCTTGTGCTCGCCTTGGGCACCGCCTTCAAAGCGCTGCACCCCATGCTGCATGCACCATTGCAAGGGTTGGTAATAGCAAGCCTCGAAGTGCAAACAATCGACACGCTCGAGGGCCCCCCAATAACGACCATAGGCCACGGCGTCGGCTTCGCCCAGGTGATGGATGCCAATCAAACTGCTGGCCATGGGCACGCCGTCGCGCTCGGCGATGAACAACAACCAGTTGTGCGCCATGTCGGTTTGCATGCTTTGGAAAAACGCCGGTGTCAGGTAGGGCGCGTTGCCATGTTCCAGGTAGGTGCGCTCGTAGCACTCGTAAAAGAAGCGCCAATCGTTTGAACTGATGGCCGCACCCAAAGACCATCTGAAGCTGACGCCTGCCTCAGTGACTTTGCGCCGCTCTTGCCGGATTTTTTTGCGCTTCTCTTGGTTCAAGCTGGCCAAGAAGGCATCGAAGTCGGGCCAAGCTTGGTTGTGCCAATGGAACTGCACGGTTTGGCGTTGCAGCAATTCTTCTTTCGCGCAAGCTGCCATGTCAGCGGGGCTGCCAAACAGCAAGTGCATGGACGACAGTTTTTCTTCGGCGCACCAAGCCACAACCGCTTGCAGCAACAGCTGCCGCGTGGGCGCATCCACGGCCAGCAATCGCGAGCCCGGCACCGGTGTGAAGGGCACCGCGATCAAGGCCTTGGGGTAATAACGCAAGCCGTGTTGTTGATAGGCATTGGCCCAAGCCCAGTCAAACACATACTCGCCATAGGAATGGTCTTTCAAATACAGCGGGCATGCGGCCACCAGTGCATCTTTCAACCACAGGGTGATGAAGCGCGGTGTCCAGCCGCTGTCGGGCGTGGCGCTTCCGCTCTCGTGCAGGGCTTGCAGGTAAGCGTGTTGCATGAAGGGGGTGGGGCAGTCTTGTTGCGCCAACAACTGGTCCCATGCGGTGGCGGCAATCTCACCGGGGTGCGTGTGCACCTGAATGCCATAATCGTTCAGCTCTTTTTGCATTTCATTCATGACGCTTCAACTCAGTGTAGCCCAGCTCAATTTCACCGTCGGTGACATGCAGGGCAATGCCCACAAAATCATCGACGCCGCCCGCACCGCCTTTGACCGCGGTGTGCGTTTGTTGGTCACGCCCGAACTCTCCATCTGCGGTTATGCCGCCGAAGATTTGTACCTGCGGCCTTCATTCATCCAAGCTTGTGAAGAAGCACTCGACTTGGTACGCGATGAACTCGCCGACTTGCACGGCATGCACGTGGTGGTGGGCCACCCCAGTGGCAACGACGAACGCACCCGCTCGGTGGCGGTGCAACACCGCTTCAACATGGCCTCGGTGTTCTGTGAAGGTCATTTGGTGGCCAGCTACGCCAAGCGCGAATTGCCCAATTACCAGGTGTTTGATGAGCGCCGTTATTTCAAACCCGGCCAAGAGACCTGCGTGTTCACGGTTCAGGGCGTGCGCATTGGTTTGCTGATTTGCGAAGACGCCTGGTTCGAGCAACCTGCGTTTGAGACCCGCGACAACGGCGCCCAACTCTTGGTGGTGCTGAACGCGTCGCCGTTTCACCAAGGCAAAGCCAACGAGCGTGAAGAGGCCATGCGTGCACGTGTGTTGGCCGTGGGTTTGCCACTGGTCTATGCCCACATGGTGGGCGGCCAAGACGAGGTGGTCTTCGAGGGCCGCTCGTTTGCACTGCAAAGCAGTGGCAGCTTGGCGGGTAGGGCGCTCAGCTTTGCCGAAGACGCGTTTGATGTGTTGGCCGACCACAAAGCAAACAGCCTGCGCTTGAAAGCCTTGGTGCATCCCTTGCCCGATGCTTTGTCCGATGTGTGGCAAGCGCTGGTGTTGGGCGTGCGGGACTACATCGGCAAAAATAAATTTCCATCGGTGCTGCTGGGCTTGTCGGGCGGCATTGATTCAGCCGTGGTGTTGGCCGTGGCGGTTGACGCCCTGGGCGCGGAACGTGTGCGTGCAGTGATGATGCCCTCGCCCTATACGGCCGACATCAGCCTGACCGATGCCCGTGACATGGCCGAGCGGGTGCAGGTGCGCTATGACGAGTTCTCCATCGTGCCGATGTTTGAAGATTTCTTGAACACCTTGCAAGATGACTTTGCCGACAAACCGCTGGACGCCACCGAAGAAAACATCCAAGCCCGCATTCGCGGCACCTTGCTCATGGCCTTGTCCAACAAACACGGCGGCATGGTGCTGACCACCGGCAACAAAAGCGAAATGGCCACCGGCTATTGCACCCTGTATGGCGACATGGCCGGCGGCTTTGCGGTCATCAAAGACGTGGCCAAAACATTGGTCTACCAGCTGGCGCATTGGCGCAATGACAACGATCCGTTTGGCCAAGGTTTGAACATCATCCCCGAGCGCATCATCACCCGACCCCCCAGCGCCGAGTTGCGGCCCGACCAAACCGATCAAGACAGTTTGCCGCCCTACGACGTGTTGGACGCTATTCTTGCGATGTACATGGAGCAAGACCAAAGCGCCGAGCAAATCGAGGCGGCTGGATTTGCTCGCGCCGATGTGGACCAAGTCATTCGGCTCATCCGCATCAACGAGTACAAACGCCGCCAAGCGCCCATCGGGGTTCGGATCACGCACCGGGCTTTCGGCAAAGATTGGCGTTATCCTATAACCAGTCTTTTTCGGGCCTGATGTTTTTTATTTGATTGACAGGGAAGTTCACCATGAAACAAATCACCGCCATCATCAAACCCTTCAAACTTGAAGAAGTGCGTGAAGCACTGGCTGAATGCGGCGTCACCGGCTTGACCGTCACCGAGGTCAAAGGCTTTGGCCGTCAAAAAGGCCACACCGAGCTCTACCGTGGTGCCGAATACGTGGTGGATTTTTTGCCCAAAGTGAAAGTTGAAGTGGTGGTGAACTCCGCCGACGTGGATCGCTGTGTGGACGCCATCGTCACCGCTGCGCGCACCGGCAAAATTGGCGACGGCAAAATCTTCGTCACTGCGGTTGAAAAAGTGGTGCGCATTCGCACCGGGGAAACCGACGAATCAGCGGTTTAAGCCCTGCTCAAATTTGCTGCAAGCCGTCGCTTTGGGCCAAGCCCGCGGCTTGCACCAATCGCGGCAGCAGTTCATCGGCCTCTTTGGACGCATGGATGAAAGCCATTTGCCCTTCCGACAAAAAACCTTGGTGCACGGTGCTCTGTAAAAACTGCCACAAGCCGTCGTAGTAGTGGGCGACATTCAGCAGCCCAATGGGCTTGTTGTGAAAACCCAGTTGCCGCCAAGTCCAAACCTCAAACAATTCTTCAAAGGTGCCAATGCCACCGGGCAGGGCCAAAAAAGCATCGGCGCTTTCGGCCATCATGTGTTTGCGCTGGTGCATGTTGTCCACCACGTGCAGTTCATCACACGCATGGCGGGCAAATTCTTTCTCGGCCAAAGCATGGGGAATGATGCCCACCACCCGACCACCCGCATCTTGGGTGGCCTGCGCCACGATGCCCATCAAACCATTGTTGCCACCGCCATAAACAAGCTGACCTTGGTGTTGGCCAATCCAGGTGCCCACTTGCACGGCGGCAGCGGCGTACTCGGGCAGGGTGCCTGGGCGAGAGCCACAGTAAACGCAAAGAGAAAAAGCAGGTTTCATGTGGTTCATGATGCCAGATCAGTGTGACCGTCAGATGCATTTTGTGGCCGCACATCGATCAAGCGCGTGCCAGCCCATTGGTCATGCCAATATTGACGGTCGGGATGCAAGCGACTGGATGCTGCCCACAATGCAACCCACAACACACACAGGCCAACACTTTGCATCGAGGTGAGACCCAGCATTTGCGCCAGCAACAGCGGCGGGAACAACCAAACCCAACTCAAAACGTATCGCAGCAGCGCGCGTTGTTGCGAGAGTGCTTGACCATGCACATCCACCAAGCGCAGATGCCAGGTTTTCATGGCCAAAGTTTGTCCCTTGTGCCAAAACCAAGTGAAGTACAGCCCCAGCACCAAAAATTCAAAGGCTTGCAAGCCGTGCCGGTTGTCAAGTGCGTGTTTGGTTTGGCTGAGCGCACCGAACAAATAACCCGAGATGAAGACCACGCCAAACAGCAATACACCTTCGTAAAACCAGCAACTCAGGCGCCGAAGCACAGAAGGTGTTTGGCCCCAAGGGGCGGCCTCGGTTCCGGGCATTATTTGTCGGCGTTGACCGTCAGGCTGGTTTTGCGCACCGGCAGCAAGGTGCGTGGATGCACCTCGGTGGTTTCAATGCGTGGCGCTTTGCTTTGGCCTTCTTTGAGCAGGGGCGTCGTGGTCAGTTTTTCAGGGGCGATGGGTTTGGGGGCTGTGGCAGCCCCTTTGGGCAGTGGTGATTTGCCAGACGCCAATTTTTGTTTTTCTTCATCGTTCAAGGCCTGGTAGGCCTCCCACTTGGCCTTTTTTTCATCCGTGCTCAATTGCTGTGATTGGGCAAAGTTCAAACGCGCTTGCGAACGTTGTGTGGGGCTGAGAGCCGCCCACTCTTTCATGCGCTCTTGCGCTGTGGCTTGCGCTTGCGGGCTCAGGCCGGGAAAAGTTTTGGCGATGGCCAACCATTTGCGTTTGCGGTTTTCTTCCAAGCTGGACCACAGGTGTTCAAGCGGCGCCAAGGTGGTTTGTTGTGCAGCGTTGAGCTCTGACCACTTGGGACTGGTTTCCAGCAGCGCAACTGGTGATTTGCTGGTGGTTGCAGGGGGTGTTGCGGTCGAGGTTTGTGCGAGGGCAGTGGCCGCAATTGAGCCCAGTGCCAGGGCGAAACAAAGGCTTTGCCATGAATAACGCACAGAGGAACGAAGGCGCATTATTCTTTGTTGCCCAAGTTGTTTTTCAGGAAATGTGCGAACGCTGGATCGGCATAGGCTTGTGGAGGCAAATCATCAATCAGCAGGGCTGAATCAACCTCGGCCAATTCCAGAGCTGATTGGTCGTTGTGAAAGTCGTAGAGAAACACCAAGCCAGCCGCCAAGCAGACCAAGGGCAACAAGGACACCATGGCTTGGTAAAGCCATTGGAATTTGTGGTCAGGCTTCAGGCTCAACACGCCGTTTTGAAGTTGCACATCCGATACTGTTTGCCATTCCAGTTGGCTGACTTTGCGCGCGGCCACCGCACGCATGCGAGCTGCACGCAAACGCTCGGTGATGTCATAAGCCAAAGTTTGATTGGCTTCGTCCAAGTGCACAGCCAAGCGCCGTCCCAAGATGTCTTGTGGTTCGAAATGGTGGTTGTTCATGGTTTGATTCCCTTGGCTTGTAAGGCTTTGTAAAGCGCTTGGATGGCCCTTGAACAGTGTGTTTTCACGCTACCCTCCGAACATCCCATTGCGGCGGCTGTTTCAGCCACATCCAACTCCTCCCAGTAACGCAACAAGAATGCCTCTCGTTGACGGCCGGGTAAATTTTGTATTTCTGATTCTATTTGGCGCACCGTTTGGGTGCGGGCAAATTGGTCTTGTGCACTTTCGGATACATCTGAATGCCCTTTGCTCTCCAAAATTTCTAAAAAGTCAAAGCTCTCGTCGTCGTGCCCCACGCCAATATCGCTGAAATTCGTGAACAAAGCTGTACGGGTTTTCCGCCTGCGAAACCAATCCAGCGTGGTGTTGGACAAGATCCGTTGAAACAGCAAGGGCAGTTCTGCGGCCGGTTTGTCGGCATAGTGTTCTGCCAGTTTCATCATGCTGTCTTGCACGATGTCCAGGGCAGCTTCTTCATCTCTGACGTGGTACAGCGAGCGCTTGAACGCGCGTTTTTCGACGCTTGCCAAAAAATCAGAGAGTTCTTTGTCGGAAGCCAAGGGATGGGGCGCAGTCTGTTGCAGATTGGAGGAAAGAAAGAGGCTTGCAGGCAAGCCTGCAAGCGACGCAGATTATGTCACCGAGGTTGCTCTTTCAGGGGCGGATAAACCATGGGCACAGCAATCGGTGTCATAATCTTGGGCTCCCAATCAAAAAGGGTTCGAGCATGGTGTGAAACGCTTTTGGCTCGAGATCCAAAGTCTTGATGCGCTTCCAAAAAGAGTTGCAAAAAGGCACCCTGGGTTTTTCGTCTTCGAAATTCACAAAGGTTTTACACCATGGAAACTACCAAGGCGGCGCCTCCTCAAGCCGCGAATGCCAGCGACGTTCATGCTGGCAGCACTGAACTCAACGGTTCAGACATTCTTGTCAAAGCACTGCAAGCCGAAAACGTCAAATACCTCTGGGGCTACCCCGGTGGTGCGGTGTTGCACATCTATGACGCGCTTTACAAACAAGACACGATTCAACACATTTTGGTGCGCCATGAGCAGGCTGCGGTGCATGCCGCCGACGGCTATGCGCGTGCCACAGGCGATGTCGGCGTGGCCTTGGTCACCTCTGGTCCCGGCGTGACGAATGCTGTGACGGGCATTGCCACCGCTTACATGGACAGCATTCCCATGGTGATCATCACCGGGCAAGTGCCCACGCACGCCATTGGCTTGGATGCATTCCAAGAGTGCGACACCGTCGGCATCACGCGACCCATCGTCAAACACAACTTCCTGGTCAAAGATGTTCGTGAGCTGGTGGATGTGATGAAAAAAGCTTTTCACATCGCTCGCAGTGGCCGGCCCGGCCCCGTGGTGGTCGACATCCCCAAAGACGTGTCTTTCAAAAAGACCGCGTACAACGGTTACCCAGAGACCGTTGAAATGCGCTCGTACAACCCCGTGCGCAAAGGCCACAGCGGTCAAATCCGCAAGGCCTTGCAACTGTTGTTGACCGCCAAACGTCCCTTCATCTACACCGGTGGCGGTGTTTTGATGAGCGAAGCCTCCCAAGAATTGCGCACACTGGTGGACATGTTGGGCTTCCCCTGCACCAACACCCTGATGGGCTTGGGTGCTTACCCGGCCAGTGACCGCAAATTTTTGGGCATGCTGGGCATGCACGGCACAGTCGAAGCCAACAACGCCATGCAAAACTGCGATGTCTTGTTGGCCGTTGGTGCACGTTTCGACGATCGCGTGATTGGCAACCCCAAGCACTTTGCACAAAACGAACGCAAGATCATTCACATTGACATCGACCCCTCCAGCATTTCCAAGCGGGTCAAGGTGGACATTCCCATTGTGGGTGATGTCAAGGACGTGTTGACCGACATGATCGGCATGTTGCGAGAGACGCCCACCAAACCCGATCCAAAATCTTTGGCTGCTTGGTGGGAAACCATCGAGGCTTGGCGTGCCCGCGACTGCATGAAATATGACCGTGGCAATTCAATCGTCATCAAGCCCCAGGCCGTCATTGAAACCCTTTGGAACCTGACCAAAGACGCAGATGCGTACATCACCTCCGATGTGGGCCAGCATCAAATGTGGGCCGCTCAGTACTACAAGTTTGATCAACCGCGTCGCTGGATCAACTCTGGTGGCTTGGGCACCATGGGCGTGGGAATCCCGTACGCCATGGGCATCAAACTGGCCAAGCCCGAGAGCGAGGTGTATTGCGTCACGGGTGAGGGCTCGGTGCAAATGTGCATCCAAGAACTGTCCACCTGTTTGCAATACAACACGCCCATCAAAGTCATTGCCTTGAACAATCGTTATTTGGGTATGGTGCGCCAGTGGCAAGAGATTGAATACTCCGGTCGTTACAGCCACAGTTACATGGATGCCTTGCCCAATTTCGTCAAGCTGGCCGAAGCCTATGGTCATGTCGGCATGCTGATTGAGCGGCCTGAAGACGTTGAGCCCGCTTTGCGCGAAGCCCGCAAATTGAAAGATCGCACCGTGTTCATGGATTTCAGAACCGACCAAACCGAGAATGTGTTCCCCATGGTGCAAGCAGGCAAGGGCATCACTGAAATGCTGCTCGGCAGCGAAGACCTTTGATCGGCGGGCCAACATCATGAAACACATCATTGCTGTCTTGTTGGAAAACGAACCCGGCGCACTGTCGCGGGTGGTCGGGCTTTTCTCTGCCCGTGGCTACAACATCGAGTCGCTCACGGTGGCCCCCACTGAGGACCCCAGTTTGTCGCGCATGACGTTGCAAACCTCTGGTTCGGACGACGTGATTGAACAAATCACCAAACACCTGAACCGTTTGATCGAGGTCGTCAAAGTGGTGGACTTGACCGAGGGTTCTTACACCGAGCGTGAACTGATGCTGGTGAAAGTAAGAGCTGTCGGCAAAGAGCGCGAAGAAATGAAGCGCATGGCCGACATCTTCCGCGGCCGCATCATTGACGTCACGGATAAAAGCTACACCATCGAGTTGACCGGCGACGTCGACAAAAACGATGCTTTTTTACAAGCTATTGAAGCCGGCGCGATTCTGGAAACAGTGCGCACCGGTGCCTGTGGCATTGGTCGCGGCGAGCGCGTGTTGCGCGTCTGAATTTTTACAAATCATTGAAGGAGAAAACCATGAAAGTCTATTACGACAAAGACTGTGACCTGAGCCTGATCAAAGGCAAAACCGTGGCCATCATTGGCTATGGTTCACAAGGCCATGCCCACGCCCAAAACTTGAACGACAGCGGCGTCAAAGTGTTGGTGGGCTTGCGCAAGGGCGGTGCCTCCTGGGACAAAGTCGGTAAAGCCGGCCTGAATGTGATGGAAGTCAATGACGCGGTCAAAGCCGCGGATGTGGTCATGATGCTGTTGCCCGATGAGCAAATTGCTGATGTTTACAACAACAACGTGGCGCCCAACATGAAGCAAGGCGCTTCATTGGCCTTTGCCCACGGTTTCAACGTGCATTACAACCAAGTCGTTCCACGTGCTGATTTGGATGTTTGGATGGTGGCGCCCAAAGCCCCTGGCCACACGGTTCGCAACACCTACACCCAAGGCGGCGGCGTGCCCCATTTGGTGGCGGTGCACCAAGACAAGAGCGGCAAAGCCCGTGACTTGGCCCTGAGCTATGCCATGGCCAACGGTGGCGGCAAAGCCGGCATCATTGAAACCAATTTCAAAGAAGAAACCGAAACCGATTTGTTTGGCGAACAAGCCGTGTTGTGCGGTGGCGCTGTTGAATTGGTGAAGATGGGCTTCGAGACTTTGGTGGAAGCTGGTTACGCCCCCGAAATGGCTTACTTCGAGTGTTTGCACGAATTGAAATTGATCGTTGACCTGATCTATGAAGGCGGTATCGCCAACATGAATTACTCCATCTCGAACAATGCCGAGTTTGGTGAGTACGTCACAGGTCCTGAAGTCATCAATGAAGAAAGCCGTGCCGCCATGCGCCACGCCTTGAAGCGCATCCAAAACGGTGACTACGCCAAGATGTTCATTCAAGAAGGTCGCTTGAACTACCCCAGCATGACTGCGCGTCGTCGCAACACCGCCGATCACCCCATTGAAGTGGTGGGTGGTCAGCTGCGCGCCATGATGCCTTGGATCGCCAAAAACAAATTGGTTGACCAAAGCCGCAACTGATCCAGACGCCATGCGCAACGACGACACCGACGAACAAATCGAAGCCTCCAGCAGGCTTCGCAAGGGCATCTATGTGCTGCCCAACTTGTTCACCTTGGCCGCTTTGTTTTGTGGGTTCTATGCCATCGTGATGGCCATGGGCAACCAATACGAAGCTTCTGCATTGGGTGTTTTCTTTGCCATGGTGCTCGACAGTTTGGATGGTCGTGTGGCGCGCATGACCAATACCCAAACTGCCTTTGGTGCCCAAATGGACTCCTTGGCCGACATGGTGTCTTTTGGTGCTGCGCCGGCCCTGATCGTTTATGAATGGGTTCTGCGCGATTTGGGACGTTGGGGTTGGTTTGCCGCTTTCGTGTATTGCGCTTGTGCAGCGCTGCGCTTGGCCCGGTTCAATGTGAATACCTCGGTGGTGGACAAGCGCTTTTTCCAAGGCCTGCCATCACCCGCAGCGGCCGCCTTGATGATGGGCTTCATTTGGTTGGTGACCGTGTTGGGCTTGGTCAAAACTGATTTTGTCTGGGTGGCCTTTGCGCTGTGCTTGTATGCCGGTCTCACCATGGTCAGCAATGTGCCGTTCTACAGTTTCAAAGATTTTCAAATGCGCAAAAGCGTGCCTTTTGCAGTCATTGTGTCCATCGCCTTGGTCATTGCCGTCATCAACATTCACCCCCCCATCGTTTTGTTTTCCTTGTTTCTGATTTACGGCACCAGCGGTTATGCGGTCTATGCTTGGCGTCGTTTCAAAGGCATACCAACCAGCGTCATCAGCACTTCCACAGACGAGCCTGAAGAAATGGGCTTGCACTGAGCAAGGCATGGCCTGGCGCAGCAGCGGTGCCGCCTGTGCTACATTTCGCACATGAATTCTTTGCACAACCTACTGCTACTGGGCTTTTTCGGGCTTCATTGGTAGCGTTCGCGCATCCTTTTTCCAGGCCCGTTTGCAACCGCAACGGGCCTTTTGTTTTTGTGTGGACCAGGTTCTGATTGATCAGACCTCAGGAGTGAGAAATGACCGATAAATTGATAATTTTCGACACCACCTTGCGCGATGGTGAGCAGTCTCCCGGCGCGTCCATGACCCGCGATGAAAAATTGCGCATTGCCCGCCAATTGGAGCGCTTGCGCGTCGATGTGATTGAAGCTGGTTTTGCGGCCAGCTCAGAGGGTGATTTTTTGGCCGTCAAAGCCATTGCTGACGCCATCACCGAATCCACTGTTTGCTCGCTCTCACGCGCCAATGACCGGGATATTTCCAGAGCTGCCGAAGCCTTGAAAGGCGCCAAAAACGCGCGCATCCACACTTTCATTGCCACCTCTGCCTTGCACATGGAAAAGAAATTGCGGATGACGCCGGACCAGGTGTTTGAGCAAGCCAAGCAATCGGTGCGGTTTGCCCGCAACTTGGTGGCTGATGTGGAGTTCAGCCCAGAAGACGGCTACCGCAGCGATGTGGATTTTTTGTGCCGCATTTTGGAAGCGGTCATCAAAGAGGGTGCCACCACCATCAACGTGCCCGACACCGTCGGCTACGCCGTGCCCGAGTTGTACGGCAACTTCATCAAGACCTTGCGCGAGCGCATTCCCAATTCCGACAAGGCAATCTGGTCGGTGCACTGTCACAACGACTTGGGCATGGCTGTGGCCAATTCTCTGGCGGGCGTGCAAATTGGCGGTGCTCGCCAAGTGGAATGCACCATCAACGGCTTGGGCGAACGAGCTGGCAACTGTTCCTTGGAAGAAATTGTCATGGCGGTGAAAACTCGCAAAGACTATTTCGGCTTGACCTTGGGCATCGAAACACAACACATCTTGGCAGCCAGTCGCATGGTGAGCCAGACCACCGGTTTTGTGGTGCAACCCAACAAAGCGGTGGTGGGGGCCAATGCCTTTGCCCATGCGTCGGGCATTCACCAAGACGGCGTGCTCAAAGCGCGTGACACCTACGAAATCATGCGCGCCGAAGACGTGGGTTGGAGCGCCAACAAAATCGTCTTGGGCAAGCTTAGCGGCCGCAATGCGTTCAAACAACGCTTGCAAGACTTGGGCGTTGAACTTGAAAGCGAAGCCGAAACCAATGCGGCGTTCACGCGGTTCAAGGAATTGGCCGATCGCAAGAGCGATATTTTTGACGAAGACATTTTGGCCTTGGTCAGTGAAGAAAGCGTCTCTCACGAAGGTGACGTATTTGGCTTTGTGAAGTTGTCACAGCACAGCGAAACTGGCGAGCGCCCGCATGCGGCCATCGTGTTCACCGACAACGGCAAAGAAATCTCTTGCGATTCCGATGGCAATGGCCCGGTCGATGCCTCATTGAAAGCCATCGAGAAGCATGTAAAAAGTGGTGCCGAAATGGTGTTGTACTCGGTCAACGCCATCAGTGGCTCGACTGAAAGCCAAGGCGAGGTGACGGTTCGTTTGCAAAACAACGGCCGCATCGTCAATGGTGTGGGCTCGGACCCCGACATCGTCGTCGCCTCTGCCAAAGCGTACTTGAGTGCCTTGAACAAATTGCAGAGCAAAGCTGAGCGTGTGATGGCGCAAGGATGAGAGAATTCAAAATGAATTCTTTTGATTACTTGAGAAAAAACATGCAAGTTGTTGATATTGATTGTTTTTTTAATTCACTATAAACTCCGACGCATCGTTCTCGAACAAACCCCGCAAGGACTGCATGTTGAAAAGAATACAAGCCCCCATTTATGCCGTGGTACTGGCCTTGTCCACACTGTGTGTGGCCCCGCTGGCCTATGCCAAAAACCATCCTGCGGTGCAGAAGTCTTCCAATGTCAGAGCCAATGTCGCGAAGAAAAAATCAGTTCGCATCAAAGCCAGTGCGCCCAAAAAACCGTCCTTTGGTCAAATCGCAGGTTTGCATCAAAGTGACGATGAACTGTCGTTGAAATCCAGTGTGGCCTATGTCATTGACCAAGACACCCAAGAGGTGTTGCTGAGCAAAAACGACAATGCGGTGCTGCCGATTGCGTCCATCACCAAACTGATGACTGGCTTGGTGATTCGTGAAGCCAATCTGTCGATGGAAGAAGCCATCACCATCACCACCGAAGACATCGACACTGAAAAAGGCAGCAGTTCCCGTTTGCGCCCCGGTGCCACACTCACCCGTGGTGAACTCCTGCATTTGGCACTCATGTCCAGCGAAAACCGTGCGGCCCACGCCCTGGGACGCACC
Source organism: Comamonadaceae bacterium (assembly GCA_947448745.1). Classification (GTDB taxonomy): domain Bacteria; phylum Pseudomonadota; class Gammaproteobacteria; order Burkholderiales; family Burkholderiaceae_C; genus Limnohabitans. Next base: position 15,789 of record CANFOQ010000007.1, read on the forward strand.
TACCCGCAAGGCTTGTCTGCTTTCATTGCGCAGATGAATGCCAAAGCACAGCAACTGGGCATGCACGACACCAAATATGCAGAGCCCACAGGTTTGTCCAGTCGCAACCAATCCAGCGCCAAAGATTTGGCCACTTTGGTGGCTTTCGCCGCCAACGACCCGACATTGCGTGAACTCACCACCTCGGGTGGCATGGATGTGGAAGTGGGCAGCCGCACCCTCAAATACAAATCCACCAACCGTTTGGTGACCAACCCCAACTGGAGCATTGACTTGCAAAAAACCGGCTACATCTCAGAAGCTGGTCAATGCTTGGTGATGCAAGCCAAAGTGGCTGGTCGCAAGCTGGTGATGGTGTTCCTGGACTCTGCTGGCAAATTCAGCCGAATCGCAGACGCCGAGCGTGTTCGCCGATGGGTGGAGCTGCGCCATCCAGCTGCACAATCCTGAACGATCCCCACATTCAAAAGAAGCCTCCATTCGGAGGCTTTTTTCATGGGGTTGCCAGATAGCCCAAAGCTTCTGAAATGCGTTGTGCCGTGGCCTGCAACTTGGGTAGCCAAGCTTCATCGAGTCGATCTGCTGGTGCGGAAATCGACAAGCCTGCAATCAACTTGGCTTGGTCGTCATAAATGCCGGCCGCCATGCAGCGCACCCCCAACTCCAACTCTTCGTTGTCGCGAGCCAAACCATATTGACGCGATTTGGCCAGTTCTTTTTCCAAAGCGGCCAATTGGGTGATGCTGTTTTTGGTATGACCACTCAGGCCGGTTTTGGTGGCATAGGCACGGACACGGTTGGGGTCGTCTGCTGCTAAAAACAACTTGCCAACGGAGGTGAGATGCAAGGGCGCTCGGCCGCCTATGGCGCGCACCACTTGCATGCCCGAGCGCTCGCTGAAAGCACGTTCGACATACACAATTTCATCGCCTTGGCGCACACTCAGGTTCACGGGTTGCTGGGTCAGTTGATGCAATTCGCGCATGGGCTTGAGCGCCGCGTCTCGCACATTCAAACGGCCTTTGACGTAATTGCCGAGTTCCAACAAGCGCATGCCCAAGCGGTATTGGCCAGGTTCGGGGCGGTCGACATAGCGGCCGCTGACCAGGTCATTGAGGATACGGTGGGTGGTGGAGGGGTGCAGGCCGGTTTGCTCGCTGATGTCTTTGAGGGAGCTTAAGCCGTCTTTCGCGGCCAGCACATCCATCAGGGCAAACATGCGCTCTAAAACTTGAATCGATGGTGTCGCGGGATTCAAATCATCAACTGTTTTTCGCATGGTGGGATTTTACTGGCTGGGTTCAGCGGGAAAGGACCATAGCCCATCACGCAACAACTGGTGTGGTTTGAACTGCGCTTTGTAGTTCATCTTGGCGCTTTGTTCGATCCAATAGCCCAAGTACACATAGGGCAGACCCAGCGCCTTGGCCTGGGCGATTTGCCACAACACACAATAGGTGCCTAAGCCTGAAGACAACGTGGGGTCGGGATCGTAGAAGGTGTAAACCGCCGACAAGCCATCGTTCAGCACGTCCAAGATGGACACCATGCGCAGAGAGCCCACCTCACCTTCGGGTGCCCGGTCCCTGAACTCCACCAAACGCGAATTGACCCGACTTTGCAGCAAAAACTGGGTGTATTGCTCGATGCTGTCTTGGTCCATGCCGCCACCCGCGTGGCGCTGGGTTTGATATTTCAAATACAAGTCATAGTGCTCAGGTACATAAGCCAAACTGGAAACCGTTGCGACCAATGATTGATGTGACTTGTGAGCGCGGCGCTGACTGCGGTTTGGTTGAAATGCTTGCACATCAATGCGCAATGGCACACAGGCTTTGCAGCCGTCGCAATAGGGTCGGTAGGTGAACAAACCACTGCGGCGAAAGCCTTTGGCGACCAATTCGGAATAGGTGTCGTTGTGGATCAGGTGGCTGGGTGTCGCCACTTGAGAGCGCGCCTGCTGCACTTCCAAGTAGCTGCAAGGGTAGGGGGCAGTGGCATAAAACTGCAGGGATTGAAGCGGTAAATCCTGGAGGTTTGTCACTGGGCCATCAGCTTATTCGAGAAGTTCGTGCCAGTATAAAGGGTCAAATTCCCAGCGCAGCGCTGCTTGGGGGGTGGCTTGCGCCGTGTGGTTCAAAAATGCCATGCGAGGGATTTCATGCGCTCCCATGCTGGCCAGATGCGCGGTGTTTTGTTGGCAATCAATCATCACCACGCCTTGGGCTTGGCACAAACCCGTCAGCGCCGACAGGGCCAGTTTTGACGCATTGGTCTGCCAGGCAAACATGGATTCGCCAAACACGGCGCGGCCGATGGCCACACAGTACAAGCCGCCTACCAGCTGGCCATCCACCCAGGTCTCGACACTGTGGGCATGGCCAGCGCTGTGCAATGCTTCGTAGGCCCGAACCATCTCGGGCACGATCCAGGTGCCGTTTTGCCCCGGTCGGGGGGCCGTGGCGCAGGCTTGAATGACTTGTGCAAAAGCCGTGTCGATTCGAATCTCAGCCGCTGGATTTTTCAAAAAAAGTTTGATGTGTTGCCGCAATGACCGGTGCAAGCGAAATTGCGATACCGGCAAGACCATGCGCGGGTCTGGGCTCCACCACATCACCGGTTGCCCCTCGCTGTACCAAGGAAAGCAGCTCTGTCCATAGGCTTGGAGCAAGCGGTCCACCGACAGCCCACCGCCCACGGCCAACAAGCCTGGTGCGGGTGTGTCGGCCCCCCAGGCCATGCTGGGTGGGGGCAGCGGGTCGTTCAGGCCGAGTTGATGCAAGTGGGGTTGGGGGTATCGCATCGCAAAGCTGGCATGATGTCAAAAGTTGAATCGTGATTGGAGAAGATACACCATGAGCACCGCCACCACCATCTACGTCTTGCAAGAACGACCCCAAGCGGGCGTTGTTCGCTTGGTGATGAACCGTCCCGACAGTTTCAATGCCCTGTCATCCGAGATGCTCAGCGCCTTGGAAGACGCCTTGGTGCAAGCCTCGCAAAGCCCTGACTGCCGCGTGATCGTGCTGGCCGCCTTGGGCAAAGCTTATTGCGCGGGCCACGATTTGCGGGAAATGCGCAGCCAGCCCGATCCAGACTTCTACACCCAGTTGTTCGCCCAATGCAGCCGCATGATGATGCGCATCCAACACCTTCCCCAGCCGGTCATCGCCCAAGTGCAGGGCATCGCCACTGCTGCGGGTTGCCAGTTGGTGGCCATGTGTGATTTGGCTGTCGCGGCTGACACCGCCAAGTTCGCCGTTTCAGGCATCAACTATGGTTTGTTTTGCGCCACCCCCAGCGTCGGTTTGAGCCGCAACATGCACCGCAAACAGGCCATGGAAATGCTGCTCACAGGGGACTTCATCGATGCCCAGACCGCGGTCGCGCGGGGCTTGATCAACCATGCCGTGCCAGCCGAAGAATTAGCGCAGGCCGTGCTGGCCCTGTGCGCCAAGATCAGCGCCAAGCCTGAAACCGCAGTGCGCATGGGCAAAGGTTTGTTCTATCAACAATTGGAAATGGGCGTTCAAGCGGCCTACCAATTGGCCGGTCAAACCATGGCCTGCAACATGATGGACGACGCGGCCCAAGAAGGATTTCAGGCCTTCATAGAAAAACGCAAGCCCAGTTGGCAGCCTTGATCGCTTCACGCCAAGCCTCTGTACAGGCTTGAAGACCTGCCTTGGGGCGATGCTCAGGCATCCAAGGTCTCAATGCGGGTTTTCAAAAAACACCGTGTTGGTGTAGTTGCTGATTTCAAAATAAACCCGTTTTTCACCCGGATCCACCTGCATGTTGAGGTTTTCGTCCAGGTAGCCATAGCCATAGCGGTAGTCGCGGGCTTTGCCGTCATCTGTGCCCAGGGCCGTGCTGAGTTTGTCGATTTTCAAAAAGCGGCGCACCAACTTGTCGCCCGCGTAAACCTCCAACACACCGTCGGTGCCTGTCCAGTTTTGGATTTCGCGGCCAATTTTGTTTTGCTGTTCTTGGGTACAGCCCAGTAGACCGGCGGTGGCCAACAGCAGCGCCAAAGCGGCGAAAGGAAATTGAAAGCGGTTCATGGGGAAGGCCTTTGGTGGAGAGCCCAGGGGGTGGGCGAAATGTGCAGGTTCAGGCGGCGGGCGGCGCTGGCGGGGGCGCGTTCCAAAACACCGCTTTGTCGGGGAAGATCCAACGGATGCCACCACGGGGTTCAGTCACATCGCCTTTGAAGCGGGGGATCAGGTGCATGCTGACATGGCTGACCGTTTGGCCAGCGGCAAAACCTTCGTTGATGCCGATGTTGAAGCCGTTGGGATTGAGTTCTTCTTTGAGTTTGTCCTTGACCCGGGTCATCAAAATCAACATGTCTTCGCGCTCTTGGTTGGTCAACTCGAAGTAAGACTCGACGTGGCGGCGCGGAATGATCAGGGTGTGGCCAGAAGAAACGGGGAACACATCTTTGAAAGCGATTGACAGGGTCGTCTCATCGAAGATGCGAGCCTCAGCCAGTGTGCAGTAGGTGCAAGTGCTTGGTTTGTCCATGAGAAATTATGCGTCAAAACCTTGGCCCTACTGGCAAAGCCACTTGGCCCTCATGCCCGGGTCCCCTGAGTTAAAGTTTGCCGTCTTTTTCACATCCCTTTGTCTCATGCGCTATTTGCACACCATGGTTCGGGTCACCGACCTCGAAAAATCCCTCGCCTTCTACCGTGATGCCTTGGGCCTGGAAGTGCTTCGCACCAAAGAAGTGCCCTCGGGTCGCTTCACGCTGGTGTTCTTGGCCGCACCCGGTGACAGTCAAGCCCAGGTGGAACTCACCTACAACTGGGACCCCGAGGTGCTGGAAGGCGGCCGAAATTTTGGCCACCTGGCTTATGCGGTGGACAACATTTATGCCACCTGCGAGCGTTTGCAAGCCCACGGCGTCACCATCCAGCGTCCTCCGCGCGATGGCTACATGGCCTTTGTGCGCTCCCCAGACAATATTTCCGTGGAGTTGTTGCAAGCGGGTGATCCTTTGCCCGTGGCCGAGCCTTGGGCCAGCATGCCCAATGTGGGCAAGTGGTAGCCCGCATTGAGCGCTGACACGCCAGAAAACACCGGCCCCAGCGCCGGGTTTGACGAGGCCTTGTTGGCCCAAGTGGCGGCACTGCCTGCTTTGCCGGGCGTCTACCGTTATTTCGATGCGCAAAACCAGGTGCTGTATGTGGGCAAGGCCAACCACCTGAAAAAACGCGTCAGCAGTTATTTCCAAAAAACCCATGACGGCACCCGCATTGGCCACATGGTCAGCAAGATCGTGCGACTGGAGACCACGGCGGTGCGCTCCGAAGCCGAGGCCTTGCTGCTGGAAAACAACCTCATCAAGACCCTCAAGCCGCGCTACAACATTTTGTTTCGCGACGACAAGAGCTACCCCTACCTGAAGATCACCCGCGCCCTGAACGTGGCCCTTCAAGACTCTGGGCATCCCCAACCCAAGTCGGCCGCGAGGGTGGTGTATTACCGCGGGGCGGTGGACAAGCAGCACGATTACTTTGGCCCCTATCCCAGTGTGTGGGCGGTGCGCGAGGCCATTCAGTTGCTCCAAAAAGTGTTTCGGCTGCGCACCTGCGAAGACACGGTGTTCAGGAACCGGCTGCGCCCGTGCTTGCTGCACCAAATCAAACGTTGTTCGGCGCCGTGCGTGGGGCTGATCAGTTTGGAGGATTACCAGCGCGATGTCCAAAGCGCCTGCGAGCTTCTTAATGGCCGCACCAAGGATGTGATGAAGTCCTTGGAACAACGCATGATGGCGCATTCAGAAAAGTTGGAGTTTGAGCAAGCCGCTGACATCCGCAACCAAATCAGCGCCCTGAGCAAGGTGCTGCACCAGCAGGCGGTGGACACGGTGGACGACCGCGACGTGGACATCCTGGCGGTGTTGGTGAATGGCGGCAAGGCCTGCGTCAATTTGGCCATGGTGCGCGGCGGGCGGCATTTGGGTGACAGCCCCTATTTCCCAACCCATGTGGACAACGCCGAGCCCCACGAGGTGCTGGAAGCTTTCATCAGCCAGCATTACCTGGAGGTGGCTGCACCGCCCACGCTGATCACCAGCCATGCGGTGGACAAAGACCTGCTGTCGGCGCTGAGCGATCAGCTGGGGTTGAAATTGCGCGCCATTCACCAACCGCGCGAGCAACGCAAAGCCTGGCTGGACATGGCGCAGCAAAACGCCGCGCTGCAACTGGGCCGTTTGCTGGCCGAGGAGGGCTCGCAGCAAGCCCGCACCCGCTCCTTGGTGGACGCGCTGGACTTGGCAGCGGAAGACCTGGACAGCTTTCGCATCGAGTGCTTTGACATCTCGCACACCGCTGGCGAGGCCACCCAGGCCTCCTGCGTGGTGTTCCACCACCACAAGATGCAAGCCGCCGAATACCGCCGTTACAACATCGAGGGCATCACTGGCGGCGACGACTACGCAGCCATGCGCCAGGTGCTGCTGCGCCGCTACACCAAGCTGGCCGAGGCGGTGCAGTTGGGCGAGGCCAAATTTCCCGATCTGGTGCTGGTGGATGGCGGCAAGGGCCAAATCAGCATGGCGCGGGAGGTGTTCGAGTCGCTCGACCTGGATTTATCCCGCCTGGTGGGTGTGGAAAAAGGCGAGGGCCGCAAAGTGGGCTTGGAAGAACTGGTGTTTGCCGATGGCCGCCCCAAGCTGGCGCTGAGCAAGGACGCTGCCGCCTTGATGTTGGTGGCGCAAATTCGCGATGAGGCGCACCGCTTTGCCATCACCGGCATGCGGGCCAAACGCGCCAAGGTGCGCACAGGCTCCAGCAGCTTGGAAGAGATTCCCGGCGTGGGCCCGAAAAAGCGCGCCAAACTGTTGCAGCGCTTTGGCGGGGTGCGCGGTGTGGCCGACGCCAGTGTGCAGGACTTGTGCACCGTGGAAGGCATTTCGCCGGAATTGGCGCAGGCCATTTATTCGGCGCTGCGCTAAACCCAGGCTGCGCATCAAGCGCCTGGCAGCACCACTTCCAACAAGCGGTCTAAACCGCCTTCATTGATGGCCACCATGGCCTGTTCTCGCACCTTGGGCTTGGCCTGGTAGGCCACGGACAAACCGGCCACGCCCATCATCGGCAGGTCGTTGGCGCCGTCGCCCATGGCGATGCTTTGCGCCGGGCTGATGCCCAACTGCTGGCAGGTTTGCAGCAACATGCGCCGCTTCTCGTCGCCGTCGCAAATGTCGCCCCAAGCTTGGTCCACCATGCGCCCGGTCAGCAGCTTGTTTTCAATCTCAAACACATTGCTGCGGGTGAAATCGATGCCCAATTGGTCGCGCACCCGGTCGGTGAAATAGGTGAAACCGCCGCTCACCAGCAGCGTTTTCAAGCCTGCACGTTGGCAAGCCTGCACCAGTTGTTGAGCACCGGGGTTCAAGCGCAAGCGTTCTTCATAAACTTCGGCCAACGCGCTTGCCGGCACGCCGCGCAGCAAGGCCACACGTTGGCGCAGGCTGTCTTTGTAGTCGGCAATCTCCCCGCGCATCGCAGCTTCCGTGATGGCGGCCACCTCGGCTTTGCGCCCGGCGGCGTCGGCCACCTCGTCAATGCACTCGATGTTGATGAGTGTGGAGTCCATGTCGAACGCTATCAGCTTGAACTGGCTGAATTGCAGGGGGGCTGAAAAGCCCTGAATCCACAGGCCAGGGGCGAATTCGGTGGGTGCGGTCATGCCACTTTTTCCTTTTGAACCGGGGCCAAGGGGTCCCCGAGTGAACGCAGGATGTCGCGCACCATCTGCGCCCGGTCTTTCACCTCGGGCAGGGCGCGTTCAATCCGCAGTTTGTCGTTGCCAGCCAGTTTGATGTGCTTGTTTTTTTGCACCAACTGGATGATGCGCATGCCGTCGATCGGCGCATGGGGCTTGAAGGTGATCAGGATGACGCCGGGCGCGGCGTCCACCTTGGCCACGCCAAAAGGCCGCGCCAGCACCCGCAGCCGGTGGGTGTCGATCAAGGTTTGCGCCTGTGAAGGCAGTTTGCCAAAACGGTCCACCAGCTCTTCCAGCAAGGCGTCCACTTGGTCTTGGGTTTTGGCGGTGGCGAGTTTTTTGTAGAAACTCAGGCGCAAATGCACGTCGCCGCAATAGTCGTTGGGCAACAAGGCCGGGGCGTGTAAATTGATTTCGGTGGTCACATTCACCGGGCTCAAGAGGTCGGGTTCTTCGCCGTTTTTCAGGGCGCGCACGGCCTCGGACAGCATCTCGTTGTAGAGCTGGAAACCCACCTCCAGCATGTTGCCGCTTTGGTTGTCGCCCAGCACCTCGCCTGCACCCCGGATTTCCAAATCGTGCATGGCCAGGTAAAAGCCCGAGCCCAGCTCTTCCATTTGCTGGATGGCTTCCAGCCGCTGGTTGGCTTGTTTGGTCAGGCTTTGCACATCGGGCACCAGCAAATAGGCATAGGCCTGGTGGTGGCTGCGGCCAACCCGTCCCCGCAACTGGTGCAACTGCGCCAAGCCAAATTTATCGGCGCGGCTCATCAGGATGGTGTTGGCAGTGGGCACATCAATGCCGGTTTCGATGATGGTCGAGCACAGCAAGATGTTGAAGCGCTGCGCCACAAAGTCGCGCATGACCCGTTCCAAGTCGCGCTCAGGCATTTGACCGTGGGCCACGGCAATCCGGGCCTCGGGCAGCAGTTCTTGCAAGCGTTCCAAGCGGTTTTGGATGGTTTCCACCTCGTTGTGCAAGAAATAGCACTGGCCGCCGCGCTTGAGTTCACGCAGCACCGCTTCGCGGATGACGCCGTTGTCCTCGGTGCGCACAAAGGTTTTGATGGCCAAGCGGCGTTGCGGCGCAGTGGCGATCACGCTCAGGTCGCGCAGGCCTTCCAGGGCCATGCCCAAGGTGCGGGGAATGGGGGTGGCGGTCAGCGTCAGCACATCCACTTCGGCCCGCAGCGCTTTCAGGGTTTCTTTGTGGCGCACGCCAAAACGGTGTTCCTCGTCAATCACCAGCAGGCCCAAATCCTTGTATTTCACCGATTCACTCAGCAACTTGTGGGTGCCCACCACAATGTCCACGCTGCCTTCTTCCAAGCCGGCCATGGCCGCTTTCACTTCTTTCGGTGTGCGAAAACGGCTCATCTCGGCGATGCGCACCGGCCATTTGGCAAAGCGATCGGTCAGGGTTTGAAAATGCTGCTCGGCCAGCAAGGTGGTGGGCGCCAGGATGGCGACTTGTTTGCCACCCATGACGGCGATGAAAGCCGCCCGCAGCGCCACCTCGGTTTTGCCAAAGCCGACATCGCCGCAGACCAAGCGGTCCATCGGGCGCGGGCTGATCATGTCTTGAATCACCGCATGGATGGCGGCGCGTTGATCGGCCGTCTCTTCAAAGCCAAAGTCGGTGGCGAAGGTTTCGTAGTCTTGTGCCGTGTAGCGGAAAGCGTGGCCTTGGCGGGCGGCGCGGCGGGCGTAAATGTTGAGCAACTCGGCTGCGGCATCGCGCACTTGCTCGGCGGCACGCCGTCGGGCTTTGTCCCATTGGCCCGAGCCCAAGCGGTGCAACGGGGCTTGGTCGGGGCTGACGCCGCTGTAACGGCTGATCAGGTGCAACTGGCTCACCGGCACATAGAGCGTGGCCTCGTCAGCGTATTCGAGGTGCAAAAACTCTTGCAACAGCGGTTGACCTTGGTCGTCCAGGCCTTGGCCCATGTCCATGTTGACCAGACCTCGGTAGCGGCCAATGCCATGCGCACTGTGGACCACCGGGTCGCCCACATTCAATTCGCTCAGGTCTTTGATGAGCGACTCGACATCGCTTACCTGCTCTTGCTTGCGACGGCGGCGGACTGTGGTGCTGGCGGCAAACAACTCGGTTTCGGTCACCAAGTCGATGCCTTTTTCAAGCCATGCAAAGCCAGCGTGCAAACTGCTGGTGGCCAAACCAAAGGGCTCGGCGCTGCCTAAAAATTCTTCTAAGTTGTCAAAAACAACTGGACTGATGCCGCCGGCACGGATGAAGTCCAGCAGACTTTCGCGCCGGCCATCGGACTCAGCCAACACCAACATGCGTTGCTGGCTGCTGTGCTGGCGCATGCTGAGTTTGGCCAGGGGGTGGTTGGCAGCACGTTCCACGGTCAGGTCGGGCAGGGCAGCGGCCCATTCGACCGGCTCGACCGAGCTGGTGGCACGCACAGCCAAAGCCGCATGGGATTGCGTGGCGGCAAAAAACTGCTCGGTGCTCAGGAACAAATGGGCTGGGGGCAACACCGGCCGCTCGGGGTCACCTTGGGCCAGTCGAAACCGCTCTTGGGCATCTTGGCCAAAACGTTGCAACACGGGCTCCAACTCACCGTGCAGCACCACCAAGGCCTCTTCACCCAGGTAATCAAACACCGTGGCGGTTTCCTCAAAAAACAGCGGCAAGTAGTACTCGATACCCGCCGTGGCAACGCCGTTGCCCATGTCTTTGTAAATGCGGCTGCGGGTCGGGTCGCCGTCCAAAAGTTCACGCCAACGGCTGCGAAACAATGCACGCGCCGTGTCGTCCATCGGAAACTCGCGGCCAGGCAACAAACGCACTTCGGGCACCGGGTAGAGGCTGCGCTGGGTGTCGGGATCGAAGGTGCGGATTGAATCGATTTCATCGTCGAACAAATCCACCCGGTAGGGCACCAAGGAGCCCATGGGAAACAAATCAATCAGACCACCGCGCACCGTGTATTCGCCGGGACTCACCACCTGCGACACATGGCTGTAACCGGCCAAGGTGAGCTGTGCTTTGAGCCGCGCTTCGTCCAGGTTTTGTTTGACCTTGAAGGCGAAGGTGTAGGCGGCCAAAAAGGCGGGCGGGGCCAAACGGTAAAGCGCGGTGGCCGCAGGCACCAGCACCGCGTCGGCCTCGCCTTGAGAGATGCGCCACAAGCTGGCCAAACGTTCGCTGATCAGGTCTTGGTGCGGAGAAAACGTGTCGTAGGGCAGGGTTTCCCAGTCGGGAAACAGCACACAACGGGCGTCGGGGGCGAAGAACACCAGCTCATCCAGCAAGCGTTGCGCATCAAAAGCGTCGGCGGTGATGATGGCCACCCGCCGACCCTGTGCTTTTTCACGCGTGATCAGCTCGGCCAACAAGGCCGCATCAGCCGAGCCGGGGGGCTTGGCCAGGGTGAATTTCTTCGAGGAGAGGAGCGCAGGCAGTTGCATGAATCAAGGGGACGCTGACATGACAAACACCCCCGAATGCAGGCAAGCGGGGGTGGCAAGGGCTGATTCTAGAATGGGGCATTCCTTTTCGCGTCGGTCGTCTGACGAAACCCCGCCACCCATGAACCAACAGCTTCCGCGATTCCATGTGGTCATTCCCTGTGCAGGCAGTGGCAGCCGCTCGGGTTTGGGCAGCCCCAAGCAATACGCCCTCTTGGCGGGTGATCCCATGGTGGTGCACACCTTGCGGGCTTTTGCCGAGGTGCCGGGTATGGGCCAGGGCGTGGTGGTGGTCGCCCCCGATGACCAAAGCATGGCCGAAGTGTTCGCCCTTTACCCTCAAGCCCAATTTGCCATTTCCAACACCGGAGGCGCGACCCGCGCCCAAAGTGTCTTGGCCGGTTTGCTGGCGCTGCAATCCATGGGTGTGGATGGCAACGACTGGGTGCTTGTGCACGACGCGGCCCGTTGCTTGGTGACCCCGGCCTTGATTCAAAAGCTGTTGTTGGCTTGCCAGCACGACGAAGTGGGCGGCTTGTTGGCCTTGCCGTTGCCTGACACCTTGAAAGAGGCATCTGAAGGGCGGGTCAGCAGCACCTTGCCGCGCAGCGGCAAATGGCTGGCGCAAACCCCGCAAATGTTCCGTTGGGACACGCTGTTTGGGGCCTTGGCGCAGGCTGGAGACCAAGTGACGGACGAAGCCAGTGCCCTCGAGGCTTTGGGTGAAGCACCGCTTTTGGTGCCTTCCGCCTCGTTCAATTTCAAAGTCACCTACCAAGAGGACATGGCCATGGCAGAAGCGGTGTTGCAGCAGCGAAAGACAGACGTATGACCTCGTTTCGCATGGGCGAAGGTTGGGATGTGCATGCCTTGGTGCCGGGTCGCCCGTTGGTGATTGGCGGCGTCACCATCCCCTACCACTTGGGGTTGCTGGGCCATTCGGATGCCGACGTGCTGCTGCACGCCATCACCGATGCCCTGTTGGGTGCCGCTGGCTTGGGGGATATTGGCCAGCATTTTCCCGATACCGACCCCCAATGGAAGGGCGCGAATTCTGGGGACTTGTTGCAAGCCACTGGCCGTTTGTTGACCCAAGCGGGCTGGCGCATAGGCAACATCGATGCCACGGTGGTGGCCCAAGCGCCGAAATTGGCAGCGCACAAACCAGCGATGCAAGCATGCATTGCGCAGGCTTTGGGCATTGAACCCGGGCAAGTGAACATCAAAGCCAAAACCGCTGAAAAGCTCGGGCCCGTGGGCATGGGTCAATCCATCGAAGCCCGCGCCGTGGCGCTGATTCACAGCGCTTAAACCCCAGGGACTTCGGGCGCGTCTGGCCCCTTGGGCGGTCTCAGGGCCGCTTGCGACAAAAACGCCAACTTCACCCAATGCCGCACCATGCGTTTGTGCTCGGCGGTCAAATTCATGAATTGGCGCAACATTTCCGTATCGCCCATGCCCAAAGGGGCAGGTTGATGGGGCTCGCGAACTTTGAGGTTGAAGTGGGTGGGGCCGAACAACAGGTCTTGCGGACTGATTTGCAGCACATCACCCAAGGTTTTGAGTTTGTCGGGTTTGGGCATGGAGACGCCAATCATCCAATTGCGGGCCGCATGGGGCGTGATGCCTTCGCCCCAGTAGCGCATGTTGAAGGCGTCAGCCAACTGCGTGGCCGAAGACTTCAAACCGGCTTCTTTCATGGCGTGGCGCAGTCGGGCTGCAAAGGCTTCTGATTCGGGGTTGGGGTTGGGTTTTTTCATGCCTCGAACCTTAAAGTTTTCACTGGTGCAAGGCAATGGATTGGCGCTTACAAAATGCCAAAGTGAATGTCGGGCACTTCGCCCTCATCTGTTTGGATGATGGGAGAAACCCGAGGTTTACTGGGCTGCCCAACCACCGTCCATGTTCCAAGCAACGCCGCGCACATTGTTGCCCGCGGCGGTACAGAAGAACACCGCCAAGGCACCCAATTCTTCGGGCGTGGTGAATTGCATCGAAGGCTCTTTTTCACCCAGCAAAACACGTTTGGCTTCTTCGTTGGAAATGTTCAAAGCGGCTGCTTTGGCGTCCACTTGCTGTTGCACCAAGGGGGTCAGCACCCAGCCTGGGCAAATGGCATTGCAGGTCACGCCGGTGGTGGCGGTTTCCAGCGCAGTGACCTTGGTCAATCCGACGATGCCATGCTTGGCCGCCACATAGGCAGACTTTTCGGCCGAGCCCACCAAACCATGAACAGAGGCCACATTGATGATGCGGCCCCAGTTGGCCTTCTTCATGGCTGGCAGGGCCAAGCGTGTGGTGTGAAACGCGCTGCTCAGGTTGATGGCGATCACGTCGTCCCACTTTTCTGTGGGGAAGTTTTCAATGGCGCACACGTGTTGGATGCCCGCGTTGTTGACCAAGATGTCGACTTGACCAAAACGCTGGGCAGCGGCTTGCATCATGTCTTCAATTTCTGTCGGCTTGCGCATGTCAGCACCGTGGTAGAGGGTTTGCACGCCCAGTGCTTGAATGGATTGTTCTGCTTCAGCGTAGGCGCCAAAGCCATTGAGCACAATATGGGCACCTTGTTGGGCCAACGCTGTGGCCAAGCCCAAACCAATGCCGCTTGTGGAACCTGTGACCAAAGCGGTCTTGCCTTTTAAAAATGGCGTAGTCATGAATGTCCAATCCCTTACGATGTCAATGTCTTGATTCTGCCCTAGCACCCTTGGTGCCTGAAAACACACCATGAAAACCGATTCTTCGCCTGCCTCATTGCCTGCATCGCAGGCCTTGCCGGTGACCGAAGCCGGGCAGGCCAGTCAAGCCTTGGTAGAGAAGGCTCGGGTATTTGCCCAAGCCTTGTTGTCGGGGCAGCAATTGCCCACGGGTGAGCGATTGGCCGACCACGCGCAAGCTGTGGTTGATTTGGTGGCCCACATTGGCGGCACCGCAGACATGCAAGCCGCGGTCTACTTGGCTTACGCCTGCGACCAATTGAACAAGCCCCAAGAACTGCTGGCCGCGGCCTTTGGCGACGAGTTGGCCCATTTGGCGGTCGAAGCACAACGCTTGTTCCAGTTGCAGCGTCAAGCTCGTCAACAACGCGACGATCCGCTGCAAAGCCGGGTGCAAATTGAAAATGTGCGACGCATGTTGTTGGCGTTCTCGCGTGACTTGCGCGTCGTCATGTTGCTGATGGCCTCGCATGTCCAATCCTTGCGTTACACCGCGTCGTTGAAAGTGGCAGGCTTTGAAGCCATCGCACGCGAGTCCTTGCAGGTTTTCGCCCCTTTGGCCAATCGTTTGGGTGTCTGGCAAATCAAATGGGAAATGGAAGACTTGGCGTTTCGCATGTTGGAGCCCGCTGTTTACAAAGAAGTGGCGGGATGGCTGGAGCTCAAACGCACAGACCGCGAGCAAGAAATCGCGCAGGTGCAAGCCTTCTTGCAAACACAATTGAAGCAGCAAGGCATCAACGCGCAAGTGCAAGGTCGGCCCAAAAACATTTACAGCATCGTGAAAAAGATGCGTGGCAAATCCTTGAACTTCGACCAGGTGCGCGACTTGCGAGCGCTGCGCATCATCGTGGCCCATGTGGATGATTGTTACCGTGCTTTGTCCTGGGTGCATGGCCACATGCAAGCACTGGACAACGAGTACGACGATTACATCGCCAAGCCCAAAGCCAATGGCTACCAGTCCTTGCACACGGTGGTGCGACACGCAGGCCAGGTGCTGGAAATTCAAATTCGCACCCAAGCGATGCACGAACACGCCGAGTTTGGTGTGGCCGCGCACTGGGCCTACAAAGAGGCAGGTGTCAAGGGTTATGCCGGGGTCTCTGCGTCAGCCGAGCAAGCACAAAAAATGGCTGTGTTGCGCCAGTTGTTGGCCTGGGAGCGCGACCTGTCTGGCGCACCGGAATCACACACTGCGCAAGATGACGACAAAATTTATGTCCTCACGCCCGAAGCGGCCATCGTCGAGTTGCCACTTGGGGCCACGCCCATTGATTTCGCCTACACCTTGCACACCCAACTGGGGCATCGGTGCCGAGGGGCCAAGCTCGATGGTGTCTTGGTGCCCTTGAACACGCCACTGCGCAACGGCCAAACGGTGGAGATCACCGCCATCAAAGAAGGCGGGCCTTCGCGTGATTGGCTCAATCCGGAATTGGGTTTTTTGGCCAGCGGCCGCGCCAAAGCCAAGGTGCGGGCTTGGTTCAATGCGCAAAAAGCCGCGCAAACCATGGCCCGGGGTCGCGATCTGGTGGAAAAACTTTTGCAACGTGAAGGCCGCACTGCTTTCAAGCTGGAAGACTTGGCCAAGCAATTGGGTTTTGATTCTGCTGCGCATTTGTTTGAGGTGGTGGGCAAGGACGAGTTTTCATTGCGACACATCGAGTTGCTGTTGCGACCTGCCGTGGCGCCAGAGCCCTTGGACGAACGCTTGCTGCGCAAGGTGCAACGCCCCAAACCGCTGAACTCGCCAGGTGGTGTCTTGGTGGTCGGTGTGGATTCGCTGCTCACCCAGCTGGCGCGTTGCTGTCGGCCCGCACCACCGGATGACATCAAAGGCTTTGTCACACGTGGCAAAGGCATCAGCGTGCACCGGGTGGAATGCCGAAACTTTTTGCAACTGGTGCAACGCAGCCCCGACCGCGTGATTGATGTGGCATGGGGTGGCCATGAAGCTGCGGTGGGCAGTGCGGTGTATCCGGTGGACGTACAGGTGCTGGCGCACGATCGCCAGGGTTTGTTGCGTGATATTTCGGAGGTGTTTGCCAAGGACAAGATGAACGTCATTGGCGTGCAAACCCAATCCATCAAAGAGGTGGCCTGGATGACCTTCACCATCGAGGTGCCAGACGCCTCCCGATTGACCAAAGTTTTGAGCATCGTGAAAACAGTTGCAGGTGTTCAATCAGCACGTCGATTGGCGGCTTAAAGTTGCTGAAGCAGATACTGTTAGAATTACGCTCGTTCGGCAACGAAGGCGCGTAGCTCAGCTGGTTAGAGCACCACCTTGACATGGTGGGGGTCGTTGGTTCGAGTCCAATCGCGCCTACCATCTTGACCGAACCGTTTATCCACCTGACCGTCCGCAAGACGCCTCTTTTTTCGAGCGACTTCTTATTCAGGACAACCCTTTGTCTAGCAAACCCAAGTCCCCAAGCACCTCCGAGGCCCCACACAACGCGGCCAATGCCACTGTGCGGACCATCAAAAAATACCCGAATCGGCGCTTGTACGACACGCACACGTCAAGCTACATCACCTTGCATGAAGTCAAAGACATGGTGGTGGCAGGCGCTGCCTTGCAAGTGGTCGACGCCAAAACCAATGAAGATTTAACCCGCAGTATTTTTTTGCAAATCATTTTGGAAGAAGAGTCTGGCGGTGTTCCCATGTTTTCAGAAGCCGCCTTGGTCAACATCATTCGGTTTTATGGCCATTCCATGCAAGGTTTCATGGGCAGTTATTTAGAAAAAAATGTGCAGGCCTTTTTGGACATCCAACAACACATGTCCGAGCAGTCCAAACAACTCACCCCGGAGATTTGGACTCAAATGATGAGCCAACCCAATCCCTTTTTGAAAAATGTCATGGGCAACTACACCGAACAATCACAACAAATGCTGAAACAAATGCAAGACCAAATGTTTCAAGCCATGGGATTGAAGCGCTGATGGGCGCACCACGCGTTGGCTTTGTCAGCCTCGGATGCCCCAAAGCCCTGACCGACTCGGAGCTCATCCTCACCCAACTCAGTGCCGAGGGCTACGAGACCTCCAAGACATTTGCGGGCGCCGACTTGGTGATCGTCAACACCTGCGGCTTCATTGACGACGCGGTGAAAGAAAGCTTGGACACCATCGGTGAAGCCTTGGCAGAAAACGGCCGCGTCATCGTCACGGGTTGCTTGGGGGCCAAGTCCCAAGAAGATGGCCGCAACGTGGTGCAAGTCATGCACCCCAGCGTGTTGGCCGTGACTGGCCCACATGCCACCCAAGAGGTGATGGATGCAGTGCATTTGCACTTGCCCAAACCACACGATCCCTTCATCGATTTGGTCCCCGCTGCCGGTATCAAACTCACGCCCAAGCACTACGCCTATTTGAAAATCAGTGAAGGCTGCAACCACCGTTGCACGTTTTGCATCATCCCGTCCATGCGTGGCGATTTGGTGTCGCGTCCCATCGGCGATGTGCTGCGTGAAGCGCAGGCTTTGTTCGAGTCAGGCGTCAAAGAATTGTTGGTCATCAGCCAAGACACCTCGGCCTATGGCGTGGACATGCGTTACCAAATGGGTTTTCATGATGGTCGTCCCGTCAAAACCAGAACCTTGGAATTGGTAGAAGCGCTTGCTGATTTGGCCGAGCCGCATGGCGCTTGGGTGCGCCTTCACTATGTTTATCCCTATCCCACTGTGGACCATCTGATTCCACTCATGGCCTCGGGCCGTGTGTTGCCGTATTTGGATGTGCCTTTTCAGCACAGCCACCCCGATGTGTTGAAACGCATGGAGCGACCAGCCAGTGGCGAAAAAAACCTCGAGCGTTTGTTGAAGTGGCGCGAGATGTGTCCGCAATTGGTGGTGCGCAGCACCTTCATTGCAGGCTTTCCTGGCGAGACCGAAGCGGAGTTCGAACACCTGCTGAACTTTGTGCAAGAGGCGCAAATTGACCGTGCCGGTTGCTTCGCCTACAGCCCCGTGCAAGGGGCAACTGCCAATGACTTACCGGGCATGTTGCCGCAAGCCGTGCGCGAAGAACGACAAGCTCGCTTCATGGCCGTGGCCGAAGCCGTGTCTGCAAAAAAATTGAAGTCGCGCATTGGCTCCACCATGCAAGTGCTGATTGACAGTGCCAAAGGCCTGGGCAAACAAGGGGGTGTTGGCAGAACCTATGCCGATGCACCAGAGATTGACGGCGTGGTGCATTTGCTGCCACCTGAGAAGGTCAGCAAGACATATAAAACAGGTGAATTTACGAAGGTGCGCATCGTTGATGCACAAGGCCATGACTTGATTGGCCTGCCGGTTTGAGTGACCGTTAAGATTGGTGCCCAGGAAGGGACTCGAACCCCCACGATGTTACTCGCTAGTACCTGAAACTAGTGCGTCTACCAATTCCGCCACCTGGGCTTTCAGGAAAGCAGAGGATCATATCAAAAAAAGCACCACCACCCATTCTGTCCCTGCTGAAGAATTTCAGGGCACTGTTGAAGGTCATCGCGATGGACATGGTTTTGTGCAGCGTGAAGATGGTCAAGCCGACGTTTATTTGCCGCCCAATGAAATGCGTGCGGTCTTGCACCGCGATCGTGTGTTGGCCAAGGTCACGCGCCTTGATCGCAAAGGCCGACCCGAGGGCCGCATCGTTGAAATCCTAGAGCGTCCGGCACAACCCATCATTGGTCGCTTGTTGCAAGAGAGCGGTGTTTGGTTGGTGGCCCCCGAAGATCGACGCTTTGGCCAAGACATCTTGATTCCCAAAAGCGCCACAGGCAATGCAGCCGTTGGTCAAGTGGTGGTGGTTGAGTTAACCGAACCGCCCAGTTTGTTTGGCCAGCCGGTGGGCCGTGTGCAAGAAGTGTTGGGTGAGATGGACGACCCCGGCATGGAGATTGAAATTGCGGTGCGCAAATACAGCGTGCCACATCGTTTCTCCGATGCCTGCCTGGCCCAAGCGGCCACGCTGCCCGACAAAGTGGGTCCTCAAGATGCGCGCAACCGCATCGACCTGCGCGACATTCCCTTGGTCACCATTGATGGTGAAGACGCCCGCGATTTTGACGATGCGGTGTATTGCGAACCCGTCACCAAAGGCCCCACACCCGGTTGGCGTTTGTTGGTGGCCATTGCCGATGTGAGCCACTATGTGGACACCGGCAGCGCCATTGACATTGATGCCTATGAACGCGCCACCAGCGTGTATTTCCCACGCCGCGTGATCCCTATGCTGCCGGAAAAACTCTCGAATGGTTTGTGCTCCCTGAACCCCAGCGTGGACAGGCTGTGCATGGTTTGCGACATGATGGTTGACGCTGACGGGCAGGTCTACGCCTATCAGTTTTATGAAGCGGTGATGCACAGCCATGCACGCTTCACTTACACCGATGTGGCGGCGATTTTGTCCAACACCCGGGGGCCGCAAGCTTCCAAGTACAAAGACCGTGTGTCCGACCTGATGAACTTGCACGATGTCTATCGCAGCTTGTTGCAATCTCGCATGAAGCGCGGTGCGGTGGATTTTGAAACCACCGAAACCCAAATTGTTTGCGATGACAACGGTCGCATTGAAAAAATCGTGCCGCGTGTGCGCACTGAGGCGCACCGATTGATTGAAGAAGCCATGCTGGCGGCCAACGTGTGCAGTGCCGACTTCATTTTGCAAAGCAAACACCCTGCATTGTTTCGGGTGCACGAAGGCCCCACACCAGAGAAGCGCGAGATTTTGCGCAATTACTTGCGAGCATTGGGCGTGTCAGCCACCTTGAGCGAAGACCCGACACCAGGTCAATTTCAAGCCATCGCCCAGGCCAGCAAAGAGCGTCCCGATTCACAGCAAATCCACACCATGCTGTTGCGCTCGATGCAGCAAGCGATTTACACACCCATCAACAGCGGTCACTTTGGTTTGGCTTACCCGGCCTACACCCACTTCACCAGCCCGATCCGGCGTTACCCCGACTTGCTGGTGCACCGCGTCATCAAGTCCATCTTGAATGGCACGAAATACCAATTGCCAGCCTTGCCCACACCTGGTGAAGCCCATGCCAAATTGGCCCGTCGCTTGTCGGCGCAATCCAAACTGGCCCAACGCAAAACTGCCCCAGTCAAAGCATCCCCTGCACAACAAGCCTGGGAGGCTGCGGGCTTGCACTGCAGTGCCAACGAACGCCGTGCTGATGAGGCCAGCAGAGATGTGGAAGCGTGGCTGAAATGCCAGTACATGCGCGAGCATTTGGGTGAAGATTTCAGCGGCACGGTCTCGGCCGTGACAAGCTTTGGTGTGTTTGTCACCTTGGACGCCATGTACGTGGAAGGCTTGGTGCACATCACCGAGTTGGGCGGCGACTATTTCCGTTTCGATGAAGCCCGCCAAGAGCTGCGCGGCGAGCGCACAGGCATTCGTTATGCCATTGGTGCGCGGGTGCGGGTGCAGGTCAGCCGTGTAGATTTGGATGGTCGAAAAATCGATTTCCGCTGGGTACAAGAGCCCGGCGCTGAAACCTTGGACAAGGGTTTCAAACGCAAAAATCCTCTACCATCTGCGCCTGAAAAAAAGGGCAGCAAACGCAGTACGCAGAAAAAAACAGCGACTGCCAAAGATGCCAAACCGCAAAGCTTGACCGAGGCCGTGAAAAAAGCCGCCGCCAAGCCGAAGAAAAATCACAAGCCCAAGCGCAGACCCTGAAAGGACACCAGCCATGACCCAACCCAAAATCGCCATCGTCACCGGTGCAGGCACCGGCATCGGCAAAACCGCCGCCTTGGCCTTGTTGAACGATGGCTGGCAGGTTGCCTTGGCAGGTCGTCGCGAACAACCCTTGAAAGATGTCGCCGAAGAAAGTGGTCATGCCAGTCAATGCTTGGTGGTGCCCACCGATGTCGCCAATCCTGAATCGGTCAAAGCCTTGTTCGCCCAAACCGTTCAAGCCTGGGGCAGGGTGGATCTGTTGTTCAACAACGCTGGCGTCAGTGCGCCACCCGTGCCCTTGGATGAATTGACCATCGAGCAATGGCGCAACGTGGTGGACATCAATTTGAATGGCATGTTCTATTGCTTGCAACAAGCCTTTGCCATCATGAAAAAGCAGCAACCCATGGGCGGGCGCATCATCAACAACGGCTCCATCTCTGCTTATGCGCCGCGCCCCAACTCGATTGCGTACACCTCCACCAAACACGCCGTCACCGGTTTGACCAAAACTGCTGCCTTGGATGGCCGTGCGTTCTCTATTGCCGTGGGTCAAATTGACATCGGCAATGCGGGCACCGACATGGCCGCCCCCATGGCGCGTGGTGTCAAACAAGCCAGTGGTGATGTCAAGCCCGAACCTTTGATGGATGTCGCGCATGTGGGCGAGTCGATTTTGTACATGGCCAACTTGCCACTGACGGCGAATGTGCTGTTTCACACCGTGATGGCGACCAACATGCCCTTTGTCGGACGCGGCTGAGGCTTCTCACAGGGCGTTTGGCCCGCCTCTCTATGCTAGAATCTACTGGCTTTAGTGAAAAGATTTACTTTTTGTAAAAACGCTTTAGCAAATCCCAAACCAGTTCCAAAAGGTGTTGCCCTCACAGGCAATGATGAACTGGCTTTTAGAAACAACCTTCAGGAGTTACTCATGTCTACATCCATGCGCGAAATGCTGGAAGCCGGTGTGCACTTTGGCCACCAAACCCGTTTCTGGAACCCCAAGATGGCCCCGTTCATCTTCGGTCATCGCAACAAAATCCACATCATCAACCTGGAAAAAACATTGCCCATGTTCCAGGACGCGATGAAGTTCGCCAAACAATTGGCGTCCAACCGCGGCAACATCCTGATGGTCGGCACCAAGCGCCAAGCGCGTGAAATCATTGCCTCCGAAGCCAAACGTGCAGGCGTTCCCTTCGTGGACCAACGCTGGTTGGGTGGCATGTTGACCAACTTCAAAACTGTCAAAACATCCATCAAGCGCTTGAAAGACATGAAAGCGCAACAAGAAATCGGTTTGGACGCCATGTCCAAAAAAGAACAACTCATGTTCATGCGCGAGTTGGAAAAATTGGAAAAAGACATCGGTGGCATCCAAGACATGGTGACATTGCCCGATGCGATTTTTGTGATTGACGTGGGCTTCCACAAAATCGCCATCGCCGAAGCCAAAAAATTAGGCATCCCCCTTATCGGTGTGGTGGACTCCAACCACTCGCCTGAAGGCATCGACTACATCATTCCTGGCAACGATGACTCTTCTAAAGCCGTCACGCTGTATGCCCGTGGCATCGCTGACGCCATCTTGGAAGGCCGTGCCAACGCCGTGAACGACGTGGTCAAAGCCGTGGCTGAAGGCCAGGACGAATTCGTCGAGGTGGATGCACAAGCTTGATGACCCTCGGGTTATCAGCACAAGGGGCTCGCGTGGCCCCTTTTTCGCACCCCCAATTGAACAACACACATTGAACTGAAACCGAGGAGTATTTATGGCAGCTATCACTGCAAGCATGGTCGCCGAGTTGCGCGCCAAAACCGATGCCCCCATGATGGAATGCAAAAAAGCCTTGACCGAAGCCGAAGGCGACATGGTCAAAGCCGAAGAGTTGTTGCGCGTCAAGTTGGGCAGCAAAGCCAGCAAAGCCGCTGCACGGGTCACCGCTGAAGGCGTGGTGGCCACGGCCATTCACGGCAAAACCGGCGCTTTGTTGGAAGTCAACTGCGAAACCGATTTCGTCACCAAGAACGACAGCTTCTTGGCCTTGGCGCAAACCGCCGCCGAGTTGATCGCCAAACACCATCCCGCCGACATCGATGCTTTGGGTGCTTTGCCCCATGCACAAGACGGCTTTGGCCCTACCTTGGAAGATGTGCGCAAAGGTTTGATTGGCAAGATTGGCGAGAACATGAGCTTTCGCCGCTTCCAATATTTCGGTGGCGATCAACAACTCGCTGCTTATTTGCACGGCACCCGCATCGGTGTGGTGGTCGAGTTCACCGGCGAAGAAACCGCCGCACGCGACGTTGCCATGCACGTGGCCGCCATGAAGCCTGTGGCGCTGACCAGTGCCGATGTGCCCGCCAATCTGATTGACATGGAGCGTTCAGTGGCCACGGCCAAAGCTGCCGAGTCTGGCAAGCCTGCTGACATCGCTGCCAAGATGATTGAAGGCGCTGTGCAAAAGTACCTGAAAGAAGTGTCTTTGTTCAACCAGCCTTTCGTGAAAAACGACAAGCAAACGGTTGAGCAAATGTTGCAAGCCACCAAGACCACGGTGAAATCTTTCACCATGTATGTGGTGGGTGAAGGTATCGAGCGCAAAGTCGATGACTTCGCGGCCGAGGTGGCCGCCCAAGTCGCCGCTGCCAAGCAGTCAGCCTGACAGCATCAATCAAAGGGGACAACAGTCCCCTTTTTTATGTCTGCAACTCGTTAAACTCTGAATCAGATGGAGAAATCAATGGCCGCAATTCAACCAGCTTACAAACGCATTTTGCTCAAGTTGTCCGGTGAGGCTTTGATGGGCGATGACGCTTTCGGCATCAACCGCGCCACCATTGTTCGCATGGTTGAAGAGATCGCTGAAATCACCCACATGGGCGTTGAAGTCGCCGTGGTGATTGGCGGGGGCAACATCTTCCGAGGTGTGGCTGGCGGCTCCGTGGGCATGGACCGCGCCACTGCCGACTACATGGGCATGTTGGCCACCGTCATGAACGCACTGGCTTTGGCCGACACCATGAACAAAGCAGGCTTGGTGGCCCGCGTCATGTCGGCCATTGGCATCGAGCAAGTGGTGGAACCTTATGTGCGACCCAAGGCGTTGCAGTACTTGGAAGAGGGCAAGGTGGTGGTGTTTGCCGCCGGTACCGGCAACCCCTTCTTCACCACCGACACGGCAGCTGCATTGCGCGGTGCAGAAATTGGCGCGGCCATGGTGCTCAAAGCCACCAAGGTCGATGGCGTCTACACCGCCGACCCCAACAAAGACCCCACAGCCACGCGTTACAGCCGCATCAGTTTTGACGATGCGATCAAAGGCAACTTGGGCATCATGGACGCCACCGCCTTTGCACTGTGTCGCGATCAAAAATTACCCATCACCGTTTTTTCCATCTTCAAGCACGGCGCGCTCAAGCGTGTCGTCATGGGCGAAGACGAAGGCACCTTGGTCTTTGCTTGAGCTTGAAGTGACACCGCAGGAGAATTGAATCATGGACATCAACGAGATCAAACAAAACAGCGCCACCAAAATGGACCAGTCCATTGCCGCCTTCACCAATGGCTTGTCGAAAATCCGCACCGGCCGTGCCAACCCCGGCATGCTCGACTCGGTGATGGTCGAGTACTACGGCAACCCCACACCCTTGTCGCAGGTGGCCAATGTCACCTTGTTGGACGCCCGCACCATCAGCGTTCAACCTTGGGAAAAAGGCCTCGGCCCCAAGATTGAAAAAGCCATTCGCGAAAGCGATTTGGGTTTGAACCCGGCAACCATGGGCGACTTGATCCGCGTGCCCATGCCCCCTATGACCGAAGAGCGCCGCAAAGAGATGACCAAAATTGTGCGCAGCGAAGGTGAAAACGCCAAGGTGGCGGTGCGCAATTTGCGCCGCGATGCCAATGAAGCCGTGAAGAAACTCGTCAAAGAAAAGCTGGCTTCTGAGGACGATCAAAAACGCGCTGAAACCGACATTCAAAAAGTCACCGACAAACACATTGCAGACATCGACAAATTGATCGCGTCGAAAGAGCAAGAAATCATGGCGGTCTGAGCACTTCATGCTGAAGCAGCGCATCATCACCGCCTTGCTGCTGTTGGCCGTTGCGCTGCCGGCCTTGTTTCACCAAGATCCCCATTGGTTGGGCGGATTTGGTTTGCTGCTCATTCTGGCGTCTGCTTGGGAGTGGGGACGATTGAATGGCTTGACCCTGCGCACAGCCTTGTTCATGAGCCTGGTTTGCGCCATGTTGTGCGCCCTGCTGTATGCCGCCTATTGGATGACCGCCGAGAACGGCCTGTGGGGCGCCCTGGTCGGACGAAACACCTGGTTGCTGGTGGGCGCGGCTTGGGTGTTGTTCGGTGGCTATTTGCTGCAGGGCGGCATGAGCCGTTGGCAAGCACTGCCCCGCTGGTTTCGTTTGTTCTTGGGCGTGCTGATGTTGTGCAGCACCTGGTTGGCCTTGTACCAAGCCAAGATCATGGGCACGGCCTTTTTGCTTTCTTGCCTCGCCTTGGTCTGGATCGCTGACATCGCGGCTTATTTCGCGGGTCGCCGCTGGGGACGTCGCAAATTGGCACCCACCATCAGCCCCGGTAAAAGTTGGGAAGGCGTGGTGGGCGGCATGTTGGCTGTGCAACTGTTCGCCTTTGCTTGGTTGGCGTTGGCCGCACAGTGGCCGCTTTTACAAGGCAGTGTTTTTGCTGCGCTGCTTCAACATGGCTACCCCTTGTTGGTGCTGGGCTTGTTGTTCTTGACCGCCATGAGCGTGGTGGGCGACCTCATCGAGTCGCTGATCAAACGCAGTGCTGGGGCCAAAGACAGCAGCCAGTTGTTGCCCGGCCATGGTGGCGTGTTGGACCGCATGGATGCTTTGCTGCCCACACTGCCCCTGGCTCTGATGCTGGCTTTGTTTTAACCATGACCCAACAACTCACCATCCTCGGCTCCACCGGCTCCATTGGTGTCAACACCTTGGATGTGGTGGCACGCCATCCCGAAAAGTACCAAGTTTTTGCCCTCACCGGGGCGCGACAAGTGGCGCTGATGTTCCAGCAATGCGTGGCGTTCAAACCGCGTTTTGCGGTCATGGTGCAAGCCGATGCTGCGCGTGAACTCGCTGACAAAATTCAAGCGGCGGGTTTGTCCACCCAGGTGCTGAACACGCCACAGGCTTTGCTCGATGTGTCCTGCGACGATCGCGTGGACGTGGTGATGGCAGCCATCGTCGGTGCAGCAGGTTTGGCACCTTGTTTGGCGGCGGCCAAAGCTGGCAAGCGTTTGTTGTTGGCCAACAAAGAAGCCTTGGTCGTGGGTGGTCAGTTGTTCCTCGATGCGGTGAAAGCGGGTGGTGCCCAATTGCTGCCAATCGACTCCGAGCATTCGGCGGTGTTTCAATCGCTGCCCGACAACCCATCGACTTGGCCGCAAGCGGTGGACAAAATCATCCTCACCGCCTCTGGTGGTCCGTTCAGAACCCGTGACCCCAGCAGCTTGCATGCTGTCACCCCTGAAGAGGCTTGCGCCCACCCGAACTGGGTGATGGGCCGCAAAATCTCTGTCGACTCGGCCACCATGATGAACAAAGCCTTGGAGGTGATCGAGGCCAAGTATTTGTTTGGCGTGTCACCCCAGCAAATCGAGGTGGTTATTCACCCGCAAAGCGTCATCCATTCCATGGTGCAGTTTGTCGATGGATCGGTGGTGGCGCAGTTGGGCACGCCCGACATGCGCATGCCGATCGCTTACGGCTTGTCTTGGCCGCAGCGCATCGCCTCAGGCTCCGACAACCTGAATTTCCACACGCTGCAAGCCATGACCTTTGAAGCCATGCACGAGCCCGCGCATGTGCAGCGCTTTCCGGGGCTGGGCTTGGCGTGGGACGCCCTGGCCGCACCCAGCGGCACCACGGCGGTGCTGAATGCCGCCAACGAAGTGGCCGTGGACTTGTTTTTGAACCGACTGATTCGCTTTGACCAGATCCACCAAGTGAATCTGGGCACGCTTGAAAAAGTGTTGCCTGCCGCGCCACAAAGCCTGGAAGACCTGCTGGACATCGACCGCAAAGCACGCGCAACGGCGACAGCCATCGCCGCTGGTTTGGCCAACCGGACCGCTTGATGCACACCTTAGGCGCTTTCGCACTGGCCTTGGTGCTGATCATTTTTGTGCACGAATACGGGCACTACCGCATGGCCTTGTTTTGGAAGGTGCGGGTGCTGCAGTTCTCCATCGGTTTTGGCCGCCCCTTGCTCAAGTGGACGCGCCTGCAACCGGGCTTGGCCACCACCACCGACTTCACCATCGGTGCCATTCCCTTGGGCGGCTTTGTCAAGATGCACGGCCAGCAAGACGATGACAACGCCCCCTTGACGCCCGATGCCTTCGATGCGCAATCCTTGTGGGCCAGGGTGTGCATTGTGTCGGCTGGCCCCTTGGCCAATCTGTTGTTGGCGGTGCTGCTGTACGCCGGTTTGAATTGGGCGGGCAGTGAACAGCCGCGCCCCATCTTGGCCTCGCCAGCACCCGGCACATTGGCCCACGCCGCCGGTCTGAAGGGCGGTGACGAGGTGCTGCGTTTGCGCGAATCGGATGGCGATTGGCAAACGCTGGCTTCCATCTCGGAGCTGCATTGGGCCTTGCTGTCTAACAAGTCTGCTGCATCACTGGAGCTTGAAATTCAATCGGCAGACAACGGCAAAGTGAAGAACACCGAGCTGAGCTTGCTTGGGTTGACCGACAGCCCAGAAGGCCTGGACATGGACAAGCTGGGCTTGGCCGGGCCACAAATGAAAGCCCTGATCCGCGCCGTCAACCCCAGCAGCCCAGCCGCCTTGGCGGGTTTGCAAGCTGGGGACGAGGTGCTGCAAGTCAACCACGAGCGGGTGGAGGACTCCGCGCATTTGATACGGCTGATTCGCAGTCTGAAGGGGGCTCAGCCATGGTTGGTGCTGCGCGGCCACACCGAGCACAACCTCACCCTGACGCCGGTCCTCATGAATTTGAATGGGCAGTCTGTGCCGGCCATTGGCGCGGCTGTCGGTGCTGCGCCTGCGCGGGTTTGGTTGCAAGATGGTCCGCTGGATGGCCTGGGCCACGCCTTGTCCCAACTCTGGATGCAAACACGGCTGACGGGCGCGGCTTTCGCTGGCTTGCTCACGTCTTCCAACGGCTGGAAGCAACTGAGTGGACCGGTGACGATTGCCAATGTGGCGGGGCAAACCGCTGACGCCGGATGGCGGCCCTATGTGGGCTTTTTGGCCTTGGTGAGTTTGAGTATTGGGCTGATGAATTTGCTGCCGATTCCCTTATTAGACGGGGGACACCTGATGTATTATCTTTGGGAATTTGCCACGGGCAGCAAGCCTTCACCACAGTGGTTGCAGCGGTTTCAATCTGTCGGTATGGCTTGTATTTTGTTGCTGATGTTTTTCGCCTTTTTGAACGATTTTTTACGCTGGTTCAATTGATTCTTATCCCACCTTCTTTTCATTTTCATATGACCAACAGATATTTCTCGGTGCTATTCAAATTCATTCAAATTTGCATATTGAGTTTGAGTTTCTCAGCTGTCGTTCAAGCGGTTGAAGCTTTTCAAGTGGAAGATATTCGGATTGAAGGATTGCAACGCGCTGAGCCCGGCAATGTATTGGCCACCTTGCCATTTCGCGTGGGTGAAAATTATTCGGATGAGAAAGGCACTTTGGCCATTCGCAATTTATTTGCCACCGGTTTATTCAAAGATGTGCGCATTGAAGTCAATGGCAACGTGGTGGTGGTGGTGGTGGAAGAGCGGCCCCTTATTTCTGCCGTGAATTTCGTGGGCATCAAAGAATTCGACAAGGAAACCTTGCGAAAAGCCTTGAAAGACATTGGTTTGGCCGAGGGGCGTCCATTCGACAAAGCCTTGGCAGACCGCGCCGAGCAAGAACTCAAGCGTCAATACATCAATAAAAGTTTGTACGGTGCCGAAGTGGTGACCACCGTGGCACCTGCGGAACGCAACAAAGTGAATTTGAATTTCACCGTGGTTGAAGGGGATGTCGCGAAAATCAAAGAATTCCGCATTGTGGGTGCCAAAGTATTTGACCCTTCCACTTTGAAAGACCAATTGGATTTGTCCGAGCCCAATTACATGTCTTGGTACACCAAATCAGACCGCTATTCCCAAGCCAAATTAAACGCTGATTTAGAAAATCTGAAATCTTATTATTTGTCCAAAGGTTATTTGGAATTCCGCGTCGATTCCACCCAGGTGGCCATTTCCGCCAACAAGCAAGACATCAGCATCACCATCAATATCACCGAAGGTTCACGCTTTGTGGTGTCGGATGTGGTGTTGGAAGGTTATTACCTGGGCCGCGACAATGAATTCAAATCCCTGGTCAGTATCAAACCAGGCCAGGCCTACAACATCACTGATGTGGTTCAAACCACCAAGGCTTTCTCTGAATATTTCGGCAATTTCGGCTTTGCATTTGCCCGCATCGAGCAGCAAACCGAGATCAACCGTGAGAAAAACCAAGTCAAAATCATTTTGCAAGCCGACCCCTCCAGACGCGCTTATGTGCGCCGCATCAATATTGCGGGCAACGAGCGCACCAAGGACGAGATTATTCGCCGTGAATTTCGTCAAATGGAATCTTCCTGGTATGACGGCGACAAAATCCGGCTTTCCCGCGACCGTGTCGACCGTCTGGGTTATTTCACCGAAGTCTTGATTGACACCCAGGAAGTGGCCGGCACCACCGACCAAGTGGATATCAACATGAAGGTCACTGAAAAACCGACTGGGGCTTTGCAATTAGGCGCAGGATATTCATCAGCTGAAAAATTGTTTCTCTCGTTTGGTATCAGCCAAGAAAATTTCTTTGGCACCGGTAATTCATTGGGTATTCAAGTCAATACCAGTTCCTATAACAAGATTTACCAAATCAACACCACCGACCCTTATTTCACCGAAGACGGTGTGTCGCGCACCCTGAGTTTGTACCAACGCAATACCAAGCCTTATTTGGCCGCCAGCGGTGACTACAACCTGCAAACCTCCGGGGCGGGGGTGAGTTTTGGGATTCCTTTTGCGGAAAAGGACACGGTGTTTGTAGGCTTGGCTTATGAAAAAAATGATATTACAAATGGCAATAAATTGCCCTACGCCTACCAGGAAGTGATTGATACCTATGGAACTTCTCTCGTGTCGGTCCCCGTCACCCTCGGATGGGCCAGGGATGGCCGAGACAGTGCGCTGGTGCCCAATAAAGGCCGGTTGATCAGATTGAATTCTGAAGTGGGTGTTGGCGGAGATACCCGTTATTACAAAAACAATGCGCAAGTCCAAGAATATTGGCCGCTGACCAAAAAATACACCTTGGCAGTCAATGCCGAATTTGGTTATGGCGCTGCCTATGACAATAAAACCTACCCGGTGTTTAAAAACTTTTATTCAGGCGGTTTGGGTTCAGTCCGTGGTTTCCAACAAGGCACTTTGAAAACGGACAATGCCTATGCCTTTTATAAAAACAAACCCAACGGCGACACATTGGCTGTTGGTGGCTCTAAAAAGATATTGCTGAATACTGAGTTTTTGGTGCCTTTTCCTGGCGTGGGCACCGATAAGACTTTGCGTCTCTTTACATTTGTTGATGTTGGCAACGTTTATTTGGAAAGCGAATCCATTGATTTGGCGCAACTTCGAAGCTCGGCCGGTATTGGCCTGAGTTGGATCTCTCCGGTTGGGCCACTCAGATTCGCTTGGGCCAAACCGCTTAAGAAGTTTGAGAACGATACAATGCAACCCTTCCAATTCCAAATCGGGACGGCCTTTTGATGAAATTCAATCCTTCACGTCTGCTTTTAACCAGCCTGTTCTGCATGGGCGCTGTGGCCTCCTTTGCGCAAGAGTTTCGGGTAGGCTTCATCAACACCGACCGAATCTTCCGCGAGGCCAACACCGCCAAAGTGGCGCAGACCAAGCTGGAGCAAGAGTTCTCCAAACGTGAAAAAGAATTGGTTGAACTGGGCAACAGCCTCAAATCCAATTCTGAAAAACTCGAGCGCGATTCGCCAACTTTGTCAGAAACGCAGCGCACCACCCGCCAGCGTCAATTGACTGACCAAGACCGTGAATTTCAGCGCAAACGCCGCGAATTCCAAGAAGACCTGAACGCCCGCAAAAACGAAGAGCTGCAACAGGTGCTGGAAAAAGCCAACAAGGTCGTCAAGCAAGTAGCCGAAGCCGAAAAATACGACTTGATCCTGCAAGAAGCGGTTTACATCAACCCCAAGCACGACATCACCGAAAAAGTGATCAAAGTCATCAACAGCGGTAAGTGATGGCGTGGTTGCCATGCGATTAGGCTGGTTGGTTGACAAGCTGGGCGGCACGCTGCACGGGTCCCCAGACCTTCTCATCACCGGCTTGTCCCCTTTGGCGTCTGCCGCCCAAGGGGATTTGTCTTTTCTGAGCCACCCCCAATACATCGCCCAGCTCGACAGCAGCCAGGCCGCCTGTGTGATTGTTTCCCCAGCACACGAAGCACAAGCCCAGCGCCGTGGCCCCTGCATCTCGACGGCCAATCCCTACGCCTATTGGGCACGCACCACCCAGCTTTGGAAGTCGCAGTTGCTGGCCGCGCAACCTCACACCGAGCCCTTGGTCCACCCCAGCGCCGTGGTGCACCCCAGCGCCCAAGTGCATGCCAGCGTCCAAATCGGGCCCTTGTGTGTGGTGGAAGAGGGCGCTGTGATTGGCGCGGGCACCTGCTTGAAGTCCCGGGTCACGGTTTCTGCCGGTTGCCGCATTGGCGAAAACTGCATCCTGCACGCCGGTGTCGTCATTGGTGCTGATGGCTTTGGCTTTGCCCCCGAAGACCAGCAATGGATCAAGATCGAGCAACTCGGCGCGGTGCGCATTGGCAACGATGTGGAGATTGGTGCCAACACCTGCATCGACCGGGGGGCGATTGCCGACACCGTGATTGAAGATGGCGTGAAGTTGGACAACCTGATTCAAATTGGCCACAACGTGCACGTCGGTGCCCACACAGCCATGGCGGGTTGCGTCGGCGTGGCCGGCAGCACCCACATTGGTGCCCATTGCACGATTGGTGGCGGCGCGGTGGTCTTGGGCCACTTGACGCTGGTTGATGGTGTGCACGTGTCGGCCGCCAGCGTCGTCACCCATTCTTTGCAAAAGCCGGGTCAGTACACCGGCGTGTTCCCCATCGACGACAATAAAACTTGGCACAAAAATGCGGCCAGTTTGAAGCAGCTGAACGCGCTGCGTGAACGCATCAAATTGTTAGAAGCAGGTCAATCCAAACAAAGGTCATGAGCATGGATATCCATCAAATTCTGAAACTGCTTCCGCATCGTTATCCCATTTTGTTGGTTGACCGTGTGCTCGAGATTGAAAAAGGCAAGTCCATCAAGGCCTTGAAAAACGTCACCATCAACGAACCCTTTTTCAATGGCCATTTCCCGCACCGCCCGGTCATGCCAGGCGTGTTGATGCTGGAAGCTTTGGCCCAAGCCGCGGCCTTGCTGGCGTTCAACACCCTGGACGTGGTGCCAGACGACAACACCGTGTATTACTTTGCAGGCATTGATGGAGCGCGTTTCAAACGCCCCGTCGAGCCCGGCGATGCACTCACCTTGTGTGTCGAACTTGATCGCATGAAAGCCGGTATTTTCAAATTCAAGGCCAAAGCTTGGGTTGGTGAAGAGCTGGCGGTGGAAGCCGAATTGATGTGCACCATGCGCACCATCGCCTGAGCATTCACCCATGGCCTTGATTCACCCCTCAGCCCTGGTGGACCCGGCGGCGCAACTGCACGAGAGCGTGTCGGTTGGACCCTTCACCACCATCGGCCCGCATGTGCGCATAGGGGCGGGCACCACGGTGGCGGCGCACTGCGTGATCGAAGGCCACACCACGATTGGTGAGCAGAACCAAATCTTCCAGTTCAATTCATTGGGCGCGGTACCACAAGACAAAAAATACGCAGGTGAACCCTGTGAACTGGTCATCGGAAACCGCAATGTGATTCGCGAGTTTTGCACCTTCAACATCGGGACCGTGGGTGACCAAGGCGTGACCCGTGTGGGTGACGACAACTGGATCATGGCCTATGTGCATCTGGCGCACGATTGTCAGGTGGGCAACCACACCATCTTTGCCAACAGCACCCAACTGGCCGGCCATGTGCATGTGGGCGACTGGACCATCTTGGGCGGCTTCACGGTGGTGCACCAGTTTTGCCGACTCGGTGCCCACAGTTTCACCGCCATGAACTCTTTGTTGTTTGCCGACCTGCCACCGTTTGTGATGTGCCAAGGCCAACCAGCGCAGGCGAGGTCCATGAATTTCGAAGGCTTGAAGCGCCGTGGTTTCACCCCCGCGCAAATTCAAGCGGTCAAGGCGATGCACAAACTGCTGTACCGCGATGGTCTGACCTTGGAGCAAGCAGCGCTGCACATTCAAGCCTTGGATGAAGGCCAGGACGACTTGCAAGCCGTCGTGGCCTTGATGACCTCGTTCTTGCAAGACGTGTCGCCCCAGCGCGGCATTGTTCGCTGAGCAACACCGCCGCAGGTGTTGATGTCCCAAACCCCGCAACCCCAACAAATCGCCATGGTGGCGGGTGAAGCCTCGGGTGATTTGCTGGCGTCTTTGTTGATCCCCAGCTTGCAACAACAGTGGCCCGGTGTGCAACTGTGTGGCATTGGCGGCCCGCGCATGAATGCCCTTGGTTTTGCATCTTGGTGGCCGGTGAGCAAATTGGCCGTGCGTGGCTATGTGGAGGTGCTGAAACACTACCGCGAGATTGTCGGGATTCGCCGTCAACTCAAACAACGCTTGCTGCAAGACCCGCCCCAGTTGTTCATCGGGGTCGATGCGCCTGATTTCAACCTTGATTTGGCCAAAGACTTGAAGAAGCAAGGCATTCCCACGGTTCAATTTGTCTGTCCCTCGGTCTGGGCATGGCGGGCGGAGCGCTTGCAGAAAATCCGCGACAGTGTCGATCATGTCTTGTGTTTGTTTCCCTTCGAACCGGCCTTGTTGGCACAACACGGCATTGCCGCCACTTTTGTGGGCCATCCAATTGCCCACACCATCGCTGACCATGTGGACAAAGCGCCTGTTCGTGCTGCACTGGGTTTGGATGACAACGACTTGGTTTTGACCTTGATGCCCGGTAGCCGACAGTCTGAAATAGCGCAGCTTGCCCCGGTGTTCTTGCAAGCCGCAGCCTTGCTTCAACAACAGCATCCCCAGTTGCAGGTTTTGTTGCCCGTGGCCCCAGGATTGATGTCGGCGGTGCAAGCGCATGTGCACCACAGTGGGTTGAAAAACATTCGATTGTTGGAAGGCCAAAGCCATGCGGCCTTGGGCGCTGCTGATTTGGTGTTGGTGGCCAGTGGCACGGCCACCTTGGAAGCCGCTTTGTTCAAACGCCCCATGGTCATCGCTTACAAAATGCCCTGGCTGAGTTGGCAAATCACGAACCGAAAACGATTGCAAGCTTGGGTCGGCTTGCCCAACATCTTGTGCCAAGATTTTGTGGTGCCCGAATTGCTGCAAGACGCCGCCACGCCGCAGGCATTCGCCAGCGCATTGCAGCACTGGCTTGACCATCCCGAACAAGTCAAGCAAATGCATCAAGCTTTTCAAGCCTTGCATCAAAGCTTGAAACAAGACATGTCCTCACTGGCCCGCCATGCGCTCGAAAAAATCATTGCCGCTTGAGCAAACCGCCTTGAATTGGGACGGCCCGGTGTTGCTGGCTGGGGTGGACGAGGCCGGGCGTGGCCCCTTGGCTGGCCCGGTGTTTGCCGCAGCGGTGATCTTGGACGATTTATCGCCCATCAAAGGATTGGCCGACTCGAAAAAACTCAGCCCGTTGAAGCGCGACAAGCTCTATGACGAGATTCGCGCTCGCGCTTTGTGTTGTTCGGTCGCGCAAGCCTCGGTGGAAGAAATCGATCGATTGAATATTTTGCAGGCCACGATGTTGGCCATGCAACGTGCGGTGCAAGGCTTGCGGCTCAAGCCCGGCAAAGTCTTGGTGGATGGCAATCGGCTGCCCGTGCTGGACATCTTGGCCGAAGCCATCATCAAAGGCGACAGCAAGGTGCCGTGTATTTCTGCTGCATCCATCTTGGCCAAAGTAGAGCGTGATCGCTGGTGTGAAAGCATTGACCAAGCCTTTCCCAACCATGGTTTTGCCCAGCACAAAGGCTATGGCACAGCCGCGCATTTGCTGGCTTTGCAAATCCATGGCCCGACCATCTGGCACCGCCGCAGTTTTGCACCGGTGACCGCCTTGTTGCACAAAGCAGAACAGCTCTCGTCATGACGCCCAAGACCGTCACCTCCAAAGACAACCCCTGGTTCAAGCAACTGCGTCAACTCACCAGCGACAACACGGCTTACCGTTTGCAGCAGCGCGTTTGGTTGGAAGGCGATCATTTGTGCCAAGCCGCGGTGGACCGTGGCCATCGACTGGCGGAAGTGGTGATGTCCGATACCGTGGATGAACAAGTCATCGCCCAATGGTCTGAACGGTGTGACGCCTTGACCTTGTTGCCGGACAAACTCATGCAAGCCCTCAGCAACTTGCCTTCACCTGCTTGGATGGGTGCGGTGCTGGCCTTGCCAAGCGCTGTGGACTTGCAGCCTGACCAGCCCAGTTTGGTGTTGGACCGCTTGCAAGATCCTGGCAATGCGGGTTCCATTTTGCGCAGTGCCGCTGCGTTTGGCTTCACCCAAGTCATCACCACCCCGGGTACGGTGGCCATGTGGTCTGCCAAAGTGGTGCGTGCCGCCATGGGGGCGCATTTCGGTGTTCGCTTGTTTGAATCTGTGTCGATGGAGGAATTGGCTGCATTGAATTTGCCGGTGTTGATCACCAGTTCACACCAAGGTGATTTTTTGCACGAACTGGTGCAACGCCAACAACTGCCCATGCCCTGCATGTGGGTCTTGGGCCATGAAGGGCAGGGCGTGGACCCGCGTTGGACCGCGTTGGCCCAGCAACAGGTGCGCATCGCGCAACCCGGTGGCGAAGAGTCTTTGAATGTGGCCGCCGCCGCTGCCATTTGCCTGCATGCGAGTGCTACACAAGCGCGTCATTGAAGAGATTTCGGGTTAACCCTGAGGGTTATAATGCCGGACTTCTTCATCAACCGCACGCCCTTCGCTCGATAAAAAGCCAATCCCCTTGTCAAGTCGTCAAAGAGAGGGCCTCTCTTGGTCGCGGGGCGTCACCGAATCTCGGAGATCTGAGTGCTTTTGTCTCTTCAGGGAAATCACCCTTCCGCTATCTTGGCGCTTGCAGACGGCACAGTCTTCACAGGGCAATCCATCGGTCATCAAGGCCACACTGTAGGCGAGGTGGTTTTCAACACTTCGATGACGGGTTATCAAGAAATATTGACCGACCCCAGTTACAACCAACAGATGGTGACCCTCACCTATCCCCACATTGGCAATTACGGGGTATGCGAAGAAGACAGTGAATCCAGTGATGTGCACGCCGCCGGCTTGATCATCAAAAATCTGCCCCTGATCCATTCCAATTTCCGCGCCCAAAGCAATTTGTCGGATTATTTGAAAGCGCACAAAACGGTGGCGATTGCCAACATCGACACCCGCAAACTCACCCGCCATTTGCGCGAACACGGTGCGCAAAACGGTGCCATCCTCGGCTTGGCCGCGGGTGAGTTGCCCACTCCCGAAAAAATCAAAGAAGCCATTGCCTTGGCCCAAACCGCACCGGCCATGTCGGGCTTGGATTTGGCGAAAGTCGTGTCGGTGAAAGCAGCCTACGAATGGCTGGAAACCGAATGGCAATTGGGCCGTGGCTATGGCCAACAAAGCAACGCCAAGTTTCATGTGGTCGCCTTGGACTTCGGTGTCAAACGCAACATCTTGCGCATGCTGGCCCAGCGCGGTTGCAAAGTCACCGTGGTGCCCGCTCAAACCTCGGCAGAAGACGTCATGAAGTTGAAGCCCGATGGCGTGTTTTTGTCCAATGGCCCGGGCGACCCTGGCCCTTGCACCTACGCCATTGAAGCCACACAATCTTTCTTGACCCAGCGTGTGCCACTGTTTGGCATTTGCTTGGGGCACCAAATTTTGGCTTTGGCCTGCGGCGCACAAACCTACAAAATGAAATTCGGTCACCACGGTGCCAACCATCCGGTGAAAGACTTGGCCACAGGCCGTGTCTCCATCACCAGTCAAAACCACGGTTTCGCCGTGGATGACAAAACACTGCCGGCCCATGTGCGTGCCACGCACGTGAGTTTGTTTGACGGCAGTTTGCAAGGCCTGGAACTCACCAACCAACCGGCCTTCAGTTTTCAAGGTCACCCCGAGGCCTCTCCGGGCCCCCACGATATCGGCTACTTGTTTGACCGTTTCATTCAATCCATGGCGGTAACTTCACATGCCTAAGCGCACAGACCTCAAAAGCATTCTCCTGATTGGCGCGGGCCCCATCGTCATTGGTCAAGCCTGTGAATTCGATTACTCCGGCGTACAAGCTTGCAAAGCCTTGCGCGAAGAGGGCTACAAAGTCATCTTGATCAACAGCAACCCGGCCACGATCATGACCGACCCCGCGACCGCCGATGTGACGTACATCGAACCGATCACTTGGAAAACGGTTGAAAAAATCATTGCCAAAGAACGACCCGATGCCATCCTGCCGACCATGGGTGGTCAAACCGCCTTGAACTGTGCATTGGACTTGTGGCACAACGGCGTGTTGGACAAATACCGTGGTGCCAACACCGGCAAACCCATTGAGTTGATTGGTGCCACCCCCGAGGCGATCGACAAAGCCGAAGACCGCCTGAAGTTCAAAGACGCCATGACCAAGATTGGTTTGGGGTCCGCGCGTTCCGGCATTGCGCACAGTTTGGACGAGGCCTGGGCGGTGCAAAAAACGGTGGGCTTCCCAGTCGTCATTCGCCCCAGCTTCACCTTGGGCGGCACAGGTGGCGGCATCGCCTACAACTCTGAAGAATTCGAAACCATTTGCAAGCGCGGCTTGGAAGCCTCGCCCACCAACGAATTGCTGATTGAAGAGTCTTTGTTGGGTTGGAAAGAGTACGAGATGGAAGTGGTGCGCGACAAAGCGGACAACTGCATCATCGTGTGCTCGATTGAAAACTTGGACCCCATGGGCGTGCACACCGGCGACTCGATCACGGTGGCCCCGGCCCAAACACTGACGGACAAGGAATACCAAATCTTGCGCGATGCCAGCTTGGCGGTGTTGCGTGAAATTGGCGTCGATACCGGCGGCTCGAACGTGCAGTTTTCCATCAATCCCGCAGACGGCCGCATGGTGGTGATTGAGATGAACCCCCGTGTATCGCGTTCATCGGCTTTGGCCTCCAAAGCCACGGGCTTCCCCATTGCCAAAGTGGCCGCCAAATTGGCGGTGGGTTTCACCTTGGATGAGTTGCGCAATGACATCACGGGTGGTGCCACTCCCGCGAGCTTTGAGCCCAGCATCGACTACGTCGTCACCAAAATCCCGCGCTTTGCATTCGAAAAATTCCCCACCGCAGACAGCCGACTCACCACCCAAATGAAGTCGGTGGGCGAGGTGATGGCGATTGGCCGCACCTTCCAAGAGTCCTTCCAAAAAGCCTTGCGTGGCCTCGAAGTGGGCGTGGATGGCATGAATGAAAAAACCCAAGACCGCGAGGTCTTGGAAAAAGAACTGGGCGAGCCTGGCCCCGAACGCATTTGGTATGTGGGCGATGCTTTCGCGCTGGGCATGAGCGTCGACGAGGTCTTCGCCTTGACCCGCATCGACCCCTGGTTCTTGGTGCAAATTGAAGAGATCGTCAAGATCGAACTTGAGCTTGAAAAGCACAGCCTGTCAGCGTTGTCCGCCACCGAGCTGCTGACGCTGAAACAAAAAGGTTTTTCTGACCGCCGCTTGGCCAAACAACTCAAAACCACCGAGCAAGCGGTCCGCGATGCTCGCCACGCCCTGAATGTGCGCCCTGTGTTCAAGCGCGTCGACACCTGTGCCGCCGAATTCGCCACACGCACGGCCTACATGTATTCCACTTACGAAGACGAGTGCGAAGCCGCGCCCACGGACAAGAAAAAAATCATGGTGCTGGGTGGTGGCCCCAACCGCATTGGCCAGGGCATTGAGTTTGATTACTGCTGTGTGCATGCCGCTTTGGCCATGCGTGAAGATGGTTATGAAACCATCATGGTCAATTGCAACCCCGAAACCGTGTCCACCGACTACGACACCAGTGATCGCTTGTATTTCGAGCCGCTCACCCTGGAAGACGTGCTGGAGATCGTTGACAAAGAAAAGCCCATGGGCGTCATCGTTCAATACGGTGGTCAAACCCCTTTGAAATTGGCCCTTGGCTTGGAAGCGGCTGGCGTGCCCATCATTGGCACCAGTCCCGACATGATCGATGCGGCCGAAGACCGCGAGCGTTTTCAACAGTTGCTGCACCAATTGGGTCTGCGTCAACCGCCCAATGCCACGGCACGCACCGAAGCCGAAGCCCTCACCAAGGCGGCCGAATTGGGCTATCCCTTGGTGGTGCGCCCCAGCTACGTGCTGGGTGGCCGCGCGATGGAAATCGTGCACGAGCAACGCGATTTGGAACGCTATATGCGCGAAGCCGTGAAAGTCAGCCACGATTCGCCAGTGCTGCTGGACCGCTTCTTGAATGACGCGATCGAATGCGATGTGGACGCCATCTGCGACGGCCAAGAAGTCTTCATTGGTGGCGTCATGGAACACATTGAACAAGCGGGCGTTCACAGTGGCGACTCGGCTTGTTCTCTGCCGCCGTATTCCTTGTCACCAGCAACAGTGAATGAACTCAAACGCCAAACCACGGCCATGGCGCACGGCTTGCATGTGGTGGGCTTGATGAACGTGCAGTTCGCCATTCAAAACCTGAATGGCCAAGATGTGATTTATGTGTTGGAAGTCAATCCGCGTGCCAGCCGCACGGTGCCATTTGTCAGCAAGGCCACCGGCATTCAATTGGCCAAGGTGGCCGCGCGTTGCATGGTGGGTCAAAGCCTGGCCTCACAAGGCATTGCCAAAGAAGTCTTGCCGCCTTATTTCAGTGTCAAAGAAGCGGTGTTTCCATTTGTGAAATTCCCTGGTGTCGACACCATCCTGGGCCCCGAGATGAAGTCCACAGGTGAAGTCATGGGCGTGGGCAAAACCTTTGGCGAAGCCTTTGTGAAAAGCCAATTGGGCGCGGGCACCAAACTGCCACGACCCACGGATGCAGTTCGCAAAGTCTTTCTGACGGTGAAAAACGCCGACAAACCGCGTGCCATTGAAGTCGCGCGTGGCTTGATTGCGTATGGCTTTGAGCTGATCGCCACCAAAGGCACGGCGGCGGCCATCCATGAAGCAGGATTGCCTGTGACCGCCGTGAACAAAGTCACCGAAGGCCGCCCGCATGTGGTGGACATCATCAAGAACAATGAAATCGCCTTGGTCATCAACACGGTGGAAGAGCGTCGCAATGCGATTGCCGATTCGCGCCAAATCCGCACCTCATCCCTGATGGCGCGTGTGACCACCTTCACCACCATCGCTGGTGCCGAAGCCGCTGTTGAAGGTATGAAATACCTCGACAACCTTGATGTTTATTCGGTTCAAGAGTTGCACCAGCAACTGTTGGCTTGAGCTTTTCACGGATCAATTGACATGGCCACCATTCCCATCACCAAAAACGGTGCTGAAAAATTAAAACAAGAATTGCACACCTTGAAAACCGTGGATCGGCCTTGGGTGATCAACGCCATTGCTGAAGCCCGGGCACAAGGCGACTTGAGCGAGAACGCTGAATACGATGCGGCCAAAGACCGTCAAGGTTTCATTGAAGGGCGCATTCAAGAAATTGAGAGCAAGCTGTCCATGTCGCAAATCATTGACCCCACTAATTTGGATGCGGGCGGCCGCGTGGTGTTTGGCGCCACTGTGGAACTGGAGGATGAAGCTTCAGGGGATGCTTTCAAATACCAAATCGTGGGCGAGGATGAGGCCGATTTGAAACTGGGCTTGATCAACATCAGCAGCCCGATTGCCCGCGCCTTGATTGGCAAAGAAGAGGGTGATGTGGCCAGCGTCGAAGCGCCAGGCGGCGTGAAAACCTATGAAATCATCAAGGTGTCCTACCTCTGAGAGGTCAACCTTGGGCTGACTTCTTGACCGATTTTTGTTTGGGTTTGGCGCGTTTGATTTGACCGCCGGCCGCCAAGCGTTGATTGCCCAGCACTTTCACACGCTTCATTTCGGGTCGTTGACCACCACGGCTGCTGTATTTCAAAACCTTGAACTCACGCGGACCTGGTTTGCGGTCTTCATCGATCTTTTTGGCTTTTTCAGGCTGTGGCCGCCACAGCACGAGCAACTTGCCGATGTGTTGAATCGGTGCGGCCTTGAGTTGATTGGCCAAGGCTTGAAAGATCACTTCACGGGTTTGGCGGTCGTCACCCAAGACACGAATTTTGATCAGACCGTGGGCATTCAAGGCCAAGTCGGTTTCTTTGACCACCGCGGCAGTGAGGCCATCATTGCCAATCATGACGACGGGGTCTAAGTGATGGGCCAATGCACGATGGGCTTTGCGTTCGGTGGGGGTGAGTTGAATAGCAGACATGTCGGTATTATCAGCCGAGACAGAGGGCCAAGAATTGAAAGTCAAAACGCAAAGCAAAAAAGTCAACAAGTCATGGTTGAACGACCATGTCAATGACCCCTATGTGAAATTGGCCAAGCGCGAAGGGTACAGAGCCAGAGCCGCCTACAAACTCAAAGAAATTGACGAGAGTTTGGGCCTGTTCAAACCCGGCATGGTGGTGGTGGATTTGGGCAGTACGCCAGGCGCTTGGAGCCAGTATTTGCGCCGACGCATGGCCCCAGAAGGTGCCGCCACTGGCGAATTGGATGCCACCTTGGTGGCGTTGGATTTGCTGCCGATGGAGCCTATTGAAGGCGTTTTCTTTTTGCAAGGCGATTTTCGAGACGAAGCCGTTTTGGCCCAGTTGGTCGAACACCTTGATGGCAAAGCCGTGGATGTGGTGGTGTCTGACATGGCGCCCAATTTATCGGGCATTGCTTCAGCGGATGCAGCCCGCATTTCGCACTTGGTGGAATTGGCGGTCGATTTCTGCAAGAGCCATTTAAAAAATGACGGTGCATTGGTGGTCAAGGTGTTCCACGGCGGCGGCTATGACGACTTGGTCAAGCTGTTTCAAGACACGTTCAAGGTGGTCAAGCCCTTTAAGCCCAAAGCCAGCAGGGACAAATCCGCTGAGAATTTTCTGGTGGGCATAGGATTGAAGGCCACTCAAAGTTAGTTTATTTGTATTCAAAAGAAGTCAATTTCGCGCTTCAAGCCCACCAGTACAGGCTCGATAAGCCCTTGAAGAGCCTATCGGGGTGGTCTCCATACCACGCTGTGTGGGGGCATGGGAAAAGCAGCTTGAAAAGCCTAAAATGGTCGCAACCTACTGCCCAAGCATTTCGCTAGGCACGCATTGACTGGAGTTCACTTTGAACAACCCTTGGTTCTCTAAATTGGCTGTTTGGCTCGTGATTGCCATGGTGCTTTTCACCGTTTTCAAGCAGTTTGATACACGCGGTCAAACAGGCAATGGCTACTTGGCTTATTCCGACTTTCTCGAAGAAGTGCGTGGCAAACGCATCAAATCAGCCACCATCCAAGAAGGTCAGGGCGGCACAGAAATTGTCGCCACCACCACCGATGAACGCAAGGTGCGCACCAATGCCACTTACTTAGACCGCGGCTTGGTGGGTGACTTGATCGCCAACAACGTGAAGTTCGATGTCAAACCCCGCGAAGAAGGTTCCTTGCTCATGACTCTGTTGGTCAGCTGGGGCCCCATGTTGCTGCTCATTGGTGTATGGGTCTACTTCATGCGGCAAATGCAAGGCGGCGGCAAAGGCGGCGCTTTCAGCTTTGGCAAAAGCAAAGCCCGCATGCTGGATGAGAACAACAACACGGTCACCTTCGCTGATGTGGCCGGTTGCGATGAAGCCAAAGAAGAAGTCAAAGAGGTTGTCGACTTCTTGAAAGACCCGCAAAAATTTCAAAAACTCGGTGGACGCATTCCCCGCGGTTTGTTGCTGGTTGGCCCCCCTGGAACCGGCAAAACCTTGTTGGCCAAAGGCATCGCCGGTGAAGCCAAGGTGCCTTTCTTCAGCATTTCAGGCTCAGACTTCGTTGAGATGTTTGTGGGTGTGGGCGCTGCACGTGTGCGCGACATGTTTGAAAACGCCAAGAAAAACGCCCCTTGCATCATCTTCATTGATGAAATTGATGCAGTTGGTCGCCAGCGCGGTGCCGGCTTGGGTGGTGGCAACGATGAACGCGAACAAACCTTGAACCAAATGCTGGTGGAGATGGATGGTTTTGAAACCAACTTGGGTGTGATCGTGGTGGCCGCCACCAACCGCCCAGACATCTTGGATGCCGCCTTGTTGCGCCCAGGTCGCTTTGACCGTCAGGTCTATGTGACCTTGCCTGATATTCGGGGTCGCGAACAAATCTTGAATGTGCACATGCGCAAAATCCCTGTGGGTCAAGACGTGTCGCCAGGCGTGATTGCGCGTGGCACACCTGGCATGAGTGGCGCAGACTTGGCCAATTTGACCAACGAAGCCGCCTTGATGGCAGCTCGTCGCAATGCCCGCGTGGTTGAGATGGTGGACTTTGAAAAAGCCAAAGACAAAATCCTCATGGGACCTGAGCGCCGCAGCATGGTGATGCCCGAGGAAGAGCGTCGCAACACGGCCTACCACGAGTCTGGCCATGCCTTGATCGGCAAGTTGCTGCCCAAATGCGATCCGGTGCACAAAGTCACCATCATTCCGCGTGGTCGTGCCCTGGGTGTCACCATGAGCCTGCCAGAAGCTGACCGTTACAGCTATGACCGCGTCTACATGTTGAACCAAATCAGCATGTTGTTTGGTGGTCGCATCGCCGAAGAAGTGTTCATGAATCAAATGACCACGGGTGCATCCAATGACTTTGAACGTGCCACCCAAATCGCCCGCGACATGGTGATGCGCTACGGCATGTCAGAAGCCTTGGGCCCCATGGTTTATGCCGAAAACGAAGGCGAAGTGTTCTTGGGTCGCTCGGTGACCAAAACCACCAACATGAGCGAATCGACCATGAAGAAAGTGGACGACGAGGTCCGCAACATCATTGATGGCCAATACAACTTGGCGCGTCGCCTGATTGAAGAGCACGCTGAGCAGATGCACGCCATGGCCCACGCTTTGCTGGAATGGGAAACCATCGACAGCGAGCAACTCGACGACATCATGGCTGGGCGCCCACCCCGCCCACCCAAAGATTGGGCGCCGCGCACACCTTCCTCAGGTGATGGTTCGGGTGGCACACCGTCGGTGCAACCCAATCCCACACCCACCACGGCATGATCCAGGCCAATAAGGATACCAATCTGGGGCTTCGGCCCCATTTTGATTTTTGGCAGACCTCTCGATTCGAATTGAGCTTGCAACGCCCCTTGGTGATGGGGATTGTGAA
This sequence comes from Comamonadaceae bacterium, assembly GCA_947448745.1. Classification (GTDB taxonomy): domain Bacteria; phylum Pseudomonadota; class Gammaproteobacteria; order Burkholderiales; family Burkholderiaceae_C; genus Limnohabitans. Next base: position 59,988 of record CANFOQ010000007.1, read on the forward strand.
CGTCACACCGGACTCTTTCTCTGGCCATCCAACCCCCAAGTTGGCAGCCATGGCCATTGAAGAAGCAATGCGATTGCGACAATCGGGTGCCGATATGTTGGACGTGGGGGGTGAATCCACCCGGCCAGGCGCCACGGCGTTGACCGCAGATCAAGAATGGGCCCGTATCGAGCCTGTATTGGGTGAGTTGATGAACTGGCATGTGCCCATCTCCGTCGACACCTACCACGCTGAAAACATGCGCCGTGCATTGGACATGGGCGTGGACATCATCAATGACGTGTGGGCCCTGCGACAAGCGGATGCCTTGTCCGTGGTGGCTGCTTACAAGTGCGGCATCTGCATGATGCACATGCATGGCGAACCACAAACCATGCAGATCAGCCCCATGCAAGGCGAGGCCATGCCTTCGGTATTGGATTTTTTCACCAAGCAATTGCACCGGACCGATGCTGCTGGCATTGATCGTCAACGCATCGTCATCGACCCCGGGGTTGGCTTTGGCAAAACCGTTGAACAAAATTTCCAATTGCTTGCTCAGCAAGCGCAACTTCATTCTTTGCAAGCGCCGGTGTTGGTGGGCTGGTCGCGCAAATCGTCGCTGGGGGCGGTAACGGGTTTGGATGTTCACCAACGCTTGATCCCCAGCGTCACAGCAGCCATCTTGGCCGTTGAGCGAGGTGCCGCGGTCGTGCGCGTGCATGATGTGGCTGAAACGGTGTCGGCCTTGGCCGTCTGGTCCGCAGCCAAGCGTCTTTAAAATCATCCAAACAATCAAGAAGACAACGATGAAAAGAAACTACTTTGGCACGGATGGCATTAGAGGCACGGTGGGTCAATCCCCCATCACTCCAGACTTCATGTTGCGCTTGGCCAATGCGGTGGGCCATCAACTCAAGGCAGAAGATGCACGTCCAAGGGTGTTGATCGGCAAAGACACGCGTATCTCTGGCTATATGTTGGAGTCCGCGCTCGAAGCAGGTTTCAATTCAGCAGGTGTGGATGTCGTCTTGCTGGGGCCATTGCCCACGCCAGGCGTGGCCTATTTGACCAAAGCATTGCGGGCCAATTTGGGGGTGGTCATCAGCGCCAGTCACAACCCGTTTGACGACAACGGCATCAAATTTTTCAGTGCGGCAGGCAGCAAATTGGATGATGCTTGGGAGTTGGCCGTGGAAGCCAAATTGGCACAAGCACCTGTCTGGGTGGACTCCCAATCCTTGGGCAAAGCCAAGCGTTTGGATGATGCAGCGGGTCGCTACATTGAGTTCTGCAAAAGTGCCTTCCATGCAGATTTGACCCTGAAAGGGCAAAAAATCGTGGTTGATGCGGCCCATGGTGCAGCCTACTTGATCGCTCCAAAATTGTTCAGCGAATTGGGGGCCGAAGTGGTGTCGATTGGTTGTTCTCCGGATGGCATGAACATCAACCAAAACGTCGGGGCCACTAAGCCACAGGCATTGCAACGTGCAGTTCTCGATTCAGGTGCGCAGTTTGGTGTGGCCTTGGATGGTGACGCGGATCGCTTGATCATGGCGGATGCCACCGGCCGTTTGTTCAATGGTGACGAACTCTTGTATTTGTTGGCCTTAGACCGACTTCGTGCAGGCGACAACATCAAAGCCGTGGTGGGCACCCTCATGACCAACCAAGGCATTGAGTTGGCACTGAACAAGCAAGGCATCCAACTTCACCGCGCCAAGGTGGGCGACCGGTATGTGTTGGAAACCATGGTGCAAAACCATTTGCTGTTGGGTGGGGAAGGCTCAGGCCATTTGTTGGTGCTGGACAAGCATTCCACCGGTGATGGCTTGATCAGCGCCTTGCAAGTGTTGCAATGCTGTTTGCGAGCCAAATCCACGCCATCAGAATTGCTCAAAGACGTGAAATTATTCCCGCAATGCCTTTTGAATGTTCGATGGGCACCTGATGTCGATTGGCGGACGCACCAGGGTTTTCAAACCGCCATCAAGCAGACCGAACAACGCTTGGGACAAAACGGGCGTGTGTTGATCCGACCCAGTGGCACCGAGCCAGTTCTTCGCATCATGGTTGAAGCCATGGACCAAACCACCGCTGAATCCAGTGCGCAAGCATTGGCTGACATCCTTGTCTGAATTACTAACAACGTCATCAAAAAAATCCTTCATCGACAGGGATGAAAGCGTGCTCGCTTTCAACGAACGGGTGTTGGACTGGGCCAAACGACCAGACGTCCCCTTGTTGGAGCGACTGCGCTACCTTTGCATCGTGTCTTCCAACTTGGATGAATTTTTCGAGGTGCGGGTGGCGCTGCATCTTTATGAAAAAGATGCCAAAAATGTTCAGTCGCCTTATTCGGAGACCAGTTACCGTCAAGTCACGGAGGTGGCCCATCATTTGGTGGACGAGCAATACCGGGTCTTCAATGAAGAGTTGATTCCTGCCTTCAACCAAGAAGGTATTCAGCTCATCACCCACGATGACCGCAATCCAGCCCAACACAAGTGGGTTCGCCAGTATTTCGAACGGGAAGTCAAACCCTTGCTCACACCTGTGGTCTTGGACCCGTCCCATCCTTTTCCGGTGGTGGCCAACAAGTCTTTGAACTTCATTGTTCGGTTGTCTGGCAAAGACGCGTTTGGCCGACAAAACGAAATTGCCATTGTGAAAGTGCCCAGAGCGTTGCCGCGTGTGATCCGCATTCCCAACAAATTGGCAGACGGGCAGGGTGTTCAATTCGTTGCCTTGTCCAGCGTGATTCGGTCGCACTTGAAGGATTTGTTCCCGGACCGTGTGGTCGGCGAATTTTCCCAATTCCGCGTCACCCGCGACTCCGAAATGTTGGTGGACGAAGAAGATGTGAAAAATCTTCGCACTGCCTTACGCCAAGGCTTAGAGCATCGACAATTTGGTCGTCCAGTTCGCTTGGAAGTGGCTTCGGTATGTTCTGACTATTTGGCCCAGTTTCTATTGCGTCAATTCCAATTGCCGCCTGAAGCACTCTACCGTGTCGATGGTCCTGTCAATTTGGTTCGTTTGAATCAAATGATTGACCTGATTGACAAACCCCAGTTGTTGTTCCCCCCGCATTTGGCTTGTTACCCGCGACAGCTGCAAGAAGGTGAAGCCATCTTCGATCAGTTGCGCAGGCATGACGTGATGATCCATCAGCCCTTCGAGAGTTTTTTGGGGGTGCTGGACTTTTTGCGCGAAGCGGTGCATGACCCTGATGTTCTGGCCATCAAGCAAACCATTTACCGAACCGGCAATGATTCTGAACTGATGGAGTTGCTGCGCGAAGCGGTGCGCATGGGCAAAGAAGTCACCGCCGTGGTGGAAATCAAAGCGCGGTTTGATGAAGAAGCCAATATCAATTGGGCTGAACGATTGGAGTCCGTTGGGGCTCAGGTGGTTTATGGCGTGGTTGGTCTGAAAACCCACGCCAAGATGCTGCTGGTGACCCGCAAAGAGCGTCATAAATTGGTGCGTTATGGGCATTTGTCCACCGGCAACTACAACGCGCGTACCGCGCGGCTTTACACCGATTTGAGTTACCTCACGGCCAATCCGCGCATCACGTCCGACATGGAGCAGGTGTTTTCTCAACTGGCCAGCCAATCACGTTTGTCAAAGCTCAACCATTTGTGGGTGGCTCCTTTTCAATTGCAAGATCAACTCTTGTCGATGATCGACCGTGTGACCAAAGCCGCCAAGCGGGGTATGCAAGGTCGGATCATTTTGAAAATGAATTCACTCACCGATACACGCTTGGCGCAAGCGCTGGTGATGGCCGGGCAATGCGGTGTTGAAATTGATTTGATTGTGCGAGGGGCTTGCATCTTGCCAGCGCAACAACCCGGGTTCACCGACCGAATTCGTGTGCGCTCCATCATTGGGCGGTTTTTAGAGCATTCACGTGTTTTCTATTTCCGCATCGCAGACAAAGAAGACCTTTACTTGTCCAGCGCGGATTGGATGAACCGCAATATGCTGCGCCGCATTGAATTGGCTTGGCCAGTGTTGGACAAAGAACTTCGGCAACGCATCATTGACGAATGCTTGGTCGCTTATTTGTGGGACTCCGCAGATGCATGGGCCCTGACTCCGCAAGGTACTTATCAGCGCGTTGGGCCATTGGGTAAAAAACCTGCGTTGAGTGCCCAACGAGAACTCATGCATAGATATTCAAAACAATAGTAATCTGAAAGTATCTTTAGAATGGTCATCCAATTGCTCTAAGATGCTCCCGAATCATTCAACTTCGCAACAAGGATCACCATGTCAAAAGTTTTCAAATCATTCTCTGTGTCTTTATTGGTGTTGCTCGCTTTGGGCGTGACAGGTTGCTCAACCTTGACCTCTGCTTATGACTCGGTTTCCGACACCGTGACAGGTGCGTTCAAGTCTGACGGCGACAAGAAATAATTTGCCAAAGAAAAATCCCCAACTTGATTGGGGATTGTTTCTTCAACTTATTGATGGCGGAGAGGGCGGGATTCGAACCCGCGGTGGGGATAAACCCACACACGCTTTCCAGGCGTGCGACTTAAACCGCTCATCCACCTCTCCAGTGCTGCGCATTGTAGCAGTGCCCTCGGCGGGTACACTTGAAGGCTTGCCACGTTCAATGTGAATCAAGCTTGGAGCCGCTGATGAAATTTCGTTTCCCCATCGTCATCATTGACGAAGATTTCCGATCAGAGAACACCTCTGGATTGGGCATCCGTGCACTCGCACAAGCCATCGAAGGGGAAGGCTACGAAGTCATGGGTGTGACCAGCTACGGTGACCTCAGCCAGTTTGCCCAACAACAATCACGCGCTTCGGCCTTCATCTTGTCGATCGACGATGAAGAATTCACGCCTGGACCCGACTTAGACCCCGCCGTTGTCAATTTGCGCAGTTTCATCGATGAAGTGAGGCGCAAAAATTCAGATGTGCCGATTTATGTCTACGGCGAAACCAAAACATCGCGTCACCTGCCCAATGACATCTTGCGTGAGTTGCACGGGTTCATTCACATGTTTGAAGACACGCCCGAATTTGTGGCGCGACACATCATCCGTGAAGCGAAAAGCTATTTGGAAGGTTTGCAACCGCCTTTCTTCAAAGCCTTGCTCGACTACGCTGAAGATGGTTCTTACTCGTGGCACTGCCCAGGTCATTCGGGTGGCGTGGCGTTTTTGAAAAGCCCTGTGGGACAAATGTTTCACCAATTTTTTGGTGAAAACATGCTGCGAGCCGACGTCTGCAACGCTGTCGAAGAGTTGGGTCAATTGCTGGACCACGATGGGGCAATTGGCGAGAGCGAACGCAATGCGGCGCGTATTTTCAATGCCGACCATTGTTTCTTCGTGACCAATGGCACCAGCACGTCCAACAAAATTGTTTGGCACCACACGGTAGCCCCTGGTGACGTGGTGGTGGTGGACCGCAATTGCCACAAATCGGTGTTGCACGCCATCATCATGACCGGTGCAATTCCGGTGTTCATGAAGCCCACGCGCAACCACTTTGGCATCATCGGGCCGATTCCGCAGAGCGAATTCGAACCCGAAGCCATCAAAAAGAAAATCAAGGCCAATCCGCTGCTAAAAAACGTGGACAGCAAGACTGTCAAACCCAAGGTCATGACCTTGACCCAGTCCACCTATGACGGCGTTTTGTACAACACCGAGACCATCAAAAAAATGCTGGATGGCTACATCCCCAATTTGCATTTTGATGAAGCGTGGTTGCCGCATGCGGCCTTCCATCCTTTCTATGGCACTTACCACGCCATGGGCAAGAAGCGTGTGCGCCCAATGGAGTCGATGGTGTATTCGACCCAATCCATCCACAAGTTGCTAGCAGGTATCAGCCAAGCCAGTCATGTCTTGGTGCAAGACTCGCAACGTCATCAACTCGACCGCCATTTGTTCAATGAGGCCTATCTGATGCACACCAGCACCAGCCCTCAATACAGCATCATTGCCAGCTGCGATGTGGCAGCCGCCATGATGGAGCCCCCCGGCGGTACCGCTTTGGTGGAAGAAAGCATCGCTGAAGCGCTGGATTTCCGTCGCGCCATGCGCAAGGTGGACGAGGAATACGGCAAGGACTGGTGGTTCAAGGTTTGGGGCCCAGACAATTTGGTGGATGACGGCGTGGGTCGTGCTGAAGATTGGATCATCAAGGCCGAGAAAAAAGGCCGCAGCTCCAAAAACAGTGCACCTAACTGGCATGGCTTTGGTGACATGGCCGATGACTTCAACATGTTGGACCCGATCAAGGCCACCATCGTGACCCCCGGTTTGAATTTGGATGGCAAGTTCGACACGGTGGGCATTCCTGCCAGCATCGTCACCAAATTCTTGGCAGAGCACGGCGTGATTGTGGAGAAAACCGGCCTCTACAGTTTCTTCATCATGTTCACCATCGGCATCACCAAAGGCCGCTGGAACTCGTTGTTGACTGCCTTGCAGCAGTTCAAAGATGACTACGACCGCAACCAACCACTGTGGCGCATCCTGCCCGAGTTCTGTCAAAAAATGCCCAAGTACGAAAGAATGGGTTTGCGCGATTTGTGTCACCACATTCACACGCTGTATGCCAAGCACGACATTGCACGCTTGACCACCGAGATGTACCTGAGTGATTTGACGCCCGCCATGAAGCCCAGCGATGCCTACGCGCAGATCGCTCATCGCAACACCGAACGTGTGCCCATTGACCAACTCGAAGGTCGCATTACCACCAGCTTGGTGACGCCTTACCCACCGGGCATCCCTTTGTTGATCCCGGGTGAGGTGTTCAACAAAACCATCATTGACTATTTGAAATTTGCCCGCGAATTCAACTTGAAATGCCCTGGTTTTGAAACCGACATCCACGGCTTGGTGGAAGAAAAAGACAGCCTGGGTGTGACCCATTATTTTGCAGATTGTGTTAAAGCTTGAGTGACCATGAGTGCTTCAAAAAATCCATTTCAAACTTATTCCATCGCTGACTGGGACAAAGCCGCAGCCAAGTCTGCGCCGGACGGCAACCTCAGTCGTTTGAATTGGCTCACACCCGACGGCATCACGGTCAAGCCTTTGTACACCGCGCAAGACTTGGATGGTTTGGCGCACACCAACACCTTGCCGGGTTTTGCGCCTTATTTGCGCGGCCCACAAGCCACCATGTACGCCGTGCGTCCTTGGACGATTCGGCAATACGCTGGTTTTTCTACCGCTGAAGAATCCAATGCGTTTTACAGAAAAGCCCTGGCCGCAGGTGGTCAAGGTGTTTCTGTGGCGTTTGATTTGGCCACCCACCGGGGTTATGACTCTGACCATCCCCGCGTGACTGGCGATGTGGGCAAAGCGGGCGTGGCGATTGATTCCGTGGAAGACATGAAAATCTTGTTCGACCAGATTCCGTTGGACAAGGTGTCGGTTTCCATGACCATGAACGGTGCCGTGCTGCCCGTGTTGGCCGGCTACGTGGTGGCGGCCGAAGAGCAGGGCGTGACTCAAGACCAACTGAGCGGAACGATTCAGAACGACATTCTGAAAGAGTTCATGGTGCGCAACACCTACATTTATCCGCCTGAACCCAGCATGCGCATCATCGGCGACATCATCGCCTACACCGCGCAGCACATGCCCAAGTTCAATTCCATCAGCATCAGCGGCTACCACATGCAAGAAGCTGGTGCTAATCAAGCCCTGGAATTGGCATTGACCTTGGCCGATGGGCAAGAGTATGTGAAGACTGCCATCGCCACAGGCATGGATGTCGATGCATTTGCAGGTCGCTTGTCCTTCTTCTGGGCGATTGGCATGAATTTCTACTTGGAAATTGCCAAAATGCGTGCCGCGCGTTTGCTGTGGTGCCGCATCATGCAAGACGTTGGTGCCAAGAACCCCAAGAGCTTGATGCTGCGCACCCATTGCCAAACATCGGGCTGGTCCCTGACCGAGCAAGACCCTTACAACAACATTGTGCGCACCACCATCGAAGCCATGGCCGCGGTGTTTGGTGGCACCCAAAGCTTGCACACCAACAGCTTTGACGAAGCCATTGCCTTGCCCACCGAATTCTCGTCGCGCATTGCCCGCAACACCCAACTCATCATCCAAGAAGAAACCCATATCCCGAATGTCATCGACCCTTGGGCTGGCAGCTACATGATGGAAAAGCTGACCCAAGACATGGCTGATGAAGCGTGGAAGATCATCGAAGAAGTGCAGGCCATGGGCGGCATGACCAAAGCAGTGGGCTCGGGTTGGGCCAAGTTGAAAATTGAAGCCGCTGCTGCCGATAAACAAGCCCGCATTGATTCAGGCCAAGACGTCATCGTGGGCGTCAACAAATACAAGTTGGCCACGCAAGACGCGGTGGAAGTGCGCGACATTGACAACGTCAAAGTGCGCGACGCGCAAATTGCCCGCTTGCAATCCATCAAGGCCAAGCGCGACAACGCAGCCGTTCAAAAAGCGCTGGAAGCGCTCACCACTGCCGCCCAAAACAACACTGGCAATTTGCTGGCTTTGTCCATCGATGCCGTGCGTTTGCGTGCCACGGTGGGCGAGGTGAGTGACGCGCTGGAAAAAGTGTTTGGCCGTCACCGCGCAGACACCCAAAAAGTCAGCGGTGTTTATGCCGCCGCCTACGACCAAGGCCACGAAGGAGACACCATGGCTTACTGGGAACAACTCAAAACCGACATCGCGTCTTTTGCGACAGCCCATGGTCGTCGTCCGCGCGTCATGATCTCCAAGCTGGGGCAAGATGGCCATGACCGCGGTGCCAAAGTGGTGGCCACAGCGTTTGCCGACCTGGGCTTTGACGTGGACATGGGACCGCTGTTTCAAACCCCTGAAGAATGCGCCCGCCAAGCCATCGAAAACGATGTGCATGCGGTTGGGGTGTCCACCTTGGCTGCAGGCCACAAAACCTTGGTGCCGGCCATCATTGAAGAGCTTAAAAAACAAGGCGGTGATGACATCATCGTGTTTGTAGGTGGCGTCATCCCTCGGCAAGACTACGATTTCCTCTACCAAGCCGGTGTCAAAGGTATTTATGGCCCAGGCACACCCATTCCTGTCAGCGCCAAAGATGTGTTGCAGCATATTGAAACTGCTGTGGGCCACAACCCCTGAAGCCAATACAGCGCATGGGTGATTCCTCCACGTTGGTCAACAGCATCTTGCAGGGTCAAGGGATGGACCAACGTCGTGCCATGGCCAAGGCCATCACGCTGCTCGAATCCACCCGACCCGACCACCGCTTGCAAGCCGATGAACTTCTCACCAACTTGTTGCCACACACTGGCCAGTCATTTCGCATTGGCTTGAGTGGTGTGCCTGGGGTGGGCAAAAGCACCCTGATTGAAACCTTGGGTTTGTGGTTGATTGAGCAAGGCCACAAAGTGGCGGTGTTGGCCATCGATCCATCCTCCACTGTTTCAGGCGGGTCCATCTTGGGTGACAAGACCCGCATGGAGCATTTGTCGGTGCATCCCCATGCCTTCATTCGTCCCAGCCCCAGCAGCGGCACACTGGGTGGTGTGGCTGAAAAAACCAGAGAGTGCATGTTGGTGCTCGAAGCCGCAGGCTATGACATCGTGATCGTTGAAACGGTGGGCGTGGGTCAAAGTGAAACTGCAGTCGCCAACATGACCGACATGTTTGTCTTGATGCAGTTGCCCAATGCTGGGGATGACTTGCAAGCCATCAAAAAAGGCGTGATGGAACTGGCTGATTTGGTCTTGATCAACAAAGCGGATTTGGACCCAGAGGCTGCCAGCCGCGCCCAAGCCTTCATTCGCAGCGCCATGCAGTTGCTGCATGGTAGTCAGGGTCACGCCAGCGACAAAGCTTATGCTCATTGGGCTCCAGACGTTTTAAATTTAAGTGCTTTGCAAGGCGATGGCCTGCAAGATTTTTGGTTGAAGGTTTTATCGTTCAAACAACTTCAATCTGCCGATGGTCAATGGCTCACCCGCCGACAATCGCAGTCCCTGAGTTGGATGAACGACCGCATCACTGCGGGATTGAAGCAGGCATTTCAAGCTAATGCGGATGTGTCCAAGATGTTGCCCGCTTTGAAAGCGGACGTCTTGGCCGGCAAAGTGGCGGCGTCCACAGCGGCCAGGCAGTTGTTGTCGGTGTGGAATTCCACATCCACCCCATGAACGAAATGAATATTTGAGAGAAGAGGCGACCTATGCAAGAAATCATTCAACAACTCGAAAAAAAACGCGCGGCTGCGCGTTTGGGTGGCGGCGAAAAACGCATCGCCGCGCAACACGCTAAAGGCAAACTGACCGCGCGTGAACGCTTGGAAGTGTTGCTCGATGAAGGCACGTTCGAAGAATGGGACATGTTCGTTGAACACCGCTGCACCGACTTTGGCATGCAAGACAGCAAGATTCCGGGTGACGGCGTCGTCACCGGTTACGGCATGATCAATGGCCGTTTGGTGTTTGTGTTCAGCCAGGACTTCACGGTGTATGGCGGTGCTTTGTCCGAAACCCATGCCGAGAAAATTTGCAAAATCATGGACCAAGCCATGAAGGTCGGTGCGCCAGTCATTGGTCTGAACGACTCAGGCGGTGCCCGCATCCAAGAAGGTGTGGCTTCTTTGGGCGGTTATGCCGAAGTGTTCCAACGCAATGTGTTGGCCAGTGGTGTGATCCCCCAAATCAGCATGATCATGGGTCCTTCTGCGGGTGGCGCGGTGTATTCACCAGCACTCACCGACTTCATCTTCATGGTGAAAGACAGTTCCTACATGTTTGTCACCGGACCCGATGTGGTGAAAACCGTCACGCACGAAGAAGTGAGTGCCGAAGAACTGGGTGGCGCCATCACCCACACCACCAAAAGTGGCGTGGCCGATCTGGCTTTCAACAACGACGTCGAAGCCTTGTTGATGCTGCGCCGTCTTTACAACTACCTGCCCCTGAACAACCGCGAAAAGCCGCCGGTGCGACCCAGTGGTGATCCCACCGACCGCATGGACACCAGTTTGGACACCTTGGTGCCTGACAACCCGAACATGCCTTACGACATGAAAGAGTTGATCATCAAGACCGTGGACGATGGTGATTTCTTCGAACTGCAACCCGAGTACGCCAAAAACATCCTCATTGGTTTTGCCCGCATGGCCGGTCAAACCGTGGGCATCGTGGCCAACCAACCGCTGGTGTTGGCCGGTTGTTTGGACATCAAGAGCAGCATCAAAGCCGCGCGTTTTGTGCGCTTTTGCGACGCCTACAACATCCCCGTCATCACCTTTGTGGATGTGCCTGGCTTCATGCCCGGCACCAGCCAAGAATTTGGCGGCATCATCAAGCACGGTGCCAAGCTGCTGTATGCCTATGCCGAATGCACGGTGCCCAAAATCACCGTCATCACCCGCAAAGCCTATGGTGGCGCGTACGACGTGATGGCCTCCAAGCATTTGCGCGGCGATGTGAACTTCGCCTGGCCCCACGCTGAGATTGCGGTCATGGGAGCCAAGGGCGCGGTGGAGATCATCTTCCGTGAAGACAAGGGCGACCCCGTGAAATTGGCCGCCAAAGAAGCCGAATACAAAGAGCGATTTGCCAACCCGTTTGTGGCAGGTGCACGTGGCTTCATTGACGACGTGATCTTGCCCAGCGAAACCCGCAAGCGCATTTGCCGCTCGTTGGTGATGTTGAAAGACAAAAAAATTGAAAACCCGTGGCGCAAGCACGGCAATATTCCGCTGTGAAAGCCTTGGAGAAAAACATGTTCAAAAAAATCCTGATTGCCAACCGAGGCGAAATTGCATGCCGTGTGATGGCCACAGCCAAGCGCATGGGCATTGCCACGGTGGCTGTTTATTCCGAAGCGGATCGCAATGCACGCCATGTGGCCTTGGCCGATGAAGCCGTGCACATTGGCCCAGCCTCCAGCCGTGAAAGTTATTTGAAGGGTGATGTCATCATCGCCGCGGCCAAGGCCACAGGTGCCCAAGCGATTCACCCCGGCTATGGTTTCCTGAGTGAAAACGAAGAATTTGCCCGCACCTGCGAAGAGAACGGCATCATCTTCATCGGCCCCAAGCACGAAGCCATTGCCGCCATGGGCGATAAAATTGCTTCGAAAAAGTTGGCGGCAAATGCCAAGGTCAACACCATTCCCGGTTTCAACGAGGCCATCGACACACCCGAGCAAGCCGTCGAGATTGCCAAAGGCATTGGCTACCCGGTCATGATCAAAGCGTCTGCAGGCGGTGGCGGCAAAGGCTTGCGCGTGGCCTTCAACGACAAAGAAGCCCATGAAGGCTTTGCCTCTTGTCGCAATGAAGCACGCAACAGCTTTGGAGACGACCGTGTCTTCATTGAAAAATTTGTAGAAGAGCCGCGCCACATTGAAATTCAATTGCTGGGCGATGGCCACGGCAATGTGGTGTTTTTGAATGAACGTGAATGTTCGATTCAGCGACGTCATCAAA
>CANFOQ010000008.1 GCA_947448745.1 Comamonadaceae bacterium
AAGCAACGCATGGTGATTGATTGGTATGTGCGGTGGCGCATTTCCGATCCCTCACAGTACATCCGCAATGTGGGCTTGGATGAAAAAGCCGGTGCCCAACAACTGACCCGCGTGGTGCGCAATGCATTTCAAGAAGAAATCAACAAGCGCACTGTGAAAGACTTGCTCTCATTGAAGCGCGAAGCTTTGATGGTGGATGTGAAGCGCGAAGTGTTGGAAATCGTCAAAGGCAGCAACCCTTGGGGCATTGATGTGGTTGACGTGCGCATCACCCGCGCTGATTACGTGGACACCATCACCGAGTCGGTTTACCGCAGGATGGAAGCCGAGCGCAAACGCGTGGCCAACGAACTGCGCTCTACGGGCGGCGCTGAAGGTGAAAAAATCCGTGCCGATGCCGACCGTCAACGCGAGGTCACCTTGGCCAATGCTTATCGCGATGCGCAAAAAATCAAAGGCGAGGGCGACGCTGAAGCCGCACGTTTGTATGCCGAAGCCTTTGGCAAAGATGCCCAATTTGCGCAGTTCTACCAAAGCTTGGAGGCTTACAAATCCAGCTTCAACAAGAAGTCGGATGTGATGGTGCTTGACCCCAGCAGTGACTTTTTCAAAGCCATGCGGGGCAGTGGTGCGGCTGGGCCTGCGAAAAAATAAGCACAGCCTCGTGGCAGGCTTGTGACAGACCAGTAGAATCCCTTTTTTAACAGCACTTCAACATTTCATGGCTGCCTGGGTCTTGCCGGATCATATTGCGGATGTATTGCCTTCAGAGGCCCGGCACATCGAAGAATTACGTCGACTGTGCTTGGACACTGCCCGGGGCTTTGGCTATGAACTGGTCATGCCGCCCATGCTTGAGCATGTCGAGTCCTTGCTGTCGGGTGCCAACACCGACTTGGATGTCCAAACCTTCAAAATGGTCGATCAACTCTCTGGTCGCACCCTGGGTCTGCGCATCGACACCACGCCGCAAGTCGCCCGCATCGATGCCCATTTGCTGAATCGCGTTGGCGTGACGCGGCTTTGCTATTGCGGCCCGGTGTTGCACACCAAGCCCTTGGGCCCCTATGCCACCCGCGAGCCTTTGCAACTCGGTGCTGAAATTTATGGCCACGCAGGGCTCGAAGCTGATTTGGAAATTTTGCAATTGGCCTTGCACAGTTTGCGGGCCAGCCAATTGGCGTCATTTCACATTGACTTGAGTGATGCGCGGATCTTGCCTGCTTTGCTCAAAGGCCAATCACTGTCAACCGATCAAACCAAGGCCATCACCGATGCGCTGACCCACAAAGACATCAGCGCCATGCGTGGTCTGTCGGCGCAGTTGCCGCAAGCCTTGGCGCAAGCCTTGCAAGCCCTGGTGCAGATGTATGGTGACCTCCAGGTATTGGACCAGGCCCGCGTGCAATTCGCTGCCTGGCCAGAGGTCTTGACGGCGTTGGATCAACTCGCATGGTTGGCCTCTCACATCGACCACCCAGTCAGCATCGATTTGGCGGATCTGCGCGGCTATGCCTACTACAGTGGCCCACGTTTCTCGGTGTTTGTCCCCGAGTCCAGCGATGCCTTGGTGCGGGGTGGCCGCTACGACGAAGTAGGCGCCATTTTTGGCCGCAAACGCCCCGCTGCAGGCTTCAGTTTGGACATCAAGGCCTTGGTGAACTTGCTGCCCCATCCCCAACCGCAAGCCGCGATTCGCGCCCCTTGGCGTGATGATGCAGGTTTGAATGCCACCATTGCCCAACTCCGCGCACAAGGCCACACCGTGGTGTGCATGTTGCCCGGCCATGAAAGTGAAGTTGACGAGTTCGAGTGCGATCGAGAACTTGTTGACACCTCAGGGGGTTGGACTGTTCAACCCTTGCGACAACAATGACATTGAGTTGATGAATCCATGAGTACAAAGCACGGTCGGCATGTGGTGGTGGTGGGTACCCAATGGGGTGATGAAGGCAAGGGCAAGCTTGTCGATTGGCTGACCGAAAGCGCTCAGGGCGTGGTGCGTTTTCAAGGCGGTCACAACGCTGGCCACACCTTGGTCATCAACGGCGTCAAAACCGCCTTGCACCTGATCCCCAGTGGCATCATGCGTCCCGGCATCAAGTGCTACATCGGCAACGGCGTGGTCTTGTCGGCCGCCAAATTGTTTGAAGAAATTGAGGGCTTGGAAAATGCTGGTGTTGAACTGCGTTCGCGCCTGCGCATCAGTGAAGCCTGCCCGCTCATTCTGCCGTTCCACGCGGCCCTGGATGTGGCGCGAGAGGCAGCACGTGAGCAAGGCGGCGCAGAAAAAATTGGCACCACAGGACGCGGCATTGGCCCCGCCTACGAAGACAAAATTGCCCGACGCGCCTTGCGGGTGCAGGACTTGAAATACCCGGATCGTTTTGCCAGCAAGTTGCGTGAACTGCTGGCCTTGCACAACCACGTGCTGACCACTTTTTTGGGCTCCGAGAAATTCAATTTTGGCGATGGCTTGAAGCCCTACATGGCCCATGGGCAAGTGCAATTTCAGGCTGTGTATGACGAGGCCATGCAACACGCGGCCTTGCTCAAACCCATGATGGCCGATGTGTCGCGCGAACTCAACGACGCCCACCATGCGGGCAGCAACCTGCTGTTTGAAGGGGCGCAAGGCACCTTGCTGGACGTGGACCACGGCACTTACCCCTTTGTCACATCCAGCAACTGTGTGGCTGGCAATGCAGCGGCTGGTTCTGGCGTGGGTCCTGGTTTGTTGCATTACATCTTGGGCATCACCAAAGCCTACTGCACCCGTGTGGGTGGTGGCCCATTCCCTACTGAACTCGATTGGGATGTGGAAGGCACACCAGGCTGGCACATGAGCACCGTGGGGGCTGAAAAGGGCACCACCACAGGCCGCTATCGCCGCTGTGGCTGGTTTGATGCAGCCTTGCTCAAACGCAGTGCCCAAGTCAATGGCTTGAGTGGTTTGTGCATCACGAAATTGGATGTACTCGATGGCTTGACAGAATTGAAGTTGTGCACTGGCTACAAACTCGATGGTGAAACCATCGACATCTTGCCCATGGGTGCAGATGACATTGCACGCTGCCACCCCATTTATGAAACCCTGCCAGGTTGGTCCGACACCACGGTGGGTATCACCGACTACGACCAATTGCCTGCCCAAGCACGACACTATCTGGAACGCATTGCCGAAGTGACTGGCGTGCCCATTCATGTGATTTCCACCAGCCCAGACCGCGACCACACCATCATGGTGCGCCATCCATTTCAAGCTTGACAACCTCCACTTACAGAAAGTACAGCCATGTTGACTGAAGACGGCAAACACCTCTACGTGTCTTATGACGAGTACCACAACCTGATCGAAAAGCTGGCCATCAAGGTGCACCAGTCGGGCTGGGAGTTCGACACCATTTTGTGTTTGGCACGCGGTGGCATGCGCCCCGGTGACGTGTTGTCGCGCATCTTCGACAAGCCCTTGGCCATCATGTCGACCAGCTCTTACCGCTCGGATGGCGGCACAGTACAAGGCCACTTGGACATCGCCCGCTTCATCACGACACCCAAGGGTGAAATCGCTGGCCGTGTTTTGTTGGTCGATGATTTGGCAGATTCAGGCCACACCTTGAATGCGGTGATCGACATGCTGCGCAACAACTACAGCCCTATTACCGAACTGCGCAGCGCCGTGATTTGGACCAAAGGGGTGTCCAGCTTCACTCCCGATTTCTCGGTGGAATACCTGCCCACCAACCCTTGGATACACCAACCGTTTGAGGCCTACGACACCACACGTCCGGCCAATTTGTTGGAGAAGTGGCGGGTCTGATGGCATGAAGCCGATCACCGACCTGATTCACCACCCCTACCAACCCCCCGGTGACTTCGCGTCGCCCCAAGTTCCTGTCCACAAAGCCTCGTCGGTGTTTTTCAACTCCGTGGCGCAAATGCGTTCGCGTCAGTGGTTGGACAAATCTGGCTACACCTACGGTTTGCATGGCACGCCCACGACCTTCATTTTGGAAGAGCGTCTTTGTCAGTTGGAAGGTGCCAAGCACTGCTTGTTGCTGCCCAGCGGACTGGCTGCCTTGGCCCAAGTGAACATGGCTTTTTTGTCGTCTGGCGACGAGGTGCTGCTGCCCGACAACGCTTACGGCCCTTTGAAAACATTGGCCGAGGGAGAGTTGTTGCAATGGGGCATTCGGCATGCCTATTACGACCCGATGAATCCAGCTGATTTGGCGCAGAGCATCACACCTGCTACCAAATTGGTTTGGCTTGAAGTTCCTGGCTCGGTCACCTTGGAGTTTCCAGATTTGATCGAGCTCTTGCAGGTTTGCAATCAACACCAAGTGCTGACGGCGCTGGACAACACTTGGGGAGCGGGTTTGGCTTTTCAGCCGTTTGATTTGCAAGCCGGTTTGGGGGTCGACATCAGTGTTCACGCGCTGACCAAATACCCCAGCGGCGGCGGTGATGTCTTGATGGGCAGCGTCACCACCTGTCGAGACGATTTAGCCCACACCTTGAAGATGAGCCACATGCGTTTGGGTTTCGGTGTTGCGGGCAATGACGTGGAGTTGGTGTTGCGCTCTTTGCCCAGCATGGCCTTGCGTTATGTGACCCAAGACCGCACTTGTCGTGCCGTGGCCTCTTGGTGCCTGAATCAAGCAGCCTTTGCCCAAGTCTTGCATCCCGCTGTGGTGGGCTCGCCAGGCCACGCGAACTGGCGGCGTTTGTGTGCAGGCGATGCGCCCAGCAAGACCGCGGTGCATGAGGGTGGTGCAGCTGCCAGCTTGCTGAGCTTGCGCTTTCAACCCAGTATCGGCGCAGCCCAAGTGGATGCGTTTTGCAATGCCCTCAAGCTGTTCAAGCTGGCGTACAGCTGGGCTGGCCCGATCAGCTTGGTGGTGCCTTATGACTTGCGTGGCATGCGCCAACAAGCACCGCCGGAGTTGCTGAAGGGCGGCTTTGTCCGCTTGGCCATGGGTTTGGAAGATCCGCAAGACCTGATCGCCGATTTGACGCAAGCCCTAGATCAGACCTTGTCTCAAGGGTAGCGCTGCTTCAAAGCCTGCGCCAAGGCTTGCAGACTGGGTGCATGGCGATCGACCAACAATGCCTGTTGCGCTTTTTCAAACTGCAAAAAATTGCGTTGCACCGACTTGGCATAGGTCGGGTCGTAATGCTGTTTCAACAAGTCGTGCACCACCCGCACGGTGTCACCAGCATGGACTTGCTGCTGCCATTGCGTCACCACAGCGCGACCTTTCTGAGCCGTCAACACTTCCAAGCGTTTGCAAAACAAGTCTGCGTCTTGCGCGAAATAGGCATAGTCTTCCAGCAACAATTGCACGCGTTCGCTTTCTGGCAGTTGAACATCAACGCAGGGGCTGGAACGAATGGCCTCGACCAAGCTTTCAGGCACGCTGACATTGCCAACTTTTTTGCTTTCAGCCTCGACAAACACACTGCGCTGGGGATCCAACTGACGCAAGTGGTTCCAAATGCGGGTGTCGAATTGCTTCTGACTCGGCTGAGGCTGACCGGGGATGCGCCCCAGCACTGAACTGCGGTGTTGTGCCAAGGCTTCCAGGTCCAAAATTTGCACACCTTCGGCTTTCAAAGCGTGGAGCAAACGGGTTTTGCCAGAGCCCGTGGGGCCCGCCACCACCACAAACCTGAACTGCTGAGACAGCATTGCAATGTTGTCAACCATGGCCGCTCGAAAGGCTTTGTAGCCACCTTCAATCAGCCACACTTTGAAACCGATTTGACCCAATACCAGCCCCAGTGAGCCGCTGCGTTTGCCACCACGCCAACAGTAGAGCAGGGGTTGCCAGCTTTTGGGGAGTTGCATAACTTCACGCTCAAGGTGGCGGGCAATGTTGGCGGCCACCAATGCAGCACCAAGTTTGTTGGCCTCGAAAGCACTTTCTTGTTTGTAGAGGGTGCCCACCCGAATGCGCTCTTCGTTGGTGAGAGACGGCCAGTTCAAGGCGCCTGGCAAATGGTCCAAAGCATGTTCAGCTTCGCTGCGGGCATCAATGATGCAACTGAACGCGCCCGCGGTACCCGAAGGCAAGGCCATGCGTTGCATGGCCTCGGAGGCCGAGACAGGATGCAAGGACATCAGAGCATCTTTTTCAACACGGCCCACACATTGGCCAAGATGCGCGGATGGGCTTCAGCTTTGGGGTGGATGCGATCGGCTTGGAACATGGCGGTGGGGTCTTTGTCATCGGCCACACCGGCCAGCAAGAATGGCACCAAAGCCGTTTGCTGCTGCTTGCTGATGCGGGCATACAGGCGACTGAAATCTTCGGCATAGGTGGCACCGTAGTTGGGTGGCACTTGCATGCCCACCAAGACCACCTTGGCCTGGCTGTTTTTGCAAACCTGGATCATTTTCACAAGGTTGTCTTCGGTCATCTTCAAGGAAAAACCGCGCAAGGCATCGTTGCCACCAAGCTCAATCACCACCAGTTGAGGTTGATGTTGTTTCAACAAAGCGGGGAGTCGGGCCAAACCACCTGCGCTGGTGTCACCGCTGATGCTGGCGTTCACCACTTGCCATTGGGGTTTGTCTGTTTTGAGTTGATTGGTCAGCAAAGCCACCCAGCCGCTGCCTCGGGCGATGCCGTATTCGGCGCTCAAGGAGTCGCCCACCACCAACAGCGTGGGTTTGCTTTGTGCAAGAACCGGCAAGGAGATTGTCAGCCACAGCAACAAGCCCATCCCATACCAGTTAAAGTTCCGACGTCCCAACACCATCTTCACAGCATGTCCTCACCCTTGATCGCGGTTTCCCACGTTTACAAATCTGTCACTGATGCCACCGGCACCTTGGAGATTCTCTGCGATATCAACTTCCAGCTGCAGGCTCAACAAACCCTGGCCATCGTAGGTGCTTCGGGCTCGGGCAAAAGCACCTTGCTGGCCATCATGGCGGGCTTGGACACGCCCACCCAAGGCGCTGTGCAAATTGCGGGCTTGGACGTGTTTGCCTTGAACGAAGACGAACGAGCTGCCATGCGGGCCAAACACATTGGCTTTGTGTTTCAAAGTTTTCAGTTGTTGGCACCGCTCACGGCGCTTGAAAACGTGATGTTGCCCTTGGAATTGGCCGGTCATCCCAACCCCAAGCCGGTGGCCAAAGACATGCTGGCCCGGGTGGGTTTGGCCGAACGCTTGAACCATTACCCCAAGGTGATGAGCGGTGGTGAGCAGCAACGTGTGGCCTTGGCGCGGGCCTTCGTGGTCAAGCCGGATGTGCTGTTGGCCGATGAACCCACTGGCAGCTTGGACCACGCCACAGGTGAAAAAGTGATGCAGCTCATGCTGGAACTCAACAAAGAGTTGGGCACCACCTTGGTGATGGTGACCCATGACCGCGCTTTGAGTGAACGCTGTGACCAGCGACTGGTGATGGAAGCAGGGCGGGCGAGCCTGCAAGCTTGATCTTCAGCGGGTGCGGTTTTTCATGGCGCGTTCCACTTCGCGCTTGCCTTCGCGGTCTTTGATGGTGTCGCGTTTGTCGTGCTCGGCCTTGCCCTTGGCCAGTGCAATTTCACATTTGATGCGGCCATTTTTCCAGTGCAAGTTCAACGGCACCAAGGTGTAGCCCTTTTGCTCGACCTTGCCAATCAAGCGGCGAATTTCGTCTTTATGCAGCAATAGTTTGCGTGAGCGAATGGCGTCAGGGTTGACGTGGGTGGAAGCGGTTTTCAAGGGGTTGATCTGGCAACCGATGACGAACATCTCGCCATTGCGAATCACCACATAGCCGTCGGTGAGTTGTACCTTGCCCTCGCGAGCGGCCTTCACCTCCCATCCTTCGAGCACCATGCCTGCTTCCAGACGTTCTTCGAAAAAATAGTTGAAGGCGGCTTTTTTGTTGTCCGCGATACGGGTTTGGGGTGCAGTTTTGCTGGCCATGGAAAGGGTTTAGATCATCAACGAGGTCTTTACAATGACCCCTGGTGCCAACGTGGCGCAAGCCCCATTCTATGAAAACCGTTGAGAAGTCCGTTTTGATCTGGTTCACCGCCCAAGAAATGTTTGATTTGGTGGTGGACGTCGCTTCCTATCCGCAGTTTCTGCCCTGGTGCGATCAAACCCAGATTCTCAGCACAGAAGAAGAGGGTATGACCGCACGCATCGGCATGACCTTTGGCGGTTTGCATAAAAGTTTCACCACCCGCAACACCCATGTGCCGGGCCGCCAGGTGCAACTCTCCTTGATTGACGGTCCGTTCAAGCAGCTCGATGGCGTTTGGAATTTCATTCCCTTGGGTGAAGAACAAGCCTGCCGCGTGGAGTTGAAGCTGAGTTACAGCTTTGACTCGGTGTTTGGTGCTTTGGTCGGTCCGGTGTTCGACCGCATTGCCGCCACCTTGGTGGACGCCTTTGTCAAACGCGCTGAAGTGGTCTATCCCCGATGAACATCACCTTGCTGCTGGGTTGGGGGCCGCGAGACATTCGCGCTTTCGAGTGGACGGCGCCAGCAGGTGCCACGGTGGCCATGGCCCTGACGCAGTTGCAAATATTTTTTTCTGATGGGCGTTTGGACGCTGATGCTTGGCAGGTGGCCGTTTGGGGGAAACCGCAAACTGCAGACCATGCGTTGCAACACTTAGACCGGGTCGAGGTGCTGCGTGGTTTGCGGGTGGATCCCAAAGTCGCGCGTCGAGAGCGTTTTCAAAAACAGGGCGCTCGCACAGCCGGCTTGTTTGCCAAGCGAAGAGCAGGTGCCAAACCCGGTTATTGATGGGGCTCTGGGTGGCTGGTGCTGCTAGCGGCTTGCGTTTTTTTCGATGACAACAACAAGCGTTCGGCGGTTTCCATCAACACCTTGCGGTCAAAGGGTTTGAGCAAGAAGCCTTCTGCACCCGCTTGAATGAAGCGCTCACGGTCGATGGCGTTGACATTGGCGGTCAAGCCCAAAATAGGTGTCAAACGATCTGGGTGACTCAGGTCGCTTCGGATCCGCTTGCTGGCCTCGATGCCATCTAATTGCGGCATGACCATGTCCATGAAGACCAAATCGAATGAAGATATTTTCATGATGGAGAGCGCGGACAAGCCATTTTCTGCCTCGCTGATCTTGGCATTCGGGCATTCCAATTGCAGCATTTGACGCAACAACAAGCGGTTGATGGCCATGTCATCGACGATCAAAAAGCGCCAAGGGCGTTGCCGCAAATCTTGCGTACCCAGGGCATCTTCGGGCACGTCGCGTTGCGGCGGCATGGCTTCAATCAACGGCAAGGTGAACCAAAAACAACTGCCGGCACCGATCTCCGAGCGCACGCCGATCTCGCCGCCCATGAGTTCGACCAATCGTTTGGAAATGGCCAGCCCCAAGCCATTGCCGCCATACAAACCTTGGGTTTGTGCCGTGGCTTGGGAAAAGCGTTCAAACACCAAGGCTTGTTGTTCGGCGGAAATGCCAATGCCGCTGTCTTCCACCTCGAACAAGACCTCATTACCCTGACGGCTGATGCTGAGTTTGACGTGGCCTTGTTGGGTGAATTTGATGGCGTTGCCCAGCAAGTTCACCAAAATTTGCATCAAGCGATGGCGGTCGGCCAAGATCCATTGCGGCAAGTTGGGGTCTACTTGGTGTTCATAATCCAGTCGCATGCTCTTGATGCGGTTGACGAATAAACCCGACGCACTGCTGGCAATTTGCCGCAAATCAAAGGCTTCCGGATGGATGCCCAATTTGCCCGACTGAAATTGGGAATAGTCCAATACATCGTTGATCACGGTCAGCAAATGCTCGCCCGATTGGTGCGTCAATTGCAACACCTCTTGCACTTTGGGGTTGTTCAATTGGTTGTCGCGCAGCAATTCGTTGAAGCCCATGATGGCGTTCATGGGGGTGCGCAATTCGTGACTGACCGAGGCGATGAATTGATCTCGGATGTCCAGGATGGCTTGCAACTCTTGCCGTTTGCGTTCAAGTTCGTTGTTGCGGTTTTTGATCTCTTCAATCGACCGGTTGGCAAAACCCTGAAAGAACAGGGTGACACCAATCAAACTCGCGGTGGTCACCACATAGACCACCAGACCATAAATCTCATGGGACTTGTCAAACGGTGTGAACGAGGGCAGCAAGTGGTTGTAGGTGAGCAAGGTTATCACGGTCAAAATGACGGCGACCACGCCAGCCCAGGTCCAACCGGTGCGCCGTCCCAGCATTTGCGACATGAGAATCGGAATCAGGTAGAGCCAATTGATGCGCGGGGAAAAAATACCCTGCTCTAGCCATGAAGTCCAAGTGACATCGAGGGCGATGTAAACCGCCACCAAATTCAAGCACAGCGCAATCGATGCGCCGGCATTGAGCAGCAACAAGGCACAAGCGATGGCGCTGATGACTCCGTATCGGCTGATGGGGGATGCCAAATGCGGCGTGATCCAGCCTAGCAAGGCGATCGCGCCGATGAAAAACAAGCCAGTGACATACAAGGTCAGCAGTCTGCCTTCGCGCAAGCGGGGCGGGACCAATCGCCACATCCAAGCCGAGACATTGAATGAGGTGTTCATCCTGTTGCCTCTTGCTGCATGCAAAGCGCCACGCCTTTTTCCAATTCGTGGCTTTCCAAGGGTTTGAACACCATGCCGTTCATGCCCGCGGCTATGCATTGGTCGTGGTCACTGGCATTGCTGCTGGCGGTCAAACCCAGCACCGGTAGTTTGTTTTTGGGTGCAGGCATCAAGCGGATGGCACGTGTGACTTCCATGCCATCCATGACAGGCATGAACATGTCCATCAGGACCATGTCGACATCATGTTGTTGGACAAAGGCCAGCGCTGCTTCACCTGCGCTCAGGGTGTCCACACGTGCTTGGGGCCAAGATTTTTCCACCATGCGCTTGGCCACCATCAGATTGACGGGGTGGTCGTCCACGATCAAGAAGTGTTTCGGACCCGCATGCGCCTGCACTTGTGCTTGATGGCCGATGGGGGCAGGGGCTGCGGTAGGGGTGAGGGGTATTTCCAGCCAAAACAATGACCCCTGATTGAACTGGCTTTCAACGCCGATGCGCCCGCCTTGCAAGCGCACCAATTTTTCACAGATCGACAAGCCCAAACCAGTGCCGCCATACATTTTCAAAGCGGGTGAGGTGGTTTTTTCAAAGCGTCCAAAGGCTTGGGCTTTTTGTTCATCGGTCATGCCAATACCCGTGTCTTGCACTTCAATGCGCAATCCTTGCGTGACACGCAAGAACCGCAATGTGATGCTGCCTTGGTGGGTGAATTTCAAGGCGTTTTCCAACAAGTTGTCCATCATTTGGTGAAAGCGTTTGGCGTCGCTCAAGATCCAGTCGGGCAGGTCGGCGTCATAAACCCATTCGGCTTTCAAATTTTTAGACGTGGCCCGTGTTTTCAAATGCGCCATCAGGGCTTGCGCTTGGTCCTTCAGGGGAAAGGCTTGCTGCGACAGCACCATGCGATCGGCTTGCAGCTGCGAAAAATCCAAGATGTCGTTGACGACGGTGAGCAAATGCTGGGTTGATTTGCGGATCATGTCCACCCGTTTGATGTCCACCGCATCGTCTTTGATTTGATCTTTGAGCACACCGTTCAGGCCCAAGATGGCGTTCATGGGGGTGCGCAG
This sequence comes from Comamonadaceae bacterium, assembly GCA_947448745.1. Classification (GTDB taxonomy): domain Bacteria; phylum Pseudomonadota; class Gammaproteobacteria; order Burkholderiales; family Burkholderiaceae_C; genus Limnohabitans. Next base: position 11,622 of record CANFOQ010000008.1, read on the forward strand.
CTCATGACCAACTGAAGCGATGAATTCATCCTTGTGGCTTTGCGCACGGATCAGTTCCAGGTGCACCGCTTGCAGTTCATCGCCACGTGCTTGCAGGGCGACGATTTGTTGTTGCCGACTGCGGTCGAAATAGTCCAGGATGTAAATCAAGGCAAAAAGGGCTTGTACTTTGACGGCGAAATTCCAAAAAGCCATGTCGGGCAAGATCACGGTTCGGGTGTCGATCCAGCCCAATTGAGAGGCGACAAAAATGAGAATCAACGCATTGACCTGAGCGATCAACCAAGCCAAGGCAGATTTCAGGGGCAACAACAAAAAGGGCATCCAAGACAGCCCCACATAAATCACCATCACCACCGACACCGTGCCGCCGGTGATGAAGATCAGGTAATCGGCCATGACCGTGCCCAGCAACGTGGTCAGGTGCACCAAACGGTTGGCTGGAGCGCCCATCCTGAAAGCCACCCACAGGCCAAAAAAACCAACGCTGCCGGCAAACAAAACCAGCGGGTTGTAGAGCGGCGTGGTGATCCAAGAGGTGAGAAAGCACACCGAGAAGCAGATGACGATGAACAACTCCACGAATGGAAGCGCCCAGTCTTTGTCGCTCACCACCTCTTGGCCAGGGGCTGGCGGGGAGGAAGTGAACAGATGCAGGGCCATGGGTTGGATACTTCCTGAAGACGTCATCAAGGGGTGTTAATAATAAATCAGTCGCTTGGCGAGTCGGTATGATCTGTCTTTTGGAGATATCCCATGCGCCTACTTGGCAAAGCGCTGACCTTCGATGACGTGTTGTTGGTCCCCGCCTTTTCACAGGTCCTGCCCAAGGACACCCAGCTTTCCACCCAATTCTCGCGCCGCATCGCCCTGAACCTCCCCCTGGTGTCCGCTGCCATGGACACGGTCACCGAAGCCCGTTTGGCCATCGCCATCGCCCAAGAGGGTGGCATGGGCATCGTGCACAAAAACCTCACCGCGCAACAGCAAGCTGCCGAAGTGGCCAAGGTCAAACGCTATGAAAGCGGCGTGTTGCTCGACCCCGTGGTCATCACCCCGCAACACACGGTGCGCCAGGTCATGGCCATGTCCGACCAAATGGGCATTTCTGGTTTCCCCGTTTGTGACGGCGGCAAGGTGGTGGGCATCGTCAGTGGCCGCGATTTGCGCTTTGAAACCCGCTACGACGTGCAGGTCAAAGAGATCATGACGCCGCGCGAACGCCTGATCACCGTGCCCGAAGGCACCACCCCCGAGCAAGCCAAAGCGCTGTTGAACAAACACAAACTCGAGCGCCTGTTGGTGGTGAATGACGCGTTTGAACTGAAAGGCCTGATCACGGTCAAAGACATCACCAAACAAACCAGCTTCCCCAATGCCGCTCGCGACCCTTCTGGTCGCTTGCGCGTGGGTGCGGCTGTTGGGGTTGGTGCTGGCACCGAAGAACGTGTTGAAGCCTTGGTCAAGGCCGGTGTGGACGCCATCGTGGTGGACACCGCCCATGGCCACAGCCATGGGGTGATCGAGCGGGTGCGTTGGGTCAAACAAAATTACCCGCACATCGATGTGGTGGGCGGCAACATCGCCACCGGAGCGGCAGCGTTGGCTTTGGCTGAAGCCGGTGCCGATGCGGTGAAGGTGGGCATTGGCCCGGGCTCGATTTGCACCACCCGCATCGTGGCTGGTGTGGGCGTGCCGCAAATCACCGCCATTGACAACGTGGCCATGGCGCTGCAAGGCACGGGCATCCCCCTCATCGCCGACGGTGGCATCCGTTACAGCGGCGACATCGCCAAGGCCATCGCTGCAGGCGCTTCCACCGTCATGATGGGTGGCATGTTTGCCGGCACCGAAGAAGCGCCGGGTGAAGTCATCCTCTACCAAGGTCGCAGTTACAAAAGCTATCGCGGCATGGGCAGCATCGGCGCCATGCAGCAAGGCAGTGCCGACCGCTATTTCCAAGAGGCCACCACCGGCAACCCGAATGCCGACAAACTGGTGCCTGAAGGCATTGAAGGCCGCGTGCCTTACAAAGGCTCGATGGTCAGCATCGTCTACCAAATGGCCGGTGGCGTGCGTGCCTCGATGGGTTATTGCGGCTGCGCCAGCATCGAAGATATGCGCCAGCAAGCCGAGTTTGTCGAGATTTCTGCGGCGGGCATGCGCGAAAGCCATGTGCACGACGTGCAAATCACCAAAGAAGCGCCGAATTACCGCGCTGAATAACTTTCAAAAATTCTTTACCAGAACATGCCTGTTGGCAGGCCCTGACCATGTCCCACGACACCCTTCTGATTCTTGATTTCGGCTCGCAAGTCACCCAACTGATTGCCCGCCGTGTGCGTGAAGCCCACGTGTACTGCGAGGTGCATCCTTGTGATGTGACCGACGACTGGCTGCGCCAATATGCCCAAGACCATCGGCTCAAAGGCATCATCTTGTCGGGCAGCCATGCCAGTGTTTACGAGGTGGACGACCGCGCCCCCAATGCCGTGTTCGAGCTGGGTGTGCCGGTGCTGGGCATTTGCTATGGCATGCAAACCATGGCCCAACAGCTCGGCGGCAAAGTGGAAGCCGGCCACACCCGCGAATTTGGCTATGCCGAGGTGCGGGCCCGCGGCCACACCGATTTACTTAAAGACATCGCCGACTTCACCACACCTGAAGGCCACGGCATGCTCAAAGTGTGGATGAGCCACGGCGACAAAGTGACTGCATTGCCAGAGGGCTTCAAACTCATGGCCAGCACCGACAGCTGCCCCATTGCTGGCATGGCCGATGAAAGCCGGCATTTTTATGGTGTGCAATTCCACCCCGAAGTGACGCACACGGTGCAGGGCAGGGCCATGCTGAACCGCTTTGTGCTCGATATTTGCAAAGCCTCACCGGATTGGGTGATGGGCAACTACGTGGAAGAAGCGGTGGCGCGTATTCGCCAACAGGTGGGCGATGAAGAAGTCATTCTGGGCTTGTCTGGTGGCGTCGATTCCTCGGTGGCTGCGGCGCTCATTCACCGCGCCATTGGCGACCAACTCACCTGTGTGTTTGTGGACCATGGTTTGCTGCGCCTGAACGAAGGCGACATGGTGATGAACATGTTTGTCGGCCAGTTGCATGCACAGGTCATTCGCGTGGACGCCAGTGAGTTGTTCTTGGGCAAGCTGGCAGGTGTGGCCGACCCTGAGGTCAAACGCAAAATCATTGGCGCAGAATTTGTGACGGTGTTCAAACAAGAAGCAGCCAAACTCAAAGCCGGCAGTGGTGGCCACAAGGGGGCCAGTTTCTTGGCCCAAGGCACCATCTACCCAGATGTGATTGAAAGCGGCGGCGCCAAAAGCAAAAAAGCCGTCACCATCAAAAGCCACCACAACGTCGGCGGCTTGCCCGAGCAACTTGGCTTGAAATTGCTGGAGCCTCTGCGAGATTTGTTCAAAGACGAGGTGCGCGAACTTGGCATCGCCTTGGGTTTGCCCCATGAAATGGTCTACCGCCATCCCTTCCCAGGCCCGGGCTTGGGCGTGCGCATTCTGGGCGAGGTGAAAAAAGAGTATGCGGACTTGCTGCGCCGCGCGGATGCCATCTTCATTGAAGAACTGCGCAACACGGCTTTCGAGGGCGACCCTGCGTCCGTGGCATTTGGCGGCAGCAAAACGCCCAGCAATTGGTACGAAGCCACCAGCCAGGCCTTCGTGGTGTTCTTGCCGGTGAAAAGCGTGGGCGTGATGGGCGACGGCCGCACCTACGATTACGTGGTGGCTTTGCGTGCCGTGGTGACCAGCGATTTCATGACGGCAGACTGGGCCGAGTTGCCCTATGCCTTGCTGAAAAAAGTGTCGGGTCGCATCATCAACGAGGTGCGCGGCATCAATCGGGTGGTGCTGGATGTGAGTTCAAAACCGCCGGCCACCATCGAGTGGGAATAATGAGATGAATAACACAGCAGTTATTTACCATTATTTTGAAAAAGACACGACCTACCAAGACAACTTGATTTTCTTTTTATCTGTCGGCATCCAAAAAAATATTGATTATTTTGTGGTGATTTCCGGCCCATGCTCGGTTCAATTGCCTGAATTACCGAATATCAAATACATTCACACTGAAAACTGGAACAATGATTTCGGTGGTTATATTCGGTTTTTAGAAGCCTATTTCCCTGGCCAGCACAGTTACTATATTTTCATCAATTCATCAGTCCGCGGTCCTTTCTTGGCCGACCATGCCGGTGTTTCTTGGACCCAGGTATTCACGGATTATTTGAAAGAAAACACGCATTTGGTGGGGCCGACCATCAATTTATTACCAGTGGCCTCCAAACATTCGTTGTCCTATGCCCAGAAATATGGGGCTACGCCGCCTTTCATCCACGTGCAAACCTCAGCTTATGCCTTGACCAAACAGGCCGTCCAGCATTTGGTTGATATTGGTTTCTACAATATCCAGCGGGAATTGCGCAAAGACGAAGTGATTGACGATTATGAATTGCGACTCTCCCAAGAGATTCTCAAAAACAATTGGGCTATTCAATCTTTTTTTTCGATTTATAACGATTTAATGGCCTCTTCGGCCACAACAAAATATCCTAATTTTTCAGCAGTCAAGGGTGATGTGATGTACCGCCAGGCCTTTTTTGGCCGTAGTTTGTCGCCCACTGAATCTGTTTTTGTGAAGATCAATCGCAATATGGTGGGTCGCTATGAATTGGCCTCCCACACTTTCACAGCTTTGCATGCCCATCGGGCTGATTTTCAAACAGCCGCCAGCCAAGACCTGCTCGACCGCAGCTATGTCGAAGCGCAGAAAAACACGCCTTTGAAATTGAAAATACGCAAGTTGTTCAATCCTGCTTATTAGCCTTCATCGCGACAAAATATCCCTTGTCTCGCGCATGTAAAGCAAGCCTGAAGCCACATCTTCCACGGTCACTTCGTGGCGCACATAACGGCGTTCGCGTTTGACAAATTTATCAATTGCTTTGGCACTGATGCGCACCGTGGCGCCGACCGGAATGGGTTCGACAATTTCGGTGTCGTGAAAAGTATGGATCGATCCAATGGCAAACGGCTTGGTGTGGTCAAACTGCACCGACAACACGAAGTGCGACACCATGAGCGGGGGCACGATGGCGCCGCCAAAAGGCGACTGGCCCGGGATGTACCAGGTGTTCATGCGCCAGCCCTCGTACCAAGGGTTGTAGTCCTCCACGGCATCGGCATACAGAATCACCAACTCGGGCGTGATGTGCAGTTCACGTGACAACACATCGCCCACGGTCACCATGTCCCAGTAGGTTTGACAAACTTCATCCAAACTTTTTACAAATTCACGCGTTTGCTGAATTTGAATGTTGGTCATGGGGCGCAGACTGTCGGTGCGAATATCGGTGGTCATGGTGTTCCTTGAATTTTTTAGGGCAACGATATGGCTTAAACGCCCACATCAACTTCGGTGTAACCAATGGTCTTGGTGTCGCCCACTTCGTTGGACGCCCAAAACTCCACCTTGAAGCGAAAGCCTTGGCCTTTTGGTGTTTTTTCTTTCACCACGCCATAGGTCGTGATGACTTCGTTGGCCAAGGTGGAGGCCACGTACTTGCAGACAAAGCGTGCATTGCGAAAGAAATTCGCGCCAAAGTAATTCACGCACATCTCGGAGATGTAGGCCGAGGACATTTCGCCGGTTTGAATGGGTGCTGCCAAGCCGGTTTCAGCGGCATACACCGGGTCCCAGTGATTGGGGTTGAAGCGTCCCCACAAGCGCGAGCCCATGAGTTGGATGGCGGCTTTTTTCTTCACGCCTTCAAGTTCAAAACCGATGGGCGTGTCGACGGTGATCAGTCCGGGGCTGTTGGCGGTGGGGGTCATGGGGTTCTTCCTCAAAAATTCAAATGTCAGTGGACAAGCCCAAGGCCTTCATGGCAACTTGGACCAGCAAAAACTTGCGGGCACGGCCCGAGGGTGTCACGGGCACCTCGGCGGCGCTCATGAACAAAAAGTGCTTCGGCACTTTGAATCGCGCCAAGCGCTCAGCACACAACTGCCTTAATTCGTCTTCGCTGCAAACCAGGTTGTCACGCAGCACCACGCAGGCCACACCCACCTCACCCATGCGGGCATCGGGCACCGGCACCACATGGGCTTGGAGCACAGCCGGGTGGCTGATCAACAGGTCTTCTGCTTCGGTAGGCATCACCTGTTCGCCACCGCAGCGGTAGGACTCTTTCAAGCGTCCAACCAAGCTCAGGTAATCGTTTTCGTCGATGCGACCCAAGTCGCCGGTGTGCAGCCAGCCATCGGCGGTGAAAGCGGCTTGGGTCGCTTCGGGCTTGTTGTAATAACCGGCGGTCACGCCAGGCCCTCGGGCTTGCAATTCGCCCACCTCGCCTGAGGGCAGCAGGCGTCCTGTGTCGGGGTCGACCACACGGTAGACCACCAAGCGTTGCCCCAGCGCCGGGTCACCCGCGGGTCCCACATCACGCAAACGGCCGTTGGTGTGCAGCCATTTGTCCATCCCATCGTCGGGACGGGTGACCGTGCTGGAGGCGGTCACCTCGGTCATGCCATAGCCCGTGGTGATTTCTTCGGGGTGCAGGTGTTGTTGAATATCTGCCCAAATGGATGCAGGGGCTCTGCCGCCGGAAGAAATGACCGAACGCAGGCTGCGCAAGGCGCGTGGGGTTTTCTTCAGCTCGTCAATCACCGCCAGGGTCATGGTGGGAATCAACAAGACATCGGTGGCTTGATGGCGTTCAATGCCTTCAAGCGTTTGTACTGCGTCAAATTTTGTTTGCGGCACGATGGCACCGCCTACAAACATGCAGGCCAGCAGGCCTTCTACATAGCCATACACGTGGTACATCGGGAGCGAGAACAAGATGCGCCGTTCGTCTTCGAAAGCCCGTCCCCAGGCACTGCCAAAGGCGGTGCGCAACATCATGTCGTGGGTCAGCATCACGCCTTTGGGGGCGCCAGTGGTGCCAGAGGTGTAGATGATGTCGCTGTTGCTTTGCGGGCCGGGGTGCTGAACCACAGGCAAGCTCAAGCCTTGTCCGAAGTTTGACAAGCTGGTTGTGTTTTGGCGAGGCGGGCTGCATTCACCAGTGTTGAAGACCACCACTTGTTTCAGCTTGGGAAATGAGGTGCCGCCTCCCTGCGATTCCCACCCAGGGGCCAATTCATCCAAAAACGCTTGATAGTCGAGGTTGCGAAACCCATCCATGGTGACCAACAGCACCGCATCCGATTGCTTCAGCACATAGCCCAGTTCATCGCGGCGGTTCAAAAAATTGATGGGTACGGCCACTGCCCCGGCCATGGCAATGGCGAATTTCACGGCGACATACTCGGGGTAGTTCGCCATCAACAAGGCCACGTGGTCGCCAGGCCGCACGCTGCTGGCCATCAAACCCGATGCAATTCGAGAGGACCATTCCAGCATCTCTTGGTACGTCCAGCTTTGCTGGTCAGTCACCACAAAGGGTCGGTTCGGGAAAGTGGCTGAGGTTTGCTGCAGCAAGCCATTCAAGGTTTGTGGCGACCATGTGGGAAATCGCGCCCGCAGCGCATCCTGCCGTATTTGAACGGCTTGCATCGCAGAAGTGGCAAGGGCATGAACCAAGGAAATCACCAAATAATACTGACGAGTATCATTATCTACTTATAGGAAGCCTCGCCATCTAGGGGCTTCTCCCAGTTTGCTCGCATGGGGGATACTCCTGCGAGTACGACAAAATTATCAGAAAGACGCAAGCAAATGAAGATCGACTTCAGCGGCCAAGTGGCCGTGGTCACCGGGGCCGGTGGTGGCATCGGGCGCGCCGTGGCACTGGCCCTGAGTGCGGTGGGTGCCAAGGTGCTGTTGGTGGACTTGGCCGAAGCAGCAGGCCAGCAAACACAAGCGCTGGTGAAAGAACAGGGTGGTGATGCCCTGTTTGTTCAAGCCGATGTCAGCCAAGAGGCGCAGGTTCAAGCCTATGTGGCTGCCGCTTTGCAAGCCTGGGGCCGCATCGATGTGTTCATGAACAACGCTGCTTGGCAAGGCGAAATCCATGCCATCGTCGACTACCCCGTCGAGATGTTCGACAAGGTCATGAACATCAATGTGCGCGGCGTTTTTCTCGGACTGAAACATGTTTTGCCGGTCATGACTGCGCAGGGCAAGGGCGCTGTGGTGAACACCGCTTCGCTGGGCTCGTTTTTGGCGACTCGGAAATTGGGCCCCTACACCGCCAGCAAACACGCTGTCATGGGTTTGACCAAAACCGCTGCCTTGGAAGTGGCACGCAAGGGCATCAGGGTGAATGCCGTGTGCCCTGGCCCCGTGGACACAGAGATGCTGCGCGACATTGAAGCGTCCCAAGCCCCCGGCTCAGCCGAGCATTTGCGGGCGCAGCGAACCGCCTCTATTCCCGATGGTCGTTATGCCGACCCTGCCGAGGTGGCCAACCTGATGGTCTACTTGGCCTCTGATCTGTCCAGCCACATCACGGGACAGGGCATTCAAATCAACGGAGGCAGTCATTACTGAGTCAGCTCGTCGATATAAAACGCATGCTTATGCGTAAAGGTCAATCATGAAATGGATCATCGTCTCCGTCTGGGTGGCCGCTGTGCTCTTCGGTCATTTCCGAGGCCAGGTGCGCTTGCCCTTGCGGCGTTTGTTTTTAGACCATTCGGTGTTGCTGGCCCCGATCAACGCCCTGACGGTGATGTTCTCGCGCGTGCCCACCACACCCTACATCCCGATGAGCGAATTTCCAGAGATGAAGGTCTTGGAAGATCACTGGCAAGAGATTCGCGAAGAAGCCCTGAAGCTGTCGGAGATGCAGCGCATCAAAGCCGCTGAAAACCACGACGACCTCGGTTTCAATTCGTTTTTCAAATACGGCTGGAAGCGTTTTTACTTGAAGTGGTATGACGCCCAACATCCTTCGGCGCTTGAGTTGTGCCCGAAAACCGTGGCCCTGTTGCAGTCCATCCCAACGGTGAAAGCCGCCATGTTTGCCGAGTTGCCCCCTGGCGGCAAACTCAACCGCCACCGCGACCCCTACGCTGGCTCGGTGCGCTTTCACATGGGCTTGGTCACACCCAATGACGATGCCTGCTACATCGAAGTGGACGGGCAACGCCACAGTTGGCGCGATGGCCAAGCCGTGGTGTTTGACGAAACCTATATCCACGAAGCCTACAACAACACCGAGCACAACCGCATCATTTTGTTTTGCGATGTTGAGCGTCCTGTCACCGCTCTTTGGGTGGCTTCGCTCAACAAATGGTTCAGCCGGGTGGTGATGTCAGCGGCCAGTTCACCCAACGATGGCCGCGATCAAACCGGAGCCATCAACAAACTCACGCACTACCACGACAAGCTCGAAGCCAAACGCCGCGCTTTCAAGCAATGGAACCGCACGGCTTATAAATTGACCAAATACACCCTCATCACGGCGATTGTGGTTTGGTTTATTTGGGGTTGATTGGCAGCTCAAGGGGCTTTGCATGTACCCCTGAGGCAGCGTTCAGACAGAACGCGTTTCAAGTGCTGGCCAAGGCCTGATCGATGTCCCACAAAATATCGTCTAGGGTTTCCAACCCCACGCTCAATCGAATCAAGTCGGGCGGCACACCAGCGGCAATTTGCTGCGCTTCGGACAACTGACGGTGCGTGGTGGATGCGGGGTGAATCACCAAGGTTTTGGCGTCGCCGATGTTGGCCAGGTGGGATAAAAAACTGACGTTTTCAATGAAGCTTTGGCCAGCTGCTGCGCCGCCTTTCACACCAAAACTCAGCACCGCACCAGCGCCTTTGGGCATGTACTTCTTCGCCAGTGCATGGTCGGGGTGGTTGGGCAGGCTGGGGTAATTCACCCAAGCCACTTTCGGGTGTTTCTCTAAATACTGCGCCACCGCCAAGGCATTGCTGCAATGGCGGTCCATGCGCAGTGACAGCGTTTCCACACCCTGCAACAACAAAAAAGCATTGAACGGCGACAAAGCCGGGCCAAACGTGCGCATGCCTTCCATGCGGCATTTCATGGTGAAACCAAAGTCGCCAAAGGTTTCGAAAAAGCGCACGCCGTGGTAGCCGGGTGAGGGCTCGGTCATGGATGAAAAACGTCCGTTGTCCCAGGGGAACTTGCCCGATTCAATGATGACGCCGCCCATGGTCGTGCCGTGGCCGCCGATGAACTTGGTGGCCGAATGCAAGCAGATGGCCGCGCCCCATTCAAACGGGCGGCACAGGTAAGGACTGGCAAAGGTGTTGTCCACGAACAAGGGCACACCCGCTTGGTTGCCAATGCGGGCCACGGCTTCAATGTCCAGCACGTTCAAGGATGGGTTGCCCAAGGTTTCGGCATACAAAGCTTTGGTTTGCGGCGTGATGGCGCGGGCGAAATTCTCGGGGTCGGATGAATCCACAAACACCGTCTCGATGCCCAACTTTTTGAAGTTCACACTCAGTTGCGTGTGGGTGCCGCCATACAGGGTGCGGGCCGCCACGATTTGGTCGCCTGCTTCACAGACATTCAGCAACGCAATCATTTGCGCTGACATGCCGCTGCCGGTGGCCACGGCGGCACGCCCGCCTTCCAGCGAAGCAATGCGCTCCTCAAAGACCGCTACCGTCGGGTTGCTCAGGCGCGAATACACATTGCCAAAGGTTTGCAGGTTGAACAAGCTGGCCGCGTGCTCGGGGCTGTCAAACACGTAGGCGCTGGTTTGGTAAATGGGGACAGCGCGGCTGCCGGTGGCTGCATCCGGAATTTGCCCAGCGTGCAAGCTGAGCGTGTCAAAGCCAAATGTGCGATCAGCCATGGTGGGTAAAGCTAGGGGGAATTTGTCGTTGTGCCGAGATGACGCCGGTGTTCACACCAAACCAACCCAGCCCGCCAAACAAACGGGCATGTTCAATTTTCACGCAGCGGTCCATCACCACGGTCAGGCCTGCTTGCTCGGCGATGGCTTGGGCGTCTTTGTTCACCACGCCGAGTTGCAGCCACAGCGTCTTGGCACCAATGGCCACAGCTTGTTCAGCGATGGCGGGGGTGTCGGCGGGCTTGCGAAACACATCGACCATGTCGATGGGGTGGGGGATGGATGCCAAATCGGGGTAACAGGTCTCGCCCAAGATGCTGGGGTACTTGGGGTTGACCGGCACGATGCGGTAACCATGCTCTTGCATGTACTTGGCCGCGAAGTAGGACGGACGGAACCAATCGGCGGATAAACCGACCACCGCGATGGTTTTGTGCTGCTGCAAAACCTGTTTCAAGACGCGTATTTCACTCATATCGCCCATATTAGCCCAATAAACTGAAATAAAGATTGCTTTATGTTGTAAAGACAGGCATAGTCGCGGCTTCGATTATCAAGTTATGTCGTTGTTGTTCGTTTCTAGTTCTGCCCTTCTAGGTATTTCTCCCTTCGTCACACGCTTCTTGACCTTCGACCCCGAGGGGGGCTTCCCTTTTTTTTAAAGAAATGCACTAAATGGCAACAGGTACAGTGAAATGGTTTAACGAATCCAAAGGTTTTGGCTTTATTACTCCTGAAGACGGCGGCAAAGATTTATTTGCCCATTTTTCCGCGATCCAAAACCAAGGTTTCAAAACCCTGGCTGAAGGTCAACGCGTGAGCTTTGAAGTGACCACCGGCCCCAAAGGCCTGCAAGCGTCCAACATCAAAACAGCCGACTAATCCAACAGACTCTCAGACATTCACATGTCCAAAGAAGAAATGTTGGAAATGTCCGGCCTGGTGCGCGAGGTGCTTCCCGACTCGCGCTACCGTGTCACTCTGGACAACGGCCACGAACTCGTGGCCTACACCGCAGGCAAGATGCGCATGCACCACATCCGCATCTTGGCTGGCGACAAGGTTACCCTCGAACTCTCTCCTTACGATATGACCAAGGGTCGTATCACCTTCAGACACATTGAAGGCAAAGGCCCCAGCGGTCCACGTAAGCGGCGGTTTTGAACCCCAGCCCATCCGACCTCGGATTGGGCTACCTCGTCAAACAAGAACGTGTCGAAGTCGCCGGTGGCGCAGCTTTGAACATCCGCTCCTTGTTGGACAAACAACAATTCCACGACCCAGACGGCATCGCGTTGGCTTTGGGCGTGTCCTCGGCCACTTGGCCGCTGTTTGGCTTGGTATGGCCGTCGGCGCAAAAAATGGCCGACCTGATGCAGACCTGGCCGCTTGAAAAGTTACGCATCTTGGAAATTGGCTGTGGCTTGGGCTTGGCCAGTTTGGTGATTCACCGACGCTTTGGTGCGGTCACTGCCTCGGATTACCACCCCTACACACAACGCTTTTTGAGCGCCAACTTGCGCTTGAATGGCTTGCCTTTGTTGCCCTATGTGCAGGGGCATTGGGAGCGCAGCAACCCGCTCTTGGGCGAGTTTGACCTGATCATCGGCAGCGATGTGCTTTACGAGCGCGATCACCCGGCGCAGCTGGCGGGCTTCATTCAAAGCCACGCCGCAGCGCACGCGCAGGTGTTGATCATCGACCCCAACCGTGGCCAGCGCTCGGCCTTTCACAAGGCCATGCAATTGCATGGGTTTGGCTTGACCCAAAGCGACATCTTGAGCCCCTTGCACGACACCACACCCTACCGGGGTCGCTTGTTGAACTACCAGCGCGACTGACCCTGCGCCTTGGTTAACATGGGGCATGAACGACGCGCATTTCATGGGCTTGGCTTTGCAACAAGCCCACATCGCAAGCACAGAAGGCGAGGTGCCTGTTGGCGCTGTGGTGGTGTGCAATGGTGAAGTGGTGGCGCAAGCGCACAACGCCCCGATTGGACTGCACGACCCCAGCGCCCATGCTGAAATCTTGGCCTTGCGGGCGGCTGCTGAAACATTGGGCAATTACAGGCTGGACGATTGCACCCTGTATGTGACCTTGGAGCCTTGCGCCATGTGCGCCGGGGCCTTGCTGAATGCGCGTTTGAAGCGTGTCGTGTGGGGTGCACCAGAACCCAAAACAGGCGCGGCGGGTTCCGTTGTGAACTTGTTTGAATTCCCGCAACTCAACCACCACACAGCAAGCCACGGCGGGGTGATGGCAGAAGAGGCCAGCGCCTTGTTGCAAGATTTTTTCAAGACGCAGCGCCAGCATCACAAGCAAGATGCCGCCCGCACCCGCTTGCGGGAAGATGCCTTGCGCACCCCCGAACAGCGGTTTGAAAACCTGCCGGACTACCCCTGGACCGCGCAATACATCAGTGACTTGCCCAGCCTGCATGGTCTGCGCATGCACTACTTGGACGAGGGGCCGACTGATGCGTCCGTCACTTGGCTGTGTTTGCATGGCAACCCCGGATGGAGTTATCTCTATCGAAAAATGCTGCCGATCTTTTTGAAAGCGGGTCACCGTGTGGTGGCGCCCGATCTGCCCGGTTTTGGCAAGAGCGACAAGCCCAAAAAAGACAGCGCCCACCAGTTTGACTGGCACCGCCAGGTGTTGCTCGAATTCATTGAAGCGCTGGACTTGCAGCGTGTGCATCTGGTGGTGCAAGACTGGGGCGGTTTGCTGGGCCTGACCTTGCCGATGGCCGCGCCGCAGCGCTACCAAGGCCTGCTGGTGATGAACACCACCTTGGCCACCGCTGAAAAGCCTTTGAGCCCCGGTTTTTTGGCGTGGCGACAGATGTGCGCTGACAAACCGCTGTTTGATGTTGGGCGTTTGCTCGGGCGCGGCAACCCGCAGATGAGCGACGAAGAATGCGCCGCTTACAACGCACCCTTTCCCGATGCTGGTCACCGCGCGGCCTTGCGGGCTTTTCCGGCCATGGTGCCTGAGTTTGAGGACAGCGAAGGCGCAGCCGTGTCGCGCCAAGCCGAAGCCTTTTGGCAACAGCAATGGACGGGTAAAAGCTTGATGGTGATTGGCCAGCAAGACCCGGTGTTGGGTGAGGAAGTGATGCGCGATTTGCATCGGCAAATTCGGGGTTGCCCAGCGCCGGTGCTGTTGCCGCAAGCGGGGCACTTCGTGCAAGAGCATGGCGTTGAAGTGGCGGCACTGGCGCTGCAACATTTGGCTTGAACGTGTCGGCCTCTGCTTGAACAACAGGCGGGTCAGCCGACCAGCCCGCCGACTGACCGACAATGCCGCTTCAGAGAAAAAACATGCACATCTACATTTACTCCCCCTCCGGCGCACTGCGCGACAAATCGGCCCTGAGCCTGGCCGTGAAACGCCTGCGCAAAATGGGCCACGACGTGGAACTCGACCCCGATGCCAAAACCTCAGATCAGCGTTTCGCCGGTGACGATGACACGCGTTTGTTGGCCATCAGCCGCGCGGCCGCCAGTGGCGCGGACATCATCATGCCCACGCGTGGCGGCTACGGCCTGACACGCTTGCTGAAAAAACTCCCCTACAAGGCCATCGCCGCGTCCATCAAAGCGGGCAGCCAGTGGGTGGGGCACAGCGATTTCACGGCCTTGCAAATGGGCTTGCTGGCCAAAACCAACGCCATCTCTTGGGCCGGCCCACACGCCGCCAGCGACTTCGGCGCGGCGCATTTGGATGAGATCACCTTGGCCTGTTTTGAGGACATGGCGCAGGGCAGGGGGGAGGGGGCCGGATGGCGTTTGCCCGCCTCAGACCTGGCGCACCTGCCCAAAAAAGCCCTGCTGGCTGAACACGCCACGCTGTGGGGCGGCAACCTGAGCGTGCTGTGCAGCTTGGTCGGCACGCCCTACTTGCCTCAAGTGCAGGGCGGTGTGCTGTTTTTAGAAGATGTGGCTGAGCACCCTTACCGCATCGAACGCATGCTGACGCAGTTGTTGAATGCAGGCCTCTTGGCCCAGCAAAAAGCCATCGTCTTGGGTGCGTTCACCGACTTCAAATTGAGCCCGCACGACAAGGGTTACAACTTGAACAGCGTGGTGGCCTGGCTGCGTTCGCAGGTGAAAACGCCTGTGCTCACCGGCCTGCCGTTTGGGCATGTGCCTACCAAGCTGTGCCTGCCCGTGGGCCAAGAAGTGTCTTTGCTGCGCGAAGGCCGTGAAGCCTTTTTGCTGTGGGCCCACCACGCCCACTGAAGACCCCCCTATTTTTTAATCATCACTGACTCAACATGACCACCTACCCCAGCCATTACATCAACGGCGCTTGGCACAAAGCCCAGGCCACCGCAGTTTTTGAGGTGCACGACGCCAGCACGGAGGAGGTGATGGCCACCGTGCCGCAAGGCACGGCCGAGGAGGCCGCCCAAGCGGTGGTGGCCGCGCGGGCAGCCTTTCCGGCATGGTCGGGCTTGAGCGTGGAAGAACGCTGCGTGTTCATTGACAAGATCGTTGCGGGTTTGAAGGCCCGCTCTGACGAGATGGCCACGGCCATCGCCCGCGAGGTGGGCATGCCCCTCAAGCTGGCCAAGATGGTGCAGGTGGGTGCGCCGGTGTTCAACTGGGGCAACGCCGCCAAAGTGGCGCGGGCCTATGTGTATGAAGAAAAAGTGGGCAATTCGCTGGTGGTGCGCGAGCCCATCGGCGTGGTGGGATGCATCACGCCCTGGAATTTCCCCTTGAACCAAATCACTTTGAAGATTGCGCCCGCGCTGGCCGCGGGTTGCACCGTGGTCTTGAAACCCAGCGAAATCGCACCGGTCAACGCCATGATCTTGGCCGAGATCATCCATGACGCCGGTCTGCCTGCGGGTGTGTTCAACCTGGTGAATGGCTTGGGCCCGGTGGTGGGTGAAGTGTTGGCCAGCCACCCCGAGGTGGACATGGTGAGCTTCACCGGCTCGACCCGTGCTGGCAAACGGGTGGCCGAGTTGGCCGCCGACACGGTCAAACGTGTGGCGCTGGAATTGGGTGGCAAATCGGCCAGCGTCATCCTGCCCGACGCCGACTTTGAAGCTGCGGTCAAAGGCAGCATCAATGCGTGTTTGCTCAACAGCGGTCAAACCTGTTCGGCCCACACCCGCATGCTGGTGCCTGAAAACCGCTATGACGAGGTGAAAAGCTTGGCGCAAGCGGCCATCGCCAAATTCACTTTGGGCGCCAGTTTGGACGAAGGCACCCGTTTAGGGCCTGTGGTGAGCGCCGCCCAGCGTGACCGTGTCATTGGCTTTATCCAGCAAGGCTTGGCCGAAGGTGCCGAGTTGGTGGCCGGTGGCCCTGACAAACCACCGATGGCCAAAGGCTATTTTGTGCAGCCCACGGTGTTGCGGGTGCAGCCCAGCGACACCTTGGCGCGTGAAGAAATTTTCGGCCCCGTGTTGGTCATCCTGACTTACAAAGACGAAGCCGAAGCCATCCGCATCGCCAACGATTCGATGTATGGTTTGGGCGGCGGCGTTTGGAGCACCGATGAAGCCCACGCGATTCGCGTGGCGCGGCAAATGCGCACCGGCCAGGTGGACATCAACGGCGCGCCGTTCAATGGCAACGCGCCGTTTGGTGGTTACAAACAATCTGGCAATGGCCGGGAAAATGGCAAGTATGGTTTTGAAGAGTTCTTGGAACACAAGGCCATCCAGCTCAAACCCGCCGAGAAAGCCTGATGCTGAAGCCCGTTGGCAACTGGGATACATTCAGTTCTTGCTTGCCGAAAGCCGCTGTCACTCCTGATTTCATTTGATACGATGCATATTATGTTAAGTCAAAAAAACACCTTCATTCAAACTGCACTCCAAGCCCTGTGCTTGTCTGCCGCCTTGCTGCAAGCCCCTGTGGCACTGGCCGACTACAAAGGCGAAAACCCCATGCAAGAAAGCCGCGAATCTGCCGCGGCCATGCTCAAAGAACTGGGCGGCAAGCTGCAAGCTGCCTTGAAAGATGGCGGCCCCGTGAACGCCTTGGGTGTTTGCACGATTGAAGCCCCAGCCATTGCCCAGCGCATCAGCGAGGAAGAAAAAATCACCATCCGCCGGGTCAGTTCCAAGCCACGAAACCCCACCATGGGCGTGCCCAACGACTGGCAAACCAAGGCCTTGCAACTGTTTGAAGAAGCCTTGGCGCGTGGCGACAAACCTGCTGACATCGAGTTTGTGGAGGCCGTCAAAGCCGGCAG
This sequence comes from Comamonadaceae bacterium, assembly GCA_947448745.1. Lineage (GTDB taxonomy): Bacteria > Pseudomonadota > Gammaproteobacteria > Burkholderiales > Burkholderiaceae_C > Limnohabitans. Next base: position 28,655 of record CANFOQ010000008.1, read on the forward strand.
CGGCTCGCGCATGGAACTGCGTTTTGCCAAGCCCATCGTCATGCAGCCCCAATGCACGGCTTGCCACGGCAACCCCGAACAAATCAGCCCCGAGGTGAAAGCCAAGTTGAACGAGCTTTACCCGAACGACAAGGCCGTGGGCTACAAACCTGGTGAACTGCGCGGCGCCTTGGTGGTCAGCCGCTTCATTGGCTACAACAACAATTAAGGACGACCCGGTTTGACCGGGTATTTTTGCGCCCAAACCGCCAAGAAAGCCTGTAAATACTGCTTGGTTTCGGCCTTGTTGGCGTCGGTTTTGCTGTTGTGGGCGAAATCCCAAGCGCTCAAACCCAGCTTGTTTTGGATGCGCGGGTCCGCGCCCTCTTCCAGCAGCAATTTCACCGCCATTGGTGTGCCGTAATGCGCCGCCATCATGAGTGGCGTGGTGCCATTCGGTGACTCGGCATCCAAGTAGGCGCTGTTGTCGATCAGCAAACGCATCATCTCGATGTGACCCTTGGTGGCGGCGTAATGCAAGGGGGCCCAGCCTGGTTGGTTCACGTCAGCGCCGCGCAGAATCAGCAGCTTGGCCAAGTCCATTTTGTTGTTCAACGCCGCCAACATCAGCGGTGTTTCGCCTTGCGGGCTTTTGATGCTGAGTTTGCTGGTGGGCCAATTCACCAACAGGTCCACCACCTTGTTCGAGGACTGCTGCATGGCGGCCATCAAGGCCGGTTGACCCTTGGAATTGGGGCTGTTGGGGTCGAAACCGCGTTCCAGCAGTTGTTGAACTTTCTCGGCGTTGTCGAACTCGACGGCCTTGAAAAAATCGTCATAGGATCCGGCCAACAAATTGGAAAATCCAATTAAAACATATAGATAGAGCGCATACTTAAAGTGCTTCATGCTAAAACACCTTTGAACAATCGGTCAAAGTTGGCCGAGGTTTGTGCGCCCACTTCTTCGGGGCTCATGCCGCGCAGATCGGCAATTTGCTTGGCCACCCAAGGCACATAGGAGGGGTTGTTGGTCTTGCCACGGTGAGGAGCCGGGGCCAAATACGGGCTGTCGGTCTCAATCAAGATCCGGTCCAGCGGCATCCAGGCCGCGATGTCGCGCAAATCTTGGGCGTTTTTGAAGGTCAGGATGCCCGAGAAAGAGATGTAAAAACCCAAGTCCAACGCAGCGCGGGCCACAGTGTCAGTTTCGGTGAAACAGTGAAACACGCCGCCCACGGCCCGGGCGCCGCCATCTTCGCCCTCTTCTTTCAGGATGGCCAAGGTGTCCTCGCTGGCACTGCGGGTGTGGATCACCAAGGGCAGGCGCAGTTGCTGGGCGGAATGAATATGGTGGCGAAAACGCTGGCGCTGCCAGGCCATGTCGGCCACGGTGCGCTCGCCCAAGCGGTAATAGTCGAGGCCGGTTTCGCCAATCCCAACCACCTTGGGGCTTTGGCCGATGCGCAGCAAGTCGTCCAGGCTGGGCTCTTGCACATCGTCTTCGTCCGGGTGCACACCGGCGGTGCACCAAAAATTCTCGTGCGCCATGGCCAAGCCATGCACATCGGGAAAGGTTTCCAGCTTGGTGCTGATCAGCAAGGCGCGGGTGACTTGCGCATCCGTCATGTCTTGGCGAATTTGGCCCAAGTTGGTTTGCAGTTCGGGGAAGTTCAGGTGGCAATGAGAGTCGGTGTACATGGGGTCGTTCTGGGCAAAAAGATGCCAAGGTTCCTAGGGTTTTGGGGCCATCAGGCGCGAGCGTTCATGGCGCGTTGGGCCCGGCTGACCCAGGCTTCCATCAGCAAGCCCGCTTGGTAGGGGTGTTCCACGGTTTTGGCGCTTTGCAGCAGGTCTTTGGACCACTGCGTGAGGGCCATCATGCTGCTGGGCTTGGGCAGGTCGTCGGCGTCAAAAAACCGGGGCGCGGCACCGCAGGCCAGGTGCAACAGGTCGTGACAGACCTTTTGCAGGCTCGACAACACCAAGGGCGCGGCGTTGTCGGCCAGCACCCCGGGGTCGCCGCGCTGCAAGGCCTTGGGCAGGGCACGCCAAAGTTTGGCCTGAAAGCCCAGCTGAAACAGGGCTTGGGCGTCATCGGGCCGCCCGCCTGCCGCCTTCAACAGCACGCTGGCCTCGCCTTCGGGCAGACCTTGCTGCACCAACCAGCGCAAGCCTTCAGCGTTGCTGGGCCACTGCATGGGGTGCACTTGGCAGCGGCTGCGCACCGTCGGCAGCAGCTCATGGGCGGCGGCGCTGGCCAAGATGAAGCGGGTGTTGCCAGCGGGTTCTTCCAAGGTTTTCAGCAAGGTGTTGGCGGTGATGGTGTTCATCCGCTCGGCCGGGTAAATCAACACCACCTTGCCGTTGGCGTTGGCCCCGGTGGTTTGGGTGAAGCCCAGCAGGTCACGCATGGCTTCCACGCGAATCTCTTTGCTGGGTTTGCGTTTCTTGTCGTCAATGTCTTTTTGCGCTTTTTCAGACAGCGGCCAGTTCAAGGCCAGCATGTCGGTTTCGGGCATCAGCACGCTCAAATCGGCGTGGGCGCGGACCTCGATGCCATGACAGCTGGGGCAGACGCCGCAAGCGCCCGCTGACGTGGGGGCGTGGCACAACCAAGCGGCGGCCAAGGCCAGGCCCAGCTCGTATTGGCCCAAACCAGAGGCGCCTTGCAGCAGCAAAGCGTGGCCGGGACGCTTGATCAGGCCGGTGAGTTGGTGTTGCAACCAAGGGGCCAGGGCGCTCATGGCAGCACCTGACGCTGGCGCAATTGGGCCAGCAGGTCTTGGCGCACGTGTTCGATGCTGGCGCTGGCGTCCAACTGGGCAAAGCGCTTCGGATCTGACGCGGCACGGGCGGCATAGCCGTTGTGTACGCTTTGGAAAAACGCCAAGGGCTGGGATTCAAAGCGGTCGGGCAGCCGCGCCGCGCTCAAGCGCTCGGCGGCGATGGCCGGGTCCAGCGCAAACCACACCGTGATGTCGGGTTGGCGCACCGTGCCCGAGGGCAAGGCTTGCACCCATTGTTCAAGTTGGGCGAGCACGTCCAAACGGAAGCCGCGCCCTGCCCCTTGGTAAGCAAATGTGGCGTCGGTGAAACGATCGCACAGCACCACGTCGCCCCGCGCCAACGCGGGCTCAATCACGTGGTTCAGGTGGTCACGGCGGGCGGCAAAGACCAACAAGGCTTCGCACAGTGGGTCCATCGGGTCGTGCAAGACCATGTCGCGCAGCTTTTCGGCCAAGGGGGTGCCGCCGGGTTCGCGGGTTTGCACCACGGCGCGGCCTGCCGCTTTGAAGGCCTGCGCCAAGGCCTCGATGTGGCTGGACTTGCCCGCGCCGTCGATGCCTTCGAAACTGATGAACAAACCGGATTGCATGCGGCTTATTGTGCCTTGGCGGTTTGGCCGCGCTGGTAGCGGTTGACCGCCGCGTTGTGCTCGGCCAGGGTGCTGCTGAACTGGCTGCTGCCGTCACCCCGCGCCACGAAATACAGAGCTTGGCTGGTGGCCGGATGCAGCGCCGCATGCAAGGCACCTTTGCCCGGCATCGCGATGGGCGTGGGCGGCAAACCTTTTCGGGTGTAGGTGTTCCAAGGGTGGTCGGTTTGCAAATCGACGCGGCGCAAATTGCCATCGAAACGCTCGAACATGCCGTAAATGACGGTCGGGTCGGTTTGCAGCGGCATGTTGATGCGCAGGCGGTTGGTGAAGACGCTGGCAATCATCGGGCGGTCGCTCACCAAGCCGGTTTCTTTCTCAACGATGCTGGCCAACACCAGGGCTTCATCGGCAGACTGCAGCGGCAGGCCCATGTCGCGGTTGCCCCAAGCGGTGCTGAGTTGGCGTTGCATGGCGTTGGCCGCGCGTTGCAGCACTTTCAGGTCGGACGTGCCCTTGCCCAACATGTAGGTGTCTGGGAAAAACCGGCCTTCGGGGGCAACACCCGCCAAGCCCAGATGGCTCATGAGTTCGTCGTCCGTCAGCGAAGCCGAGTCGTGCTTCAAATAGTCGGCTTTGTTCAAGGCTTCACGAAACTGCCGCCAGGTCCAGCCTTCGACCAAGCTGAGGCCGCGCAGGTTTTCTTCGCCGCGCACCAGTTTTTGCAACAGGTCCCAAGCCGAGGTGTTGTCATTGATTTCATAGCTGCCGGCCCGAATTTGGCGCGATTGGCCGCTGAGTTTGAACAGGTAGTAGAGGGCGCTGGCGGGCACATCGACACCGGCCGCGACGGCGCTTTGGGCGATGGTGCGCACCGATTGCCCGGGCTCGATGGACAAATCCACGCTGGATTGGCGCAAAGGCAGGGGCTGCGACACCCACCAAGCCGCTGCGCCGGTGACCAGCAACACCGCCAATAGCAGCAGGCTCAAAGCCCGTTTGATGCTGCGCCAAAACCTTGGTTTCACAAGCCCATCCCGCTTGAAATTGAAAGCGGCCATGATAATGGACGCATGACCGACCACACTGCTTTACCCACGTTCTCCAGCCTCGGCGCTTGCCCCTTGCCCCACCTCGGTGTGATTCGTGCCACGGGCCCCGATGCCGCCTCTTTTTTGCACAACCAACTCACGCAAGATTTCTTGTTGCTCGACGCCAACCATGCCCGCTTGGCCGCGTTTTGCAACGCCAAAGGCCGCATGCAAGCCAGCATGGTGGGCTTCAAAACCGGCCCTGAAGACGTGTTGCTGGTGATGCGCCAAGACCTGCTGGCGCAAACCTTGAAGCGCCTCTCTATGTTTGTGTTGCGGGCCAAAGTCAAACTGAGCGATGCCTCGGCGGCGTTGGGCGTGTGGGGTGTTTTCGACCATGCGACGGACCTGCCTTGGACGTGCCGGGCCATGGATGCTTCAGGGGCGAAGCTGATTGCTGTCAACCCGTCTGCAACGGACGCTGATACCCCGCCGCATGTCTGGTCGGTCACGCTCTACCCCGCTGCTGGCGTGTCGCGCAGCCTGCAACTCTGGCCCGTGGGCAGTGCCCCCGCCCTGCCTGCTTTGGCCTTGGACGATTGGTTGTTGGGCGAGGTGCTGAGTGGCATTGCCGATGTGCAAGCCGCCAGCTTCGAAGCCTTTGTGCCGCAGATGCTGAACTACGAGTCGGTGGACGGCGTGAACTTCAAAAAGGGCTGCTACCCCGGCCAAGAGGTCGTGGCCCGCAGCCAGTTCCGTGGCACCTTGAAACGCCGCGCTTACCTGGCCCATGCAACAGCCCCTGTGCAAGCCGGGCAAGAAGTGTTCAGCGCCGCCGACAGCGCCCAGCCTGCCGGTGTGGTGGCGCAAGCGGTGCACCACAGTCTGCACGGCGACTGGGCCTTGGTGTGTTTGCAAACCAGTGCGGCTGATGCCGCTCAGCAAGCTGGCGCGGAAGGGGTGCTGACCGTGGGCACAGATGGCGGCGCAGTGTTGGCACTGCATCCCCTGCCCTATGCTTTGCGCGACGACATTTAGCCTGCGCTTCAAACAATTGGGGTCAGATTCCAATTGTTTTTGCATTGAGGGCCCGCTTGCAACAATTGGGGTCAGATTCCAATTGTTTTGGCATTGAAGGCTCGCTTGAGCCGCCCGCCATGGGGACTCATTTTTCTGGTCTTTCGCTCAAAAAATGGTCCCCAGGCCGTGCGACTTTAAGTAATGCTTCAGCTGGCCGAACAAGGTGGGTCGGCCCGCGTAGCGAACGTCGCAGCTCCGCTGCGGTGAGCGGCGGACGAGCCCACCGTGGTCGGCAAGCCGCGTGAATTAATTGGAATCTGACCCCCATTTCAAATTAATTGGAATCTGACCCCAATTTCCTGAATTAATTGGAATCTGACCCCAATTTCCCAATTTCCTACATCGAGGCGGTCAGCATGTCCCGGTAATCCTGCACCGATGCTTCGCGAGGATTGGTTTTGTGCGAATGGTCGGCCAGTGCGCCCTTGATGATCTCGTCAAACTGCGCCTCGACCACGCCCATGGCGGCCAAACCGCTGGGCAAGCCCAGGCGCTGGTTCATGGCGCGAATGGCATCTCCCAATGCTTTGGAGGCGTGGCTGCTGACGGGCAAGCCCATGGCTTGGGCCATGCGCTCCAGGCGCTGCGCAGACTGTAAAGCCGGGACGTCGGCGTTGAACGCGATGACGGCAGGCAGGAACACCGCATTCAAAGTGCCGTGGTGCAAACGCGGGTTGATGCCGCCCAAGCTGTGGCTGAGCGAATGCACGCAACCCAAGCCCTTTTGAAATGCCAATGCGCCTTGCATCGAGGCGCTCATCATGTGCAAGCGGGCATCGCGGTTTTGGCCGTTTTGGGTGGCGGCCTCGATGTGCGCCCACCCGCGCGCCAGGCCATCCAAGGCAATGCCATCGGCCGGGGGGTTGAAGGCCGAGGACATGAAGGTTTCCATGCAATGCGCCAAGGCGTCCATGCCAGTGGCCGCCGTCATGAGCGGGGGCAAACCCAGCGTCAGTTCAGGGTCGAGGATGGCGGCTTTGGGCAGCAAATGCCAGGAATGAAAACCGAGCTTGCGACCATCGTCGACGATGACGATGGCACCGCGTGCCACCTCGCTGCCGGTGCCAGCGGTGGTGGGCACGGCGATCAGCGGCAGCGCGTTGTCGGTGATGCGCCCCGACCCGCCTTCGATGGTGGCGTAGGTGGTGAGTGGCCCGGGGTGGGTGGCGGCAATCGCCACGCCTTTGGCGCAATCGATGGACGAGCCGCCGCCCAAAGCGATCAGGCCATTGCAGCCGGCAGATTGGCAGACAGCGGTGGCGGCACGCACCGCGCTTTCCGTGGGGTTGGAGGGCGTGGCGTCAAACACCGCGCAGTGCAAACCGGGCAACGCATCCAAGGCTTTTTGCAACAAACCGGCGGCTTTGATGCCCGCATCGGTGACGATCAAGGGCTTGGTGATGCCGTGTTTTTGGCATTCATCGGCCAAGAATTTCAAGGCGCCAAATTCGATGTGGATTTGCGTGAGGTAAATGAAACTGGACATGGTGAGCAAGCCAAACAAGCGTTGTAGGATGCAGCGACTTTAACGCCCCGACCCTTGCCATGAACCGCTCAGAATTTCGCTTCCTCCACCCCTTGCGTGTGCGCTGGGTCGAAGTGGATTTGCAAAAAATTGTTTTCAACGGCCACTACCTGATGTATTTGGACACGGCCATGGCCGACTACTGGCGAGCCATTGCCCTGCCCTACCAAGACAGCATGAACGACCTGGGCGGCGACCTGTTCGTGGTCAAGTCGGGTTTGGCATACAAAGCCTCGGCCGAATACGACGACCTGCTGCACGTGGGTTTGCGTTGCGCCCGGATTGGCACCTCGTCGATTCAATTTGAAGCCGGCATCTTTCGCGGCCAAGAACTGTTGGTCAAAGGCGAGTTGGTCTATGTCTATGCCGACCCGAACACCAAAACATCCATGCCTGTGCCGCAGGCCTTGCGCGACACCTTCTTGGGTTTCGAACAAGCCCAAACCATGACCACCCTCACCTTGGGCAGCTGGGCCGAATTGAAGGCCGATGCCGCGCCATTGCGCAGCCAAGTTTTTGTGCAAGAGCAAGGCGTGCCGCAAGACATGGAGTGGGATGAGTTTGACGACCACTGCATCCACGCCGTGCTGCGCAACCGCTTGGGCCGCACCATCGCCACGGGCCGCTTGCGGCCTGCTGTGGATGGCGTGGCCAAAATCGGGCGCATGGCGGTGTTGCGCCCAATGCGCGGTCAGCGCTTTGGTGACCAGGTGTTGGCGGGTTTATTGCAAGCCGCCAAAGCGCGTGGCGACAAGGCGGTGTTGTTGCACGCGCAATGCAGCGCAGAGCGCTTTTATGCGCGACAAGGTTTCAAAACCCAAGGTGCCGTGTTTCAAGAAGCCGGCATCGACCATGTGGAAATGGTGATCACGCTTTAAGTGCGCAAAGCAGGTCTGTAGGCTACGCATGCAGCACGTTCAAAGCGGCTGCACCAGGCGCATGTCGGGCTTGTCCAGCCACTGCGCAAATTCATCGGCCAATCGCTGCGCTTCGCCCACCGCGGTTTGCCACACCGCCACCCGTGCGTTCAGGTCTTGCCCATAGGTCACGAAATCGCTGCGGTCTGGCAGCTTGCCATGGGGCAGTGTCTTCACCCATTCAGGCCGCGGTGCCAACACGATGGTGGTGTCTAAAAAAGCCGTGCTGCCGTGCCGCCACTTCAATGCTTTGTCCAACCATCCGGGGACCACATTTTTTTGAAAATGCGGATAGAGCGTCAGGCCGGGCGCAGCGCGGTAGTCCAGGTGCAGGTGGTAATCGGTGATGCCGCCGTCCCAGTACGAGCCCTTGGGTGCATCCGGAATATCGTTCACCGCTTCCAGCACAAAGGGAATCGCGCAACTGGCTTGCACCGCGCTTAAAAAATTGCGTTCGTTCAACACGACGTGGCGTGTGCGGTAGTCGTCGGTGGCAAAGGGCAAGTCATGCGGTTGACCCATGAAGCTGCTGGAAAACACCACACGCTCGAGCCACGCACCCATGGCACGGCGGTGCACCAGGTTCGTGATGTAGGCCCCGGCATAACCCACGGGTGTGCGCCAAGGCGATGCATGGTTCAAGATGCCGCGCCCATGCGAGGTGACCACATGCAATTTGTAGCGCGGGTGTTGCAACACCTGTTGCTCGCGGCCGCTGTAAAAGCGGTGCAAGTTGGCCGAGAAATCGGCGCTCACCTGCGCCGCGGTGGGCTTGGTTTGGCCGGGCAGCAGTTCGTAATGTTGGTGGATGTACGCGTCTTCCAGGGCTTGCAGTTCTTTCGCCGGTTGCGGCAAACACGCCGTGGCCATGCGCCAGGCGCCAATCGACGCCCCCACCAAGTCAATGGCTTGGTCGCTGGTGGGCAGCCATTCGCCAAACAAAAACCGATCGAGCGGCCCCAGCAGCAAGCCCTTGGGGCCACCAGCGGCCCCGGGGATGACGGCAATGTCTTGGGCCTTCAACCCTTGGGCCTGCAAATGTTGCATAGCCTTTGGCCCGGCGTAGATGGCCAGGGCTTTCATGCCCAAGGGCCCCACATCCGTGCAGGGCCAAACCCTGCCCTGCTAGGCAGGGTTTTGGCAGCGTCGTGTGGCTTCTGGCAACTGGGCCAACCACTGGGTGTAAGGTGCTTCACGGGTCATCGACAAATTCAGTTGAATGATGCCCATTGTCTCTTGCCCAAAACTGCGGCACATGCGGGCCGCCATTTTGTTGGCCACCTCCGTTCGGCCTTCCAAAATCATGATTTTCAAAAGCGGGAAATTCACGAATTGGTTTTGATCGTAGGTGTTGGCGTTTTCCACCGCCACACGCCTGATATAGGCTTTGGATTCAGGCGTGATGGGCGCTTCAAAGGTGATGATGGATTCATAGACCAACCTGAACCACTGCACGCCGTCAAAGTCTCGGGTCACCTGCTCTTTGTTGCCGGTCAAGTTGTAGCGCTCGTAGGCAGAGAAGGTGGTGCGGTGGTCGATGGTGACCCAACTGGTCAGCACCAGCAGCAAGGCCGCTGCACTTTTGAAAAGCCAAGCAGGTGCAGCGTACTTGAAGGTCTGGGCGGGCAGCAAAGCCAGGGCAAAACCCAGCATGAACAAATGCAGGGCGTGCCACAAGGGGTATTCCAACTGACTGTGGATGCCCAAGGACATGGCCACGCCGATGAGTGCAATTTGGTGGCCTTGCGCCTCCTCCCAAGGGCGGTTTTTCAACAGCCAATAGGCCACGAACACCAACAAACTCAGGCTGCCCAACACACCCAATTCGGCTTGGATTTGCACGAACAAGTTGTGGCTGTGGTCGGCCGGGTCATCAATGGCCGGTGACATGACGCCGGCAATTTGGTAGCGCCGCCAGCCCACGCCCAACCAGGGGTTGGCTTGGATCAAGAGCCAGGCTTCTTTCAGCAGGTCCAAGCGCGAATTGGCGGAATGGGCCGCCCCCTCGGCCACGGCTTTGGAGTTCAGCGCCAAGGCTTGTTGCTTGAAGGCGAACCCGTCGGGCAACAGCGCAAGGAGTTGGGGCAAGGCGTCAATCAGCAAGGACAGACCCAATTGCCACAAGGCCAAGCCACACCACACCCATGAAATCTGAGCGCGGCGGCGCATGAAGATGAACAACAAGCTCAGAGCCACGATTTCCACATAGCCCGTGCGTGAACCGGCCCCATAAATGCCGATCATCAGCAACAACAGTGCCCCCAAGCGCCAAGCGCTGGGCGCTGCTGCGTTGTCATCGCGTGAGCCCACAAACACCAAGCAGGCCATGGCACAGGTCATGAGTGACGCGCCCAAATTGGGTTGGCCCATGAAGCCGCTTTGGCGTGGGTAATGCGGCGAGGCGTTCAGCCAAGGCGACAGCAGGTCCTCCAGTTGCAACATTTGCAGCAGGATGGACGTGGCACAGACCAAGCCCGCCACCACCACCGCCCCCATGAAGGCCTGGGCCAGCTCGGTGCCCCTGCCCGCCTCCACCCACAATTGCACCCAGGCCGCCAGCAAAATCACAGCCACCAGGTAGGACACCGAGATGAGGAAGAAGCTGATGTAGGCCTCGGACAGCCCGCTGACCCACTGCACGAGCGCGATCAACAGCCAGCTGCCACTCAACAGGCTGAAGGGGTTGAGACTGAACTTGGTTTTCTGCGGCGGCAAACAAAAACTGCTGACCAGGCCAAACAAGCCCAAACCAAAAAAGGCTGTCAAATCGGCGTTCAACCTGGGGGTGATCGGATTGACATAGGGCATGCTGGCCCCGGCCAACAAGATGATCAGGCTGAGGACAAGTCGCCAGTCGCCATGGTGGAGTTTGAACATGTTCATTCCCAAGAGGGTTTAAAAATGAACAGTTTAATCCTCAGTAAGTTTTACTTTTATGGTTTATGACGCATTTAAGAGTAATAAATTAAACAAATATACAAAATTTGTTGCTTTTAGCAAACACTATTTCTTTAAATTTTGCAATTTGGCAAATGCCGAGGCCATGGCGGAAGCCGCGACAGGCGGTGTCGCGCGGTCTTGCTGGCTGTGTTGGCCGTTGCCCGCCCCTTTGGGCCGATGTTGTCCGCCGCTGTCTGAACGGGCTGCGGGCGCGGCGTCCAGTTTCATGGTCAGGCTCACGCGTTGGCGCTGCAAATCCACTTCCAACACCTTCACTTTCACGATCTCGCCGGTTTTCACCACCTCGCGGGCGTCGCTGATGAACTTGTGGCTGAGTTGACTCACATGTATCAAACCGTCTTGGTGCACACCCAGATCGACAAAGGCACCAAAGGCCGCCACGTTGCTGACCGTGCCTTCCAACACCATGCCGGGCTTCAAATCGGCCACGGTTTCCACGCCCTCGTTGAAACGCGCCACGGCAAACGCAGGCCGCGGATCGCGCCCGGGTTTTTCCATCTCTTTCAAGATGTCGCGCACCGTGATGACCCCCACGCTGTCATTGGCAAACAACTCGGGGCGCAAGCTGGCCAGCATGTCGGCGCGGCCCATCAGGCTCTCAATGGCTTGGCCGCTGTGTTTCAAAATCTGTTGCACCACCGGGTAGCTTTCGGGGTGCACACCGGTCATGTCCAAGGGGTTGTCGCCGCCCCGGATGCGCAAAAAACCGGCGCATTGCTCGAAGGTTTTCGGCCCCAAACCAGACACGCTGAGCAACTGCTGCCGGTTGGCAAACGCGCCGTGGCTGTCACGCCAACGCACCACCGATTGCGCCATGTGTTTGGACAGGCCCGACACCTGGCTCAGCAAGGGCACGCTGGCGGTGTTCAAGTCCACGCCCACCGCGTTCACACAGTCTTGCACCACCGCATCCAAACTGCGGCTGAGTTCAAACGGGTTGACGTCATGCTGGTATTGGCCCACGCCAATGGATTTGGGATCGATTTTCACCAACTCGGCCAAGGGGTCTTGCAAGCGCCGCGCAATGCTGGCGGCACCGCGCAAAGACACATCCACATCGGGCATTTCTTGGCTGGCCAATTCACTCGCGCTGTAAACAGACGCACCGGCTTCGCTGACCACCACTTTTTGCACGGCCAAGGCCTGCGGCAGCTTGGCCAAACGCGCCATGAGTTCGGCCGCCAGTTTGTCGGTTTCGCGGCTGGCCGTGCCGTTGCCAATGGCGATCAAGTTCACGCCATGCGCCACACACAACTGTGCCAGGGTGTGCAGGGACCCTTCCCAATCGCGGCGCGGTTCATGCGGGTAGACCGTGTGTGTGGCCACGAGTTTGCTGGTGGCGTCCACCACCGCCACTTTGACACCAGTGCGGATGCCCGGGTCCAGACCCATCACGACACGGGGTCCTGCAGGGGCGGCCAACAGCAAATCACGCAGGTTGTCGGCAAACACCTTGATGGCGACTTTCTCGGCAGATTCGCGCAAGCGGCTGAGCACATCGCGCTCACACGACAAACTCAATTTCACTTTCCAGGTCCAGTCGATGCATTTGCGCAGCAAGTCGTCGGCGGGCCTGGATTGGTGTCGCCATTTCAAATAACCGGCGATGCGGCCGATGGCCAAGGACTCTGGTTTGGCTTTGCTGTCAGGCGCCACAGGCGTTTCAGGCACCAACATCTTGGCGTCCAAGAGTTCCAAAGCGCGGCCCCGAAACACCGCCAAAGCACGGTGAGAAGGCACCTTGCACAAAGGCTCTTGGTAATCCAGGTAGTCGCGAAATTTCGCCACATCCGGGTGGGTTTCTTCTTTGCCTTTGGCCAGCTGGCTTTGCAAACTGGCCTCGTTCCACAACCACTCGCGCAGCAAGGCCAACAAGCCTGCGTCTTCTGCCCAGCGCTCCGACAATAAATCACGCACACCATCGAGCACTGCTTGCACGGTGGAGAAATCCGCGCCTTCAATCGCATCGGGTTTCAACACAAAGGCTTGGGCGTGCGCTTGGGGGTCCAAGCTCGGGTCGGCCCACAACTTATCGGCCAAGGCTTCCAAACCGGCTTCACGGGCGATCATGCCCTTGGTGCGACGCTTGGGCTTGTAGGGCAAGTACAGGTCTTCCAGTTCTTGTTTGGTGGCGGCCAGCATCAAAGCTTGCTGCAAGGCAGGTGTCATCTTGCCCTGCTCGGTGATGCTTTGCAGGATGGCTTCACGCCGTGCTTGCATCTCGCGCAAATAGGTCAACCGCGATTCAAGCTCACGCAACTGAATGTCGTCGAGGTTGCCTGTGGCTTCTTTGCGGTAACGGGCGATGAAGGGCACGGTGGCCCCGCCATCGAGCAAGGCCACCGCACTTTGCACCTGCTCAGGCCGGACCTTCAGCTCGGCGGCGAGCTGGCTTTCAATCGACGCCATGGCCTCAACCCCGCAATGCTTGTCGCAGTTGCACGCCAATCTCGGGGCGTTCGGCAAACGGATCGGGTGGGTTGTGCCCGTGAACGATGGCGTCAAAACGGGTTTGCGCGTTGCCCAAGGCTTTGGGGTGGCTGTAAATGTAGAACTGGTCGGCGTGCATGGCATCAAACACCATTTGGGCCACTTGCGCCGCACTCACTTTGCCGCTGCTGACCGCTTTGTCGCTCATGGCTTGCCCAATCAGTTGGCTTTGTGTCAGGGCTTGCGGTTTCAAGCCTTCAGGCCGATTGCGTTCGCTGTTGTTGATGCCGGTGGGAACGAAATACGGACACAGCACACTGGCACTCACTTGGTCAGACACCAATTTCAAGTCTTGGTACAAAGTTTCTGTGAGCGACACCACCGCGTGTTTGGTGACGTTGTAAATGCCCATGTTGGGTGGCGTGAGCAAACCCGCCATGCTGGCGGTGTTGACGATGTGGCCTTGGTAATGCGGGTCTTGTTTGGCGGCGTCCAGCATCATCGGTGTGAACAAGCGCACGCCATGGATGACGCCCCACAGGTTCACACCCAACAACCATTCCCAGTCTTGCACGGTGTTTTCCCACACCAAACCGCCTGCACCCACACCCGCGTTGTTGAACACGAAGTGCGGCGCACCAAAGCGTTCAAACACGGCCGTGGCCAGGCCTTGCATCGCGTCGGCATTGGACACATCCACTTTTTTTGCCATCACTGTGGCACCCGTGCTTTTCAGTTCATCGTGGGCTTGTTTCAAGGCGTCGGCTTGCACATCCACGATCACCAAGTTCATGCCCAAGGAAGCACCGATGCGGGCGCACTCCAGGCCAAAGCCCGATGCGCCACCGGTCAAAACTGCGGTCTTGCCTTTGAAATCCGAAATCATGCGTCAGCCTTTTTCATGATGAAGCCCAAGCGGGGGAAATGCACATGCACCGTGCCGGTTCGGTCGTGTTCGCGGCGCAAGGTGTAGCGGGTGCGCGTGGCGGCCACCAGTTCACCCAGGGTGGGTTCGGTGCCAAAACTTTCTGCGGCCACCGTGACCAGGCTGCCCAAAGGGATGCCATGCTCGTCTTGGAAAAATTCATCCGACACGGCCACCGGGGTGGCCGCTTTCGCCACCGCCAAGGCCTCTTCGGCGCTCATCTTGGTAGGGCTGCCCTGACCAAAGGCCGCCATGCGGGCGGTCCAGGCTTTCACCACCGGTGTGGCGTCCAAGATACCGGCCAAGATCGGCACTTGGACTTGGGTGAACCACACCGAGTGGTAAACCGAGAAGTCAGCCAAGCAAGGTGTGTCACCCAACAAAAACGCTTGGTGCTCCAACATGCTGGCGATGCGGCGCAACTGGCTTTTGTACATGCCGGTGCCATCGGCATGGTGCATGCGGGCACCACCGCCGCGCATGGCTTGTCTGTCGGCGGCAAAGACTTTCACCGTTTCAGGCGTGAAACTGGCCATCACATGGGCTGCGCCTTGGGGCTGGAAGTTGTAGGCCATGGCCACAGGGAACAACAAGGTGTCGGCCCATTGCGCCACGCTGCGCACCAAGCCTTTGGGCGCTTTGTTGTACAGCGATGGCGACGGTGCCAGGTGTTCCAACACATCGCAAATGAGCGAGGTGTCGCAATACACATCCGCGCCGATTTGCAGCACCGGTGTTTTGCGGTAGCCGCCTGTGAGCGGGATCAAGTCGGGCTTGGGCATCACCGAGGGGATCATCACGCTGTGCCATTCGAGCTGTTTGAAGCCCATCACAGCGCGGATTTTTTCCGCGAAGGGTGACGCTGGGTAGTGGTGAAGAATCATGGTGATTTAAATCTGGACAACTTGTTTGCCGAAGTTTTTGCCCTTGAGCAAACCAAAGAAGGCTTCTGGCGCACTGGCCAAACCTTGTGCCACTGTTTCGCGAGGGCGGAATTGACCACTGCCCACCAAGCCGCCCAGTTCTTGCAATGCCAGTGGCCAATCATCGGGGTGTTCGCTGACGATGAAGCCCTGCACTTTCATGCGGTTGACCAGAATGAGTGAAGGGTTGGCCATGGGAATCGGTTGGCCGTTGTAGCCGGCGATCATGCCGCACACTGCGATGCTGCCAAATTGGTTCATGCGCAACATGACGGCATCCAAGACCATGCCACCGACGTTTTCAAAATGCCCGTCAATGCCATCAGGACAAGCCTCTTTCAAGGCTTTGGACAGTGACAAATAGTCTTTGTGTTCTTTGTAGTCGATGCAGGCATCAAAGCCGAGTTCTTTCACCACATACGCGCATTTGTCTTGTCCACCGGCGATGCCGACGACGCGGCATCCGCGTGCTTTGGCCAAGGCACCAAAGGCGCTGCCCACCGCGCCACTGGCCGCACTGACCGTGAGGGTTTGACCAGCTTTGGCCTCGATGATGCGCACCAAACCATGCCAAGCGGTCACGCCAGGCATGCCCACGGCACCCAGGTAATGGCTGATGGGCACGTGGGTGGTGTCCACCTTGCGCAGCATGCCCGGGGTGTCGGCATCGACCACGCTGTAGGTTTGCCAGCCGCCCATGCCAACCACTTTGTCACCGGCTGCGAATTTGGGGTGGCGGCTCTCGACCACTTCACCCACGGTGCCACCAATCATCACGCTGTTGAGGGGCTGCGGCAGGGTGTAGCTTTTGGTGTCGTTCATGCGGCCGCGCATGTAGGGGTCGAGGCTGAGAAACGCGTGTTTGACCAAGACTTGTTTGTCTTGCAAGGCCGGCGTGTCCAGGGTCACCAACTTGAAATTGTCGGCGCTGGGTTCGCCGGTGGGGCGGCTGACCAAATGGATTTGAGGGTTTTGGGGCATGAGAGTCTCCTGAGGTTATCCGCCGGTGATGCAACTGACACCGCCGTCGATGGCCAGCCATTGGCCGGTGATGTGTTTGCCTGCATCAGATGCATACAACACGGTAATGCCTTTCAAATCTTCATCGTCACCCAAGCGGCGCAAGGGCGCATGGGCGGTCAACACGTCTTCGCCATAGGTCTCGAAGGTGCCCGCGGTCATTTTGCTGGGGAAGAACCCAGGGCAAATCGAGTTGACCCGAATATTGTGAACGCCCCATTCACCCGCCAAGGCGCAGGAGAAATTGATGACCGCGGCTTTCGAGGTGTTGTAGGCGATGGTGTTGATGCCGGTGGGGTTGCCGCCCAAGCCGGTGATGGACGCGATGTTGATGATGCTGCCGCTGCGGCGCGGAATCATGCTGTGCTTGCCGATGTATTGGCTCAAGATGAAATAGCCGCGCACATTCAAATTCATGACCTTGTCCCAACCGTCAATCGGATGGTCTTCGGCGGGTGCGCCCCAAGCGGCACCGGCGTTGTTCAGCAGCACATCGACATGGCCAAATTGTTTCAAGGTGTGTTCACCCAGGTTTTGCAGTTCGGCTTGATCGGCGCAGTTGGCCGCCATCCAATGCGCATCAATACCAGCAGCTTTCAATTCAGCCACGGCCTGCTCCAACTCGGCGGCTTTGCGCGACGCGATCATCACCCGTGCACCCGCCTCGCCCAAGGCATGCGCCATTTGCAAACCCAGGCCACGCGAGCCCCCGGTCACCAAGGCGGTTTTGCCGGTCAAATCAAACAGTTGTTTCACGGTGCGTGTCATCTCAGGGTCCTTCATTGCAAAAAATCAAAAAGCGTCTTCGGGCATCTCAGCGCAAGTAGCGTCTCGGCTTGAGACCACCTTCAGCCAAGCGCCCATTTTGGGCAACTCGTAGTGGTAGAAAAATTGACACGCTTGGCGGCGGCCCACATGGGCGGCCTCTGTGCCCGTGCTGGCCAGGTGCAATTCCAACCAAACCCAAGCCAACACGGTGTGGCCAAAGGCCTGCATGTAGGGCACGGCATTGGCCAAGCTCAAAGCCGGATCTGCGCCCTGCCAAGCGGCATGGGTGGCTTGCAACACCTCGCTCCAAGCATGGTTCAAGGCATGGGCATAGGCTTTGGTTTCATCGGTGTGGGCCCGCGCCATGGTGGCTTGCATGCGTTCGCCCAGAAGTTGCAGGCCCATGCCTTTTTCAAGCAGCACCTTGCGCCCCAACAAGTCCATGGCCTGAATGCCATGGGTGCCTTCATGGATCATGTTGAGGCGTTGATCGCGCCAATACTGCTCCACTGGGAAGTCGCGCGTGTAGCCGTAGCCGCCGTGAATTTGAATGGCCAAACTGTTGGCTTCCAAGCACCATTCACTGGGCCAACTTTTGATGATGGGCGTCAAGACTTCCAGCAACCACTGCGCTTGATGTTGTTGCTCAGGTGTGCCAGTGTGCAATTCATCCACCAACTGCGCACCATACAAACCCAGCGCCAATGCGCCTTCGCCATAGGCCTTTTGTGCCAACAACATGCGCTTGATGTCGGCGTGTTCAATCAAGCGCACAGGTGCTTGTGCCGGGTCTTTGCCCGCCGGTCCCACAGGGCGACCTTGGGTGCGGGTTTGCGCATAGTCCAAGGATGCGTAGTAACCGGCCAGACCTAGCATGGTGGCAGCCAGTCCAACACCAATGCGGGCTTCATTCATCATGTGGAACATGCATTGCAAACCCTTGCCCTGCTCGCCCACCAAATAACCGATCGCCCCAGCACCACCGCGCACAGGGTATTTGCCTTCGCCAAAATTCAACAACGTGTTGACCGTGCCGCGCCAACCGAGTTTGT
The DNA here is from genome assembly GCA_947448745.1 of Comamonadaceae bacterium. Classification (GTDB taxonomy): domain Bacteria; phylum Pseudomonadota; class Gammaproteobacteria; order Burkholderiales; family Burkholderiaceae_C; genus Limnohabitans. The sequence continues at coordinate 46,644 of CANFOQ010000008.1, forward strand.
GGTTCAAGCCCGCCAAGGCCACGTCATTGCGTTCACCCGTAAGTTGTCCATGGGTGTCCACCAATTTTTTGGGCACGATGAACAGTGAAATGCCTTTGGTGCCTGCAATGGTTTTGCCATCAGGCCCGGGAATTTTGGCCAACACCAAATGGATGATGTTCTCGCTCAGTTCATGGTCACCGGTGGAGATCCACATCTTGTTGCCCTTGAGGCGATAGCGTGGACCTAAAGGGTCTTGCGCATGGTCTTCGCCATCCGGTGTGGCGCGGGTGGCCACGTCGGACAACGACGACCCGGCTTGGGGTTCGCTCAGGCACATGGTGCCGCTGAAACGGCCGTTGAATTCATTCAAGGCAAACACTTCTTTTTGCAACACGCTGCCGTGCTTCATGAGCAAATTGGCATTGCCCACGGTGAGCATGCCGCCGCCAATGCTGACCGAGGCACACGCAAAAAAAGCGTTGGCTGCGGCTTCCACGGTATAGGGCAATTGCATGCCCCCGATGTCAGCGTCTTGCGCTGCACTCAGCATGCCGCTTTGCACATAGGCATCGTGCGCGTCTTGGGTGCAAGCGGGCAGAATGACTTTCTCGCCATCAAAGGCCGGTTCTTCCACATCGACTGTGCGGTTGAAGGGGGCGTATTTGTCACGTGCGATGCGTTCGCAGGTGTCGAGCACGGCGTCAAAGGTGTCGCGCGAATGGTCGGCAAAACGTTCGCGTTCGGTCAGGCGGGTGACGTTCAACCAGTCGTACAACAAAAAATCAACGGTGTGTCGCAGGCGCATGCTCGAACTTTATAAGAGAAAAAACCCGTCACGCAGGACGGGTTGGGTTGGCTTGTCAGGTGCGCGACTTAAAAGACTTCAAAAACACCTGCTGCGCCCATGCCACCACCGATGCACATGGTCACGCACACGCGTTTGGCACCGCGGCGCTTGCCTTCGATCAGGGCGTGGCCGGTCAGGCGTTGACCACTCACACCATAGGGATGGCCCACAGCGATGGCACCACCGTTGACGTTCAGCAGTTCAGCGGGGATGCCCAGATTGTCGCGGCAAAAGAGCACTTGCACCGCGAAGGCTTCGTTCAATTCCCACAGGTCGATGTCTTGCACCGTCAGGCCCAATCGCTTCAACACTTTGGGAATGGCATACACCGGACCAATGCCCATTTCATCGGGCTCGCAACCGGCCACCGCAAAGCCCAAGAAACGGCCCAGGGGTTTCAAATTGCGCTTAGAGGCCAGCTCTTCGCTCATGATGACGCATGCACCAGCGCCATCTGAAAACTGGGATGCATTGCCAGCCGACACCACGCCACCGGGCATGGCGGGCTTGATGCTGGAGATGCCTTCTTTGGTGGTGCCGTCGCGCAGACCTTCATCCACACTGACCGTGACTTGCTTGGTCATCATGCCCATGACTTTGTCCACCACGCCCGCTTGCACCGTGATGGGGGCGATTTCATCAGTGAACTTGCCCGCAGCTTGCGCCGCACAGGCTTTTTGCTGACTGGCTGCACCGTACTCGTCCATGGCGTCACGGCCGATGTTGTAGCGCTTGGCCACTTGCTCGGCGGTTTGCAACATGTTCCAGTAAATCTCTGGTTTTTTCTTGTTGAGGGCTGGGTCCATCAGCATGTGCTGGTTCATTTCTTGTTGCACACAGGAAATGCTTTCCACACCACCGGCCACATAGACCTCGCCTTCACCCGCGATGATGCGTTGTGAGGCCAGCGCGATGGTTTGCAGGCCAGATGAACAAAAACGATTGATGGTCAGGCCACTGACCGTGACCGGGCATTCGGCCATCAAGGCGATTTGTCGAGCGATGTTGGCGCCGGTGGCACCCTCGGGGTTGGCGCAACCCATGATCACGTCTTCGACTTCGTTGGCATCAATGCCAGCGCGGGCAATGGCGTGTTTGACCGCGTGGCCACCCAAGGTGGCACCGTGGGTCATGTTGAAAGCACCGCGCCAACTTTTGGCCAAAGGGGTGCGGGCGGTTGAAACGATGACTGCGTTGGTCATGGTGGTTCCTTAATTGAAAGTTTTGCCGTCAGCGACCAAGCGTGCCAACAAAGGCGCGGGTTGCCAGAACTGGGCGTCATCGTGCGGGTTTTGCGCAAAGCGTTTCATGGCTTGGATGACGTTGAACAAACCGAATTGGTCGGCGTACAGCATGGGGCCGCCACGGTAGATGGGGAAACCATAGCCGGTGATGTAGACCATGTCGATGTCGCTGGCTCGCGCCGCAATGCCCTCTTCCAAAATGTAGGCCGCTTCGTTGACCAAGGAGAACACCAAGCGCTGCACGATTTCATCGTCGCTGATCTTGCGCGGTGTGATGCCCAAGGACGTGCGGTGCTTGGCGATCATGTCTTCCACATCTTTGTTCGGGATGGCGTCACGCTTGCCCGCCACATAGTCGTACCAGCCCTTGCCCACTTTTTGGCCAAAGCGCCCTTGTTCGCACAACAAGTCAGCGGTTTTGCTGTACTTCATATTGGGTTTTTCAACATAGCGGCGCTTGCGGATGGCCCAGCCAATGTCGTTGCCCGCCAAATCGCCCATGCGGAAGGGGCCCATGGCGAAACCAAATTTCTCCACCGCCTTGTCCACTTGTTGAGGTGTGCAGCCTTCCTCGATCAGGAAGCCTGCTTGACGGCTGTACTGCTCGATCATGCGGTTGCCGATGAAGCCATCGCAGACGCCCGACACGACAGCGGTTTTCTTGATTTTCTTGGCCACATCCATGACCGTGGCCATGATGTCTTTGCCGGTGTCGGCACCGCGCACGACTTCCAGCAGTTTCATCACGTTGGCAGGGCTGAAGAAATGCAGGCCCACCACGTCTTGGGGGCGCTTGGTGAAATGCGCGATGGCGTTGACATCCAAGGTGGAGGTGTTGGAGGCCAAGATGGCACCGGGTTTCATCACCTCGTCGAGTTTGTTGAACACCTGTTCTTTGACCCCAATTTCCTCGAACACGGCTTCAATCACCAAGTCGGCGTCGGCCAAGTCTTCGTACTTCAAGGTGGTGGACAGCAAGGCCATGCGTTGTTGGAATTTGTCTTCCTTCAGCTTGCCTTTTTTCACTTGCGCTTGGTAGTTTTTCTCGATGATGGCGATGCCTTTGTCCAAGGCTTCTTGCTTCATCTCCAAAATCTTCACAGGAATACCGGCATTCAAGAAGTTCATGCTGATGCCGCCACCCATGGTGCCGGCACCGATCACAGCCACGCTCTTGATCTCGCGCTTGGGGGTGTCGGCCGGCACATCGTCAATCTTGGAGGTGGCACGTTGAGCCACAAACAAATGACGCAAAGCGCGGCACTCAGGAGTCCACATCAGGTTGATGAAGATTTCGCGCTCGGCTTTCATGCCGTCGTCGAATTTCATCTTGGTGGCGTTTTGTACCGCTTCAATGCATTTCAAAGGCGCAGGGTATTTGCCCTTGGTCATGCCGTTGACCATGTTGGTGCTGAACTTGAAGAAGGCGTCTGCGTTGGGGTGTTTGCAAGGCAGATCCCGCACACGCGGCAAAGGGCTGGTGCCAACCACGCCTTTGGCAAAGGCCATGGCTTCTTCCAGCAATTTGTCCGCTGAAGACGCCATCTCGTCAAACAATTTTTGACCCGGCAACATGGCCAGCATCTCACTTTGAATCGCTTCGCCGCTGACGATCATGTTGAGGGCCGCTTCAACGCCAATCACACGCGGCAAACGCTGTGTGCCACCGGCGCCAGGGATCAAACCCAATTTGACTTCGGGCAAGGCCACCGAGCAACCGGGGGCGGCCACACGGTAATGACAGCCCAGCGCCAACTCCAAACCACCACCCATGGCCACCGTGTGGATGGCTGCCACGGTGGGCTTGGGGCAGTTCTCCAGGGCGGTGATGAGGTTGAGCAAATTCGGTTCTTGCAGGGCTTTGGGTGAGCCGAATTCTTTGATGTCGGCGCCGCCTGAGAAGGCCTTGCCCGCACCTGTGACCACGATGGCTTTCACCGCGTCATCGGCCACGGCCTGGTCCAAGCCATGGATGAATGCTTGGCGGGTGGCCAAGCCCAAACCGTTGACCGGTGGATTGTTCAAGGTGATCACAGCGACGTCGCCGTGAACTGCGTAGTCAGCACTCATAGGGTTTCCTTGTCAGAAGCGTTGTTGCGTGTGGGAGGCATAAAAAAGAACGACCGTTCTATTTTATACCTCCAACCATTCTTGCCGAACCGATGCGTTTTCACGCAAGGCCGCTGGTGTGCCATCGAACACGATGCTGCCGTGGCCCATAACCAGCGCCCGATCCGAGATGTTCATGGCGATGGTGAGTTTTTGCTCGATCAGGAGGACGGAAATACCGCGGTTGCGCAGCTCCCGCAAAAAATCGCCCACCAAGGCGACGATCTTGGGTGCCAAGCCTTCGGTGGGCTCGTCAATGATGACCAGGTCAGGGCCGCCCATCAGGGTGCGACACAGGGTCAGCATTTGTTGTTCACCGCCCGACAGCACACCTGCCTCGGTGTGTTGTCGTTCGCGCAGTCGCGGAAACAAGTTGTACATGTCCTCAAAGTTCCAGCGGCCGGTGGGCTTGTCGCCTTTGAGGCCGAGCAACAGGTTTTGATGCACCGTGAGTTTGGGGAAGATGTCACGGTTTTCAGGCACATAGCCCAGCCCCATGTGGGCAATGTCAAAGGGTTTGCGGCGCAGCAGACTTTGGCCTTTGAAGCTCATCTGCCCTTCGCACTGCACCAGGCCCATGATGGCTTTGGCGGTGGTGGATCGGCCAGAGCCGTTGCGCCCCAATAGCGCCACGATTTCGCCTTGCCCGACCGTGAAGTTCACGCCCTGCAACACATGGCTTTTGCCGTAATAGGCATGAAGGTCTTGGATGTGCAGCATGTCAGTGGCCCTGCTCTTCCATGCTGCCCAAATAGGCTTCTTGCACCCGCGCATTGGCGCGGATTTTGTCGGGTGTGTCGTACGCAATGATTTCGCCATACACCAGCACTGCGATCTTGTCGGCCAAGCCGAACACCACGCCCATGTCGTGCTCCACGGTCAACAAGGTTTTGCCTTGGGTGACGTCTTTGATGAGTTCAATGAAGCGCTCGGTTTCGCTGTTGCTCATGCCGGCAGTGGGTTCATCGAGCAGCACCACATTCGCGCCACCGGCCATCGTGATGCCGATTTCCAAAGCCCGTTGCTCGGCATAGGTCAGGTTCATGGCCAAGACCTCGCTTTTGGCCTGCAAGTGGATGCGTTCCATCCACTCATGGGCCAAGGCATTGGCGTCTTTCAAGTTGCCCAAGAAGGACCAAAAACTGTAGCGATGCCCCAGGCTCCACAACACGGCGCAGCGCAGGTTTTCAAACACGCTGAGTTTGGGGAAGATGTTGGTGATTTGGAAGCTGCGCGACAAACCCAGACGGTTGATCTCGAAGGGTTTGCTGCCGTCAATGCGCTGGCCATTCAAATGGATTTCACCGCTGCTGGGCGCAAAGCGTCCGCTGATCAGGTTGAACATGGTGGACTTGCCCGCGCCGTTGGGGCCGATGATGGCGACGCGCTCACCACTCACCACCTCCAAGTCGAGTCCACGGATGATCTCGGTGTTGCCAAACTGCTTGCGCACCGCTTTCAGGCTCAAGGAAATGGCTTGGCTCATGCAAGCTCCTTGGGCGCTGCCGCCAGTTCGGCCTGTATGTGCGCCCACATCGGTTGAAAGCGTTGGCGCAACCACTCGAACCCTGCAAAGCCCACAGCCCACAAAGCCAAAGCCATCAGCCACGTGCTGCTGTCTTGCGTGTTCAACACCACGCCGGCAAAGGGCAATTCGGGCCCGATGGAGGCGTTGAGTTGTTGGTGGTAAATCATTTCCACCAAAGCACCCGCGCCGGCAAACATCAACAAGCAGGTGAGGGCCATGCCCGCGTAGGTAGGCAACAAACGACCCAAAGCACCGGCTTTGGCCACCCGTGCATTGGCCATGATGAGACCCGCCAAACCGCCGGGTGCATAAATGACCATGAACAAAAACACCAAGCCCAAATACAGCAACCACGCTTTGGTGATCTCGGACAACAACACAAAGGCCAACACCATGAGGATGCCACCCAAGATGGGGCCAAAGAAGAAGGTGGCACCGCCCAAAAATGTGAACAGCAAATAAGCGCCTGAGCGGCCTGTGCCGACCACTTCAGCCGTGACGATTTCAAAATTCAAGGCGCCCAAACCACCTGCAATGCCTGCAAAAAACCCGGCAATGATGAAAGCGCGGTAGCGCACTTGTTGGGTGTTGTAGCCAATGAATTCGACCCGCTCGGGGTTGTCACGCACCGCGTTCAAGATGCGACCCAACGGTGTTTGGGTGAAGGCATAAAGAAGACCAACCGAGACAAAGGTGTAGGCGGCAATCAAGTAGTACACCTGCCGCTGCGGTCCGAAGGTGATGCCCCAAAACGCTTGGCCCACCACGCGGTTGCCAGACACACCAGCCTCGCCGCCAAAAAATTCGGAGAACATGAGTGACATGGCAAACACCAGTTCGGCCATGCCCAGCGTGATCATGGAAAACGCGGTGCCCGATTTGCGCGTGGTGACAAACCCCAGCAACACGGCAAAGCCCAAACCGGCGACGCCGCCCACCAGGGGCAGCAAGACCACCGGCAAGTGCAACTCGCCTTTGCCCACCGCGTTCAGGGCATGGATGGTCAGGTAACTGCCCAAACCGGTGTAGACCGCATGACCAAAACTCAGCATGCCGCCCTGCCCCAACAACAGGTTGTAGGACAAGCAGGCAATGATGGCGATGCCCATTTGCGACAACATGGTGAGCGACAAATTGCTGGTGAAGACCCAAGGGGCGACCAGCAAGACCACGGCGAAGCCAAACCATATCCATTGGAGGGTGTTGGAAGACGTGCTGTTGGTGTTCATCATGTTTCCCGCTTACCCAATAAACCACGTGGGCGGAAGATCAAGATCAACACCAAGAACAAATACGGCAGGATGGGCGCCACTTGCGACACCGACAGCTTGGCGAAAGAGTTGTTTTGCGTGTTCAAACTGCTGGCCATGCCCAAGTCGTTGAGCAGTTGCAAGAAAGAATAGTCAATGGCCACAGCAAAGGTTTGGATGATGCCAATCAACAAAGAGGCCAAAAAGGCCCCACTGAGGGAGCCCATGCCGCCCACGACAACCACGACAAACACCACGGAGCCCACAGTGGCCGCCATGGCCGGCTCGGTGATGAAAGTGAAGCCGCCAATGACGCCCGCCAAAGCCGCCAGGCCTGTGCCCATGGCAAACACCAGCATGAAGATGCGCGGCACGTTGTGGCCCAAGGTTTCAACGGTTTCAGGATGGGTGAGCGCGGCTTGAATCACCAAGCCAGCGCGGGTGCGGGTGAGGACCCACCAGAGACTGACCACCATGGCGAGGGCCGTGCCCATGATGAAAGCCCTTGTGGCCGGAAACGGAGTGCAGACCACGCGCACTGCGTTGTCCGCCGCGCTGCAAAGCGCACCCCCTGCACCCGACACCAAAGACAAGCCTTGCTCGGCATGGTTGATGAGCGTGAACACGGGGCCTTGCAAAACAGCCGGTGGGTTGAACTCCACAGCCACCCGGCCCCACAAAAGTTGTACCAACTCCAGCACGATGTAGGACAAACCGAACGTGACCAACAGTTCAGACACATGACCGTATTTGTGAACACGGCGCAGCACCTGGCTTTCAAACAAGGCACCTGCGGCACCGGTGAGGATGGGGGCCAACAGCAACGCAGGCCAAAACCCCATCAGGCCCGACAAGGTGTAGGCCAAGTAAGCGCCCAGCATGTAGAAGCTGGCGTGGGCGAAATTCAAAACGCCCATCATGCTGAAAATGAGTGTGAGGCCGGAGCTGAGCATGAACAGCAGCAAGCCGTAGCTCAGACCATTGAGCATGGAGATGAGGAAAAACTCCATGCTTAGACTTTCAACATCGAAAAAACAAAGGGGGGCTCAAAACCATCCGACAGCATCACGTTTCAAGGCATTTTCATTTGGCAGCTGGTGGGGGTGCTGGACACATAGGGCTCGAATGTTTTGACCGGAGCCAAGGTCATGCCGGTGTTTTCAGCGCTGTAAGGGTATTTTTTATCGGCCTTTTGCCACACCGTGATGAAGATGGTTTGCTGCAACTGGTGGTCGAGTTTGCGCATTTCCATGTCGCCGTTGAAGCCTTTGAACTTCATGCCGTGCATGGCCGCTGCCACTTTCACGGGGTCGGTGGACTTGGCTTGGGCCATGGCTTGGGTTAACAAATCGAAGATGCTGACCATGGAGCCGGTGTAAAGGTCATCGTTGTTTTTGGCTTTGAAGCCTGCCATGTACTTGGCCATGACGCCGCCCATGTTGTAGTGGGCATAGCTGACTTGGAACACTCGGCCTTCAGAGGTTTGACCCAGCGCTGTGGGGGTGCCTGTGACGCCGGTGTAGTAAGTGAAGAACTTGCCGGTGTAGCCACCCTCATTCGCTGCTTTGACCAACAAAGCCAGGTCGGAACCCCAGTTGCCGGTGATGACCGAGTCGGCACCGGATGCTTTGATCTTGGCGATGTAGGGTGCGAAGTCGCGCACTTGCGCCAAAGGATGCAAGTCTTCGCCAACGATTTGAATATCGGGTCGCTTGCGTGCCAAGTTTTCCTTGGCGTACTTGACGACTTGCTGGCCGTGCGAATAATTTTGATTGAGCAAGTAGACCTTTTTCACTGAGGGCTGGTCTTTGATGAAGGTGGTTAGCGCCTCAATCTTCATGGACGTGTCGGCGTCGAAGCGGAAATGCCAGTAACTGCATTTGCTGTTGGTGAAATCGGGATCCACAGCCGAGTGGTTGAGGAAAATGATTTCCTTGCCGGGGTTGCGTTCATTGTGCTTGTTGACAGCGTCGATCAACGCGCCGGCCACTGAAGAGCCGTTGCCTTGGGTGATGTAGCGCACCCCTTGGTCCATGGCTGATTTCAGTTGGTTCAAGCTTTCAGCCGGACTGAGTTTGTTGTCCAGACCCAAAATTTCAAACTTGACGCCAGCCACATTGTTTTTGTTGTATTCCTCGGCCAGGTATTGCAGTGTTTTCAGCTGGTTGGAGCCCACTGGGGCCATCAGGCCAGACAGGGGATCGATCCATGCGATTTTGACGGTCTCGCCCTTTTGGGCCCATGCATTGACCGAGCCCAAGAGGCCCAAGGCCAACAACCAACCGAATTTGCCAAACCGCATGCTTTTCTCCTCACTGAAAGACCACAGAGCCTAACTTCAAACCAGGGGGGCTCCGGCTAGGGAATCCCCTAGCCAAGACCTTGTTCACCCAGGGGTTGCTCAGCTGTTCAAGCTGGCAGTTTGTAGTCTGCGAGTTGTTCGCGCAGCCGTGTTTTGAGCATCTTGCCGGTGGCGCCCAAGGGAATCGCATCGACAAACACCACGTCATCCGGGATTTGCCATTTGGCAATCTTGCCTTCGTAAAACTTCAGCAAGTCTTCACGCGCCAATGCGGTGTCAGGGCGCTTGACCACCACCACGATCGGGCGTTCGTCCCACTTGGGGTGGGCCATGCCAATGCAAGCGGCCATCGCCACTTCAGGGTGCGCCATGGCGATGTTTTCCACGTCAATCGAGCTGATCCATTCGCCACCTGATTTGATGACGTCTTTGCTGCGGTCCGTGATTTGCATGAAGCCTTCAGGATCGACCGTGGCCACATCACCTGTGGGGAACCAGCCATCCACCAGGGGCGAGCCACCTTCTTGCTTGTAGTACTCGCGCACCACCCAAGGACCTTTCACCAACAAATCACCATACGCTTTGCCATCGTGCGGTTGTTCAACACCTTGGTCATCGACGATTTTGAAATCAATGCCATAAATGGCTCGGCCCTGTTTCAAGCGAATCTTCATTTGCTCGTCTTGGGGCAACGCCAGGTGCTTGTTTTTCAAGGTGCACAAAGTGCCCAAAGGACTGAGCTCGGTCATGCCCCAGGCGTGCAGCACTTCCACGTTGTAGTCGTCATTGAAGGCTTGAATCATGGCCGGTGGGCAAGCAGAGCCGCCAATCACGGTGCGTTTCAAATGGTTGAATCGCAAGTTGCCAGCCTTCAAATGACCCAGCAACATTTGCCACACCGTCGGGACACCTGCGGCCAAGGTGACTTGCTCTGATTCAAGCAATTCATAGACCGATTTGCCATCCAACGCCGCCCCTGGAAACACCAGTTTGCAACCCACCATGGCGGCGCTGTAGGGGATGCCCCAGGCGTTCACATGGAACATCGGCACGACGGGCAAGACACTGTCCCGCGCCGACAAGCACATCACATCGGGCAAGGCGCAGGCATAAGCGTGCAACAAGGTGGAGCGGTGGCTGTACAGCGCCGCCTTGGGGTTGCCGGTGGTGCCACTCGTGTAACACATGCAAGAGGCGGTGTTCTCATCCAAGTCAGGCCACGCATAGGTTGGGGGTTGCGATTGAATCCAAGACTCGTAGCTCACCAAGTTGGGAATGCCGGTATCGGCGGGGAGTTTGTCGGCATCGCACAAAGCCACCCAATGTTTGACGGTGGGGCAATGGACGTGGATGTTTTGCACGATGGGCAAGAAGGTCATGTCAAAACACAACACATGGTCTTCGGCATGGTTGACGATCCAAGCGATTTGCTCGGGGTGCAAACGCGGGTTCAAGGTGTGCAAGACACGGCCGCTGCCGCTGACCCCAAAATAAATTTCCAAATGCCGGTAGCCGTTCCAAGCCAGGGTGGCGATGCGCTCGCCTTGCGCCACTTTCCAGCCATCGATGGCATTGGCCACTTGGCGAGAGCGTTTGGCAATCGTGGCCCAGTCGCTGCGGTGGATGTCACCCTCCACGCGGCGCGAGATGATTTCCGTGTCGGCGTGGTGTTTTTCGGCGAAATCGATCAGCGAAGCGATCGACAGGTTTTGGCTCTGCATCAATCCCAACATGGGAGGTCTCCTTGAATGGCACTTGGGTGCGTGTTGTTTCCATGTATTGTGCACAATCCCCTCATGCCTGCCCTAGACAACCCGTCATTGACCCTGCCCTGGCGCAACCGTTACGCCGCCTTGGGCCCCGATTTCCTGAGCCCCGTGTCGCCGACGCCCTTGCCTGCCGTGCATTGGGTTCTTCAAAACACAGCGCTTGCTGCGGACATGGGCTTGCCCGCAGCATTCTGGGAAGAGCCCCAGGTGTTGGCGGCGTTGGGCGGCAGCGCCACGCTGGCTGGCAGCACCCCCTTGGCCAGTGTGTACAGCGGCCACCAATTTGGCGTCTGGGCCGGTCAACTTGGTGATGGACGGGCCTTGTGGTTGGGTGAAATCGACACGCCGCTGGGCGCTCAAGAGTTGCAACTCAAAGGCGCTGGGAAAACCCCCTATTCGCGCATGGGCGATGGCCGCGCCGTGTTGCGCTCCAGCATCCGGGAGTTTTTGTGCAGTGAAGCCATGCATGGTTTAGGTATCCCCACCACCCGCGCCTTGGCCTTGGTGGGTTCGCCCGGCAAAGTCATCCGCGAAGAGCTGGAAACCGCCGCCATTGTCACGCGCGTGGCACCCAGTTTCATGCGCTTCGGGCATTTCGAACACTTCGCTGCCAAGGCCCAAACACCACAACTTCAGACCTTGGCGGATTTTTTCATCGAACAGCAATGGCCTGATTTGTTGTCCATAGATGCGGGCCCTGAGCGCTACACCGCCTTGTTGGCCAGGGTGTCAGAGCGCACCGCAGCCTTGTTGGCGCAATGGCAATCGGTCGGGTTTTGCCACGGGGTGATGAACACTGACAACATGAGCATGTTGGGCTTGACCATTGACTACGGGCCGTTCCAGTTCTTGGATGGCTTTGACCCCAGCCACATTTGCAACCACTCCGACCACCAAGGCCGCTATGCCTATGCGCGGCAGCCGCAAATCGCCTTTTGGAATTTGTACTGTTTGGGGCAGGCGCTCATGCCCCTCATCAACGATCAAGATCTGGCGGTGTCCGCCCTTGAAAACTTCAAAACAGATTACCCCCACATGATGGACGAGCGCTTCGCTGCGAAGCTCGGCTTGGCGCAAGTGCAAGCAACTGACCACGGCTTGATTCAGAACTTGTTGCAACTGCTGGCCACAGAAAAAACCGACTTCAGCATTTTTTGGCGGCGCCTCAGCCACGCGGTGGCGGCGCTGTCCCACACCAACAGCAGCCAGGCTTTTGAGCCCGTGCGCGATTTGTTCATCCAAGCTTCAGCCTGGGAGGCATGGTTGCCGACGTACTTGCAGCGTCTTGAGAAACAAGAAGCGCACACAACAGCCGAAGCCATGTTGAAAACCAACCCCAAATTCGTGCTGCGCAACCACTTGGGTGAGGTCGCGATCAATCAAGCGAAAATGGGCGACTTCAGCGGCGTGCAAACTTTGTTCAATCTGTTGGCCTCTCCTTTTGAGGAACACCCTGGACACGACAACTTTGCGGCCTTCCCGCCCGATTGGGCCTCCTCCATTTCCATCAGTTGCTCCTCATGACCTTGCCTGACAACAACGCCGACTGGCGTGCCCATTTGGCCGCCAAAAACGCCGAGCCTGTGGCGTTTGAAGTCACCCGCATGGCCGCCACCGAACGTCCTTTCACAGGCCGCTATGAAGCCCATTGGGCACCTGGCAGCTACCACTGCATTTGCTGTGACGCGAAATTGTTTGATGCCGACACCAAGTTTGATGCTGGTTGTGGTTGGCCCAGCTTCTCCAAAGCAGCAGCGCCTCAAGCCATCGAAGAACGCGTGGACCGCGCCCACGGCATGCTGCGCACCGAAACGGTTTGCGCCAATTGCAAGGCCCATTTGGGCCATGTGTTTCCCGATGGCCCGGCTCCCACTGGTTTGCGGTACTGCATGAATTCAGCCGCTTTGGCGTTTGAACCACTTGAAAGCGAATGAGATGAAACTGTTGCTCGATTTCTTTCCCATCGCTTTGTTTTTCGTCACGTTCAAACTGGCAGGGATTTTTTATGCCACCGCCGTTGCCATCGTGGCCACGCTCATGCAAATAGCCTGGCTGTACAAAAAAACGGGCCACGTCGAGCCCATGCAATGGATCAGCCTGGGGGTCATCGTTTTGTTTGGCGGTGCCACCTTGCTCACGCAAGACGAAACCTTCATCAAATGGAAACCCACGATTCTTTATGCCTTGATGGGCGGAGCGCTCTTGATCGGCCAGGTTTTTTTCAAACGCAACTTCCTGAAAAACCTCATGGGAGCACAAATGAATTTGCCAGAACCCGTGTGGCTCAATTTGCTGCTCAGTTGGGTGGTGTTTTTCACCGCCATGGGCATCATCAACTTGTGGGTGGCCTACAACTTCGACACCGACACCTGGGTGAACTACAAATTGTTTGGCGGCATGGGCTTGATGCTGCTGTTCGTGGTCTTGCAAGCCGTCTACCTGAGCCGCCACACTCAACCAGAACAACCAGAAGAAGAATCACAGCAGCCATGAACATCACCGCCGCAAATCTCCATGCACGCTTGACTGAGAAGCTGAAGCCCTTCGCACTGCAAGTAGTGGATGAAAGTGCAGACCATGCAGGCCATGCAGGTTCTGATGGCTCAGGCCATGGCACGCATTTCCGCGTGCGCATTGGAACTGGGGTTTTTCAAGGCTTGAGCCGCGTGGCCAAGCATCGGCTTGTGTATGATGCCCTGCAACAATTCACCGACCAGGGCATGCATGCTCTGGCCATTGAAATTGTGGATGCGTCTGATTGACGCGCCCCTTATTGTTTACACCTGTGGCCTTTGGCCCATCCGACTCCTTCGAAAGTGCTTCATGAAAAAAACTACTTTGACATCGGCCGCTGCGGTGCTGGTCTTGGCTTTGGCTGGTTTGAACGCCCATGCCCAAAACGTGGCCATCGTCAACGGCAAACCCGTGCCGAAAACCCGCCTGACCGCCCTGGCTGCGCAACTTGAGCGCTCAGGCAAACAAGTTGGTCCCGAAATGGAACAGCAACTGCGCGAAGAAGTGATTGCCCGTGAAATCTTCATGCAAGAAGCGCAAAAGCGCGGCATGGAAGCCAATGAAGAATTCAAATTCCAAATGGAATTAGCCAAGCAAAGCCTGTTGATCCGCGAACTTTTCACCGACTTTCAAAAAAATGCTGTGATTTCAGACGCCGAAGCCAAAGCCGAGTACGACAAATACATCGCCAGCAATGGCGACGGCAAAGAATACCGTGCACGCCATATCTTGGTGGAAAAAGAAGACCAAGCCAAGGCCATCATTGCCAGCTTGAAAAAAGGCGGCAAGTTTGAAGAGATTGCCAAGAAACAATCCAAAGACCCTGGCTCAGGTGCCAACGGTGGCGATTTGGAATGGGCCACTCCTCAAACCTTCGTGAAAGAGTTCTCAGATGCGATGGTTGCTTTGAAGAAAGGCCAGTTCACCGAAACACCGGTGAAGAGCCAATTTGGTTTCCACATCATCCGTTTGGACGATGTCCGTGAAGTACCGCTGCCCAAGTTTGAGGAAGTCAAACCCCAAATCGTGCAGCAACTGCAGCAAAACAAATTGATCGACTACCAAAAGACTTTGCGCGACAAAGCCAAGATCGAGTAATCGTATTGACGCCTTCTTAAAAGCCCTCGCAAGAGGGCTTTTTTATTTCTGGATGGTGGGGATCAGGTGCCCTAATGCAAAAGTTTCACTGTTTAGCAATTTGGCGGTGCGGATTTTTTCAAACTCGTTGATGACGCTAGAGGCATCAGTGTGATTTTGAATCAGCAGTTTGATGATCTGTTCTTGATTGCGAATCAAAATGGAGATTTTTTTGATCGCATCATTCAAAGCTTTGGCTTCCTCTGAAGGTTCAGGCAGTGGATGGAGAAGCTCATCAACCACAGGGGCTTTGGGATCGACAACAGTTACAGCCTGATCCTGAGGTTTGTAATGACCATTTAATATTTTTAAATCCTCTTGCAATTGCATCAGGTTCTGAATGCTGTTGTAGAGCAAATCTGCCAATTCACGGTCTCGGGTGATGCTCATGGTGGTCTTCTGGTTGGTTGACGACAAGGCTTTCAGTCTACCCAACGGCGGGCGTTGCGCCACAAACGCATCCAGGGGCTGACATCTTCGGGGCTTTGGAAGTTGCTGGGGGGCATCCAACTGAATTGCAATGGCCGAAACACCCGCTCGGGGTGCGGCATCATGGCTGTGAAACGACCATTAGGCGTGGTGACCGCGGTCAAACCACCAGGGCTGCCGTTCGGGTTGAACGGGTAGGCTTCGGTGGCCAGTCCATGGTTGTCAACAAAGCGCATGGCGGCGATGACTTGAGAAGCGTCACCGCGGTTTTCAAAGTTAGCAAAACCTTCGCCATGCGCTACGGCAATCGGCAAACGGGAACCGGCCAGGCCTTGGAAAAACAAACTCGGTGAATCCAGCACTTCCACCATCGACAGCCGTGCCTCAAAGCGTTCGCTTTGGTTGGTGGTGAAACGTGGCCAATGTGCGGCACCGGGGATCAAGCTGGCCAGCTCGGCAAACATTTGACAACCATTGCACACGCCCAAACCAAATGTGTCCGTACGTTCAAAGAATCCTTGGAATTGAGCGGCCAATGCGGGGTTGAAGGTGATGCTGCGGGCCCAGCCGATGCCCGCGCCCAAGGTGTCGCCATAGCTGAAGCCGCCGCAAGCGACCAAGCCTTTGAAGTCTTTCAGGTTGGCACGACCTTGTTGCAAATCGGTCATGTGCACGTCATACGCCTCAAACCCGGCTTCGGTGAAGGCATAGGCCATTTCGACATGGGAATTGACGCCCTGTTCTCGCAAAACGGCGACACGTGGACGGCTTTTCCCCACATAAGGCGCGGCCACATTGTCCAAAGCACCTGCGGCCAAATGCACGTGCAAGCCGGGGTCGTTCGGGGCACCGGCTGCTGCGTGCTCGGCATCGGCGGTGGCGGGGTTGTCGCGCTCTCGGGCAATCTTCCAACTCACGCTGTCCCACACCTGATGCAGGTCTGGCAAGTCGGCACTGAAGATTTCTTTGGCATCGCGCCAAACACTCACCTGCCCCACGCCACGTTGAATCTCGGCGGTGGCTGGACGGGTCTTGCCAATCACATGGCTGTGCTTGGACAGGCCGTGTTGACGCAGCACCTGCATCACGCGGTCTCGTTCACTGCCCAAGACCTGTAAAACAACACCCAATTCTTCGTTGAACAAGGCTTGCAAACTGCGTTCATCACGGCGGGCTGAAACTTGTTGCGCCCAGTTTTTGCTGTCACCGTGGTCGGCGCGGCTGTCTTGGATGCCGTCGCCCTCATTCACCAGCAAATCGATGTTCAAGGCCACGCCCACATGGCCGGCAAACGCCATTTCACAAACGGTGGCCCACAAACCTCCATCGCTTCTATCGTGGTAGGCCAACAGCAAGCCTTGTTGGCGCAAATCATTCACAGCCTGAACCAAATGAATGAGGTCTTGCGCATCGTCCAAATCGGGCACCTCCCCACCGGCTTGGTTCAAGACTTGCGACAAGATGCTCGCACCCATGCGGTGTTGGCCTTTGCCCAAGTCCACCAAAATCAGGCTAGTGTCTTCTTGTGCGTTGAGCTGCGGTGTCAAGCTGCCGCGCACATCGTCAATGGATGCAAAGGCGGTGATGACCAAACTCACAGGCGAGGTGACCTGCTTGTGTTGACCTTGGTCTTGCCAGCGGGTTTTCATCGACAAGCTGTCTTTGCCCACTGGAATGGAGATGCCCAACGCAGGACACAAAGCCATGCCCACGGCTTGCACCGTGTCAAACAAAGCCGCGTCTTCACCCGGCTCACCACAAGCAGCCATCCAATTGGCCGACAACTTCAACTTGCCCAACTCGATGGGTGCCGCCAAGATATTGGTGACCGCTTCAGCCACCGCCATGCGGCCAGATGCAGGCGCATTCAAGGCGGCCAAGGGTGTGCGTTCGCCCAGGCTCATGGCCTCGCCAGCCACGCCTTTGAAATCGGCCAGCGTGACCGCGCAATCGGCCACCGGCACTTGCCAAGGACCGACCATTTGATCGCGGTGGCTCAATCCGCCAACTGTGCGGTCGCCGATGGTGATGAGGAAGCGTTTGCTGGCCACCGTGGGGTGGCTCAGCACCTGAATCACGGCGTCTTGCAATCGCACATCGCTCAGGTTCAAAGGCGGTGATTGACGGGCAACGCGTTGAACATCACGCAGCATCTTGGGCGGCTTGCCGAGCAACACATCTAAGGGCATGTTGACGGGTGTCTCAAGTGGTTTTTGACTGACCACCAACTTCCTGTCGGCGGAGGCCACACCGACCAAGGCAAAGGGGCAACGCTCGCGCTCGCAGAAAAATTTGAATTGATCCAACGAGGTGGGGTCGATCGCCAAGACATAACGCTCTTGGCTTTCATTGCTCCAAATTTCTTTGGGCGACAAACCACTTTCTTCCAGCGGCACTTGGCGCAAATCAAAACGGGCACCGCGACCGGCATCATTCACCAACTCGGGAAAGGCGTTGGACAACCCACCGGCACCCACATCGTGGATGGCCAAGATGGGCGTCATCGGGCCCAAGGCATTGCAATGGTTGATGACCTCTTGGGCACGGCGCTGAATTTCGGGGTTGCCACGTTGCACCGAGTCAAAGTCCAGAGCCACGCTGTTGGCGCCACTGGCCAAGGAGCTGGCGGCACCGCCGCCCATGCCAATGCGCATGCCGGGGCCACCGAGCTGGATCAGCAAGGTGCCGGGGGGGAATTCAATTTTGTGGGTCAGTTCTTGGCGAATCACGCCCAAGCCACCGGCCAACATGATGGGCTTGTGGTAGCCGCGTTGCACGCCATCCACCACTTGCTCGTATTCGCGAAAGTAACCCAGCAAATTGGGGCGGCCAAACTCGTTGTTGAAAGCCGCGCCACCCAGGGGTCCTTCAGTCATGATGTCCAAAGCCGATGCCATGTGGGCAGGTTGGGCCAAGCGACTGCCCCAGAGTTTGGAGACACTGAAGCCGGTAAGGCCTGCTTTGGGTTTGGCACCGCGCCCAGTGGCCCCTTCGTCGCGGATTTCACCGCCCGCGCCCGTGGAGGCCCCAGGGTAAGGCGAAATGGCGGTCGGGTGGTTGTGGGTTTCCACCTTCATCAGCACATGCTGAACGCCTTGCCCCTTGTCATAGCGCGGCATGAAGCCGGTGAGCGGCGCACTGAAGGTCTCGACCTTGTGCCCTTTCATGACGGCGGCGTTGTCGGAATAAGCCACGACGGTGTGCTGCGGGTTCAATTTGTGGGTGTTGCGGATCATGCCGAACAGGCTGTGGCTTTGCGCTTGCCCATCGACGATGAATTCGGCATTGAAAATTTTGTGGCGGCAGTGTTCGCTGTTGGCCTGCGCAAACATCATCAACTCGGCATCACTGGGGTTGCGGTCGAGTTGCGCAAAGGCTTGCAGCAAATAATCAATTTCATCATCGGCCAAGGCCAAGCCCCAATCGGTGTTGGCTTTCACCAAGGCCGCACGACCGCCCTGTTTCACGTCCACAAATGCCAAGGGCTGAGCCGGCAAATGGCCGAGCAGGGCATGCGCTTGCTGCCTGTTTGGCCAAACCGATTCGGTCATGCGGTCGTGCAACAAGGCTTGCAAGGCCGTTTTCACCGAGGCGGTCAGCGTTGACTTGACGCCCAGCAGCTGATATTCGGTCAGACGTTCCAAGCGGCGCAGCTCGAAGCCGCAGTTGCGGGCAATGTCGGTGGCTTTGGAGGCCCATGGGGACACCGTGCCCATGCGTGGCGACACCACGCAAGACAGACCCGAAGCAGCGGTTGCTGTGTGGCTGATTTGTGCATCCAGCAACTGCGCCATGCGTTCTTGGTCGGCGGGTGACAGGGCTTGTTCGGTGGCCAGCAGATAGACGTGGCGGGCTGTCAGGCCTTGGATGTCGGGGCAAACCGCTTGTAATTTGGCCAGCAGGCCTTGAGACTTGAATGCGCTGAAGGCGGGGCCGCCGTCAAAAGTACTGGTATGAAAGGTCACGGACTGCCTTGGACGTTGAGAACTTGCGCCTGGTGGGGGCGGCAAAGAAGCCCGAATTTTAGCGATAAGCCTCCCGCCGACAGCGGCCACGGCCAGCCTGAGATAATTCGCGCCATGATTACTTACAAAGACGAACAAGGCATTGCCGGCATGCGCGTGGCAGGCCGCTTGGCCTCTGAAGTGCTGGATTACCTGACAGCACATGTTCAACCCGGCATCACCACCAATGCCTTGGACAAATTGGCTTTCGACTACATCACCCAAGTCCAACAAGCCATTCCAGCACCGCTGAACTACAACCCCAGCGGCCACAACCCCTACCCCAAATCCATTTGCACCTCGATCAACCACCAGGTCTGCCACGGCATTCCCAGTGACAAGCAGCTGAAAAAAGGTGACATCGTCAACATCGACATCACCGTCATCAAGGGCGGGTGGCACGGCGACACCAGCCGCATGTTCATCGTCGGTGAAGGCTCAATTGCCGCCAAACGCTTGTGCCAAATGACCTACGACGCCATGTGGCACGGCATTGTGAAAGTCAAACCTGGCGCCCATTTGGGTGACATTGGCCACGCCATCCAGGTGTTCGCCGAGGGATTGGGTTTCTCCATCGTTCGCGAGTTTTGTGGTCACGGCATTGGCCAGGTGTTTCACGAAGAGCCCCAGGTTTTGCACTACGGCAAGCCTGGCACCTTGGAAGAACTCAAGGCGGGCATGGTGTTCACCATCGAACCCATGATCAATGCGGGCAAGCGCGACATCAAGGAAATGAACGACGGCTGGACCATCATCACCCGAGACCATTCCTTATCTGCCCAGTGGGAACACACCGTCTTGGTGACGCCCACCGGCTACGAGGTGCTCACGCTCTCTGACGGCAGCCCGCCCCTGCCCTCCTTCGTCAAAACCACCAAGTGCTGAGCTGGTGAACCCGACCCCCGCCCCGTTTCGGCAACAAAAAACCGACTTGTTGGCGCAATGCGCCCAATTGCAAAGCCTCAAGCTCGCGCACCGGGTACATGGGCATTTGCAACGCTTGAGCGACTTGTGTGATGCGCATTTGCAAGCCCTGTGGCACCAAGCCGCCATGCCCGCCGACGCTTGCTTGGTGGCGGTGGGGGGCTTTGGCCGGGGCGCTTTGTTTCCCTACTCGGACATTGACGTGCTGGTGTTGTTGCCCCCCCATGTGTCGGTGGACCATGATGCAGCCCTGAAATCAAAGGTGGAGCATTTCATCGGCAGTTGCTGGGACGCGGGTTTGGAAATTGGTTCCAGTGTGCGCAACCTGACCGAATGCCTGAGCGAGGCAGCCAAAGACATCACGGTGCAGACCGCCATGCTGGAGTCGCGCCCCGTCGTGGGTGATGAAGCCTTGTTTGTGCAATTCAGCGAAGCGTTCAAAGCGCAGATGGAAGCACGCGCTTTCTTCACCGGCAAGACGCTGGAAATGCAGCAACGCCACAGCAAATTCGAGAACACACCTTACGCCTTGGAACCCAATTGCAAAGAGTCGCCTGGCGGCTTGCGCGACCTGCACATGCTGCTGTGGGTGGCCAAGGCCAGTGGGCTGGGGGCGACTTGGAAAGACTTGGCACAGGCTGGGATGATCACCGCGCTGGAGTTGGGCCAGTTGAAACGCAATGAAGACGTGCTGTCGCTCATCCGTTGGCGTTTGCATTGGCTGGCCAAGCGCCGCGAAGACCGCTTGGTGTTCGACCTGCAAACCGCTGTTGCGCAAGACCTGGGCTTGTCGGCGTCGAAAGATGGGTCCCCCCATCCGCGCCAAGACAGTGAAGCCTTGATGAAAGAGTATTACTGGGCGGCCAAGGCGGTCAGTCAACTCAATCAAATCTTGCACTTGAACATCGAAGACTGGTTGTTCCAGCAAGCCCAAGCGCATCCACCCCAAGTGCTGAACGAACGCTTCTTGGACAAGTCCGGCATGCTGGAGGTGGTGGACGATGGCCTGTACCAGCGCCACCCGGAAGCAATTCTTGAAACATTTTTGCTGTACCAAGAAACCGTGGGCATCAAAGGTTTGTCGGCTCGCACCTTGCGAGCCCTCTACAACGCGCGGGGTTTGATGGACGCGGGGTTCCGGCGCAACCCGGTCAACCGCGAGATGTTCATGCGGATTTTGAAGTCACCGCAAGGCATCACCCACGCCATGCGTTTGATGAACCAAACCTCGGTGCTGGGCCGCTATTTGTGGGTGTTTCGCCGCATCGTTGGGCAGATGCAGCACGACTTGTTTCATGTGTACACGGTGGACCAGCACATTCTGATGGTGTTGCGCAATGTGCGGCGTTTTTTCATCGTCGAGCATTCCCACGAGTACCCGTTTTGCTCGCAGTTGGCCGCTGGTTGGGACCAGCCTTGGATTTTGTATGTGGCGGCTTTGTTCCACGACATCGCCAAAGGACGCGGCGGCGACCATTCTGATCTGGGCGCCCATGAGGTCCGCGTGTTTTGCAAACAGCATGGCATTGCCAAAGCAGACCAACAACTGATTGAATTTTTGGTGCGCGAACACCTGACCATGAGCCACGTGGCGCAAAAGCAAGACCTGAGCGACCCCGACGTGGTGCAAGCCTTTGCCAAGCGCGTGGGCAACGAACGCTATTTGCGAGCGCTCTACCTCCTGACCGTGGCCGATATTCGCGGCACCAGCCCCAAGGTATGGAACGCTTGGAAAGGCAAACTGCTGGAAGACTTGTACAAAACCACGGCGTCGGTGCTGGGTGGCCAAGCCCACGACCCCGATGCATTGGTGGAAATGCGCAAGCGCGAGGCGCTGCAAACCTTGAATTTGTATGCCAT
Organism: Comamonadaceae bacterium; assembly: GCA_947448745.1. Taxonomy (GTDB): domain Bacteria; phylum Pseudomonadota; class Gammaproteobacteria; order Burkholderiales; family Burkholderiaceae_C; genus Limnohabitans. The sequence goes on from CANFOQ010000008.1 coordinate 68,543, forward strand.
GCCTTTCGAGTCTCACAAAGCCTTGTGGGAGACGCTGGATGTGGGTTATTTCATGCGCCATGACGCGGCGGATATTGCTTGGCATACGCGTCAGCTGTCGCGCCCTTTGGCCTTGGCCAAAGCCGAGGGCAAATCCGCCGGTGTCACCGTGAAAGCACGGCTGTCACCTTTGGGCGAAGGCTTGCAAGTGATGGTCTACACGCCCGACCAAACCGATTTGTTTGCCCGCATTTGCGGCTATTTCGACCAATCGGGTTTCAGCATCTTGGACGCGAAAATTCACACCGCCCGCAATGGGTATGCGCTAGACACCTTTCAGGTGGTCACGCCCATGTTGAACGCCCACTACCGTGAACTCACCAACATGGTGGAAAACGATTTGACCAACACGATCGAACAAGGCGGTGCCCTGCCCAGGGCCGGACGAGGCCGGGTGTCTCGCCGCGTGAAAAGTTTCCCTGTGGCCCCTCGGGTGCGCTTGCAACCCGATGAAAAAGCCCAGCGTTGGTTGTTGTCCATCTCGGCCAGCGACCGCGTCGGCCTGCTGTATGGCGTGGCGCAGGTGCTGGCCCACCACCAGATCAACGTCTTGTTGGCCAAGATCAGCACCTTGGGCGAGCGGGTGGAAGACACGTTTTTGATCGATGGCGCGGCCTTGCAGCACAACAAAGCCCAGTTGGAAATTGAAACCGAGTTATTGGCAGCCTTGCAGGCCTGAATTCAAGCCCAGCCCACATCAATCGTCGGCGTCGTCCAAACCTGGGAACAAGACCTCGGTGTAACCAAAGCGCGAGAAATCCCGCACCCGCATTGGGTACAGGACACCAATAAGGTGGTCGCATTCGTGTTGCACCACCCGGGCGTGAAAACCTTCCACCGTGCGCTCGATGGGCTGGCCCTGTGGATCGAAACCTTGATACCGCAAGTGCGTGAAGCGCGGCACCATGCCCCGCAAACCCGGTACCGACAAACAACCTTCCCAGCCCTCTTCTTGGTCTTCACGCAGCGGCGTGAGCACCGGGTTGATGAGCACGGTGTAGGGCACCGCCGGCGCATCGGGGTAGCGCGGGTTGACCTCACCCGAGCCAAACACCACCACTTGCAAATCGACGCCAATTTGCGGGGCGGCCAAGCCCGCACCATTGGCCGCAAGCATGGTGTCGTTCAGGTCTTGCAGCAAAGCGTGCAGCGCGGGGGTGTTGAACTGCGTCACGGGTTGCGCCACTCGCAGCAGGCGTTCGTCGCCCATTTTCAAAATCTCGCGGATCGCCATGGCTTAGTTGCTCTCGTCGCTGCTGTGCGCGGCCACCAAGGCCAACAACGCAACTTCATCCAACACCGGGATGCCCAGTTCTTGGGCTTTGTCGAGCTTGCTGCCCGCCTCGGCCCCGGCCACGACGCCATGGGTTTTTTTGCTGACGCTGCCTGCCACTTTGGCACCCAGGGCTTCGAGCATGTCTTTGGCTTGGTCGCGGCTGAGCGTGGGCAAAGTGCCGGTCAGCACATAGGTTTGACCCGCCAAGGGCAGGCTGGCCCCGGCGCTGGGAACGCCCTCGGTCCAGGTCACACCACAAGCACGCAGTTGTTCCACCACCTCACGGTTGTGGGCTTGGTCGAAGAAGGTCCGCAAGCTTTGCGCCACGATGGGCCCGACATCGGCCACTTGCAGCAGCTGGTCCAGGGTGGCGTCCATGATCGCGTCCATCTTGCCGAAATGGCGCACCAGCTCTTTGGCAGTGGCCTCGCCCACATGGCGAATGCCCAAGCCAAACAAAAACCGGGGCAAGGTGGTTTGCTTGGATTTTTCAATGCTGGCCAGCACGTTGTTGGCGGATTTTTCAGCCATGCGGTCCAAGGTGGCCAAGGCGGTGAAGCCCAAGCGGTAAACATCGGGCAAGGTGTTGACCAAGCCGGCGTCCACCAGTTGCTCCACCAGTCTGTCGCCCAGATCTTCAATTTCCACCGCACGGCGATGCGCAAAGTGCAGGATGGCTTGCTTGCGCTGGGCGCTGCAAAACAAACCGCCGGTGCAGCGGTAGTCGGCCTCGCCTTCTTCGCGCACCGCAGGGCTGTTGCAC
>CANFOQ010000009.1 GCA_947448745.1 Comamonadaceae bacterium
ATTTCAAATTCCTTTTCAGGAATATTAGACACAACATACTATTTTGTAAAATCAATTCTTCAATTTACAGATATAGATAAAAGACTATGAATATTACCTTCAAACAATTGAAACTATTCCAAGCTTTTGCAGATGCGAAAAGTGTCAGTTTGGCGGCAAAGCAAATGTTTGTAACCCAGCCAACTGCATCCATGCAACTCAAAGAAATCACGCAGTCTGTGGGAATTCCTTTATACGAAGTCATTTCTAAAAAGATTTATCTCACTGACGCAGGCAAAGAATTAGCATTCACCGCAAGAGACATACTCAATACATGGTCAACATTTGAGCAGCAGATGGATGCGGCCAAGGGTATTAGCCGTGGCAAGTTGAAAATTGCCGTGGTGAGTACTGCCAAGTACTTCATGCCACGATTGATCGGTCAATTTTGTAAAAAATATCCTGACATTGATGTGTCTCTTGAGATCTTGAACCGTAACGGCGTAGTCGCTCGCATGATGGACAACCTTGATGATATTTACATCATGTCTCAACCACCAAAAGGCATGGCTTTAGATGACCATATCTTCATGGACAATCATTTGGTTGCTATTGCTGCACTTGGTTCGTCAATTGCAAAGCGATCGGCAATGTCTTTGAATGCATTCAAAGACCACAGATTTATTCTTCGTGAACAAGGTTCTGGTACTCGGATGACGGTTGATAATTTCTTCAAAAAAATGAAGTTTCAACCAGACGTTCGCATGGAACTAGGTAGCAACGAAGCCATCAAAGAAGCAGTTGCAGGTGGTCTTGGTATTGGGGTCTTGTCAAAATATGCACTTCACGGTCGACAAAAAGAACACGGTGTGGCAATCGTTGATGTCAAAGGTTTCCCAATAACTTCTCATTGGCATGTCGTCAGTCCTTTGAATAAAAAACTATCTCCAGTTGCTTCTGCCTTCAAACAAGAAATACTCAAGAGTTCTGCGAAGCATTAGTTTTTCATTGATTTTGCTAAGTAGAAATTGAAAGCCTCTTGCTTGTCCTTTATAGGGACATCTCAAACCCTTATGCAATAGTGTCGGTTCAACCGACATCTGATCAACCGGCCTTAACTGGACGCTGAGCAAGTGTCTTGCTCTCTACCGATTGTTCAATCCTACTGCCTTAGTGTCTGGTTGAACCGACACCTACTCAACCGAGCCGTTGCCGGACGCAGGGAAATGTCGTTTCTCACGACACCTCTCCCACCCCATTAACTGTGAACCACACTAGACCACACAGCGTAGCAAGGTGACTGGACTGACCCTAGCGATTTTTTTGCCTTGCCCAAGCTTTCAAAATATACTTGTATAGCAAATTAGGAGACGTGCATGTTAGCCCTGAGACTCCCCGAAGATATCGAAACCCGTCTTGACAAGTTAGCCAAAGCCACTGGGCGCACCAAGAGTTTTTACGCTCGTGAGGCGATTCTTGAGCATTTGGCTGATCTGGAAGATCTTTACCTCGCAGAAAAGCGACTTGCCAAAGTTCGCAATGGCAAAAGCAAAACGTACACTTTGAATGCCGTGGAGCAAGAGCTTGGCTTGGCAAATTGAGATTGATGAAACCGCCAAGAAAGAGCTTGGCAAATTAGATCCTCAAGTAGCCCGCAGAGTCATACAGTTTCTAAGGACAAGACTGCAAAGCCTCAAAGATCCCCGCAGCATTGGTCAAGCCCTGAAAGGCTCTGAGCTTGGTGACTTCTGGAAATACCGATTGGGTGACATCAGAATCATTGCCAGCATAGAAGATGATAGATTGGTGATCTTGGTCTTGCGTGTAGGCAACCGAAAAGAAATTTACAGACGTTGAGACTGGTTTTGATTCCAAATCACCTCCTCAAATCCCCCACCGCAGTCTCGCTATAATTTGCGGCTCGGCGCTTTAGCTCAGTCGGTTAGAGCGATGGAATCATAATCCACAGGTCCGCGGTTCGAATCCGTGAAGCGCCACCAAATCAAGCCCTTGATGTCCGCATCAAGGGCTTTTTTCATGCGCATTGCAGTCAGTTCAAGATATTCAGCTTCAACCTGGCCAATCCGGCATTCGGGTCGTTGTCGTCCAGAACCCAGCCTTGGGTCAACATGCGCACCATGTATTGGCGGTTGTACAAAAATGGAAAAATCAGCTGCGACAAACCAAACGACACCAAAGTGATGACCAGGTGCAGCACGCCCACGCCAAGCTCGCCGCGCACCACCGGCACAAACCAGCCGAACACCAAGTACGTCCAGCTGTAGCCCACATAGCCCACTTTCACAATGCCAGAGGCCTGGTGAATGATGCGCACAGGTTTTTGCAATCCCAACAACAGCAAGCCCAGAATGATGGGGCTGAGCACCAGCAAAAACAGCACCCAAAAAAAGATTGAAAACGCTTCCATGTTGTTCCTTTTATTTATTGAAGTTGCGCGTTGATTTCAGCGCGAATCTCTTGGGCCAATTCACTGGGCGTCATGCCCACCGGCCCCACACCTTGGTGGGCCAAGGCATCGCCCGCCATGGCGTGCAATTGCACACCCAAGCCAGCTGCTTGCCACAACTGAAAACCCGCACGTGCACCTTGCGCGGCCAAAGCTGCAATGCAGCCGGTGAGCACATCGCCCATGCCGGCCACGGCCATGCCAGGGTTGCCTTGCAAACATTGGTGGGCCTCGTGTTGGGGTGAGGCCAGCAAAGTGTGTTGGCCTTTCAAAACCACCACAGCTTGTGTGAGCGCCACCAATTGCTGCAAGGCCGAAGCCCTATCGGCCTGAACAACTTGGTTGCTGCAGCCCAACAATCTGGCGGCCTCACCGGGGTGCGGTGTGATGCAAACATGCCCTCGCTTGGCCAGCTGTTGCACAAGTGTCGGATGCAAGGCCAGCAGATTCAAAGCATCTGCATCCAACACCAAGGGACCCGTCCATTGCAAGCCCGCTTGCAACCAAGCCAGTGCTTGATCACTTGTGCCCAAGCCCGGGCCGATGGCCACCACATCGGGGCGCATCTGAGCCAAGGCTTGCAGGGGATCATGGTTGTGCGCGTTGTGCACCATCAACTCGGGGTGGCTGGGCACCAAGTGCGCACTGTTCGCATCCAACATCATCAGTTGGGTCCAGCCCGCGCCGCTGTAGAGGGCGCCCATGCCGGCCAACACCAAAGCGCCGGCCATGCTGTTGGCGCCACCCACCAACAACACCTTGCCGGCATCGCCTTTGTGCGCGTCAGGGCGACGGCGCAGGGCTTGAAGGTGTTCGAGTGCTTGAAGTGTTTGCATGGAAGTTTGATTGTGCGCCTTCTTGCAAAGCCTCCACCTAAAATGCCTTCAACATTTTTATAGAAAGCTCTCTTGGAATTCCTTCACTTCTCTACCGAAGCTTTGCAATCGCTGTTGGTGTCCACCGGGGTGGTGGCGCTGGCCGAGATTGGCGACAAAACCCAATTGCTGGCGTTCATCTTGGCGGCACGTTTCAAAAAACCGCTGCCCATCATCGCGGGCATCTTGGCGGCCACCATCCTCAACCACGGCTTGGCAGGTGCGTTGGGCGCGTACATCACCAACTCGGTGGACCCGTCCATCTTGCGTTGGTTGTTGGGCGCTTCCTTCATTGGCATGGCGGTGTGGACGCTGATCCCCGACAAGATTGAAGAAGAAGAAACCGAAGTGGCGCACAAACTGGGCGTGTTTGGTGCCACCTTCGTCACTTTCTTTTTGGCGGAAATGGGTGACAAAACCCAAATCGCTACCGTTGCGTTGGCGGCGCATTACGCCAATCCGCTGATGGTGGTGGCGGGCACCACCTTGGGCATGTTGATCGCCGATGTGCCCGCCGTGTTTGTGGGTGACAAGCTGGCCGACAAAATCCCGATGCGCGTGGTGCACACCATTGCGGCAGGTATTTTTGCGGTGCTGGGTGTGGCCACGCTGCTGGGCGTGGGCAAAGAATTTTTCTAAACCTGGCTTATTGATCGGGGTGCCGCGAACAACTGCGAAACACCTCGGAGTACATGCGCAAACGGTCTTTGCCGTTGGTGAGTTGGTCTGAAATCAAATCCGCAATGCCGGTGGTCAGCCGAATGAAATCGGGGTTGCAGTGGTGCTTGGTGGTGCTGGTGTATTTGTCTTGCCGCGCCCAACCGTTTTCGCGCATCAAAAACGCATAGTGGGTCAGCTCATGACCCGCGGCCCAACTCACCATGCCTCGGCTCCATGCGCTGAGGGTGCGAGGTGACACCCCAATTTGCAAGATGTTGTCGGGTTGCTCTGGCGACGGAAATTGAAACACCATGCGTGCATTCACCGGCAACGTGGCGTCCACCACCACTTGCGGCATGGGGAAGTCTTTGGGCGCTTCGGTTTCCGATTTGATGTAAGCCCACACCATTTGCAAGATGGCCATATCGAGCTTGTTGTCTGCGTTTTGAATCATGTCGGCTGAGGCGGGTTTGTTGGTGGCGAACTCCAACTCCAATTCACGCACCATCACTTGCGTGTTGCGGTATTGCCGTAAACACAAATCCACATCCTCACTCAATGGCGCTTGCATCACCTCTCCGGTGCTGGCCAGGTTGTCCTTGATCCACTTGGCGTAGGTGCTGTTGATCGTGTTGTAGGTCTCCAGCGCCTCGGCTTCACTGAAACCTTGTTTGATGCTTAAAAAATAGCCCACGCGCACATAGGTGTCGCTGTGGTTCAAAAAGATGTTGGCGCTGCGTCGTTGTTCATCCAAGGTGGCATGCACCGCGAAATGGTTGCCCACCAAATCAAAGGCGCTGGCACATCGGTTGGCCACATACGCCAGTTCGGGTTTGTGGTCACGCCACTGTGGATGTTGATCCACCCAGGCCTGCAATGGCGGCATGTCTTGGGCCCAGGCAAATCCACACAAACAACACAAGAAAAAGGTGGCGATGTTTTTCATCGCACACACTTTAAGTGCTTATCGAACCCAGCGTACGAACAAGGGGAATTTGTTATACAAATTATTTACTGCGCCGTTACCCATGTGCACCACCCACGCGCCTTCTTTGCTGTCGTCGGCCGTGCCCGACCAGGTGACGCCGCCCGGGTCGCCGGGAAACCAAGTGGTGTTCAAGGTGGGCACGATGCAAGTGCGGTCCATGATATTTAGAAGTTCATCACGGCTTGGCAAGCGCCAAGGTTTGGCATTGACCACCGTGGCCACAGCTTGCGGAAACTGCCGCGCAATCGGCTCGCCCATGCATTGCGCTCCATCCCACTTTTGGCCATACACACAGCGCATCCAAACCAAGCCGGTGACGGTGTCGCGCACTTCGCCACCATTGCTGTTGTCCACCGACACAAAGCGGCTGTCGGGATGTGTGCGTTTGTCGTCTGATGGGCAGTTGTCGGCCCACAAAGCCGTGGTGCACAAACTCAAAAATAGAACTGCGATTTTTTTCATGTCAATGCTTTTTGGAGACCAAGGTCAAGATGTCATAACTGGCCACCACTTCGCCCAATTGATTGGTGACTTCCACGTCCCAAACCACCACGCCTTGGCCCACGCCGTTGGCGTCGCGTTTGCGACGGTCGATTTTGCGCTTTGCAGTGAGCCGCGCTTGGATGGTGTCACCAATGCCCACCGGCTTCACAAAGCGCAAGGTGTCCAAACCGTAGTTGGCCAACACCGGGCCCACGGCGGGTGACACAAACAAACCTGCCGCAGCAGACAAGACGAAATAACCATGTGCAATGCGTTTGCCGAAGGCTGAATTCTTCGCGGCTTCTTCGTCAAAGTGCATGTAGAAATAGTCGCCCGAGATGCCACCGAAATTCACCACATCCGCTTCGGTCACAGTGCGTCTGTGGGTCAACAAAGAGTCGCCAATTTGCAGCTCTTCAAAATAACTTCTGAACGGATGCAAGGGCGTGTCATTCACTTTGGCACCACGCATGTACTCGCCGGTGATGGCGGCCAACATGGTGGGCGAGCCTTGCAGCGCGGTGCGTTGCATATAGTGCGTCACTGCCCGCAAACCACCCAACTCTTCACCACCGCCTGCGCGGCCTGGGCCGCCGTGTTTGAGTTGGGGCAAGGGTGAGCCGTGGCCGGTCGATTCGACAGCAGCTTCGCGGTCCAAAATCAACATGCGGCCATGCCAAGCCGCCGCCGCGTGCACCACTTTCACAGCCACTGCGGGGTCGTGGGTGACCAAGCTGCCCACCAAGCTGCCTTTGCCCAACTTGGCAATCGCCAAGGCTTCTTCCACATCGGCATACGGCATCAAGGTGCTGACCGGGCCAAAGGCTTCCACATCATGCACGGCCGAGGTGCTGAGTGGTTTGACACAGACCAACACGGTGGGCGCGAAGAAGGCACCTTGGTCCACGCCCTCGCCCACGAGTTTCAAATCAGCGCTGCCACCCAATAACAGCTTGGCGTGTTGCTTGAGCAAATCCACTTTGTGTGCCACGTCATCGCGCTGCGCGTGCGAGGCCAATGCACCCATGCGCACACCTTCCACAGACGGGTCACCCACCACGGTTTTGGACAAACGCGCAATCAGCTTTTCAGCGACGGCATCCAGGTGTTTGGCTGGCACGATAGCGCGGCGAATCGCGGTGCATTTTTGGCCGGCTTTGGTGGTGATTTCTTTCGCTACTTCTTTCACAAACAAATCGAACTCTTCATCGTCTGGGCTGACATCGGGGCCGAGGATGGCGCAGTTGAGCGAATCGGCTTCGGCATTGAAAGGAATGCTGTTTTTCACCAAGTTGGGATGCACCCGCAACTTCGCAGCCGTGTCTGCCGAGCCCGTGAACGTGACGACATCGGACACGTCCAGTTTGTCCAGCAAATCGCCGGTGCCGCCAATCACCAATTGCAAACTGCCCTCGGGCAACAAGCCCGAATCCAACATCAAACGCACCGCGGCTTCTGTGAGGTAACTGGTGGCGGTGGCGGGTTTGCCAATGCAAGGCATGCCCGCCAAAAAGCTGGGTGCGAATTTTTCCAACAAACCCCACACGGGGAAATTGAAGGCGTTGATGTGCACCGCCACACCACCGCGCGGCACCAAGATGTGTGTGCCCGCAAAGCCGCCTTTTTTGCCCAATGGCAATGCAGGGCCTTCATGGATCACATTGCCCGAGGGCAGTTCGTTGCTGCCCATGCCTGCATACGCATACAAGGTGCCTGCACCGCCTTCGATGTCAATCCAACTGTCGGCTTTCGTGGCCCCGGTGTGCGCCGAGATGGCATAGAGCGCTTCTTTGTGGTCCATCAAATACTTGGCCAAGGCTTTCAAGCGTTGCGCACGTTCTTGAAAATCCATGGCCATCAGGTTTTTCAAACCCACGCTGCGTGCATGGTGCAACGCGCTCTCAAAATCAATGGCTTCAGCATGCGTGGTGGCCACGGTTTGACCGTTGATGGCGCTGCGCAATGTTTGTGCAGATTGCTGGCCCAGCCATTGGCCAGCGATGTAACTTTGAAGAGTGTGTGTCATAGCGGTGTTGGTTTAACGTTCATCAAAACTCAGGGTCACGGCGGCGCTGGTGGGTTTGGACTGGCACGACAGCACAAAGCCTTGCGCAGTTTCCCACGCTTCCAGTGTGAAATTTTTCTCCATGGCCACGCTGCCTTGCGTGACTTTGGCGCGGCAGGTGCAGCACACGCCGCCCTTGCAGGAATGCGGCAAGTCCAGCCCCGCCGTCAAGGCCACATCCAAGATGCGTTCATCCGCGTTCATGCGCAAGTGATGCGTTTTGCCATCGAGCACCAGGGTGAGCGCCACGGCTGGTTCCGTGTTTTGGGGGGCGGTGTTGCTTTGGCGTGGCGTGGCGGGTGTTGAGGCAGACGCAAAGCGTTCAGCATGCACCCGGTTGGCGGGCACACCCGCGTCCAACAACGCTTGGCAGGTGGTTTCAATCATGCCTTCAGGGCCACACACAAACACCTCGTCCATGCTTTTTGCAGGCAACAAACTCGATAGCAAGCGCTGCACTTTGGCAGTGTCAATCCGCCCTTCCAGCAAATCGGCTTCTTGCGCTTGTCGTGACAACACATGAATCAAGGTGACGCGATCGGGGTAGCGGTCCTTCAAGTCTTGCAAGGTTTCATTGAACATCACTGAGGCCATGTTTTTGTTGCCGTACACCAAGGTGAATTTGCTGTGCGATTGGGTTTGCAGGCTGTGCAGCATGATGGACAGAATGGGCGTGATGCCCGAGCCCGCCGCAAAGCCCACACGGTGAATCGCTTTGGGCTGCTTGGACACGAAGCGACCATCGGGCGGCATCACTTGCAAGCTGCTGCCCGCCTTCACATGTGTGGCCAACCAATTGGAAAACACACCGTCGGGCACCACACGCACACCCACTTCAAAGTAGCCCGACTGCGCCAGCCACTGCGGCGTGCTGCAAATGGAATAACTGCGCCGCACATCAGCGCCATTCACATCGGCACGCAATGTGATGAACTGCCCGGGCTGAAAAGCAAACGATTCGCGCAATGCATCGGGCACCGCAAATCGAATGACCACGGCCTCGCCTGCTTCAGGCCGCACGGCGGCCACGGTCAAGGCATGGAATCGGGTGGAAGTGTTCATGTCAATACGGTTTGAAATAGTCGAAGGGTTCCATGCAGTCCAAACAGCGGTACATGGCTTTGCAAGCGGTCGAGCCAAAGCGCGACACCTCGGTGGTGTTGCTGGAATGGCATTGCGGGCAGGCCACGTCGTCTTTGCGTGAGGTGCTGCGGTTGAAATGCACCACGTTGGAAGCAACACCGGCCATGGCAGAACCCTCAGCTGTTTGCGATGCACTTCCATTGGGTGGCGCAATGCCATAGCGCCTGAGTTTTTCTCGCGCTTCATCGGTCAACCAATCGGTGGACCACGCGGGTGCGAGTTGTGTCAAGACCTGCGCTTGCACACCTGCTGCAGCCAAGGCCGCTTGCACATCGTCGTGCATTTGCGTCATGGCCGGGCAACCGCTGTAGGTGGGCGTGATGATGACGTGCAATCCGTCTGGACCTTCGCGAATGTCGCGCAGCACACCCATCTCGCGCAAAGACACCACGGGGATTTCAGGGTCGCACACGTTTTCCAACAACAGCCACAGCGCATGGTGCGGATGGTCTGCATCCGGCAAGCCAAGGGGCCCTTGTGGATTCACGGCCTGCAACACACTCACCACACGCCACTCGGATGGGCGCGGGCCAGGCTTTGCATCTCGGCCAACACAAAACCCAGATGCTCGGAATGCACACCGACATGGCCTTGCGGCACATGACCGCCATCGGCAGGCATTGTGAGCGTGGCCTCTGCCAGCACACGGGCCACCTGGGTTTGCCAGGCCTTTTGCAAGCTGCTGAAGTGCGCCACGCCCAGTGCTTGCAAGGCCGCTGCTTCAGCCTCACCCAACAACCAAAACGATTGGGTGTAGGGCATCAAATGGTTCAAGGCGGCTTGCGCTTTCTGATGTGACTCGGCCGTGCCATCGCCAAAACGAATCAACCAATCTTGTGCGTGTTGCACATGGTAGAGCGCCTCTTTGCGCGACTTGCTGGCAATCGCTGCCAGTTGCGGGTCGTTGGCCTGTTGCAAAGCGTCCCACACCAAGACCATGAAGCTGCTGTACAAAAAATTGCGCACGATGGTGACCGCGTAGTCGCGGTCGCCACTTGCCGTGGGCGCAAGTGCCGTGGAATGCGGCAACTCCAACAGCGTGTGGTTTTTGAATTCATGCGCATCCCGAAAATACGCCAAGCGGTCTTCGTCGCTGCCGTCTTGGCGCAGCGCCGCCACGTGTTGGTAGAGCAATCGCGCTTGGCCGATCAAATCCAGGGCGTTGTTGGCCAGCGCCAAGTCTTCTTCCAGAATGGGCCCGTGCCCACACCACTCGGCGTTGCGCTGCCCCAAGATCAGCGCGTTGTCGGCCAAGTGCAGCGCCAAGGCGGCTGCATCTGTTGAAACCACCGCGCTCACATGTGCCCCACTTCGTCGGGAATCACAAAGAAAGTGGGGTGCCGGTACACCTTGTCACGCGCGGGCTCAAACAAGGTGTCTTTGTCCTCGGGGTCGCTGGCCGTGATGGCAGCCGAGGGCAGCACCCAAATGCTCACGCCTTCTTGGCGGCGCGTGTAAACGTCCCGCGCCATGTGCAGGGCTTGTTGTGCGTCGGCGGCGTGCAAACTGCCGCAGTGCTTGTGCTCCAAGCCTTGTTTGCTGCGCACGAACACTTCCCACAAGGGCCATTCTTTCAAGGCGGGTTGTTTGTCGCTCATGCGGCCTCCTGTTGTTGTGCTTGGCGCGTGGCTTGTTTTTGCGCGTGGGCCATGGCGGCTTCGCGCACCCATTGGCCGTCTTCATGGGCTTTCACCCGCGTGGCCAAGCGTTCTTTGTTGCACGGTCCGTTGCCGTTCACCGTCGCCCAAAACTCGTCCCAATCAATTTGTCCATAGTCATGGTGGCCGCGTTCTTCGTTCCACTTCAAATCGGGGTCGGGCAAGGTCACGCCCAACACCTTGGCTTGCGGCACGGTGGCGTCGACAAACTTTTGCCGCAGGTCGTCGTTGGAAATGCGCTTGATGCCCCAGCGCATGCCTTGCACGCTGTTGGGGCTGTCGGCGTCGGGCGGGCCGAACATGGCCAGGCATTTCCACCACCAGCGGTTCACCGCGTCTTGCACCATGGCTTGTTGCGCGGCGCTGCCTTGCATCATGGCCAGCAGGGCTTCAAAGCCTTGGCGTTGGTGAAAACTTTCTTCCTTGCACACGCGCACCATGGCACGGGCGTAGGGGCCATAGGAGCAGCGGCACAGCGGAATCTGGTTCATGATGGCCGCGCCGTCCACCAGCCAACCGATGACACCGACATCGGCCCAGGTGAGCGTGGGGTAGTTGAAGATCGAGCTGTACTTGGCGCGGCCGATGTGCAGGGCGTCCAACATTTGGTCGCGGCTGGTGCCCAGGGTTTCGGCGGCGCTGTACAGGTACAGGCCGTGGCCGCCCTCGTCTTGCACTTTGGCAATCAAGATGGCTTTGCGCTTGAGGCTCGGGGCGCGGCTGATCCAGTTGCCCTCGGGCAGCATGCCGACGATTTCGCTGTGGGCGTGCTGGCTGATTTGGCGCACCAAGGTTTTGCGGTAGGCGTCCGGCATCCAGTCTTTCGGCTCGATCTTGCCGTCGGCGTCGATGACGGCGTCAAACTTGGTTTGGGCGGCTTGCAGCACCTGCTGCTGGGCGGCATTCAAAACCGCCGCCACGGCTTGGGCGGGGGCGGCGCCATCGGGCACATTGAAGGACTGGGTGTACATGGTTGGGGGGCTCCTGATCAAGCCGGCGCAGGTTAGCACGGTGATACATAATTTCAGCAAAAAGCCGTTTTTATGTATCATAAAAAGCCTTGAAACCCAATACCCGTATGACCACCCCCTCAAAACCAAGCCTTTCGGACCCCTTCCAACAACGCCTTCAGATGTGGCAGGAACAGCCCCGCCAGCAGGCCGGCTCGCTCATCATTTCGGTGTTTGGCGATGCGCTTTACCCGCGCGGCGGCGCGGTGGCCATGGGCAGCCTGATCCATTTGTTGGCGCCACTGCAGGTGAACGAGCGGCTGATCCGCACCGCTTGCTTTCGGCTGGTGCAAGAGGATTGGCTGCAAGCCAAGGCGGTGGGCAACCGCAGCAATTACGTGCTCAGCCGCACCGGGCGCAGCCGGGTGGAGGAAGCCTCGCGCCATATTTACGCCGCGCACCCGGTGGTCTGGGACAAGCAGTGGCGCAGCATCATCGTCACCGGCCAGCACAGCCCCACGGCGCTGGAGCCTTTGCGCCGCGCCCTCTATTGGCAAGGCTTTGGCCAGATCAACCACCAATGCTTCATCCACCCCAGCGCCGACTTGAGCAGCGTGATGACCAACTTGCGCATCAGCGGCTTGGACGCGTGGGAGAGCCGCTTGCTGACCTTGGTCGGCAAGCCGCCCAGCGGCAGCGTGTTGGACGCGCCCGCCCAGGTGGTGAAAACCGCTTGGTATTTGAACGAGCTGGATCGCAACTACGCCCAATTCGTCGGCATCTACGAAGCCATTGAACGCTGGTGCCAAAAACGCAAAGCCAAAGCCTTCAGCGATGAACAAGCGTTTTGGTTGCGGGTGTTGTTGGTGCATGACTTCCGGCGTTTGCTGCTGCGCGACCCGTCGCTGCCGCCGAGTTTGTTGCCGCCGCGTTGGATGGGTTCACGCGCCCGTGCCGTGTTCAACAGTTTTTATCCGATGCTGCTGTCGGCCTCCGAGCGGCACTTGGATTTGCACCTGAAAGTGGCCGGTGCAGCCACGCCCAACGCCGACCTCGAGGTGTTGAAAAACAGAACAACTTAGGCCGGTTGGAAATACCGATAATGCCTTGCACACTTTTGCTGAAAGTGTGCTGGTTTTGTTGTCGTGTGTATAAAAATCCAAAGGCGTCTGATGTTGACTAATGTGGTGGGCGTGGCCCTGAAACGACCCTACACCTTTGTGGTCATGGCCTTGTTGTTACTCATCTTGGGGCCGCTGGCTGCGCTTCGCACACCCACCGACATCTTTCCCGAAATACGCATCCCGGTGATTGCTGTGGCCTGGTCTTACACCGGCTTGCCACCCGACCAAATGGCCGGTCGCATCACCACCGCCTTCCAACGGGTGCTCACCACCACGGTGAACGACATCGAGCACATCGAGGCCAACTCGTACAACGGCATCGGCATCGTCAAAATCTTTTTCCAACCCGGCGTCAACATCGCGGTGGCCAATGCGCAGGTCACTTCTGTATCCCAGTTCATGGTGCGCCAAATGCCGCCGGGCACCCAGCCGCCAATCATCATCAACTACAACGCCTCGACCGTGCCCATCTTGCAACTGGCCTTGGCCGGCAAGGGCCTGACCGAGCAAAACCTGGCTGACTTGGGGCTCACGCAAGTGCGCAGCCCCTTGGTCACGGTGCCGGGTGCGGCTGTGCCGTTTCCTTATGGCGGCAAATCGCGTTTGGTGCAACTCGACTTGAACCCCAGCGCCTTGCAAGCACGTGGTTTGTCGGCGCAAGACGTGACCAACGCCTTGGCCGCGCAAAACATCATCATCCCGGTGGGCACGCAAAAAATCGGCAGCCTCGAATACACCATCAACCTCAACAGCGCAGCGTCTGACTTGAAAGACTTGGACAACCTGCCGATCAAGTCGGTGAATGGGGCCATGGTCTACATCCGCGATGTCGCCAATGTGCACGACGGCAACGCACCGCAAACCAATGTGGTGCATGTGGATGGCAACCGCTCGGTGCTGATGTCGGTGTTGAAAAACGGCAGCACCTCCACCTTGGCCATCGTCGATGGTGTGCGCGAGAAGTTGCAAGCGATCAAAGCTTCATTGCCACCCAACCTGACCATTCAACCGATCAACGACCAATCGGTGTTTGTGCGGGCGGCGATTCAGGGCGTGGCCTTGGAAGGTTTGATTGCCGCGGCCTTAACGAGCGTGATGATCTTTTTGTTTTTGGGCAGTTGGCGCTCGACCATCATCATCGCGGTGTCCATTCCACTTTCCATCATGGGTGCCATCGTCGGTCTGTATGCCTTGGGCGAGACCTTGAACATCATGACCCTGGGCGGCTTGGCGCTGGCCGTGGGCATCTTGGTGGACGACGCCACCGTCACCATTGAAAACATCAACTGGCACCTCGAGCAAGGCAAGGGCGTGGAGCAAGCCATTTTGGATGGCGCGGCGCAAATCGTCACCCCCGCGTTTGTGTCCTTGCTGTGTATTTGTATTGTGTTCGTGCCAATGTTTTTCTTGGAAGGCGTGTCGCGCTTTCTGTTTGTGCCCATGGCCTTGTCGGTGATGTTGGCCATGGTCTGGTCCTTCTTTTTATCGCGCACCTTGGTGCCGACCATGGCGCTGTTTTTGTTGAAGCCGCATGCACCACACACCGACATGCACGGTTTGAACAGCACCCTGCCGCGCACCCGCAACCCGATCGTGGCGTTTCAACGCGGCTTTGAAGCCCGCTTTGAAGCCTTTCGCGCGGGCTACAAAAACCTGTTGAACCTGGCCTTGCACCACCGGGGTCTGGTGACGGTGGGTTTTGCTGCCGTTGTGGTGGGCTCGTTTGCATTGGTGCCTTTTTTGGGCAGCAACTTCTTTCCCGATGTCGACGGCGGCCAAATCTTGATTCACGCCCGTGTGCCGGTGGGCACCCGGGTTGAAGAAACCGCCGCGCGTTTCTCCAAGATACAAGCGCACATTCGGCAAGTGATTCCGGCGCACGACATCACCACCGTGGTGGACAACATCGGTTTGCCGCCCAGCTACATCAACCTGATTTACAACAACACGGGTGTGGTGGGCTCGCAAGATGGTGACATTCAAATTGCATTGAACCCCGGCCACGCGCCCACCGCCGACTATGTGCGCACACTGCGCGAACAACTGCCCGTGGCCTTCCCCGACACCGTGTTTTCGTTTCCGCCGGCCGACATCATCAGCCAGATCTTGAACTTTGGGTCGCCTGCACCCATCGACATTCAAGTGCGTGGCAACAACTTGAGCGCCAACTATGACTACGCCAATTTGTTGTTGAAAGAAATTCGCCGCATCCCCGGCGTGGCCGATGCGCGGATTCAACAATCGGCCAAGAGCCCGGTGTTTGAAGTGAACTTGGACCGCACCCAAGCGCAAGACATGGGCATCACCGCACGCGATGTGACCAACAACATGGTGGTGAATTTGGCGGGCAGCAGCCAGGTCTCGCCCACCTTTTGGTTGAACCCGGCCAATGGCGTGTCCTACCCCGTGGTGATGCAAACGCCGCAGTACAACCTCGACTCCTTGAACGACTTGGCCAATGTGCCGATCAGTCCCGCCAACGCCAGCACACAACAAGTGCTGGGCAGCGTGGCGAGTTTCAACCGCACTGCGAAAAGCGCCTTGGTGACGCAGTACGACATCCAACCCATGGTGCAAATCCATGCCGCCACCCAAGGCCGCGACTTGGGCAGTGTGGCCAAAGACATTCAACGCGTCATCACTGAAACGCAAGAGAAGTTGCCCAAGGGCAGCAAGGTGGTCATGCTGGGTCAAGTGCGCACCATGGACAAAGCCTTCTCGGGGTTGTTGTGGGGCCTGTTGGGCGCGGTGGTTCTGATCTACTTCCTGATCGTGGTGAATTTCCAATCCTGGCGCGACCCCTTGGTGATCGTCAGCGCCTTGCCTGCTGCGTTGGCTGGCATCGTCTGGATGTTGTTTGCCACCCGCACCACGCTCTCTGTGCCGGCGCTGACCGGTGCCATCATGTGCATGGGCGTGGCCACTGCCAACAGCGTCTTGGTCATCAGCTTTGCCCGCGAGCGTTTGGATGAACTCGGTGACGCGGTTGCTGCGGCTTTGGATGCAGGCTTTGTGCGTTTTCGCCCGGTGCTCATGACCGCCTTGGCCATGATGATCGGCATGGTGCCCATGGCCTTGGGTCTGGGCGAAGGCGGCGAACAAAACGCCCCCTTGGGCCGCGCTGTGATTGGCGGTTTGTTGTTTGCCACCTTGGCCACCTTGGTTTTGGTGCCCTTGCTGTTCAGCATGGTTCATGGCCGCCCCAAGGCCACCCCTTCTTTGAATCCCGGAGTCCGTCATGCTTGATCCCCGTCCCCCCGTTTTTTCGCGCAGCAAACTTTGGACGGCTTTGTTGATCGTGGGCGTGGTGGCCGCCGCCGTGGTGGTCCACGGTCTGCGTGAGCGCAGCGCCGACAACAGCCAACTCAAGGCCGTGGCCGACAAACAATCGGTGCGCACCGTCACGGTCATTGCACCAGCGGTGTCGCCTGCTTCGCCGAGCATGGACTTGCCCGGTCGCATCGAGGCTTATGCCAAAGCCCCTTTGTATTCGCGCATCAGCGGCTATTTGAAAGTTTGGAAGGCCGACATCGGCACGTCGGTGAAAGCCGGACAGTTGTTGGCCGAGATCGACACGCCCGATGTAGACCAACAAATTTTGCAAGCCAAGGCCGAATTGGCCAGCACCCAAGCGAATGCGGCGTTGTCTGAAACCACCGCCAAGCGTTGGCAGTCTTTGCAAACCACCAACTTCGTGTCAGCCCAAGCCGTGGAAGAAAAAATGGGCGACTTGAGCGCCAAGCAAGCGGTGGTGAATGCCTCACAAGCCAATGTGAACCGTTTGCAAGCCTTGAAAAATTTCAGCCGCATCACTGCGCCCTTTGATGGCGTGGTGACCGCACGCAACACCGATGTCGGCGCCTTGGTGAATGTGGGCGGTGCACCTGGCACCGAGCTGTTTGTGGTGTCGGATGTGAGCCGCTTGCGCTTGTACGTCAATATTCCTCAAAACCAAGTGGCGGCCATCCACAAAGGCAGCGTGGCCAAGTTCACAGTGCCCGAAAAACCAGGCAAGGTGTTCACGGCCACGGTGCAATCCATGGCCCAAGCCATCAACGCAGGCTCGGGCAGCATGTTGGTGCAACTCGCCGCAGACAACAGCCGTGGCGAGTTGTTGCCCGGTGGTTATGCGCAGGTCAGCTTTGACATGCCTGCTCACACAGAACATTTGAATATCCCGCCAAGTGCTTTGATTTTCACCAAAACTGGGATTCAAGTGGCCACTGTCGATGCGCAAAACAAGGTCGTCATCAAGCCTGTGGTGGTGGCCAAAGACCATGGTGTTCGACTCGAACTCTTATCGGGTCTGGAGAGCACTGATCGCGTCATTGAAAACCCACCTGATGGTGTGATGCAAGGTGACCTGGTGAACGTGGCCGTGGTTGAAAATAAAAAATGATTTCTTGACTCAATATGTCAAAAACGTTAATAATTATTTAAACCACTGCTTAGCTTGAT
This sequence comes from Comamonadaceae bacterium, assembly GCA_947448745.1. Lineage (GTDB taxonomy): Bacteria > Pseudomonadota > Gammaproteobacteria > Burkholderiales > Burkholderiaceae_C > Limnohabitans. The sequence goes on from CANFOQ010000009.1 coordinate 16,851, forward strand.
GTCCAACACAACAGTTTTATTGAACAGCAAGCAGCACCAAGGCCTCGTTTCACTGGAGCCCACGCGTGCTGTTTGACCACTGTGCCGAATGCCAACGATGCTGCAACGTCGAGGCAGGATACCCACCCCTTGAAATCACATTGACGACTGTCGAGCAACAACGCTTAGGCAGCGTATGCATAGAACAACAATGCACACACTTGGGTCCGCAAGGTTGCACGATGGGCGAGGACAAGCCCTTTGGATGCAAACTCTATCCACTCAGCTACAACCCAAAAAACAAAAGTTTTTATTTTGATGCCGACTGTCCTTTGATGGACCCCTACATCGCCGGTTTGCAAGATGCACACAGTGATTCAAGTTTGCATTTGCACAGCGCACAACAAGTTATATTGCAGCTAGAAAAAAAAGACCCCGCGTTTTTGAAAAACAACCACGCAGTAGACAAGATGTACTTCGACCTGAAGAAAATACACAGCACTGCAAATTCCAACAATAAGAAAACAAGCAAAAAAGCTTGAAAAAAAAGGCAACAACATGAATGGCACGCTCTATCAATTCAAACCTGCGAATTCCTTCACGCCCCCACCTGGTCCGGTGGTGCACGAAGTGGGATACCAAAGTTGGACCGAAGACAACTTGTTGGTTGAGAGCGAGCACAACGACATTCTTTACTACACCACCCGCTGGGACGCGCTGTGCCCCTATGTGAACGTCTCAGAAGAGATGATGAACTTCGCGCCCCGCCCCTTCGTGGTCTACGCCCTGCCCCCCGACAGCCCTTATGGCGTCCCCATCAATGACAAATACGGTTTGGTCGATTGCTTTGCTGACAGCTTCTGGCAAGAAGCCCGCCGCGAGCGCAAGTTCCGCGAACTCGACAAGCAATACAAGCACTTCACCTACACCGAGAAAGTGGTGGCCGGCAAAGACCTGACGGTTGAAGACATGTTTGAGATGGGTGGCGAGCACTTTGCCAACTACTACATTGACGACCGCGAGGTGGAAGGTTTTGTTGACTACGTGCGCCACCTGGATGTGCTCATCCTGCAAGTGCATTCCAACGAAGGTGAGCTGGTGCTGACCGATGTCTCCATCCTGCTGCCCCAGTACAACCAGCTCTATGGCAGCTTTTGCCAATGGAACCGCGCCTTCAAAAACAAATCGCCTGGCATTTACGCTTGCTTGCAAGCTTGCCGCTGGGCCGCGAAAAACGGCTTGCGCTATTACAACCTGGGCCCCGTGGACGACTATGGCTACAAGGCCTTGTTTGTCACCGACTACGAACCCATTTACGCCATGGCCTTGATCGATGCCGATCATCCCCTGGCCACCGACCCCACCTCACCGCTGATCGTGGACTTCAAGCCCCAGGAACTGAACCAGGTGTACCGCCATCCCGAGCAGCATCAACAGCATTTGCTCGATGAACTGGTGATGGCTGGCTAAATACCCAAGCCACTCCCAAAACAAACAAGCCGCTTGATCAGCGGCTTGTTTGTTTCAGAAGTAGTGTTTTTCGCCGAAGCTGATGTCGTAGTCGATGAACATCTCATCGCCCTTCTTCACCGTATGCAAAGTTTCCAAGGTGCCGTTCTTTTTGAAACGCAAGCTGGGCTTTTTAGAGTGGTTCAGGTAGATGGCCATGTCAAAGGTATTGAGGCCATTGCGCGGAATGCTGACCGACTTTTTGTCGTAATAGCAAAACGTGTCGATTTGGTCGCGTACCCCTTTGGGCAAATGCTTGATGTCTTGCTTGGGAATATCAATCTCTTTGACGCGCACGTAGCTTTTCAAAGGATTCACCCCCTTGGGGATGTCACGCACGGCAAACACGCCGATGCCATGGATGGGGGACACCCCTAGGCGGCAATAGACCTCGTTTTCCAAATGGTCGAGGATTTTCTTTTTGGTATTCAACATGCCAACACTCCTAACAGGGCGGGCTACTATAACGAATGAAACCCGTGTTTCATGCGTTTTTCATGACAACGACAGGCCCTGCTTAGAATCTGGCCAATGAATCTTTCCCTCGAAACGCCCTCTCGCGAGCGCCTCCCAAAGGGTTTGGGGTGGGTCGCAGCGCTCTTGGTTTTGACGGGCGTGGCGGTTTTCAATGCCCCCTTGAACCAAGCTTGGCTGCTGCAGTTGCACAGCACCCACCTGGGCCCCGATGCACTGTGGTCCTTCCTGACCCAGTTTGGTGAAGGCGGTGCTGCCTTTTTGTTGCTGATCGTGGCCGCCCAATTCGCCCCCCGCACCAGCGCCGTGGTGGTCAAAAGTTTTTTAATCGGCGCAGTGCTGTCGCCGTTGCTGAAAAGCCTGGTGGCGTCGCCCCGCCCCTTGGGTGTGCTTGACGCCAGTGTGTTGCACCCGATTGGCTCGCCCCCCAGCGGTTCCAATTCCATGCCCTCAGGCCACGCCATGACGATTGCAGCCGCCATCACCTTGGCGCTCTTCATGACACGCGATGCCAAATACCGCCAACCCCTTTGGCTGGGCTTGGTGCTGTGGGGCGTGCTGGTGGCCTTGTCCCGCGTGGTGGTGGGTGCGCATTGGCCCGCCGATGTGTTGGTGGGCAGTGGGCTGGGCATCATGGTGGCCCTGCTGGCCTTGGCCTGGGAGCAGCGTGTACCCTGGTCACCCCGCTTGCAAACCAAACCCTTGCAAATGGTGTTGCTGTTGCTCGAGTTGGGTCTGGTCATCTATTTGTTCCGCGCCCATGCAGACACGGATGCCGCCCGGTTGGCCTTTGATTTGATGGCCACGGTGGGTATTGCCGGCGCCATGAACAGATGGATCGGCCTGCGTCGACAAACCCCATGAACAAGCGCCAGCAAGAATGGGCGTGGGGCTTGGCAGGCGTATTGCTGAGTGTGGCGCTGTTCATGTTGTGGCCGACATTGGACCTGCAAATCAGTCTTTGGTTTTTCGACCCGGCCTTGCCCGGCTTTCCAGCCAAGCGCGTGGCTTGGGTGTTGCAGCTCTACCATCTGGCCCCCTTGGTGAATCAGATTTTGTTGTTGTGCAGTGTGTTGGTGTTGATCACTGCGTGGCTCAAACCCACTTGGATCAACCAACGCTGGCGTCAGCGCAGCATGGCCTGGGCCTTGATGATGGTGCTGGGCATCGGGGTGGTGGTGGACTGGGCCTTGAAAGACCATGTGGGACGTGCCCGCCCCGAGCAAAGCCAGGCCTTTGGTGGCCTCTTGCAAAGTCGGCCCTTGTTTGAATTCGACCGCGCTTGCGATGTGAACTGTTCTTTTGTGAGTGGCCATGCGGCCGGTGGCTTTGCCCTGATGGCCTGGGGCATGTGGGCCCCCAGACGCCAGCGACAACAGTGGTTGGCGCTGGGCGCGGTTGCAGGCTTGGGTATTGGTGCCGTGCGCGTTGCCCAAGGCGGTCACTTTGTCAGCGATGTCATCTTTGCCGGATGGGTCATTTGGCTGATCTACCAAGGCATACGCCACGCTTGGTTACATTGGCGGCTTCGCCGCTTGCTTGCGATTTCTCTTTAGCTGTTTGGAAACAACATGGAATTACTGACACAACCGCACATGTGGATCGCTTTGGCCACGCTCACTGTTTTAGAGCTGGTGCTGGGCATCGACAACATCATTTTCATCTCGATCTTGGTCAGCAAGTTGCCCAAGGCCAAGCAAGAGATGGCGCGTCGCATCGGCTTGTTCATGGCGATGTTCATGCGCATCGGTTTGCTATTGGTTTTGTCGGTCATCATTGGCTTGGTCGAGCCCATCTTCACGGTGATGGACCAGCCGTTTTCAGGACGCGATCTGATTTTGCTGGCCGGTGGTTTGTTCCTCATTTGGAAAAGCACCGGTGAAATCCACCATTCGCTGGAAGGGGATGAAGCGCCAGCGGACGTGAAAGCGCGGGTCAATGTGATGGCGACGATTGTGCAAATCATGCTGATTGATTTGGTGTTTTCACTTGACTCCATCATCACCGCGGTCGGCATGGTGGACGATGTGCGCATCATGATCGCCGCTGTTGTCATCTCGCTGGGCTTGATGATGCTGTTCGCCAAAGGCATTGGCGAGTTTGTCGATGCGCACCCCTCCATCAAGATGCTGGCCCTGAGCTTTTTGGTGGTGGTGGGTGTGGTGCTGGTGGCCGAAGGTTTTGGTCACCATGTGCCCAAAGGTTACATCTACTTCGGCATGGCCTTCGCCTTCAGCGTCGAGATGCTCAATATCCGCTTCAGAAAGAAACGGACCCAGGCAGTGCATTTGCGCCCAGCGCAGATGCCGGGTGAAGACGATTCATAAGGGCTTGACGCCATAGCCCTTCATGGCAAAGGTGTCGCATGAAAAGCGCCCTAGATTCGGATTAATCGAGTCCCCATCAATGATTTTGTAATGCACAGATAACCACTTTTGTTGGGTATTTGGTGATGATCGCGTTGAGAAATGCATCTTCAACTACATCATCTGGTGGTATATTTAATGGCCGATTCACGCATATTTACCACCAAAACATTTTCAAAATGGCAACGAAAAACAGGCATGAGCGATCAGTCATTGATCAAAGCCATCCAGGAAATTCAGTCGGGCTTGGTCGATGCACAACTGGCAAAAGGACTTGTTAAAAAAAGAGTAGCTCAATCAGGTCGGGGCAAGCAAATCAGCGCAAGAACGTTGGTTGCCACCTATTTTGAAGCCCGGTGGTTTTTCATTTTTGGTTTTTCGAAAAATGAAAAATCAAATATTACTGCGAAGGAATTGCAATGGCTGATGAGCTTTGCTCAGCAGTTACTGGGCCTGAGCGAGCAAGAATTGTCTATGGCTATTGAAGTTGGAGAGCTCTATGAAATCAAACCAGAAAGCACCTAGTCGAATCATTCAAGAAATGCAAGCCAGCATGTCTGGCTTGGACCGAGCGCTCAAGGTCAGCAAAAAAAACATGCGTCAATTCACCGAGTTTTCTAATCTGAACGTGAGCAGTATGACGCCTTCACAAATCAAAGCATTGCGTGAAAAGTCCAGCATCAGCCAAGCTGTGTTGGCCGCTGTTCTTAACACCAGTTTGTCAACAGTTCAAAAATGGGAGATTGGCGACAAGCAACCAAGTGGTCCCAGTCTGAAACTCTTGTCCTTGATCAAGCGCAAAGGCCTGCAAACAGTGATTTGAAAGACCTCAACAACCCGAGTCGTTCACCGCACCGTCGGGCATGGTGGTTTTGCAAAACTTGGCGTCATCCAATTTGGCATCGTCCAACTTGGCCCCTTTGAGGTTGGCACCATTGAGCACCGCACCCTTGAGGTTGGCCTTGCTCAGCACGGCGTCGCTCAAATCCGCACCCGTCAGGTTGGCGTCGCGCAAATAAGCATTGGTGAAATTGGCCAGGTGCAGGTTGGCACCACTGAAATCGGCGCGGCGCAAATTGGCATCTTCAAAGTTGGTGACCAAGGTGCGCTTTTCCATGGGTCGCTCGCCCATGTTGGACTTGCTCAACACGGCCCCGGACAAGTTGGCATTTTGAAAGTCGGCGCCGCGCATATCGCGTCCACTCAGGGGCGCATCAGTCAGGTCACAGTACTTGCACACATTGGTGGTTTTGAAGTCTTCCAACTTGGTGGCGTCAAAAGCCCAAGCCGACCAAGACGCGGCCGACAAGGCCGCCGACAACGCCAGCCAGCGCAAAGGATGAAGAACAACTGCTTTAGCCACGGCACAATCCTCTTGGGTTGAAATGATGGTTTGAATAATACCCAAGTCAAGCCCCGTGAATTGGCTGTGGGCTTGGGCGGCGGCGGCCCCATCCGTGCGAAGATCAGACAACTCGAAAGACCCCAAGCATGCTGTCCCTGCTGAAGAATCGCCTCTCCCCCGCTGTTGGTGCCCGCGCTGGCTTGTTGGCATTGCTGATTTCAACCATGGTGCCAAGTTGGGCCTACACCCTCACCTGTGATGTGCAGGGTAAATTTCCTGAGATGGACAAAATTGTTTTGGAACCTGCCATCGTCACCATCGACATCACCTCGATTGGCAACCATCTCTACATCAAAATGGACGGCCCCAAGCTCTACAACATGTTTGCCAACACCATCATCAGCCCGGAGTTTGAAGGCCAGGACCTGACGTCGGACACCAGCATTTGGGTGCGCCGAAAAAATGTGCAAACCAAAGAAGAAACCGAAATCAAAATCACGCGCCAACCAGTCACTGTCAAAGCCATGAAAGATGTGAAGCGCTACGGCAAAGACATGAAATTGCTGGTCTCCGGCCCATGTCAACTTCCTAAAAACTAAGTCCCATGAGCCATCTTGTTGTTCGCCAACTGCTGATTGATTTGGAAACACCCATCGCGGTGCGCTGGAATGGCGGCGATGCGTTCACCTCTGCTTTCATGAATGCGCTGTCCATGAGTTTCCCGGTGGGCGAGCAATTCTTCATCGACAGCCTGCGCCATGCGCAAAAGGAACTCTCGCCCGAGCAGCAAAGCCAATTTGCGGATGAACTCAAAGGCTTCATTGGCCAAGAAGCCACACACCGTCGTTTGCACCAGTTGTTCAACCTGCACTTGGAAAACCAAGGCATGGTCAACCATTGGGCACCCCGCGCTTTGAAGCGCATCGCCAAGGTGGAGCCCATGAATGTGCGCCATGCGGTGGCCGCCACCGCCGCCACCGAGCATTTCACCGCGGTGTTGGCCCAATGGCTGTTGTCCAACCCGGCTTTTTTGGCGCAAGCCGAGCCCCGCTTGCAAACCCTGTGGCATTGGCATGCCAGCGAAGAAAGCGAACACCGCTGCACCGCCTTTGACATGTACAAAGCCTTGAATGGCAATGAGCAATGGCGACTGCAATGGATGCGCCTGACCACATGGTATTTGCTGTCAGACTTGTTGCGCCAAACCGTGAACAACCTGTGGCACGACGGCAGCTTGTTCAAGTTCAGCACCTGGCGCAGTGCCTGGGTGTTTTTGTTGGCCAAACAAGGTTTGTTTCGTTCGTCCTATGCCATGTGGCGGCGTTATTTCCGTCCCGATTTCCACCCCCAACAAGACGACGACAGCCTGTCACAAGCATGGTTGCAAAACCACGAAAATGCCTATGCCCGTGTGGGCAGCACCACCTGAGGACCACCATGCTCGACCCGCAAGCCCAAGCCCTGTTGCAACTCATGAAAGACCGTGGCGTGCCCGCGGTCAACACCCAGCCTGTTCAAGAAGCGCGCGATTTTTACCTGGTGCGCAAAGCCCTGACCCAACCCGACCCGCTGCCCACCTCGGTTTGCAAAGACCACGCTTTGTCGTTTGGCGCGGTGCGTGAATACCGACCCCTGGGTGCGTCTGCCAAGCAGGTGCTGCCCGCCTTGGTGTACTACCACGGCGGTGGTTGGGTGATTGGCAACATCGAGACCCACGACGTGCTGTGCCGCCAGTTGTGCGACGCCAGTGGTTGCGCGGTGTTTTCAGTGGATTACCGTTTGGCCCCCGAGCACCCTTTTCCTGCCGCCTACGACGATGCCTTGCATGCCTTTCATTGGGTGGTGGACAACGCCGCCAGCTTGCATGTGGACCCCACCCGCCTGGCTGTGGGTGGTGACAGCGCTGGTGGCAATTTGGCTGCGGCTGTTTGTTTGGGTTCGCGTGACAGCGCCCAACCGCCCGCTTTTCAATTGCTCATTTACCCCGCCACCATCATGTACCCCGACACGCCCAGCTACCACGCCAATGGCGAGGGCTACATGCTGACCGCGGCTGCCATGCACTGGTTCATGGATCATTACTTGCCCAACACCGCCGACCGACACGACTGGCGTGCGTCGCCGTTGAAAGCCGACAGCCACGCCAAGTTGCCACCCGCGTTTGTGATGACCGCAGGCTTTGACCCCTTGCGCGATGAAGGCTTGATGTATGCCGATGCGATGGCTGCGGCGGGTGTGGCGACTGAATACATTTGCTTCGAACGGCAAATCCATGGCTTCATCACCATGGGCCGTGTCATGCGCGAGTCGCATGCCGCTGTCGGTGTATGTGCCGATGCTTTGAAGCGCTATTTGAAATGACCTGCCAGCCATGAGATTGTTGTTTGTTTGTTTCTGGATGTTGGTCAGTGGGGTGCATGCGGCTGACAACGCGACCGCTGCCAAATCCACGGTCGATGGCATGCCGGCCACCAAGTCGGCCGCCACCGCCAATGTGGAGCGCGGACGCAAGCTGTTGCTGAACCGGCAAGACACCGGCTGCATCCTGTGCCATGTGGTGCCGGGCTTCAAAGATGGCGGTGACATGGGCCCCAGCCTGGTGGGTGTGGGCCAACGCCTGAGCCCCGAGTTGTTGCGCCAGCGCATTGCCGACCCGCGCGTCATCAACCCGCAAACCTTCATGCCGGCTTACTTCAGCACCAAGGGCTTGCAAAACGTGGCCAAACCCCTGAAGGGCAAGACCGTCCTCACCGAGCAAGCGCTGGAAGACATCATCAGCTACTTGCTCAATCCTCCTAAGGACTGACGTTGAACGATTTGTTGAACCGACGAGATTTTTTAAACCACTGCGCCCAAACTTCCTTGGCAGCCAGTGGTTTGTTGCTGGGCGCAGAGGCCTTGGCGCAAGTGGACAAGCTCACGCTCAGTGGTTTGGCCGAATCGCGCTTGCGTACTTTTGACGAGATGGTCAAGCCCTTTGTGGTCAATCAACCCTTGGTGAAAGAAGGCGTGAGCCTGACCCTGCCCACACTGGCCGACAACGGCCACTTGGTGCCTTTGCACCTGAAGGTGGACAGCCCCATGACCGAGGCTTCGCATGTGACCCACATCTATTTGGTGTCGCAACGCAACCCGGTGCCCTTGATGTGTTTGTTTGTGCTGGGACCTTGGAACGGGCGCGCTGAAATCAACACGCGGGTGCGCTTGTCGGGCACCCAAATGGTGGTGGCCTTGGCGCGTTTGTCCGACGGCACCTTTCGCTATCAAACCCAAGAAGTTGCGGTGACCGAAGCCGCCTGTGTGGACAACGGCACATGAGCAACGCCCGATTGCAACTCCCGCCCCGCATCGTTGAAGGCGATGTCTTCAAACTGCGCCTGCTGGTGAACCACCCCATGGACAGCGGCTTTTTGCGCGACATCGACGGCGTGTTGATCAAGCGCAATGTGATTCGCCAACTCAGTTGCACCTTGAACAACCAAGAAGTGTTTCGCGCCGAGCCCACCACTGGCATTGCCGCCAATCCATTGTTCGAGTTTTATTTGCGCGCCGTGAAATCCGGCGAGTTGTATTTCCGCTGGGTCGACGACAAGGCCAACATTGGTGAGATGCGGCATCCACTGGTCGTGTTGCCAGCCAACAGTTCAAGCGCACCCAAGCCATGAAGAACTTCCTGGTTTATGTGTTGACCGTGGGCTTGTGGGTTGGCAACGCTGCTGCTCAACAACGCAACATCCCGTTGGACCAACTCAAGTCTGGTTTGGAATTCTCCAGTCCCGAGGTGCGCGGTTTGCAACTCGATGACGATTTCGCCAGCCCCAGCGCCCATGGCATTGACAAGGGTGCCCAACTGTGGAATCAAGTGACTGGCAGCAGCAACAAAAGTTGCGCCGCTTGCCATGGCGACGCGAATGAAAGCATGAAAGGGGCGGCCACCCGCTACCCCGCCATCGACAAGGCCACGGGCAAGTTGTTCAACTTGGAAGACCGCATTCGCAATTGCCGTTCCAAGCAACAAAAAGCCAGCAACTGGCCGCTGGAATCCGACGAACTGTTGGCCATCACCTTGCATGTGACCAGCGCCTCTAAGGGCATGCCGATTTTGGTGAGCATCGACGGCCCTGCCAAAAAACATTTCGAAGCCGGGCAAAAGCTCTACATGGCGCGTCAAGGCCAAATGAACTTGTCGTGCACCCAATGCCATGACCAGCACTATGGGCAACGTCTTTACAACGACAAGCTCAGCCAAGGCCAGCCCAATGGCTACCCCATCTTCAGATTGGATTGGCAGTACTTGGCGTCCCTTGAGCGGCGCTTGCGTTTTTGTTATGCCAGCGTGAAAGCCGAAATTCCGCCTTGGGGTCACCAAGACATGCGCGATCTGAATTTGTATTTGATGTGGCGGGCGCAAGGCCTGGCCATCGAGGTGCCTGCTGTTCGCAAATAAGCCTTAGAACGAGGCCAACACCTTTTGCCACAAGGCGGGTGTGACCTCGGGCAGGACACCAAACCAAGCCGCAAAAGCGGGCCGCGCTTGATGCAACAACATGCCCAAACCGCCAACGGTGGGGTTGCCCCGCGCTTGGGCACGCAGCAGCAAGTCGGTTTGCAAGGGCGTGTACACAATGTCCGACACCAACGCATGGGTTGGCAAGGCGTCCAAGCGAATGTCCAGTGCAGGCTGGCCTTGCATGCCCTGCGTGGTGGTGTTCACAACGAGTGCTGCATCCGCCAAAGCCGCGTGCCGTTGATCCCAATCCAGCGCTTTCACGGGAGCACCAAACTCAGCGGCCATGGCCTGCGCTTTGTCCATGCTGCGGTTGAGCAAACGAATGTCTGTGGCACCGGCATCGGCCAGCGCCCACACCACCGCCCGCGCAGCGCCACCTGCCCCCAGCACCACAGCCGGTCCTGTGCTGGCTTGCCAGTCGGGCTGTGCTTCGCGCAAACTGTGGATGTAGCCAAAGGCATCGGTGTTGGTGCCCGCCAAGCTGCCATCGGGCTGCACCACCACGGTGTTGACCGCACCGATTTGCCGCGCCACATCGTCCAACTGAGAAATGCAGTCCAACGCTTGCACTTTGTGCGGCAGTGTGAGGTTGCAGCCAGCAAAACCCAAGGCAGACAAGCCCGCAAGGGCTTCAGGCAAGTGCAGCGGGTTGACTGGCAAGGGCAGGTACACGCCATGCAGGCCGTGCTCGGCGATCCAGTGGCTGTGAATCAAAGGCGAGCGTGAATGCTTGATGGGCCAACCCATCACGCCGGCCATCACAAAAGAGGAAGAAGCAGTGGTCATGATGCCCTCAAGCATAGCTTCGAAAATCTGGCGAAAGGGCGTCATCCTGTGAAACAATGCGCCAGCCCTTTTCGACACCCATGATGCAAGCTGTCCAGCCTCTCAACACCGCCCGCCTTCATCAATTTTTGGCCGACCTGACACGGCTGGTCGACAGTGCGCCGCCTGAACAAGATTTGTTGGCCCAAGCCAAGCACTTGCTCTATCCCTTGTTGCGCAACGACGATTGGCTCAGCCCCGATTTGGCGCAACCGCATCCGCAGCACTATCAACAATTTTTGTTGTACGCCGACCCACAAGACCGCTTCTCGGTGGTGAGCTTTGTCTGGGGCCCAGGACAAGCCACGCCAGTGCACGACCACACGGTGTGGGGCTTGGTTGGCATGTTGCGCGGCTCGGAGTCTTGTCAGCCTTACAGCCGCATGTCGGATGGTCGTTGGGTGCCTGCGGGTTTTCAAGTGGACATGCTGCCGGGTGACATTGAAGCCGTGTCACCCCGCATTGGTGACGTGCACAAAGTGTGGAATGCCTTGCCCGATCAAGTGTCGATCAGCATCCATGTGTATGGCGGCAACATTGGCAAGATTGAACGCCACAGTTACCGCGAAGACGGCAGCCGCGCCACCTTCGTCTCGGGCTACAGCAATGTCATGTTGCTGGGCGAGCAAAAAGAAGCCTTGTGGACCAGCCCACCACCCGTGGGCAACCTGAGGATGCCAGCTGCAGCCCCTGCTGCTGCACCTCCTGCACCCGCCGCTGCTGCCCCCCAAGCACCGCCAACACCGACCGTTGCTGTGTTGCCAGAGCGCGTGGCCCCTGTCCAGGTTGCACCACCTGCACCAGTAGCCACCGCTGTAACGCCAAGCCCTGTGGTGGAACCGCCTGCAGCCGAAGAGCAACTCGACCCTGGCCACCCCTACCCCGTGACCACCTTTGCGCAAGTGCGCCAAGCCTTGCTGCAAAAAGAAGAAATCGCGTTGGTGGATGTGCGTGAAGAAGACCCCTACGCGCAAAGCCATCCACTGTTTGCCATCAACCTGCCCTATGGCCGCATCGAATCGGACGCGCTTGTGCGCATTCCACGCCTGAACACGCCGCTGGTGTTGCTGGACAACGGTGAAGGTTTGGCGGTGCGCGCCGTGCCGGTGTTTCAACGCTTGGGCTATTCGCAGGTGAGCGTGTTGCTCAATGGCTTGGCCGGTTGGGCTGCTGCTGGTGGCGAGTTGTTCCGCGATGTCAACGTGCCCAGCAAATCCTTTGGCGAGTTGGTCGAGTCGCAACGCAAAACCCCTTCTTTCTCGGCGCACGAAGTCAACGCGCTGCTCGAACGCGGTTCGGACATGGTGGTGTTGGATGCCCGCCGTTTTGATGAATACCAAACCATGAGCATCCCCGGGTCCATCAGCGTGCCAGGCGGCGAGTTGGTATTGCGAGCACGTTCATTGGCACCCAGCGCCACCACCCGCATCGTGGTCAATTGCGCGGGCCGCACCCGCAGCATCATCGGTGCGCAGTCGCTCATCAATGCCGGCATCCCCAACCCCGTCTGTGCTTTGCGCAACGGCACCATCGGCTGGACCTTGGCTGGCCTTGAGTTGGAACACAAAGCAGACCGACGCTTTGGCCCAGTGAGTGACGCCGACAAGAGCAAATCTGCGGCCACCGCTTTGGCCTTGTTGTTCCGCGCGGGCGTGCAACGGATTGACCGCGACACACTTGCTCAGTGGCAAGCCGACACCACACGCAACACCTATTTGTTTGATGTGCGCACGCCCGAGGAATACGCCCTCGGCCATTGGCCCCAAGCCATCAGTGCACCAGGTGGTCAATTGGTGCAAGAAACCGATCACCATGTGGGTGTGCGCGGCGCTCGCTTGGTGGTGTATGACGACGATGGTGTGCGCGCTTCCCTCACCGCATCATGGTTGGCGCAAATGGGCTGGGAAGTGGCGGTGTTGAAAGATGTGAAGTCTCAAGACTTGACCAACACCGAGACACCGCATCTGCACCAACTGCCCGACACCCTCGAGCCGGTGCCCGAGGTGGACCCGGCCACCTTGAAAGAATGGTTGGCCAACCGCAGCAACCTGAGCATGGTGATTGATGTGGGCGACAGTGCCACCTATGTGAAACGACACATTCCAGGTGCATGGTGGTTGTTGCGTTCGCAAATGGCACAAGACTTCAGCCGGGTGCACAAGGCCAACCGCTATGTGCTCACCTGTGCCGATGGCCGTGCCTCACGTTACGCCGTGGCCGAACTCAAACCATTGGTGCGCCCCGGCGTGGAAGTGCTGTGGTTGCCCGGTGGCAATGCCGCATGGATGGCACAAGGCTTCAGCACCCAACAGGGTGAGTCCTATGTGGCCAGCCCGCGCATCGATCGTTACCGACGCCCCTATGAGGGCACCAACAACCCGACAGAAGCCATGCAGGCTTATCTGGATTGGGAGTACGGTTTGGTGGAACAACTGCGCCGCGATGGCACGCACCACTTCAAGGTGATTTAGTTCCCAAAGACTTGACGGCACTGGACAGCCAAGTTATTGTCATACAATTATTTTTCTTTGTATGACAAGAGGTTCACATGTTGTCCGTTCGATTAACCGATCCCGTTGAACGCGCGTTGCAGTCCTATTGCACCGAGCACGCGGTCAGCAAATCTCACGTGGTGCAAGAGGCCTTGGCCGAGTGGTTGGGCAAGGCCCAATTGGCCCATGACCGCTCAACGGCCGATGCCTTGTCCTTTTTGGCAGCAGACGATCCCTTGCGTCAGGCTGTTGGCATCATCAAACAAGGCCCCAGCACGGATGAGTGGATGGCCACCACCCGTGGAGATGATTGGAAAAAGCCATGACCTTGGTGGACACCAATGTGCTGTTGGATGTGTTCAATGCCGATGCGCAATGGATGGCATGGTCTGCAAGACAACTGCATCTGGCACGCAGCAGCCAAGGCTTGGCCATCAACATGGTGGTCTATGCCGAGTTGACGGGTCATCCACACTGTCCCAAACACTTGGATGCGGTGCTGCAAAGCCTTGAAGTCGAGGTGTTGAATGTGAACCGCGCCAGCGCCAAACTGGCTGGCAAAGCTTTCTACCAATACCGTCAACGCGGTGGTCAGAAGTCAGGTGTGTTGCCCGATTTTTTCATTGGCGCACAAGCTGTGAGCGAGGGTTATCGATTGCTGACCCGCGATGCAGGCCGCTACAAAACCTATTTCCCCAAAATCAAACTGATCAGCCCTTGAGAGGTTGGCGATCCATGCCGCCTTTTTCAGGATCCCCAGCGCATCCGGTTGAGCAAACCGTCCTTTTTGACCACGGTGTGCCAAACAACGGCCAGCAGATGTAAGGCCACCAAGGCCGCCAAGATCCAAGCGGTGTTTTCATGCACCTCGGCCAAGGCTTCTTTCAGCTCGGGTTGGGCTTCCCACAAGCGCGGCAACGCGAAACCAAAAAATTTCACCGGGTAAGGTGAAAAACTGGAACCCAAAAAACCAGTCACGGGGATGAGCAACATCAACAGGTACATCAAGCCATGAACCGCTTTGGAAAGCTTGGCTTGCCAATCGGGTGTGTTGGGTACATCGGCAGGGACAGCATGGGTCACGCGCCAACCCATGCGCCACAACACAAACAAGGTGAGCAACAAACCAATGGACTTGTGCAAGTTGAACCAAAAGGCGCGAACGCCGGGTGGGTCCTTGGGAATTTCTTCCATCCACAAACCCAGTCCAAACTGGGCAATCAAGCCCAGCGCCAGCAGCCAATGCAAGGCCACCATCACACGGTTGTAGCGTTCGTTGTTCATTGCGTCACCACCCCCCAAGGCAGTTTGCCGGTGGGAATTTCTTTCACCATCTTGCGCGAAGCCAAATCAATGACGCTGATGGAACCACTGCGACCCGCAGCGGCATAAAGCTTGGTGCCGTCCGGGCTGAAGGACATGTTCCAGGGGCGCTGACCGATGGCGATGTTTTCCACCAAGGTGAATGTTTTGGTGTCCACCATCGACACGTTGGCGTCGCCACCATTGGAGGCGAACACATAGGCGCCATCAGGCGAGACGATGACGCCCGCCGTGCGTTTGCCTACCGCTTGCTTGCCCACCACCTTGCGTGTTTTCATGTCGATGGCCACCAACAAGCTGGCACTTTCCACGGCCACATAAGCGCGTTGTCCATCCGGGCTGAAGGCAATGCCGCGAGGACGTTCACCCACTTTGACCGAACCAACTTGTTTTCGTTTGCCAATGTCCAAGATGTCCACTTGGTCGGCTTCTTCGGCAGAAACCAGCATGAACTTGCCATCAGGGCTGAAGACGCCGTGCTCGGGGTTTTTGCCGTGCACAGGAATGGAAAAAACCAGCTTCATGCTTTTGACATTGATGAAGCTGATGCTGTTGGTGCCTTCGTTGGCCACGCCCAGCCATTCGCCATTGGGCGAGCAGTACAGGGCTTCCGGGGACTCGCCCAACTGCACGCGTTGCTCGATCTCGCCTTTGACGGTGTCGATCATCCACAGCTGTGAAGAATTTTGCTCGGTGACAAACAGCTTGCTGCTGCCTTTGCACACCGCCAAGCCACGCGGCTTGCCGCCTGTTTCGATCGTTGAGAGAACGGTGTCGGTGTCGGCATCGATGACGGAGACCGTGCCCGCACCTTCATTGGTGGCATAGGCGCGGGCTTGAGACCAAGCCGGCGCGGAAACAAACGAAGACAACACCAGCACTGCGCTGAGTGACAAGATTTTCATTGGGCAGACCTTTGGGGAAATATCAATTGAGAACTTGCATCTTAGAACAGGCTGGTGCTGGGGCTTCGGGAAACATTCCCGAAGCACTTGGGGCAGCTTAGAACTTGTAAGCAGCTTTCACACCGACGATCCAGTTAGCGGGTGCGGCTGGTTCGTAATAACGACCAGCTGTGTAATCGTTCACTCGAACAGAACCAATGTATTTGACATCAGTGAAGTTGTTCAAAGTAACGTATTCCGTTGTGCTCCATGGACCTGTTTTTTGGTTCAAGCTCGCACGGAGATTAAACACCGTATACCCTGCAGCAGCTGTTCCAGCTTCGTTTGTATCGTTCACTTGAGTTGAACTGTTGTAAACAGCATTTAATGCAGTTTGAAAACCCCAAGAAGGATATGACCAAGCCAATTCAGCAAAGGCTTGTTGCTTGTAGGTTCCAGGAATTAGATTGCCTTTGGCAACCGTATTTCCACCGGATGTGAAGCCTTCCTCAAATGTCGCGTTTAACTGTGTATAGGATGCGTATGCACTAAAGTTATAGGGCAATAATGAATCTATAGAAACTTCAGCACCAGTTCGTTTTGTTGATTTTCCGTTTTGGTAACTTGTTCTTCCGCTGACTGTTGAGTTGATGATGATTTCATTTTGGGTGTCAACTTGAAAAATCGTCAAATTGATCTTGGTGTTGTCATTCAAAAATGCTTTAGCACCGGCCTCGTAGTTATTGCTGGTGCTTGGCTTGATAGACAAGTTTGGTCCAGAGCCAGAAGTTGCATCCAAGAATGAGGTTTCTACCAAGGTGGGGGTTTCAAAGGCCATTCCAGCATTTGCATACAAATTAACTGCAGGTGTTAATTTGTAGATGCCACCGATTACAGGTGTAGTTTTGTCGTAGGTCAAATTTCCACTTGTATCTTCAAATCTTTTAGATTCTTTAGCTGCCACAGTGTTGCCAGCAACCACTTTGGAAGGATCAACCAATGCATCTTCAAATTTCATTGTCAATCGTGTATGTCTAAGTCCGGCATGCATATCTAGCTCAGGAATAACTGTCAAACTTCCTTGAATATATTGATCAAAAATTGTTGCTGTCTGCTTTTCCTTACGATTGAAGTTATTATCAATTAAAGAAGATCTTGCTACTCCATTATCAGCGTTGATGTCATTTCTATCATCAATCATCTGGCCAAATGTAATACCTGAAGTTAGGGCATAAGGCATTTGGGAGATATTGCCTTTATTCAGCCACTTGAGTTCTGCCCCGTAAAAATCGCGTGCGATGATACTTGCACGACTATTGTAAGTTTCCGCAGACCCAGTTGGCGGCGCAGAATAAAGAATTCCAGTGTTATCCCGCTTACCAGCGTATGCCAACAAAGCTAGCGTGTCAGTTGAGCTAAGTATTTTTTCAAAATTAAAGCCAATCTGTGTATTACTCCTCTCTGCTCGTGCGCTTACCAACTTGGAAGTGCTGGACGCAATGTTTGGAGTCGAAATTTCGCTCAACTTCAATCCACCAGGATCTTTTGCATATTGATCAAACCAACTGATCAAGGTAGTCAATTTCGCATCGTCACCAATTGTTGTCTTCAACTTGGCTGTTGCTTGTTTTTTAGTGTTGTCACTGCTATCACGGTAACCATCCGATTTGAAATTCGAGTAGCCCAACAAATAATCAACACCTGAAGTCGAGCCCGCGGCCTTCACCGATTCGCTGTAAGTGCCATAACTGCCAGCCAACACATCGCCTGAAATTTCAGGTGATTTGGGTGCGTTCTCGGTGAACATCTGAATCACACCACCCGACGAATTGCCATACATGGCCGAGAAAGGTCCACGCATCACTTCAATAGAGTCGATCATGCCCAGGTCCACGCTGCCGGGGTTGCCAATGCCGTCGGGCATAGAGAGCGGAATGCCGTCCACATACACGCGAATGCCACGCACACCAAACGCTGAACGTGCACCAAAACCGCGTGAAGAAATTTGCGGGTCTTGCGCCATCTGTGTGCGGTTTTGCGCGGTGATGCCAGGCACGCGGGCCAGACTTTCAGACAAAGTCATGCGCAAGTTGCCGTCTTGAATTTGTTCTTTGCTAACCTTGTCGATGGACATGGGCAAATCAAAACTGTCTTGTTCTGTTTTGGTGGCGGTGATCACCACGGAGGACAACGTTTTCACGTCCTCAGCTTGCGCCAATTGGGCACTCAAACACATCACGGCAAAAGGAATGGCGGCGTATCTCTTCAACATGTTGTCTCTCTTTGATTCCAAACAACCAACACGGAATGTGTTGGCGAAACGCGAGAGTCTAGAGACGACAAGCTTTTTATCCAAATCCAATCATGCAAAGACCCGCCGACGTGATCTAGCAAAAATCTTGAGATGTTGTCAGTTATTATTCGCCGCACTCGCAAGGTCCACCCCTGAATCATCTCGGTCATGACCCTGTCACCCCTTTATTTGTTTGCACAGGCGGTCTGACTTGAAGTCTTTTTTCACGCGTCTCAAAAGCGACAACCCCCACTGGGACGTCGAACCACTTTGGTTCGAATGGCTGGTGATGTTGGGTTTGTTCATCTTCTCTACCTGGTTGTTGGGCATCAAAGGTGTTTGGCAATTGCTGATCAGCTCGGACCCCACAGGGATTACCCTCGTCATCATCATTGTGTTTGCGGTGTCCACGCTTTGGTGCGGTGTGCGATCCAAAGAACTCGCCAAACAACGTGAGATGCTGCAACACGCGGTGGCTGCGGGCTACGAAGGCTTGCTCAGTTGCGAAGGTTGGGCGGGTGAATACTGGAATGCCTTGGCGGCCAACCCGCAAGACAGCGGTGCACCACTTGACCTCTTGATGGACAAAACACATGGGCCGCACAGCACCGCTTGGTGGGTCAACGGCGTTCAACTCAAATTAGGTTTGCTTGGCAAAGTGATTGGCTTCTCGGTGTTGGCCATGCAAATCGGTCAGATTCAAAGCTTTGACCCGAGTCAAGCGCAAGAACTGTTGCGCAATCTCACCTCTGGTTTGGGTGTGGCGCTGCTCACCACCATGGTGGGTTTGGTGGGCAACATCTTGCTGGGGTTGCAACTCACCCGCATGGACCGTTTCTCCGATGAATTGGTGGCGCAAGCCCAACGCCACGGACTGCGCATCGGTCGCTAAAGCGACACCCTACCCATGCGCAAAAACCGATTCGCTCGCGAACCCGAGGTCGATCCTTTCTACGACATGTTGTTCAACATGCTGATCGCCTTCGTCTTTTGTTTCATCATCGCGCTGTTGGCCATGAACCCCAAGGCCACCAAGTCGGGCGACATTCCTGCCAAGGCGGAGTTCATCATCACGTTGTCTTGGCCAGACATGGACCCCAACGACATTGACCTGTGGGTGCAAGGCCCTTCGGGTGAAAGCGTTTGGTTTCGCAACCGCGAAGCCGACTTGATGCACTTGGACCGGGACGACCGTGGCAACGCCAGCAACACCATCATGGTGAACGGCAAAAAAGTGGTGAACCCTTTGCGCCAAGAAGTGGTGACGATTCGCAGCATCATCCCTGGCGAGTATGTGGTGAATGCCAACTACTACGACACCAAAGACATTGACAGCAGCGATCCACGGGCTGGCAAGCCGGTGGAAGCCACACTGTCCATCATCAAGGTCAACCCCAAGGCCGAGGTGATTTTTTACGGCCAAACCACGCTGGAAGCACGTGGCAAAGAAGTCACGATGGCTCGGTTCACCGTCACCCCTGGTGGCGGTGCTGACAACATCAACACCATTCCTAAATCACTCATGAGCGCGTTTTGACATGACACTCACCTTCATTCTTGTTTTCGTATTGTTTGCTGTGCTGGTGGCTTTGGCCCTGGTGTTTTCCAAATGGCCGAATTGGCTCAAAGGCTTGTTGGCTTTGGGCATCACGGGTTTTTATTTCTGGGGCTATACCAGTGTGCATTCTTTGTTGGGTATTCCCAGCACCGACGCTTTGCCCGAGCGCTTCGTGATGATCGCCGCCATCGTCGATGAGCCCCGACCCAAATTTCCAGGCGCTTTGTACATCTGGATCACGCCGATTGAAGAAGGCCAAGGCGTGTTGCAACCCAAGGCCTACAAACTGCCCTACACCCGCCCGGTGCATGAAATGATTGTCGAGGGCATGCGCAAAGGCCGCGATGGCGTGAACCAAATGGGTGTGGCCGAAGCCAAACCCGGCAATGGCAAAGGCTCGGGTTGGCTCAAGCCCGGCAACGATGAGCAAGAAGTGAAGATCATGGACTTGCCCACGCCCCACGTGCCGGAAAAATAATCATGCGCCGTCTCACTATTTTTTCTTTGTTGGGCTTGCTGTTGCTCAGTGCTTGCGACAAACCCTCGCACGAGAACCCCTTGTTCCCCTTGGTCAAGGGCAAAACCTGGACGTACCAAATCGAAACCGTTTACGACGAGCCCGATGCCAGAACGGTGAAATACACGCTGGAGATGAAGAACCTGGGCAGCGCCGAATTGAGTGACGGCAGCACCGCGTGGCTTCGCCGCAGCAACATGGGCCACGAGTATTGGCTGCGCAACAACAAGCAAAGCATCACGCGTGTCGCGATGAAAGGGCCTTTGAAAGAACGCGCCATCATGGACGAGGAAGAAACCACCGTGATGCCGAATCCCTTGGCAGTGGGTGCAACCTGGACCACCACCACCGTGCCTTATGTTTTGCGCCGACGCAACGAAAAACCAGCCGACTTTCGTTATCTGCCCAAATATCAAAATCTGCCCATTGTTTTCACGGTGATGGAATTGGATGTGGGCTTGGACACACCAGCTGGTCACTTCGATGGTTGTGCTCGCATTGAAGGCAAGCTCGACATCTTGCTTTGGAATGATGATGCTTTTGCTTTCAAACCCAATCATTTGATACAGCAAGAGTGGTATTGCCCAGGCATTGGATTGGCCCAAGTCGAACGCGTGGAACCCACCACCACCAAGCTGCTTCAAGGTGGTGTGATGCGCATGAAATTACTCGACGTGCATTGAAGCTGACGCGAGATTGACGCGACGCTAACAAGGGCTTACGAACATGCCCTGAATTGACCTAGACACCGCCTTTGTGCGGTGTCTCTTTTTGAGAAATTCAACAACTCTCTAATCCCGACTAGGGTTTGCTCTAGGCGCAGTCTTATACAAGTCAATCAAAATTGACGCCGTTAGTTGTGTTCCCTTGTTAAACCCTGAAGGAATTTTTTTATGAAACTTTTGATGAAATCCGTAGCGTTCGCTGCCGCCCTGGGCGCAGCAACGTTGGCCAGCGCGCAAAGCTGGCCTGTTTACGGCGGCGATACCGGTAATCAACGTTACAGCCAAGGTAACCAAATTACCCCTGCCAACGTGAGCAAACTCAATGTGAAATGGGCTCTGCAACTGGGATCCAACCGTTCACAAGAATCCAGCCCCATTTTGGTTGGCGACACTTTGTATGTGACCTCTTCTTTCGGTCCTAAAAACGTGTTTGCTGTCAATGCCAAAACCGGTGAAGTTCGCTGGAAATGGTCTCCTGAAATGCCTAAAGGCGTTGAACAATACGCTTGCTGTGACGTGAACAGCCGTGGCGTGTCTTACAACGAAGGCAAAATTTTCGTCGGTCGCTTGGACGCCAAAGTCACAGCCCTCGACGCAAAAACAGGTAAAGAAGTTTGGACATCCACCGTTGTGGACTACACCCAAGGTTCCGTCATCACTTCACCTCCCACCATTGCTAAAAACGTCCTGATCACCGGCTTCGGTGGCGGCGAATACGGCGTGCGTGGTGCTTTGGTTGCTTTGGACCAATCCACTGGTAAAGAAGTTTGGCGCACCCACACCGTTCCAGTTGGCAATGAGAAAAATGCCGACACATGGAAGGGTGACACTGGCAAAACAGGCGGCGGCGCTGCTTGGAACGTTGGTTCATACGACGCCAAATTGAACTTGGTTTACTACGGCACCAGCAACCCTGGTCCTTGGACAGCCATCGTTCGCGGCAACGACTCCAGCGACGTGGGCAAGTTCACCAACTTGTACACCGCTTCTGTCATCGCTTTGAATCCTGACACCGGCAACATCGTTTGGCACTACCAGTTCACACCCCATGACGCATGGGACTACGACGGTGTGAACGAATTGGTGTTGGCTGACTTGACCATCGACGGCAAACAAGTTCCTGCCCTGATGCAAGCCAACCGCAACGGTTTCTTCTACGTGATCGACCGCTCCAACGGCAAACTAATCTCAGCCAAAAACTTCGTGCCTACCAACTGGGCCACTGGTATTGACCTGAAAACCGGCATGCCTATTGAAACAGCCAACAACGAAAAGCGTCCTCGCCTGAAAAAATGGGCCAAAGACATTTGCCCCAACTTGGTTGGTGGTAAAAACTGGATGCCCATGTCTTTCAACCCCAAAACTGGTCTGGTGTACATCCCCACCAACAACCTGTGTATGGACTTGGAAGGCGTGCAGGAAGAGTACAAACGCGGCCAATTCTTCTTGGGCGTGAACTTCGACTTGGACAAACCAGGTCCTGGCGGCTACCTCGGCGGTTTGAAAGCTTGGGACCCCGTGGCTCAAAAAGAAGTTTGGTTCAACAAGGATGACCTGCCCTTCAACGGCGGCACCATGACCACCACAACTGGTCTGGTTTTCGCTGGTGACATCAAAGGTACATTCCGTGCCATGGATGCCAAATCAGGTAAAGAACTGTGGAAGTTCAACGCTGGCTCCGGCATCAGCGCTGCACCTATCAGCTACACCTTGGATGGCAAGCAATACGTTGCCGTGGTCTCTGGCCGCACACAATCCATGCCTGCTTTCTTCGGCAAAATCGGCGAGAAAATGATCGCTGCCAGCCCTGAAGGCGGTACTTTGTACGTGTTCGCTCTGAACTAATCTGGTCTTCACCGACTTGATTTGATCAAGACACCGCCTTCGGGCGGTGTCTTTTTTTCCAAGTCATCAGTTGCTTGTAACCCTGCGTTAAGGGTGTACGCTGAAAATATTGTGAGAGCAGTTGGTAGGCTTCTGTTCCACGCCACACAACAACAATATTTCCAGCGTATTTTCAAAAAACCATAGGAGATTTTTTCATGTCCAAGTCGTTCAACAGAGCGCTCAGAATCCGTCTGAGCTTGGCTGCACTGGCAGTGTCTGCATTGGCAGCGCCCATGGCCTCCGCAGACACCCTGCGCGTCTGTTCTGATCCCGACAACCTGCCTTTCAGCAAATCTGAAGGCCCTGAAAAAGGTTTGTACATCGAGTTGGCAGAAAAAGTGGGCCAACGCTTGGGCAGCCCCGTTGAATACGTGTGGTGGTTGTCTTTCAACCAACGCCGCGCCTTGCGCAACACCATGGAAGGCTGCGACGCCTATTTCGCTTTGCCTGCTGATGCTGAATACCGCGTCAAAGGCTTGGACAAGAGCAACGCTTTCATGAGCCTGAGCTATGCCTTGCTGGCCCCCAAAGGACAACAGTTCACTGGCTTGGCCGACCTCAAGGGCAAACGTGTGGGCGTGTTGTTCGGCTCACCCCCCCAAATCCTGTTGGCCAGTTCTGGTGAAGGCTACCAATGGACCACCTTCCGCAGTCAAGATCAAGTCTTTGCCGCGATGGAAAAAGGTGAAATTGATTTGGCCCTGCTGTGGGGTCCGAGCGCAGGTTTTGAAAACAAATCCCAATACCAAAGCCGTTGGCAAGTCCTGCCCATCAGTGGTGACAGCCTAGGCGGTCAAGTGGCCATCGCCGTGTCCAAAGCCAAGCCTGAGCTGAAAGATCAAATCAACAAAGCATTGGAATCGCTCAAACCTGAAATCAACCAGCTGTCTCAAAAATACGGCTTCCCAACCCAAGCACCATTGCTGCTCAACAGTGCCAACAAGCACATCAGCAAAACGCCTGTGTTGGCTCAAAAGTCTTCAGGCTTCATCAAGGTAGGTGCCAAGGCTGAACAACGCGAATGGCTGGTGGCTGATGCCACTGCTGCTTTCGACACAGCTGAAGTTCGCTCAAACTTCAACAACAAATGCTCGCATTGCCATTCACCCAATGGTGCCAGCCCCCAACAAGAGCGCGACCTGCGCAAGCTGGTGGTTCGCTATGGCGACAACTGGAAAAAAGTCACCTATGACACCATCACCAAAGGTCGTATTGAATACGGTATGCCTGTGTGGGGTGGCATTCTTCCAGAGAATGAAATCCAAGACATCATTCGCTTCCTGGACGAGCAAGTGGTGAAGAAATAAGCAACACACCAGCTCACCTCAAAAAGCCACCTTCGGGTGGCTTTTTTCATGTCGGTTGATACTTCAAACACAAACCACAACAGCGCTTGAACACTGTGAAGTTTGAAACATGCGACAAAATTTGGACGAAAAAAAAGAGCGGGAGAACCCGCTCTTTTTGCTGAACATTCAAGTGCTGCCCGAGGACAGCGCTTGAGTGCTTAGGCTTCTTGAATCGCTTTGCCAGTCATAGGCAGTTTGCGAATACGTTTGCCGGTGAGTTTGGCAACCGCGTTGGCCAAGGCAGGAACGATGGCCGCTGTGTAGGGCTCGCCGATACCACCAGGCTTCTCTGAGCTCTTGATCAAGGAAATCACCACTTCAGGTGTTTCATTGGTGCGAACCAGAGGATAGGTGTTGAAGTTGGTTTGCTGAACGCGACCGCCTTCGACAGTGATGGAATGCTTGAGTGCAGTACCCATGCCCATGATGATGCTGGACTGGATTTGTTGTTCCACGATTTCGGGGTTCACAACCATGCCCAAGTCGGTAGAGGTGGTGACCTTGTGGACACGCACTTCACCGTCAGCACCCAAGCTGATTTCAGCAACGACCGCCAGAATGGTGTCGTAGCCATCCATCAGCGCCACACCCAAAGCACGGCCTTTGGCAGCGCCTTTTTTGTAGCCAGATTTCTCGACCACGTCTTTCAACACGGCTTGGTGACGGGGTTTGCCGTCCAACATGGCCATGCGGAAGTCCACAGGGTCTTTGCCAGCAGCCAGAGCCAATTCGTCGATGAAGCTTTCGTTGGCGAAAGCATTCATGTTGTGGCTCACACCGCGCCAGTAACCGACACGCAAACCGGCGTCATGGATGACCAAGTCGTGTTGTGTGTTGGCGATGTTGTAAGGCGTGACACCGTACTCGACCATGAAAGGATCCAATGTGTCTTTTGGCAGACCGAAAGCACGTTGAGTGATGGACTGTGAAGTCAGTTTGAAGTGCAAGCCGGTCAATTTGCCGTTGCCATCCAAACCAGCAGACAGTTGGTTCAAGCCCAGAGGACGGTAGAAGTCATGGGTCATGTCGTCTTCGCGTGACCACAACAGTTTCACAGGCAGTTTGACTGCTTTGGAAATCAGAGCGGCTTGCACCACGAAGTCGAGTTCGATACGACGACCGAAACCGCCACCCAAGAAGGTGGTTTGCACATCCACGTCTTCAGGCTTGATGCCCAAAGCAGCAGCAGTAGCACCTTGTGCACCTTGTTGGAATTGGGTTGGGCCAATCAACAGCGCTTTACCAGCAGTCACGTGGGCCGTGAAGTTCATGGGCTCCAGGGGTGAGTGTGATTGCAGAGGTGTGATGTAAGTGGCATTGACTTGCTTGGCTGCACTGCCGATAGCACCTTTGGCGTCGCCTTTGGCAGGCTGAACCGGAATGACTTTACCGTTTTGTGCGGCGTCCAAGCTGGATTGCAGCATGCCTGCGGAGTTGACGGAAGCGCCTTCACCCAGGTCCCACTCGATTTTCAGAGCACGACGAGCTTTGACAGCACCCCAGTAGGAGTTGGCCACAACAGCCACGCCATCAGGAATTTGCACCACATCAACCACGCCAGGCATGGCTTTGGCAGCAGCAGCGTCCAAGCTTTTGACTTTGCCACCGATGACGGGAGACTGTTCCAAGCTGGCGTAAACCATGCCGGGCAGTTTGACGTCGATACCGAATTGAGCGGTGCCGTTGACTTTGGCAGCGATGTCGGTACGGGGAATGCGTTTGCCAACGACGCGGAAGTCTTTGTAAGCTTTGATGGCTGGTTTTTCTGGCACGGGCTGCTTGGAAGCAGCTTCAGCCATTTCACCGTAGGTGGCTTTTTTGCCGCCAGGGCCGGTCAGGATGCCGTTTTCTGCTTTGACAGCAGAAGCAGCAACGCCCCACTCGGCAGCAGCAGCGCCCACCAACATTTCGCGAACTTGTGCGCCAGCGACGCGCAATTTTTCCCAGCCTTCACGAACGGAGGTAGAACCACCGGTGATCATGGCGCCCAGGAAAGCATTGGCGTATTGGGCTCCGGGAGGAGCGGCAGCGACGGTGACCTTGGTCACGTCAACGTTGAGTTCTTCAGCGATCAACATGGGCATGGAGGTGTACACGCCTTGACCCATTTCTGAACGAGCAGAGATGAGGGTGATGCTGTTGTCGTCGGCAATGTGCACCCAAGCATTGGGCGTGTGCAATGTGCCAGCGGCCATGGTTTCACGCACGGTGCCAGGAAGCACCACGCCCATGATCAGGCCAGAAGTGGTGATGGAGGTCGTTTTGAGGAAGTCGCGACGGTTGGATTGTGTGCTCATCATGATTTATTTCCTTTGAAATTAAGCGGCGCGCATCATGGATGCGGCATCTTTGACAGCAGCACGGATTCGTGTGTAAGTACCGCAACGGCACAGATTGCCAGCCATGGCTGCATCGATGTCTGCATCGCTGGGGTTCTTGTTGTGGCTCAACAGAGCGGCAGCGCTCATGAGTTGGCCAGATTGGCAGTAGCCGCACTGTGGCACTTGGTGTTTGATCCAAGCTTTTTGCAGGGGGTGTGTGCCAGCGCCCAAGCTTTCAACGGTGCTGACATTGGAGCCAGCGACGTTGCCAACTTGTGTTTGGCATGAACGAACGGCTTCGCCGTTGACATGCACGGTGCAAGCACCGCACAGGGCAGCGCCGCAACCAAATTTGGTGCCGGTCATGCCGAGTTCATCACGAATGACCCAAAGCAGAGGCGTGTCGGCCTCGGAGTTGGACTGAACGGCTTTGCCGTTGACTTTGAATTGAAGGCTCATAGATACTTCCTTGATTGAGGGATGCGGAACGTGGGTCATATTAATGAAGTCCAGCCCGTTCCATATGAGGGAAAGCCCTTGTTTGCTTCTTCAAATTCTCTTTTTGAGACATCCTTTGTCGCCTAGGTGGCAGTACCCAATCGAGCCCTGTGGTTATTACCTAGCGAATTTCCCTAGCCCTGCCTGCCAAGGGGAATTTTTCCCTAGCCACCAAGTCCAGTGCCTGCCTATATTGGCCGTCTTTTCTTCAACGCCATGTGACATTCCCATGAAATCGATTCCATTTGCCCCCAGCTTGACCGCCTGTGCGGTGTCTGCTTTGTTGTTGCACACAGCAAGTTGGGGCCAGCAAGCCGCCGAAGGCGGCAGTTTGAAAGAAGTGCAAGTCATCAACACCTCGCCTCTGCCTGGCATTGGCATTGAAAAAAACAAACTGCCCTACGAAGTTCAAAGCTTAGACAGCAAGACACTGAAAAACAGCAACACCTTGAACATCACCGAGTTCATGAATGAAAACCTGAATGGTGTGAATGTGAACGACATTCAAGGCAGTCCTTACCAAGCAGACGTGACCTACCGAGGCTCTCGTGCATCAGCCACCTTGGGCGCGGCACAAGGTTTGTCGGTGTACATGGACGGCGTGCGTGTGAACGAACCTTTTGGCGATGTGGTGAATTGGGACATGCTGCCCGAGGCGGCATTTGAAAACGTCACCTTGGTGCCAGGCTCCAACCCGATTTATGGCTTGAACACCCTGGGTGGTGCTTTGGCCTTCACCACCAAGTCCGGTCTCACCACGCAAGGCAATGAAGTGGGCTTGAGTTTGGGCAGTTTTGGTCGCTTGAAATTGGATGTGACACATGGTGGAAAGTCCAACGATGGTTGGCACCGTTTTGTAGCCGCCACGGCGTTCAACGAAAAAGGTTGGCGTGATGAATCGGCCGGCAATTTGCAAAACCTGTTTGTGAAATTGGGTCGCACACAAGAAGACACCAACTGGGATGTGTCCTTCTTGTATGGCACCAGTAAATTGGTAGGAAATGGTTTGACGCCCAGCACCAACTATGGCGCAGCTGGTGCAGATGCCGAGCACCCAGCGGACGGCTTGTATGAGCTGAACCGCAAAGCGGTCTACAGCCACCCCGATGAAACCAAAAACAACACTGCCTTGCTCACCTTCAATTTGCAGCATGTGTTGGATGCCAACACCGAGTTGGCAGCTACTGCGTATGTGCGCAGTGGCAAGCAAAACAGGTTGGGCGGGGATGTGGAGTGGATAGACGCCGTACCAGGAACCCCAGCACATGCATCTGGCTTGATTCGACACTCAGCCACATCACAAACCAGTTATGGTGTTAGCGCCAATCTCACAAAAATTTTAGATACACATCAAATAACCACCGGTGCTTCGATAGATAAAAGCACGAGCAAATACGGCGCGTCTGAGGAAAGCGATTGCCCCATCAGCGAATCACGTGGCGTTTCTGCTTGCGACATCGCAGAAGTAGACACTGCGGGCGTGAAAGGTGGTGCCACAGCTTATGGCGTGTACATGGCTGACACCATGAAATGGGGCGAAAAAACCTATGTCACGGTTGCGGGCAGATACAACCAAACCACAGTCAACAACACAATCACTGACTACCTAGGTAATCGTGGTGTTTTAGATGAAGAAAAATTCACTTACCGAAGCCTCAATCCATCGATTGGTTTGAGTCAAACACTGAACGACAACTTGTCCATGTTTGGCAATTGGGCGCAAAGCAACCGCGCGCCAACGGTCATCGAATTGGGTTGCGCCGATCCGGTCTATCCTTGTCAGTTGCCCACAGGATTGCAATCCGATCCTTACTTGAAACAGGTGATTGCCCAAACTATTGAGGGCGGTATCCGCTGGAAAAACAGCAGCAATTACAACTTGGCAGTGTCCATCTACAGAACAGACAACAAGAACGATATTTTGTTTTCGCCCAGCCACACTGCTGGATTTGGATTTTTCCAAAACTTCTCCAAAACCCGTTACCAAGGCATGGACATCAACGCCAGCAAAGCTTGGAGCACCGTGCGCATGAATGCCGCCTACAGCTACTTGCATGCCACCTATGAAGCAGATGGTGAATTGTTTGCGGGTGACCGCGAACTCGTTATCACCCCTGGCATGCGATTGCCCGGCATTCCACTGCATACCATCAAGCTGAACATGGACTGGCAAGCCACTGAAAAAATCAGCTTGGGTGCGGGCTTGCAGTACAGCTCTAGCCTGCGCACACAAGGCAACGAAGATGGTTTGGTAGCCGATGGCGAAGCTGCTGACGCCAGCATCAAGGCGCACACCTTGTTGAACCTCAAAGCCAACTATCAACTGCAAAAAGGCTTGAGCGTGTTTGGCAAGATCAACAACGTGCTCGACACCCGTTACGAAACCTACGGCATGATCGGCATGAACAACTTTGAAATTGACGGAGGCACTTCAGCAACCAATCAAACGGTTGCCAAATTCGTCGCCCCCGGTGCACCGCGCAGCTACATGGTGGGTTTGCGCTACCAGTTCTAAATCACTTGGTGTCTTTGCGCCAAATGCACCATGGCGGCCAAGGTGGCGACCTGTAATTTCTCTTTGATTTGGGTCTGGTGATTGGAGATGGTTTTTTGGCTCAGGTGCATGGCGTTGGCGCAATCGGCCACGCTTTGACCCTGGGCCAACAAGCGAAAAATTTCAAACTCACGGGCGGTCAGGCTGGCAATCCGTTGGGCTTCTTCATTCCACAGCAAGCCTGTGGCTTCAGTCTTGCGCGTGTCGCTGGGATGGGCTTGCCCACGGTACACAGCATGCACGGCCTGCACCAGTTCTTCGGGTTGGGCATTTTTAGACACAAAGCCTTTGGCACCCGTTTGCAAGGCGCGTTGCACCACCTGAGGCGAGTCGTACATGCTGCAAACCAACACACGTGCCGAGGCTTCGCGGGCCAGAATTTTTTGCAAAAGACCCAGGCCACCAACACCGGGCATGGACAGGTCGGTGATGGTCACATCGGGCAGGTGTTCGACAAAAGCTAGGTAGCCTTCATCGGCCGCACTGGCCTCGGCCACCACTTGAATGGCCGGGTCTTGGGACAACAAGCGCATATAGCCCGATCGCACCACCGGATGGTCATCCACCAAGAGCACGCGAATCATGCAGCCACCAATGGCAAGGTCACCAGCACGTGAAAGCCTTGACCCGGCGCGCTTTGCAACTGCAAATGGCCGCCCAAACTCAACACACGTTCACGCATGCCCAACAAGCCAAAGCCCGCATGGTTGGCTTCAGGCGACAGCATGCCTTGGCCATCATCTTGCACGCTCAAATGCAGCCCTTGAGTCGCTTGCCATGTGATGTGCACTTGCACTTTTCGGGCTTGGGCATGGCGTGCCACATTGGTCAAACTTTCTTGAAGTAACCGGTACAGGGTGACGCAAACATAGTCGTCCAAATGCGTGGGCAAGGGATCAGACGTGTAATCGCACTGCACACCTGCGCTTTCTTGCCATTGCTCGCACAAAGACAGCAGTGCATCTGACAAACCCATGCTGTCCAACACCGCTGGGCGCAAGCGTTGCAGCATATGTCGGGTGAGCAAAGACACCTGCTCTGCCGAATTGGCAATGCGTTGCGCAGAGTCGAGTACTTCTGCTGGATTGAGCCGACCACCGGCCAACACAGCGGCTTCGGTGCGGATGGCGGTGCAGGTTTGGCCCATTTCGTCGTGTAAATCGCGGGCCAGTGCGCGGCGCTCGTCTTCTTGGGCCGTGAACAAACGCTGCGCCAAATCACTGTTGTGGCTGAGCAGTTCTTGCACCTTGGCTTCGGAACGAATGCGTTCTTGGATTTCGAGTTGCGCGTCTTCTGAGCGACGCCACGAGTACCAAGCCAAACCCAAGCTCAACACCAACAAGGCCCAAGGCATTTCATCGAGTTGCAGCGGCTCGTAGCCTTGGCTGAATTTGTCGATGCTTTCGGAAAATTCAAACTGCACAGCCAACAACACATAAATGAGCAAACAGGCCAAGACCCAGAGCAAATCGGTTTGTGCTTTGTTGAGCTTCATCGGCTCATTCTAAGAAGAAGCCACCAGAGAAAGTGCTTTCTCGAAGTGGCGGGGAATTTTTCCCGACGACCTACCAGGTGTTGCGCAACTCTCGCAGTTTGACAAACACGGTTTCTTCACCCGGTTGCGCTGGCAAGTCTGGGAAGGCTTGGCGCAATTGAGCGATCACACTGGCTTGGCCCAAACGAAAGAACGTGTTGACCTCGCGCTCTTGCGCCACGGTGGTGACCCATGGCGCTTCCAAACTTTGGCCGCTGACTTGGTCCAGCAAGGCTTGCGCCGCATGGTTGTCCGGTTCGCGGTTCAAGGTGAAGCGCAAGTTGTTTTCGATGTAATCGTGGCCGGGGTAAATGCGGGTGTTGGCTGGCAGTGTGTGGAGTTGCTGCGCAAAGGTGTTGTAGAGGGCTTGTGCGTTGCCGCCGTTGTGGCAATTGCCCGCACCTGCATTGAACAAGGTGTCACCTGAAAACAAAGCCGGCTGGTCGGTGTGGGCGCGCAAGCAAATGTGGCACATGGTGTGGCCCGGGGTATCCAAGGCTTCCAGCTCGACCGTCTTGCCCACCTTGATGATGTCGCCGGCAATCAGCCCGCGAAACATGCCAGGAATGCTGTCCTTGGCTTTGGCGTGGGCCAACACCTTGGCGCCCGTGGCGGCCACCACGGCATCGTTGCCACCGGTGTGGTCATGGTGCTCGTGGGTGTTCAATATTTGGGTGATGTCCCAGCCTTCGTCTTTGGCAGCTTTCAAACATTTGTCGCTGTCCAAGGGGTCGATGGCCAAGGCCTCGCCTGTTTCAGGGCAGGCCACAAGATAGTTGAAATTGCGGTAAGGGTTGGCGGTCCAAATTTGTTTGACGATCATTGTTGTGTCTCAACGGGATGACTGAGAAATCATTGTTGCACTGTTTTCTACTGACTATTTTTCACTTTCAGCCTGCGCATGGGCCCAGACAGACACAAGGGTTTCATCAGACAGTCACATTACCCACTTACGCTTGACCCAGATCACATCAGCATGACGCCAGTAGAACAAAGAGGGATTGATGCATTACAGAGCCGTCTTCATTTCAGATCTGCACCTTGGCACCCCAGGGTGCCAAGCCGAAGAACTACTGGCCTTTCTCAAATCCCACACCAGTGACCATCTTTATTTGGTGGGCGACATCGTCGACGGTTGGCAACTGCGGCGCAAGTGGTTCTGGCCGCAAGCCCACAACGATGTGGTGCAAAAAATATTGAAACGGGTGCGCAAAGGCTGTCATGTGGTGTACATCCCGGGCAACCACGACGAATTTGCCCGCGACTTTGTCGATCACCATTTCGGTGGCGTGCAAGTGATGGAAGAAGCCACCCACACCATGTTGGATGGTCGCCGTTTGTGGTTGATCCATGGCGACTACTTTGACCCGGTGGTGAAGTACGCCAAATGGCTGGCGTATGTGGGCGACAGTTTGTATGAATTCACATTGCGTTTGAACCGGCACTTCAACCGCATCCGCGCACGCTTGGGCATGCCTTATTGGTCTTTGTCGGCCTTCCTCAAAGGCAAGGTGAAGAAGGCCTTGAACTTTGTCGCCGACTTCGAAAAAGCCGTGGCGCACGAGGCCCACAAACGCGGCTACCAAGGTGTGGTGTGTGGGCATATCCACCGCGCTGAAATGCGCGAGATTGATGGCGTGCTTTACTGCAACGATGGCGATTGGGTGGAAAGCCGTTCCGCCTTGGTCGAACACATGGATGGCAGTTTGGAATTGGTGTTTTGGAACCAAGTGCTGGACTACAAACCAGCACTCATCGAAGCCCGTGCGCCTTTGGTGCAACCTGTGGCCGCACCCCGTCCACTGACCGCCAGCATCGCCAGTCACTCTTCTTGAAGCCTGCTGCCACGCCCGGCATGGCCAGTTTGCTGGCCGCGCAATTTGTGTCGGCATTGGCCGACAACGCTTTGTTGTTGTTGGCCATGGCCTTGTTGGCCGAGCAAGGCTATCCCGTGTTTTGGATTCCGTTGCTCAAGCTGCTGTTCACCTTGTCCTATGTGTTGTTGGGGCCTTGGGTGGGTGCCTGGGCCGACACATGGCCCAAACGACGCGTGATGATGTGGGCCAATGGCATCAAGGCCGTGGCGTGCCTCGGTATGTTGTCAGGCGTGCCACCGATGCTGGCTTTTGGCATGGCAGGTTTGGGGGCTGCCATGTATGCCCCCGCCAAGTATGGGTTGATCACTGAACTCACCCCCGCTGAACATTTGGTACGGGCCAATGGTTGGATTGAAGTGAGCACCGTGTGTGCCGCATTGTTGGGCGTGATGCTCGGCGGTTTGCTGGTTTCTGATCGTTTGCAGGCGCTGCAAGCGATTGTTCAATTCAATCAACTGATGGGCGCTGGCAGTCGGTTCAATGCTTCATTGCTCATGCTCTTGCTGTTGTATGGCCTGGCTGCCCTGATCAATCGCTTGGTGCCAGACAGTGGTGTGCGCTATCCCCGCCATGCTTGGCATGTGGTCGCTGTGTGGCAGCAATTCAAGCAAGATCACTTGAAGCTTTGGCGGGACCCCTTGGGCAGCATCAGCCTGTCGGTCACCACCTTGTTTTGGGGCGTCGGCGCCACTTTGCAACTCTTGGTGTTGGCATGGGCACAAAGCGCCTTGCACTTGAATTTGGAACAAGCCGCCTATTTGCAAGGTGCCACCGCCTTGGGTGTGATTGCAGGCGCGGCACTGGCTGCACGCATCGTGGCCTTGCAGCACGCCCCCAAAGTATTGATGGTGGGCATGTTGTTGGGAGCGCTCTTGCCCTTGATGGCCTGGGTGCAAAGCACGGAAGTGGCCCTGGCCCTCACCTTCCTGCTGGGTTTGGTGGGCGGATTTTTTGTCGTGCCCATGAATGCCCTGCTGCAACACCGAGGTGCACAACTGCTGACCGCAGGCCGCTCAATTTCAGTTCAAAACGTGAATGAAAACGCCAACATTTTGGTGATGATGGGCATTTACAGCGCTTTGCTGTATGGCGGTATCAGCGTGGTGGATGTCTGCTGGTTGTTGGGCGGTGCGGTGTTCTTGGGCATGGCCGCCGTGCAATGGCGCTATTGGAAATATGTGCGGCCATCACTTCGCTCAGTCAAGGCAGCTTGAACAAAGCTTGTCCCATGCGAATCCCTTGGCCGGTGCAGAGTTCGGGCACGAACTCGAAAGACTTGGGCACAAAAACCAAGATGGTGGAGCCATGTTCAAACCAGCCCATCTCTTCGCCTTTCTTGAATGAGGCATTGCAGGGAATGTCGTTGGGTCCTTTGTAACGGGTGTGCAGCAAGGTATCAATGGCATGCAAACGGATGCTGGCCACCAACACGGCCGCCACCGGCACCAAGGCCACGGGATGGGCTTGCGGCCCAATCTCCAAGTTCAGCAAGGCGCGTTCGTTTTTGCAAAACAATTTCTCTACCCGCGCCAATGCCACGGGGTTCACGTTCCAGGTGTCGCCTGAAAAATACTTGACATGCGTCAGTCGCCCATCGAGGGGCGCGTGAAAGCGGTGGTACATGGAAGAGGTGATGCGGATGGTGAGGTACAAGCCGTCAACCCAAGGTGTTTTCGCAACCTCATCGCCCAGCAAATCCGTCAAGGTGTAGGGGAATCCTTTGGCCTGATACAGCTTGCCATCCTCTACCCGGCCCATGGCCCCAATGATGCCGTCACACGGACTGGTGAACACCTGCGGGTCTGGATGGATGGTTCGTGCGCCCTCCTTCAATTCACGGATAAAGCAATCATGCAAGCTGTCAAAGCTGGTTTTTTTGGCTTCAGACAAATCCAAATCAGCCAGCATCTTCCACGTCGAGATGGCAGTGTTTTTCACCCAGGGGTGGCGAATCTTGCTGAACCAGCCCATGAAATGCGTCAGGGTGATGCGCGGTACGCGGTTGGTGAGCAAGAAGTTCAGGTCCTCGTTGGCACCTATTTTTTGAAAGAGTCGTCGAATAGTCATCATTTTTTCATCCTGGCGTCATACAAAGGAGTTTTCGGAAAAAGAGGTCACCAACATGGATGGTTTTGAAACACTTGTGTCTGTGGGAACGTGGGGGCTTGCCGCCTTGGTGGGCATCAGCTTGATGATGAAAATCACCCAACGCTTGCAGTTGTCGCTGGCCAAGCACCCTTCGCTGGGTGGGCATTTGCGCATGGCCAAACGCGTGGCCAAATGGATTCCGGGGTATGACTACAGCAGCCACCAATGGTTTGATGTGGATGGCGCCCCCGCATCGGTGGCCCAACAAAGACGCCATGCCTTGCACAACCTGGGCGCACAACTGCAGTCGCGCAGCCCGCAAACACTGGCCCAAACAGACGCCACCAAACCCATGGTGTCGGACTTGCAATTGATCAGCCAATACCGTGTGCCCTTTCAATTTCGCAGCGTGTTGGCGCAGCACATCACGGTTGGTAGTTTTTGGCGCGAAAGCCAGGGCGTGTGGTTGACCGATTTGGACGGCAACCAGTTCATCGATGTGACCGGCTCGTATGGCGTGAATTTGT
This sequence comes from Comamonadaceae bacterium, assembly GCA_947448745.1. GTDB lineage: Bacteria > Pseudomonadota > Gammaproteobacteria > Burkholderiales > Burkholderiaceae_C > Limnohabitans. Next base: position 52,286 of record CANFOQ010000009.1, read on the forward strand.
TCGGCATGGACTTTTACAAAAGCTGCATCCAAGAAGGCGCCACCATGGCCGCCAAATTGGGGCCCGTGCTCGGTGCCTACCACCCCTGTGTGTTGGACAACGTGCAACAGCTCTGCGCCCTCTCGGGACAAGACGAGGTGTCGTTTCACATGTCGGGTACCGAGGCCGTGATGCAAGCCGTTCGTCTGGCCAGGTACCACAGCAAGAAACGCAAAATTGTGCGCTTCACTGGGGCTTATCACGGTTGGTGGGACGACGTGCAACCCGGACCTGGCAACCCGATGCCGCCTTCTTCGGACACCCTGACACTGAACGAAATGCATCCCAACACCTTGCGGGTGCTGCGCAACCGTTCGGACATTGCTTGCGTGTTGGTCAATCCTTTGCAAGCCATGCATGTGAACAAGGCTGCACCCACCGACTCGACCTTGGTCGATGGTGGTCGGCAAGTTCACTATGACAAAGCCGCCTACAAAGCCTGGTTGGCCCAACTGCGCGAAGTCTGCACAGACAAAGGCATCGCTTTGATTTTGGATGAGGTGTTTCTGGGCTTTCGCTTGGCACCCGGCGGCGCTCAAGAATACTTTGACGTCCAAGCCGACATGGTGACTTACGGCAAAACCTTGGGTGGCGGCTTGCCGGTGGGTGTGGTGTGTGGCAAAGCCGAATGGATGAAGCGCTTCACCTCGGACAAGCCCGGTGACATTTGTTTTGCCCGCGGCACCTTCAATGCACATCCCTATGTGATGGCCACCATGAATGTGTTTTTGCACCGATTGCAAACCCCTGCGGTGAAAGCCCATTATGCTGAAGCGTCGGCCGTTTGGCAGGCGCGTCAAAACAGTTTCAACACAGCGATGCAGGCTGCCCAATTGCCCGTGCGTGTCGCCGGCATGGAAACCGTCTGGTCGGTGCTGTTCGAGTTGCCCAGCCGTTACAACTGGATGCTTCAATACTATTTGCGGGAACAAGGGGTTGCGCTCAGTTGGGTGGGGTCGGGCCGCATGATTTTCAATTTTGAATTTGACGACACCACCTTCCAGCTGTTCACCAATCGCTTCATCAAGGCGGCACAGCGCATGAAAGAGGATGGTTGGTGGTGGACCCCGGAACATCAAAACAACCGCAACATCCGTCGGCAAGTGCTGAAAGAAATGTTGCGGTTGCGCTGGGCTTAATGCTGATGCGTACCTACATGATCCATGGTATCAATCCATTCACCACGCAGCAAATGCAAAGGGGACTTGTGATAAAGCTTGATGTCATGGAAGGGGTCGGTGATGATTTTGAAAGCCCATGCCAAACCAGCCGTCAAGCTTTCTTGCTTCCACAGTTGCAAGACACGAAACACCAAACCAGCCACGCCTAGAAACAACCAAGCGATGGCCGTCATGCGAATGGGGGTGTCTTCGTAAGCCTCAGGCACGGCCCAAGCCACATACTGTGGCATCCAATAAGCCAACACGGGAATGGCAGCACAGATGCTGAGCAAGACAATTTTGCGGTTCAAGTTGTAGCCCACTTTGATTTCTTCTTTGTATTCGTGGGTGGCTTGGTTCACTTCGTCAAAGCCCTTGGGCTCAAAGAAGAAGTGTCCAATCTGACGTGTGCTCATGGAAATCAACCAAGCAACCAAGGCAGAGACCACGGGGTCGATGAACAAAAACACATAGGCCACCAAGAACGAGATGGCGCTGATCAAGTGCAACGTCTGGTTGATGCGGCTGTGGTGGTAGTAGCGGTGGTCGTCCCAGCGTTGGACTTGAAGGGTTTGCATCAGTTGTTTCATGAAAGCTCCTGTGAGTGAATGTGCCACTGAAATGTCACGCTTTCGCATGAAAATTTCGTGACAAGCGGTTTGTCATCAAACTGTTGCAATTGACGTTCACAGTACGCTTATGAACATTGATGCCCATATCCAAGTAGAGCGGATTGGCTCTACACGGCCCCACTTGAACATCGCCGTGGTGACGGAAACCTATCCCCCAGACATCAACGGTGTGGCCCACACACTGTCCAAAATAGTTGATGGCCTGCAGCGCAATGGCCATGTCCTGTGGTTGGTTCGACCCAAGCAACAAGCCACCGATACAGCCATCAACAAGGACCGTTACAAAGAAATTTTGGTCAAGGGCTTGCCGATTCCTTTTTACAAGCAATTGCGCATGGGCTTGCCTGCCAAACGTGAACTCACGCGCTTGTGGTCTCGGCAACGCCCTGACATTGTTCACATTGCCACCGAAGGGCCCTTGGGTTGGTCGGCACTGCAAGTGGCCAAGAAACTCAAGCTGCCGGTCAGCACGGACTTTCGAACCAACTTCCATGCCTACAGCCAGCACTACGGCATCGGTTGGTTGAGCGGCGCCATCATGGCTTACCTCAAAAAATTTCACAACGCAGCGCATGCCACCATGGTGCCTACCAGCCAGTTGCAAGCGGAGTTGGACAAAGTGGGCTTCAAACACTTGTCCGTGGTTCCCAGAGGCGTGGATACCGATATTTTTTCGCCCGAACACCGCAGTGATGCATTGCGAACAACGTGGGGCGCGGATGCCGCCACCAGGGTGTTGTTGTATGTGGGTCGATTGGCCCCAGAAAAAAACCTGAAACTGGTGATCCAGACCTACAACAATTTGAAGCGAAGCCATCCGGACATCAAGCTGGTGCTGGTCGGCGATGGTCCCATGCGAGCTGGCCTTGAGAAAGACAACCCTGAGGTGATCTTTGCGGGTTTTCAAACCGGCGCATCATTGGCCCAACATTACGCCAGCGCCGATATATTCTTGTTTGCAAGTCAAACCGAAACCTTTGGCAATGTGACTTTGGAAGCCATGGCATCCAAGTTGGCGATCGTGGCTTTTCACCACGCAGCCGCTGGCGAATTGATTCAAAGTGGCGTGAACGGCATGTTGGCCCGAACCCATTCAGAAGTGGATTTTGAAATGGGTGTTCAAACCCTGCTCAACAACCAAGCCTTGATGCACCACGTGGCCGAACAAGCATGCTTAAGTGCTCGTGCCTTGAGTTGGCGCATGATTGTCGAAAGAACAGAAGGTGTTTTTCAACACGTGATGCGACAGCACATTCAATCCTTCACCATGAGCACGGCGACAGCGACAGCTTGATTCTCTGGCCCAAGCATCCTTGATAAGAAGTCAACATATGAATACCAACGACAAACCCCAATTGATCGACCAAGCGCAAATGCTGCGGATCCGCGAGGACATGCTGGACAGCTTGGATGAAGAGTTGGAAATGGAATTTGACGACTTAGACCCCGGCAGTGACAAAGATGTCCAAACCCTCAAGGGCGAGCGCCTCCAGTACTTCAAAACCCTTTTGCATTTGCAAGGTGAATTGGTGAAGTTGCAAGACTGGGTGGTCGCCAGCAAATCCAAGGTGGTGATTATTTTTGAAGGCCGGGACGCTGCGGGCAAAGGTGGGGCCATCAAACGCATCACCCAACGCTTGAACCCGCGCATTTGCCGTGTGGCCGCCCTGCCCGCACCCAACGACCGAGAGCGCACACAGTGGTATTTCCAACGCTACACCGCGCACCTGCCGGCGGCTGGTGAAATTGTCTTGTTTGACCGCAGTTGGTACAACCGTGCGGGTGTTGAGCGGGTCATGGGTTTTTGCAATGACGACGAGTACGAAGAATTTTTTCGCACTGTCCCTGAGTTTGAAAAAATGCTGGTGCGCAGCGGCATCACCTTGGTGAAATACTGGTTTTCCATCACCGATGACGAGCAGCACTCACGCTTCTTAGGACGCATTCACGACCCCTTGAAGCAATGGAAGCTCAGCCCCATGGACTTGGAAAGCCGCCGTCGCTGGGAAGCCTACACACGCGCCAAAGAAACCATGATCGAGCGCACCCATATTCCCGAAGCGCCGTGGTGGGTGGTGCAGGCAGTGGACAAGAAAAAGGCCCGGCTCAATTGCATCGATCATTTGCTCTCCCTCATGCCCTACGAGGAAGTGACTCACGCTGACATCAGCTTGCCTGCTCGCGTGCGCAACCCAGACTACATTCGCCATCCCGTTCCGGCTGAGATGTACGTACCGGAAAAATACTGACCCCAAAACCGCCAGGGCCGCAGCGATTCATCGACCCATGCCAAAGTAGTCGATGCCGCGCTCTTTCATGCGCGAGGGTTCAAACAAGTTGCGTCCATCAAAGATGGCGGGTGACTTGAGTGTTTTCTTGATGAGCTCAAAATTGGGTGCTTTGAACTGTCGCCACTCGGTCATGATGACCAAGGCATCGGCATTGTTCAAGGCCGTCTCCTTGGTGCCTGCCAACATCAACTCGGGCTTGTTGCCATACAAATGCTGCGCTTCTTCCATGGCCGCTGGGTCATAAGCTTGCACTTTGACACCTTCAGCCCACAAGGCTTCCATCAACACCCGGCTGGGCGCTTCGCGCATGTCATCGGTGTTGGGCTTGAAGGCCAACCCCCACAAGGCAATGGTTTTGCCCTTCAGGTTGCCTTTGAAATAGGCTTTGACTTTGTTGAAGATGACTTGCTTTTGCGCTTGATTGCGAGCCTCGACGGCATTCAAGATGAGGGGTTCAAAGCCCAGGCCTTGCGCGGTTTTCACCAAGGCACTGACGTCTTTCGGAAAGCAACTGCCGCCATAACCCGCACCTGCATAAATGAAGTGGTAGCCAATGCGTTGATCGCTGCCGATGCCTAAGCGCACCGATTCAATGTCTGCACCCACGCGCTCGGCCAAATTGGCCATCTCATTCATGAAGCTGATTTTGGTGGCCAACATGCAGTTGGCCGCGTACTTGGTGAGCTCGGCACTGCGCACGCCCATGACGATGATTTTTTCGTGGTTCCGGTTGAACGGTTCATAGAGTTCGCGCAGTAGTTTTTCGGCGCGGGCGCTGCTGGTGCCAATGACGATGCGGTCGGGGCGTTGGCAATCCGCCACCGCCGCGCCTTCTTTCAAAAACTCGGGGTTGGACACCACATCAAATTCGAACGCCACACCTCGGGCTGTCAAGGTTTGCTGAACCACCTCGATGACTTTGTCGGCGGTGCCCACTGGTACTGTTGATTTATTCACGATGACCGTGTAGCCGGTCATGTGGGTGGCGATGGTCTTGGCCACGGCCAACACATGTTTCAAATCTGCGCTGCCATCTTCGTTGGGTGGAGTGCCCACCGCAATGAACTGGATGTCGGAGCCGGCTATGGCTTGGGCCGCATCCGAGGTGAAATCGAGTCGGCCTTCAGCGTGGTTGGATTTCACCAATGGTTCTAAGTTCGGCTCATAAATTGGAATTTCGCCACGCCGGAGCCGAACTAACTTTGCTTCGTCAATATCAACGCATACAACCTTGTGTCCTGCATCTGCCAGTACTGCGCCTTGCACCAAACCCACATAACCAGTTCCAAACACGGCAATATTCATAGCACCTCTTTGTTAGTAGTCCAATAATAAAAGACAGTTATTTCATTTGAATGTCAGCAAAGTGAACATTTAGTGAAACTTACCCAATATCGTCATCATTCAGTCAAACACTTCAAGCATATTCAAGGTCAGTGAAATATATATGGATTTCAAAATGGACTTGATACTGTGGCGACACGCTGAAGCGGTGCCCATCGAAGAGGGTTTGACCGATGCCGAGCGCCCCCTCACGCATCGCGGTGAACGTCAGGCAACGCGCATGGCGCAATGGCTCGAGCGGCAGTTGCCCGATGGGGCCAAGGTGATGTGCAGCCCCACGGTGCGCACCCAGCAAACTGTTTTACCCCTGGGGCGCAAATACAAACTTCGCGATGAAATTTCACCCCAAGGAACCGTGGAACACGCCTTGGAATTGGCGCAATGGCCCACCGCCAAAAACACCATGGTCATGGTGTCCCACCAGCCCTTGATTGGCCTGTTGGTCAGCCAGTTGCTGGGCATGCCTGCGCATGAAATGATGATCAAAAAGGGATCTGTTTGGTGGCTGCGCTATAAGCTGAAAGAAGGCGTTCCACAAGTCAGCTTGTTGACAGTTCAGTCGCCTGAGCTGCTTTGATGTCATTGAACTGACATTGATTTGTCACAATGTTTGAGGGGGTAAAGCACCGACAATAGCCAGCCCTAGTGTTCAACAAGGATTTGTATGCGTTCCATCAAGCAAGTGAAAAATATCATTGAAGCCAACCCCAAATCGGACGTGGCCCAAACATTTGCCAAGCTGATCTTGTCGTTGGAAACCGAACAGGCCTTCCCCATGCAGTCGCTGTATGCCTTGAACACATCCGACTTTGAACTGGCCATTGAAGTGTTGAAAGACTGGCGCTTGGACCGTTTTTACATTGGCAAGGCCAAGGTGTTTGACGCGTCTTTCCATGCCAGCAACTTGCTGACTTTGCCGGAAGCCAAGAAATAAGGGGCATCTGCAAATCAGCAAACGCCCCTTCACCTTTCAACGCAAATGGTGCACCTTGGCTTGCGCGTACACCGGCGTTTTCAAACCTTCATAACGCGCCTTGAGTTGCAAGGATAAAAACTGTGAATAGTGGCGGCTTTGGTGCAGGTTGCCGCCGTGAATCCACAGTTGTTGTTGGTTGGTGGGTTTCCACATGTTGCGCAACTCACCTTCCCAAGGACCTGGGTCTTTGGTGGTGCTGGACCCCAAGCCCCACACCTTGCCCACTTTGTCGGCCACTTCGGGCGACACCAAATCGGCCAACCAGTGGTTCATCGAGCCATAGCCCGTGGCATACACCAAGACATCGGCAGGCAACTCGGTGCCATCCGTGAGCGTCACCGACTTGGGGTTGATGCGTTCGATGTTGTTGTGGCTTTTGAGTTTGATGCTGCCATTGGCCACCAACTCGCTGGCGCCGACATCAATGTAGTAGCCCGAGCCTCGGCGCAAATACTTCATGAACAAGCCCGATCCATCGTCGCCAAAGTCGAGCATGAAGCCCGCCTTTTCAAGCCGGCCATACAAACTGGCTTCGCGCTTTTGCATTTCTTCATAAACAGGTATGTGGAAGCTGTGCATGATTTTGTAGGGGACGCTGGCAAACACCAAATCGGCTTTGTGGTGGTCGATGCCACTCTTGACCGCTTCTTCGCTGTACAGGCCGCCCAACGCCAATTCCATCAGCGCATCAGACGGCGCGATGTGGGTGCTGCTGCGTTGGACCATGGTGACGTCGATGTCGTTCTCCCACAGCGCGGCGCAAATATCGTGGGCTGAATTGTTGGAGCCCAACACCACCACCTTCTTGCCCTTGCAACTGTCAGGGCCAGGGTGTTTGCTGGAATGGTGTTGGTCGCCTTGGAATGATTCAGCACCCGTGATTTTGGGCACATTGGGGTAGCCCGACACACCCAGCGCGAACACCAGTTGTTTGGGTCGCACGGTGATGGCCCGGCCTTCGCGTTCAAGCTCGACTTCCCATTCGCCGTTGGCCTCGTTGAAGTGGGCTTTTTTGGCTGTGGTGGAACCCCAGTAGTTGATCTCCATGATCTTGGTGTACATCTCTAGCCAGTCACCCACTTTGTCTTTGGGCGCAAACACCGGCCAGTCATCGGGGAAGGGCAAGTAAGGCAAGTGGTCGTACCACACGGGGTCGTGCAAACACAATGTTTTGTAACGGTTGCGCCAGCTGTCGCCCGGGCGTGCATTTTTTTCCACCACGATGGTGGGCACACCGAGGCGGCGCAAACGCGCGGCCAGCATGATGCCCCCTTGGCCGCCACCGATGATCAGCACATAAGGCTGCTCTTTGTAGCCCAGCGTTTCTTGTTCTTCTTTGCGCAACTCCAGCCAACTCTTGCGGTGCTTGTGCGCACCGTGCTCCGCGCCTTTGATGCGGTGTGTGCCTTTTTTCTCTTCGAAGCCTTTGAGTTCGGTCATGGTGGTCAGCAGCGTCCAGGCCTTGCCCGTCTTCAACCGCAAATGACCCAAACCGCGAGCCACACCCGTTTCAAACGTGAACCAGGCATCCACCACACCATCGGCTTCGGTGGCCTCGCCTTGCAACGCAAAGTGCGAAGGCTTCACCTCCTTCAAGCAGGCCGTCAACATGTCGGCAATGGCAGCATGACCTTCTTGGGTGCAAATGTTCCAGGTGAACGAGACCAAATCGCGCCAATAACAATCGGTGTCAAACAGCGGCGTGACTTGATTGGCTTGGCCACTGGCGAGTGCTTTTTCAAAAGCGGCGAGCCAAGTGGAAGCCTGTTGTGAGGGGGAGTGGCTGCTCATTCAATGGCCTTTCTGAAGGAAGAAATTCGGCGTGGCGCCGAGGGGCTGAAGGGATGTCAACGAGCCCTGAAGGTTCTTCTTTCGACAAAAGACTGTCAACACCGTGTTTACCCTTTGCGGGTTAGCGCCAGCCTTGAGCAAGCTGCTTGACCGTCAGAGATGTTTGCCCGCTTCGCGAACCGTTAAACCTGACAAAACCTGTTGATGCTTCTTCAAAAATGCACGTACCGCTTATGGTCGGGTGCGGGCATGGTCGCGCAAAGCCCAACCTATGGCTTTGCGGATGAAGAACTCTTTTCATTGGCCAATGACAGCGCATAGTCAAACAATCGCACTTCATCGGTCTGCGTTTTCCAACCGAGTTGGTGCAGCATGGCCACGCGTCGCACCCACATGTTGGGATGCTGGACACATTCATCCATGTGGATTTGCGGGTCAGGATGGTCCGGCAAACACTGAGCGCAAAGCTTGTCACCTAGGGCCTGCGCGGATGCCTAAAAACGCAAACTGGTTCAGCATGTAGGCCTGCATGTGCGCTTCCTGCTTGGGGTCTTACAAGGGCCCAAAAGCTTGTTCGATGACGATCATAGACAAGTAAAAGTCTTAGCGAGCGTTTGCAAAACCTTTTTTTAATGCATGCCATGCTACTGGAATATTGGATTCCCTAAGTATCCGGTAATTTTCATTTGCAACAACCCCCCCCGCTCTAACTCTGCTTCCTTGAATGCTCATAAACCACAAAGGAATTTGATTCTTCTGAATTCGGTAGAGTAGGAATTTTTCTGCGTGCAACGGTTTTTTCGTATTCAAACAATAATCAATCGCCCAATCTATACGCTGGGCATAACAACGGGCAGCTGCTTGACTGTTGGCTATGGCAAATCGATCATTGCAGCCGCCAAAGCCTTGCCACAGAGGAACGCAAAGGCCTGATTTCTTTCCAAATGCCATTTGTTGAAAGATCGGTTTGAAACTTTGCAAATACCGCAAGTCTGGGCGCAAGAACATGTAAACATCGGGCTCCCATGCTTGGGCTGCTAACCAGCCCTGCTTTAATGAGTGCAGCTCATGAATCAAATTTTTAACTGAGCTGAAGTCATCTTTCCAAGGGTCGCCAAAAGTTTGCAATTGCTCAAACCCACAAATCGACAAACACTCACCTGGAGCCTCAAGTTGCTCCCAGTCACTGTTGAGCAACTTGTGCTCAGTCGAATTTAATTGGCCTTTTTCGCCACTCCTTGGATTGTCGATATGGTGTTGGTCAAACAAGTGTGTGAAGATTCGCACTTCGCCAGCTTCATGGGCAGGTTTGAATACATTTTCTTCAATCGAAGCAATGGTATGGCTAAGAGAACGTGAAATACCCCGAAAACATATTGCAATTTTCATAAAGGTAATTACCACCCTTCATTGATCAAACCACATATTTTTTCAATGTCTGATAAGCGAATTCTTGGATGAAGTGGCAGCACCAAATAGCGATCTTCGAGTTCATCCATATGTGGCAAGTCTTTGCAGCGTCCACCCAATATAGAGTAGCGATCATTTCGATAATGCACTTGACCAGATTCAACTCCGTTTTCTCGAAGCTTTTTCATCAAAGCCACGCGATCTTGATCAACAATGATGGTTAGTAACCATGCACAAGTGAAATAGTCACTGGTGGAAGATTGACCTATCAATTTTACGCGGGAGCTTGTCAGCTTTGCTTCGTAGTGCTGGAACAATTCGTTGCGATAGCGAATCACTTCGCGAATGTGCTTCAAGCCAGCCAAGCCTATGCCAGCTGCAATATCAGTCATTTGGTATTTGTACCCAACTTCAATGATGTCATTTTCCCAAATACCACCTTGCTTGGCTGACCTATCAATGCCAAACCAACGAAGCCGCTTGGCTTTTTCAATCAGCGATGGATCGCGAATTGTCAGCATGCCGCCATCGCCAGTGGTTAGGGTTTTGATGGCTTGGAAGGAAAAAATCGTGAAGTCGGCACATGTGCCAGAAAATTGGCCTTTGTATTTCGAGCCTATGGAATGAGCCGCATCAGAAATGAGTTTCAATCCATGCTTTTTACATAAATGATTTAATGCATCGTAATCACAAGGCACGCCACCGTAGTCGACGCAGACAATCGCCTTTGTTTTTGGGGTGATTTTTCGTTCGACATCCGGAATCGAAATATTCATTGTGTCTGGGTCAATATCTGCAAAAACTATTTTTGCACCAATGTAAAGAAGCGGAATATTAGTAGCTGTGCATGTGAAAACTGGAACGATCACTTCATCATCGGCAGTCACGTTGGCAAGCAAGTAAGCAAGGTGCAAAGCATCTGTGCCAGAACCAACGGCAAGCGCTTTGTGCTGACCTAAGAACATGTCTTCAAATTGCTTTTCGAATAAATCGACTTTGGGTCCTTGCCCTATCCAACGACCGGACAAAGTGTCCGTGACCTCAGCAATCGCTTCAGCTGGAACATAGGGATAAAAAAGTGGAATGCCATCGCTTGGATCTAGCAATGGAAATTCATTCATAGGTTGATTTTTTTTCAAGATAAGACCAATTTGGTTAACTTTGTATCGACTGGATAATCATACTGGATGCTTATCAGGTGGAATCAATCCCCTGAGCATGAGATCTGGGCCTTGCTTTCACAATTCGGCTTACGAACTTATCAACTGTTTCATTCAACGCGTACTTTTGTCATCGTTCTTTGCCCATGTGCACCAACTTCACCGCCACGCGCAACAACCCTTGGGTGAAAGAACACTTGAATGTGGATTTGCCGTCTGCGCCCTACCCACCTGAGGCCTACCCCGGCTACGCCGCGCCGCTGGTGCTCAAAAGCCACAGCACGGGGCGGGTGGCTTGGCCCGCTTTGGCTTGATTCCCGCTTGGGCCAAAGACGACAAGATCAGCCGCCACACCTACAACGCCCGCGCTGAAACCGTGGCCAGCAAACCCAGCTACCGCACGCCTTGGCGGCAACGTCGCTATGGCATCGTGCTGCTAGACAACTTTTTCGAACCGCACTATGGCAGTGGCAAAGCACAACTTTGGCAAATTGCGTTGGCCTCGCATGAACCCTTTGGCATCGCCAGCATTTGGGACACCTGGACCGATCCTGCATCCGGCGAGTTGGTGACGAGCTTTTCGATGCTGACGGTGAATGCGGATGCGCACCCGGTGATGAACCAGTTTCACAAACCGGGGGACGAAAAACGCACACCGCTGGTGTTGGCCACCGCGCAATTTGAAGCCTGGCTGGGTGCCACGCCAGACGAGGCGCAGGCGATGATGCATTGGCATGACATGCCCGAATTGGTCACGCCATGACCAGCGTCTCTAGTCTCTTCATATGTCCCAATTCAGCTTTCAACTAGGCTTGCGCGTGCCAGAGGTCATATTGTGTTTGCATGTCCAGCCAAAGCTGAGCGCCGTTGCCCAGAAGGACGCCCAAGCGCAAGGCCATTTCGACGGAAACACCACTGCGCTCTGCCAAAACCGAATGCAAAGTTTGACGTGAAACGCCCAGCTTTCTTGCGAAGGAACTGACAGACATGCCGGGCAAGTTGGGCAACACATCTTCACGGAGGATGGCCCCAGGGTGGGTCGGTGCACGTTGACGCATCATTCGCTCCTAATGGTGCTCGTGAGTCTAAAAGGCAGTTTGGATTCTTGGTAAGCAAAGAAAAGAAACTGAAAAGTCTTTGATGACTTGAATTATTGGCAGAAAAGTCAGTTCAAACCAAGAATACGGCTGAGTCCTGCTTCGATCATTCCAAGGTCTGCGCTTGAAATAGAACCAATCTTGGTGGTGAGCCGCATTTTGTCAATGGCGCGAATGTGCTCACACCTGGCCACTGATCCTCCCCGCAATGGAACATTCAGAAAGTCAATAGCAGGCGCGGAGGTGGACAAGGGGACAACAACCACGGTTTTTCTTGCTTTGTTGATCGGGTTGATGGAGAGCACAACCACAGGGCGCGTCTTTTGAATTTCTGACCCCTTCGTCGGGTCTAAGTTCGCCCAAAACACATCTCCGCGCAGAATGTCAGCCGTTATTTTTGGCATAAGGCTGCAAGCTTGTCTGCATCAAAAGACTCGTTTGGATCTAGGCCGTCCATGAGCGTTGCCTCTAAGTCCAACGATTCATCAGGTTGGGTGCGATCAAATGCTTCGGCCTGCAGAGCGAGTTCATGCATTTGCTGGTCGGTGTTTGGCAAACTTTCTTCGAGAAGCTTGCAAATGAAGTTGCTGCGCTGACGCGCGGGCACGGCCTCGCGAAAGCGGCGCGCAACCTCTGTTGGCAGATGAATAAGGATTTGAGTGCTCATAGCGAAGGCGTTTTGATATTGATATTGATATCGATATTATTCTAAGTGCGTGGCCAAGAAATGTGTTGCTTTAAATGTATTTATTTATAAAATGCACTCTTTTTAACTCATTATTTGATGACTGATTCCAATGCGCTGAATGAAACGGCCAACCTGAACGTCAAAGGTCAGCTGGGTTGTCCGCAAACGGCCACCACGCGCTCACCGTCCGAGATCGAAGCTTTGAGGCAGGAAGCCAAGGCTGAGGATCTATGGATGTTGGAAATTTTGGTGAAACAAGCCAAAGACCAAGTGATATTGATCACTAAATCAGATGGTTAAAAGTCAAGTTTGGATAAAAGATTTTTTCAGGTCTGGATGTGGTGTTCCCCAAAACCACGAACGACTTGCTTGAGGATAGTGAGGCGTTAATCGAAGCGCAGTACGCAATCAAGGTTTATCTTTGGATGCGCTACTCAAGCTATCTGATTCAAAAACTCGTTCATCAACACAATCAACAGCGCGCGAAACAATATGACAGGGACAAAGAAATTTGGCATTAAAAGTATCGTCATTGGTGTCGGCTTCTTTTTCCACTTTGGGGGCCCACCCCAGTGAGTTTGTGGATTGGCATCGCCATTTTTGCCTGCATTTGGCTGGTTGTTCGCTCGTTGAACAACAGCAAACCAGCAGCACCTGAGCCTAAATCCGTCTCAATCCGTAAAAGGCCAGACTCCGAAGTGGCGAAGTCATTTCATTTCGAAACCGTGGTCCCCAATGAGGACTCGTTCGCTCGCGTGCCTGCAGCCAGCACTTCCTCGTCAGGTTTTTCTATACCTAAAGCGCCTAGCGGCCTAGGCGAAGGTGTGTGGTGCCCAAGTGGCATGTCTGTCAAAGTTGGAGACACTCAAATTTCCGGTGGAATGATTTATGTCGGTACTTCTCTGAAGACCAAATTTAATGAAAACGACGCCTGTCTCGTTGACCCCACCAAGTCAGTAGCGCCAGAGGGCGACTACACCGAACGTCTGACTGACTTCTGGCCGAGCTATTCGCAAATATCTCCTTCCGCCCGACGAGCGTATCTAAACTGGCTCTGCTCAGGACGGAGTGAGTTAGCCCCCTGAAGCACAGTCCCATCGGTATTTCTTAAACTAACAACTAGGAATACGACTATGGATATGACTATGTCTTCAATAAGACCCAACCGGGTGGAAGTGGTCACAAGTGTTCAGCGGCGAAGACGCTGGACACCCGAGCAGAAGCTTGAAATTGTGAAACAGACCAACGAACCAGGAAGTTCTGTGTCGTTGGTGGCCAGGGCGCATGGTTTGTCGGCGGCTCAA
>CANFOQ010000010.1 GCA_947448745.1 Comamonadaceae bacterium
GCCATGGGTTTGTCGCGCCATGCGGGCAGTCCAACACCTGAGACGGTGGTGATCACCAGCGCCGTGAAATGCCATCCGCAAGACAAACGCAACCCCAGCCCTGAAGAATTGATGCATTGCAACGCTTATTTGCAACGGCAAATCGAACTGCTGCAACCCAAAGTCATCTTGGCCCTGGGTCGCTTGGCCGCGCAAGCCTTGTTGCAAGCCAGTTTGGGCGAAGCGGCCAGTCAACCACTGGGCAAGTTGCGTGGCCAGGCGCACCAGGTTTTGGGGCGTCCTGTTGTCGTGAGTTACCACCCGGCGTATTTGTTGCGCAGCCCGTCGGACAAAGCCAAAGCATGGGCTGATTTGATCTTGGCCATGCAGCAAGCACGTCCTGTCAGCGCCTAGAGCGACCTTGCTGGTTGACACAGCGATCTTGAACAAACCCCTGCCTACAATCTGCGCCATGAACTTCACCGACATGCTGCAACAGGCGAGCCGCCGCCAACAATCCTTGCTGTGCGTGGGCCTGGACCCCGAGCCCAGCAAGTTCCCTGCCGCCATGCGAGGCGACACCACGCGCATCTTTGATTTTTGCGCCCGCATCGTGGATGCAACCCATGACTTGGTTTGTGCCTTCAAACCGCAAATTGCTTACTTCGCGGCGCACCGCGCCGAAGACCAATTGGAGCGATTGATCACGCATATTCGCCGTGTGGCCCCGCAGGTGCCGGTGATATTGGATGCCAAGCGCGGCGACATTGGCGCCACAGCAACACAATATGCCGTGGAAGCCTTTGAGCGTTATGGCGCAGATGCGGTCACGCTCTCGCCCTTCATGGGCTTTGATTCTGTTGAGCCCTATTTGAAATACCACGGCAAAGGCGCGTTCCTGTTGTGCCGAACATCCAACCCCGGTGGCGATGATTTTCAGAACCAACGTCTGTCTTCAGTCGATGGCCAACCTTTGCTTTATGAACACATTGCACGATTGGCACAAGGTTCTTGGAATTTGAATGGTCAATTGGGTTTGGTGGTGGGTGCCACTTATCCTGCTGAAATTGAACGGGTGAGGGCGCTGGCACCGACGCTGCCTTTGCTGATTCCGGGTGTGGGGGCGCAAGGCGGTGATGCTGCAGCCACGGTGAAGGCTGGCTTGCGAACAAGCCACGGCGAGGTCACGGGCAACATCATCGTCAACTCATCGCGCGCTGTGCTGTATGCGTCTGCAGCTGAAGATTTTGCCCAAGCCGCTCGTGCAATTGCCCTGAAAACCCGCGATCAATTGCATGCCGCCAGCAGCTGAAGAAACTTTGTATGAAGGCGCACATTTGGCGTAAGTATGATTTTTTTTCTAATGAAAAATCTGCTTATTTAAAGGCCAATTTGTGTTGCAGGTTAATGCATGATTTGTACAAATCCGATATGGTTCATTGATTACAGGAACAGTGAATCATGCAAAATAGAGCAGTTTTTTTCGAGTTGATGGCAAGCGTGAACGAGGTTGAAAATCGCCACCATGCGGTGTTGCCCGACATCAATGCACAGTTGTTGTTGATGCGCGTGGCCATGGCGCACCACGCGGGTTCTTCCATGAATGTGACCCAAGCCATGAACCTGGCGCACATCGGCTCACCCGCCATGCTGCATCGCAAGATCAACGACTTGCTGAACCAGGGCATGATCGAATTGACCTTTGAAGGTAACAACCGCCGCACCAAGTTTTTGGTGCCTACGGCCCAAGCCTACGCCATCATTGATGAAATGGCCGATGCTGCAGCAGGCGTTTACGACACCGTCAGCTGATCAGTGTTTTAACAAGCGTTTCAAATACCGGCCGGTCATGCTGGCCGGGTTGGCGGCCACGTCTTCGGGCGTGCCCACAGCCACCACCTGGCCACCACCACTGCCCCCTTCGGGGCCCATGTCAATCACCCAGTCGGCGGTTTTGATCACATCCAAGTTGTGCTCGATGACGACAATGGTGTTGCCCGCTTCCACCAGTTGGTGCAACACCTTCAACAGCAAATCAATGTCGGCGAAATGCAAGCCGGTGGTCGGTTCGTCCAAGATGTAGAGCGTGCGGCCGGTGTCTCGGCGCGACAACTCGAGTGCCAGTTTCACGCGCTGCGCCTCACCGCCACTCAAGGTGGTGGCGGCTTGACCTAACCGGATGTAACCCAAGCCCACTTCCATCAAGGTTTGCAACTTGCGCGCCAAATTGGGCACCGCGCCGAAAAACGCCAAGGCGTCTTCCACCGTCATGTTCAAAATTTGCGCGATGTTTTTGCCCTTGTATTGCACCTCCAAGGTCTCGCGGTTGTAGCGTTCACCGTGACAAACATCGCAAGGCACATACACATCGGGCAAGAAATGCATTTCCACTTTCACCATGCCGTCGCCTTGGCAGGCGGTGCAACGACCGCCTTCCACGTTGAAGGAAAAGCGACCTGCGCCATAGCCGCGTTCGCGGGCCATCGGCACCTCGGCCATCAACTCGCGCAAGGGCGTGAACAAGCCGGTGTAAGTGGCCGGGTTGGAACGCGGCGTGCGCCCAATCGGGGACTGGTCGACGTTGATGACTTTGTCGAAGTTGTAAAGCCCCAAGATGTCGTCATGGGCTGCTGGCTCTTCGTGGGCGCGGTGAATTTGGCGTGCTGCTGCGGCGTACAAGGTGTCGTTGACCAAAGTGGATTTGCCAGAGCCCGACACGCCCGTGACACAGGTGAGCAAGCCCACAGGGAATTCAGCATCGACGTGCTTCAAGTTGTTGCCGCGTGCACCCAAAATGGTCAGCGATTGTTTGGCGCTGTTTGAAACTGGCGCTGCTGGCATGGCGCCAAACACGTTTTTGGTGGGCGCGGCTTGAGGGAGGGTCGGTTGTTGCAAAAGCCAAGCGCGCCGCGTTGTGGGCACCGCAATTTGCAATGCACCCGACATGTAGCGCCCCGTCAAGGAGTTGGGGTTGGCTTCAATATCCGCCGGTGTGCCTTGCGCCATCACACGACCGCCATGCACACCGGCGCCCGGCCCCATGTCCAAGCAATGGTCGGCGGCGCGAATCATGTCTTCGTCATGCTCCACCACCAACACACTGTTGCCAATGTCACGCAGATGTTTCAAGGTGTCGATCAAGCGGTCGTTGTCACGCTGATGCAAGCCGATGCTGGGCTCGTCCAACACATACATGACGCCCGTGAGGCCCGAGCCAATTTGCGAGGCCAAGCGGATGCGCTGCGCTTCGCCACCCGACAAGGTGTCCGCGCTGCGCGAAAGACTCAGGTAGGTGAGGCCCACGTCGTTCAAAAATTTCAAGCGATTCGCAATTTCACGAATCACCTTGTCGCCAATGTCCGCCTTGTTGCCTTGCAAATGCAGGTCTTGAAAATACGCTTGGCATTCGGCCAAGGTGATGTGGCTCACATCATGCAAGGTGCGGGCTGACATACCTTCACCCAAACGCACATGGCGGGCCTCAATGCGCAAGCGGGTGCCTTCACATTCCAAGCAGGGTCGGTGGCCGCGGTAACGCGACAACTCCTCGCGCACCAACGCCGAGTCGGTATCGCGAAAACGGCGCGTCATGTTGTTGACGATGCCTTCAAACGGATGCAGCTTGCTGGTTTTGCGACCCGCTTTCGCGCCAGATTCCAGCACATAGCTGAACTTGATTTCTTCCTCGCCCGAGCCAAACAACAACACCTGTTGAATCGCTTCGGGTAAGTTTTCAAACGGCGTTTCCAAATCAAAACCATAGTGCTTGGCCAAGCTTTGCAACATGGCGAAGTAATAGGCATTGCGCTTGTCCCAGCCTTTGATAGCGCCGCTGGCCAAGCTGATGCTGGGGAAGGCCACGATGCGGGCGGGATCGAAAAAAGTTTGCTCGCCCAAGCCTTCACACGCGGGGCACGCGCCCAAAGGCGAATTGAAAGAGAACAAACGCGGCTCGAGTTCGCCGATGGCGTAATTGCAATGCGGGCAGGCAAAACGCGCATTGAAAGCGCGCTCGGTTTGGCTGTCCAAGTCCAGCACCACCGCGCGACCATCGGCCAGGCGCAGGGCGGTTTCCAAACTCTCGGCCAAGCGCGTGGCCATGTCTGGTCGCACTTTGAGCCGATCAACCACCACATCGATGTCGTGCTTTTCTTTTTTCTCAAGGGTTGGCAAGTCGGCCAACTCAACCACTTTGCCATCGATGCGAAATCGCACGAAGCCTTGCGCTTGCATTTGGGTGAAGACCTCGGCGAACTCGCCTTTGCGCTCTCGTGCCACCGGCGCCATCACCATGATGCGGGCCTCGGGCGGCATGGCCAAGACCGCACCCACCATTTGCGCCACGCTGGAGGACTGCAAGGGCACGCCGTGCTCGGGGCAATGCGGTGTCCCGGCACGGGCAAACAACAAACGCAGGTAGTCGTGAATTTCAGTGACCGTGCCGACCGTTGAGCGTGGGTTGTGGCTGGTGGCTTTTTGTTCGATGGCAATGGCCGGCGACAAGCCTTCGATCAAATCAACATCGGGCTTGTCCATGCGCTGCAAAAACTGCCGCGCATAGGCTGACAAACTTTCCACATAGCGGCGTTGGCCTTCGGCATACAGCGTGTCAAACGCCAAACTGGATTTGCCCGACCCCGACAAACCGGTGATGACCACCAATTGGTTGCGCGGGATGTCGATGTCGATGTTTTTCAGGTTGTGGGTGCGGGCTCCACGAATGCTGATCTGTCCGAACGCGCCTCGTCCTGCGAGGTGATGCGACAAGTAATTGGCGTCTTGGGGTGAATTCACTGCTTTGGATTTATCGAGGGCAACCTGCCATCATAGTGAAATTCAGCTCGAAATACTCAGTGCGAACTTTTCAACGTGTCCAATGAAAGTAATTTTCTGCAACGCATTGCGCGAGAAGTCTTTCTCCAACTGCGTCCTTGAATTGACGCGTGTAGGCTTGAGCCCGATGGATAATTTGCAGCGCTTCCGCAGGATGTTGTTCGTAGTAGTCAAACACCAGTTGCAAATTGCTGTAATCCTCTTTCAATTCAACGTAATGCACGCCTGCCTGTAGTTCACTTTCTAAAAACCAGGTTTCAAACCGTGGCTTTGGCATCAAGCACAATGAATTTGAATTCATGATCCATTTCAAATTGCTGGCGACATCGTTGCCCTCTAATGAGACCAAATATTTATATCGCATTTGCTCAAACAAGCTCATGCGCTTTTTGTAATGCATATGAGATAGTGCCAGACTTGGATCTCCAACGTCACAACATTGCAAACCGCTTGCATAACTCAAAAAATGTTTTCGTGGTTCTTGCAATGAAGCGCCACGCCAAATGATTTGGGATACTTTTAAATGAAAATCATAAGGATCCTGAGGAAAAACAAAGTGACGTCGCACGTTCAAAGGCAATAGAACTGAATTTTGATTATGGTCACCAATTGGTCGACTTTTTACAAAAGTCGGCGAATTCGGCACCCAAGTCACATCACCAAATTCCTTTAAAAAATTTTGATGCATGAACCTGGGGGTGAGCACTTTCAATAAATCACTGACATAGTGACTGTATTTTTTCAAACTCAATTGACAGGCTGATTGGGCGTTTGCAGGCAAAGAGATCGCTTCTTTCAGCTTGCAATATTTATTCAACCTGTCCAGTTGAGATTTGTTCAGCCTATGTTGCAAATCCTCTTTGAATTTCATTTCTGGCGCCAACTGAACAAATATCCATAAGCCCAATCCACGTAGCTGCAATCGCAGTGGCGACTTTATCCACGCCAACCCGATAGTCGCCCATGCAACTCTCACAATGATCTTGAGATTTATTTGTTCTTTTAGGAGAGGATGAGGCATATTGATGTCAACATGTAAGATGAAATGCTTTGAATTTTAGGCAATCCATGTTTTATCTAACCGACATCTTATTGTTTTTGGGGCCTGCCCTGACATTATTGATGCACAGTGGCTTCATGCTACTGGGGCTGAGTTTCACGTTGCTTGGGCTGGCCTCTTTGGCGCTGAAACGTCTCGACGCACTACCTCAACATTCTTCTGTTTATTGGATGGTTGGAGGGTTTTGGCTTTATAGTTTGGTTGGCGTATTGATGGTTATATTCCATGGTCATGCATGGACTTTTTATGAAATGTATTTGCCGGCCCTGCTTTATCCACTTATTTTCTTAGTGATTCCCAAAGCTCGTACCAATCCAATTTATTTCTTTTTAGGCGCAGCCACAGGTGCAGTGGGTGCTGCGCTGATTGCCATTTATCAGGCCAAAATTTTAGGGGTTGCGCGTGCTGACGGTTTTTATTTCAATGCCATTCATTTTGGCAATACTGGCTTGGTGATGGGCGCAGCTTCTTTCATTGGCTTGCTTACCATGCCTGTTCGAAAACAGCTTTGGTCAATCAAGATTTGGTTGGCGTTGGGTGGTTGTTGTGGCGTGCTGACATCACTGCTCAGCGGATCAAAGGGCGGTTGGCTTTCCTTGATCATGGTTTTATTTCTGGTTGTTTTCTATACCTCTCAGAATTGGTCACCATGGAAGAGGGCTGCGGTTTTTTGTCTGGGCTGTGCTTTATTGATTGGCAGTGTGACTTTGTTACCAAAACAGACTGTCCTTGGGCGCATCGAAGCAGGCATACAAGGGGCAAAAATTTGGTTATCAACGGGCCAAGTGACGGAAGGTTCTGTCAGCGTTCGCTTGGCTGCTTGGAAAATCGGTGTAGACATGTTTGCTGATCGTCCATGGGCTGGCTGGGGGGGCAAGAATATGGGGCCCGAACAACACCAGCGTCTAGCCCAAACAGGCCTAGAGTCTCAATACATCGGCGGTTTAGGCGCATTTGAGAATGAGTACATCAATTCATTGGTGAGATTCGGCATCATGGGAGGTATTGGCTTATTGTTGGCTTTTGGCAGCCCATTGATTGCTTTTGCACGATTCCGGAAACATACTGATCCAAGCATTCAAGGTATGTCGCTGTTGGGCATGTTGTTGCCCTTGATGTACATGGAGTTTGGTTTGTCGGTATCCGTTTTATCTGTCAACACTTGTCGTCAAGTGTATTTTTCTTGGTGCATTGTTTTACTTGCTTTGATTTTGATGCGGTTGTGCCAGCTACAAAACCCCATTGATTCCGCCACAACTTGATTCAATCAGGCATTGAATTTCTACGTTGCTTATACGTCGTCGGCGCTCCCCACAAACCCACCACCCTGCCGAGTGCGCGGCAGAGCAATCGGGGCGAGAGTAGCAACGTCCTTGCCGCCACCAAGGCCAGCGCTTGCAGCATGGCTGTGAATTGATGTCGACGAGCGGCGGATTCACCAAAATACTTGGCCGTGATCAGAATCTTTGAGCGTGCATGGTGATAGCCGCGTAAATATTCCAAGCGCCAAGGCTTGTCGCCTTTGACAGAGGAGCGATTCAAATGGGTCACGAAGATGGATGGCTCAAGCACGATCGCTTGCTGTTGCTGAAACAAGTCCAAGCACAGGTCTTCATCTTCGTAATACAAGAAGAAGCTTGGATCAAACCACTGTCGATGCGGTTTGGCTGTCATGCGCAACAGCATCACGGCACCGGAGGCATTGGCCACGCACACAGGGCCTTGCGCCAAAGGGCCTTTGGCATGCCAATGGGTGCGAGCCCAACCGTAATTGCCCATGCGTTTCTGGTTCGCGCTCAAGATTTGTGGCGCCACCATGGCAGCTTCTGGCCATTGCGCAGCGGCTTGCACCAATTGAACGATGGCATTGGCTTCAATCATGCAGTCGGGGTTGAGCAACAAAGCGTAGGGCGTGGTCACAAGCTCCAAGCCTTTGTTGTTGGCCACGCCAAAGCCAAAGTTGTCGCCGAGCGAAAGACATTGCGCCTGTGGCAAGCAACTTTGGGCCACGCTTGGGCTGTTGTCATGGCTGCCGTTGTCCACCACCACCACATGCGGGCAGTCGCTCAACATTTGGCCCAAAGCCGGCATGCAATGGGCGCTGTTGAAGCTGACCACCACGATGGTCACCTGCGCCAGTGCGGCCTGCGTTTGATCAGCCGCCAATGGTTTCTCAGTGCCCCGCCACATGCTCACCCGCCTTCAAGCGGTATTCGGTGCTGCAATACGGGCACTTGGCGTGGTCTTCGTGCGAGAGGTCGAGAAACACCTTGGGATGGGTGTTCCACAACTGCATGTCCGCCTTGGGGCTGGGGCAAAACACACCGCCGTGGCTGTTCAAGTCTTTGGCCAGCAACTCGATGGTCTTCATGTCAAACCTTGGTCAGCCAATGGGCGTACTTGGGATTGCGACCATTGACGATGTCAAAGAAGGCGCTCTGGATTTTTTCGGTGATCGGGCCGCGGCTGCCAATACCAATTTCAATCCGATCCAATTCGCGGATGGGCGTCACTTCAGCCGCGGTGCCGGTGAAGAAGGCTTCGTCGGCGATGTACACCTCGTCACGGGTGATGCGCTTTTGCACAATCTCGAGACCCAAATCTTTGGCAATGTGGAAGATGGTGTTGCGGGTGATGCCATTCAATGCCCCGGCCGACAAGTCGGGCGTGTAGATCACGCCACCCTTGACCACAAAAATGTTTTCGCCTGCGCCTTCAGATACAAAGCCTGACGCGTCCAACAACAAGGCCTCGTCGTAACCGTCGTCCAAGGCTTCCATGTTGGCCAGGATGGAGTTGGTGTAATTGCTGACCGCCTTGGCTTGGGTCATGGTGATGTTCACATGGTGGCGCGTGTAGCTGGAGGTCTTCACACGGATGCCGCGCTTCATGCCTTCTTCGCCCAAGTAAGCGCCCCAAGTCCAGGCCGCCACCATCAGGTGAATCTGGTTGCCCTTGGGCGACACGCCGAGTTTTTGTGAACCGATCCAGGTGAGTGGGCGCACATAGCCACTTTTCAAATTGTTTTCGCGCACCACGGTGCACTGGGCTTCATTCACCTGCTCGGGGGTGAACGGGATTTTCATGCGCAATATTTTGGCGCTGTTGAACAAGCGTTCGGTGTGTTCTTGCAAACGGAAGATGGCGGTGCCTTGGGCGGTGTCGTAGGCGCGCACGCCCTCGAAGGCGCCGCAGCCGTAGTGCAGGGTGTGGCTGAGGACATGGATCTTCGCGTCACGCCAGTCAACCAGCACGCCGTCCATCCAAATTTTGCCGTCACGGTCGTGCATGGGAGGGGGCAGGGCGCTCATGAAAATCCTTTCGGGGAAGCACAAATGAAGACCGGCGATTCTAAGCGCCAGCCACTGTGCCTTGGTCGTTGTCGTTGCGGCGCAAGGCCCAATCCGTCAAGCGGCCTTCTTGAAAACTGCAACGAACTTCATCTCCAGCCTCATCGCGCCAGACAAACACCTCGGGCTGCTGACCTTGAGTTGAATCCAAGCGGCCCAAGCTGCCGGCCAAGGACAGGACTTGCAACAAACGCAAACCGTTGTGCAATTGGGCGTGGAACATCACCGCATTGGGCACGGTGCCCACCGGTTGATCGGCGGCTCGTTCTAAGCTGAACAACAAACGGCTGGTGTGTTGCAACAGCCAAAAAATGATGCCGCTGGCCACCAGCGAAAAGCCCCACCAGCCAAATGCTCGGAAGGACAAAAACAACAGGCCCGCCAAGGCCAGGGGGATCCAAAGTGTTCGCCAGTTCATGGCCTCATTTTGGCACCTGTACCGATTTGGCGTTGTACTCGCCTTTGGCCGCGGTTTGGTGGCAAGTCACGCAGGACGAGCCCTTGGCAACCGATGGTTTTTTCCACACGGCAGCAGGCACTTTGGGGTTGTTCATGTGAATCTTGGTCCACCAAGCCGATTGGGTGATGCGGTTTTGCGGCGGCTCTTCGGCCACCAGTGCAAAGGTGCCGGCGTTGGCTTGCAGCCATTTGGAAATCTCTTCCTGGGTATCGATGTTCATCATCACCTGCCCGGTGAAATGCTGGGGCATGGCGTCCATCAGTTTTTTCCAAGACGCGGCGGGCAACATGCCCGGTGGATAAGCGAAGTGGCAGACATTGCACTGCTGGGTGTAGGGGGTGAAAGCAGGGATGGGCACACTCACTTGCGCATGGGCCAAGCCCATCAGCAGGGTGGCCAAGCCTGTCGCCGCTTGTTTGATGTGGTTCATGACGTCTCCTTCAAGATGGACATTTCATTCTTGAAGCTTGGCCGACGATGGACCTTGATGCAAAACAAGAAAGCGCCTGAAACCCCATGGGGGTTTGCACTGCATGGCTTCATTGGTGTTGCCCGTCAAGCCCGTTAAGGACGGGGCTTTAGTCGAGTTGCCGCAGCACCGCCACCGCCTCGTCCACGCGCTCCACCGCATGGATGGTGAGGCCCTCGATGGGCTTTTTGGGCATGTTGGCTTTGGGAATCAGGGCCACGCTGAAGCCCAGCTTGGCGGCTTCTTTCAAGCGTTCTTGACCACGGGGTGCGGGCCGCACTTCACCGGCCAAGCCCACCTCGCCAAACGCCAAAAAGCCACGTGGCAGCGGCTTGCCGCGCAAGCTGCTTTGGATGGCGAGCATCACCGCCAAGTCGGCAGCGGGTTCGCTGATGCGCACACCGCCCACGGCATTCACAAACACGTCTTGGTCCATGCAAGCCACGCCCGCGTGGCGGTGCAACACCGCCAACAACATGGCCAAGCGGTCCCGATCGAGGCCCACACTCAAGCGGCGGGGGCTGGGGCCGCCACTGTCAACCAGTGCTTGGATCTCCACCAGCAAAGGCCGTGTGCCTTCCAGCGTCACCATGACGCAGCTGCCAGGCACCGGTTCGGAATGCTGGCTCAAGAAAATAGCGCTGGGGTTGCTGACACCTTTCAAGCCTTTTTCGGTCATGGCGAACACGCCAATTTCATTCACCGCGCCAAAGCGGTTTTTGATGGCCCGCACCAGCCGATAGCTTGAATGCGTGTCGCCTTCAAAGTACAGCACCGTGTCCACCATGTGCTCGAGCACCCGAGGGCCCGCCAATGCGCCTTCTTTGGTGACATGACCGACCAAGACCACGGTGGTGCCACTGGACTTGGCCAAGCGGGTCAGGTGGGCGGCGCATTCACGCACTTGGGCCACCGAGCCCGGTGCGCTGGTGAGTTGGTCGGAGTAGACGGTTTGAATCGAGTCAATGACGGCGACTTGCGGCGACTGGGCCTGCAACGTGGCGATGATTTTTTCAAGCTGGGTTTCGGCCAGCACATTCACCTGGCTGTGGTCCAGCCCCAAACGCCGCGCCCGCAAAGCCACTTGGGCGCCCGACTCTTCACCTGTGACATACAAGGTGTGCTGGCCGCTGCGCTGCAAGCCATCCAGCGCTTGCAGCAGCAAGGTGGACTTGCCAATGCCGGGGTCACCGCCAATCAGCACCACGCCGCCCTCCACCATGCCGCCGCCCAAGACCCGATCCAGTTCATCCTGGCCGGTGGGGGTGCGTTGCATGTCCTGCGCTTCGATGGCACTCAGGGCCATGACGGCCGAGGCGGGGGCCAAGCCCGCGCGCTCGCTGTAGCGGTTTTTGCTGGCGCTGCTGTCGCTGACCACCGACTCGACCAAGGTGTTCCAAGCGCCGCAGTGGGGGCATTTGCCCAGCCATTTGGGACTGGTGCCGCCACAGTCGCTGCAGCTGAAAAGGGTTTTGTCTTTGGCCATGCAAGGATGATACGGCTGGGGCTTGGGCGACAATGTGCGCTGTTCACCTTCGCAAAGCTGTTTTGTCCGACCACACCCCCTCCACCGCCGCACCCCCCGAGCGCATGACCGCCGACGAACGCCGCTCGGCTTTTTCTTTGGCCAGCATTTACGCCTTGCGCATGCTCGGCCTGTTCATGGTGATGCCGGTGTTCATGCTCGAAGCACGCCAGTACGAAGGCGGAGCCGACCTGTCCAGCGTCGGTTTGGCCATGGGTGTTTATGGTCTGGTGCAAGCAGTGTTGCAAATTCCATTCGGTTTGGCGGCCGACCGCATTGGTCGCAAGCGGGTCATTTACATCGGCTTGGGGCTGCTGGCCCTGGGCAGCGTGGTCGGCGCACTGGCCACCAGCGTCACCGGTTTGGCCTGGGGCCGCGCCTTGCAAGGCGGCGGCGCTATTTCGGCGGCCGTCACAGCCTTGCTGGCCGACCAAACCCGCGACGAGGTGCGCACCAAAGGCACCGCCTTGGTGGGTGCCAGCATTGGCCTGATGTTCGCGCTCAGCCTGGTGCTGGGCCCCGTGCTGTCAAGCCGAGGCGGCCTGCCAGCTATTTTTGGTGTGACCTTTTTGATGGCCTTGGCGGGTGTGCTGATCGTGCGCTTTTGGACGCCCCCCGAGCCCGCCCTGCCCGATCCCTCTCAATCCAAGCACAGCCTGTGGGGCTTGCTGGTGCACCCCGATTTGATCCGTTTGAACTTTGGTGTGTTCGCTTTGTACGCCGTGCAACTGGCGTCTTGGGTGGCGATTCCCGCTCTGCTGATCCAAGCGGGCGTGCCCAAAGACGACCATGGCTGGGTGTATTTGCCCGCTGTTTTGTTGTCCTTCGTGGTGATGGGTTTGACGCTTTTTCCAATGGAGCGTCGTGGCCAATTGCGCCCGCTCTTTTTGTGCAGCATCGGTTTGGTGATGCTGGTGCAAGCGGCCTGGGGCTGGATGACGTTGGGGCAGCCCCAGCTTTGGTTGCTGGGCTTGTTGCTTTTTTTGTTTTTCTGCGGTTTCAATGTGCTGGAGGCCAGCCAGCCCAGTTTGGCGTCCCGCTTGGCCCCGTTGGGCTCGCGCGGCGCGGCCTTGGGGGTCTACAACACCTTGCAGTCGCTGGGGATTTTTGCCGGCGGCGCTTTGGGTGGTTTGTTGCTCAAGTCGGTCGGCGCGTTTGGCGTCTTTGCAGCCAGCACCAGCCTGATGCTGGTCTGGTTGGTGGTGGCCTGGGGCACCCATTACGTGCACAAATCACCATTTGGCGCGGTCACAGCGCACAGCCGCTGAAGCCTTGCTACCCGCATAATCTGTTTTCATATCCACACCGTACTCAAGAGGAACATCCATGGCAAGCGTGAACAAAGTGATTTTGCTGGGCAACTGCGGGCGCGACCCCGAGGTGCGTTATTTGCCCAGCGGCCAGGCCGTGGCCAATGTGTCCATCGCCACCAGCACCCGCCGCAAAGACAAAAACAGCGGCGAAATGGTTGAAGAAACCCAATGGCACCGCATCACCTTTTACGACCGCTTGGCTGAAATCGCCGGCGAGTACGTGAAAAAAGGCCGCCCTATTTATGTGGAAGGCCGCTTGAAATACGGCTCCTACACCGACAAAACCACGGGCCAAGAAAAAGCCACGGTGGACATCATCGCCACCGAACTGCAGCTGCTGGGTGGCCGCGAAGGCATGGGCGGTCCCTCGGAAGACGGCGGCGGTAGCCGTGCCCCCGCCCGCAGTGCGCCGGCAGCAGCGCCTCGTGCATCGGCACCTGCCCCGGCCAAATCCGGCTTTGACGACATGGACGACGATATTCCGTTTTGAGTGTTGTTCTTTTGGCTGGGGGCTCATCTCAAGGGTGAGGCCCTGGTTTTCAAGTCGGCGTCCCTCACATCAAGCCCCGCAATGCGGGGCTTTTTTGTGTGCCATCAACCCTGGGCTGGGCTGCGGTAGTGCATGGCCTGCGCCACATGGGGCTGCTCAATTTGTGCGGCTCCTGCCAAATCAGCGATGGTTTGCGCCACTTTTTTCACCCGGCTGATGGCCCGCCCCGACCAGGCATGGCGGCTCGCGGTTTGCAGCAAATGCTGCTCTGCTTGGGCGCTCATGGGCAGCTCTTGCAGTTGCGCCGGGCTCAGGTCTTGGTTGCGCACCCCTTGGCGGGCCAAGGCGCGGGCGTGGGCGGCTTGGCAACGCTGACGCACACGCTCGCTGCTGTCACCGCAGGGCGCTTGCAGCATCACCTCGGGCGGCAATGCGGGAACTTGCACTTGCATGTCCAAGCGGTCTAACAGCGGGCCACTCAGGCGGGCTTGGTAACGCGCGATTTGTTCGGGGGCGCAACGGCAGGCGGGTTGCTGGGACCCCAAGTAGCCGCAGGGGCAGGGGTTCATGGCCGTCACCCATTGAAACTTCGCCGCCAACTCGGTGTGGTGCCGCCCCCTGGAAATCAGGATGCGGCCACTTTCCAAGGGCTCGCGCAAGGCTTCCAAGCTCTGCCTTGAAAACTCCAGCAGCTCGTCCAGGAACAACACGCCGTGGTGCGCCAAAGAAATGGCGCCGGGGCGCGGTGGCGCACCGCCGCCTACCAAGGCCGTGGTGGTGACGCTGTGGTGCGGTTGGCGAAAAGGCCGCTGGCCCCAGTGCTGGGGCTGAAACTGCCCGGCCAAACTCAGCACCGCGGCCGATTCCAAGGCTTGTTGTTGCGTCAGGCCGGGCAACAAACCCACCAAACGCTGCGCCAACATGGTCTTGCCGCTGCCCGGCGGCCCCATCATCAACAGGCTGTGGCCGCCTGCGGCGGCGATCTCCAGGGCGCGTTTGGCGTTGGCCTGGCCACGCACCTCGCGCAGGTCTGGTGCGCTTTGGTGCTGCTGTGGCTGCGGCCAGGCAGGGGGCTGCAAACGCTGCCACCCGGTCGACGGCATCAGCACACTGGCGTCACTGTGGGGCAAGAAAGCCTGCACCACATCACGCAAATGTGCGGCCCGGTAAACCCGCGACTGCGGCAACAAGGCCGCTTCTTCGGCGCTGCCCGCGGGCAACACCCAGGTCCAAGCCTCGTCATCTGCGGCCATGCCCAGCGCCATGGCCAAGGCCCCGCGCACCGGGCGAAGCTCGCCCGACAAGGACAGCTCGCCGGCAAACACATGCTGCCGCAAAACCACCTCGTCCAACTGCCCACTGGCGGTCAAGATGCCGATGGCGATCGGCAGGTCAAAACGCCCAGAGTCTTTCGGCAGGTCGGCCGGGGCCAGGTTGACAACGATGCGCTGGTTGGTGGGAAAGTCCAAGCCGCTGTTTTGAATGGCCGAGCGAACGCGCTCGCGGGCTTCGCGCACCTCGGTATCGGCCAAGCCGACCAAGGTGAAGCTGGGCAAGCCGTTGGCCATGTGCACCTCGACCGTGACCCGGGGCGCTTTCATCCCCAAAACCGCGCAGCTGTGCACTTGTGCAAACCCCATCTTGTTCTCCCTGTGTTGGTGCGCACCCCAAATGGGTGCGGCATTCACGTTTTCAGTGCACCGGAAAAGTGCATAAATGCCGGTTTTTGAACTTTGACCAGCCGATTGGCCTGCGTATCCAGCCCAAAGTGTGCTTGGCACAGAGACTGCTAAGAGGTACTTGCACTGCGTGTTTTTGAACGTGTCGCTATCGCTCAACGCGCAGACCCATGACTCAAGGAGAACCCATGAAACTGATCACGGCCATCATCAAACCCTTCAAGCTCGACGAGGTGCGCGAAGCCTTGTCAGCCATCGGGGTCCAAGGCATCACCGTCACCGAAGTCAAAGGCTTTGGTCGACAAAAAGGCCACACCGAGCTTTACCGCGGTGCGGAATACGTGGTGGACTTTCTGCCCAAAGTGAAGATCGAAGCCGCTGTTGCAGCGGGTTTGGTAGACCAGGCAATCGAAGCCATCGAGAACGCAGCCCGCACCGGCAAGATTGGTGACGGCAAGATTTTCGTCAGCAGCCTGGAACAAGTGGTGCGCATTCGCACTGGTGAAACTGGCACAGCGGCCATTTAATTCTTTCGACAAGGACTTCCATCATGAAAAAACTACTTGCCACGCTGGCCCTCGGCTTGGGCCTGGTCTTCGCCTCCGGCGTTGCCATGGCCGAAGACGCGCCAGCCAAACCTGCGGCTGAAGCCACTGCGGCGGCCACTGCGGCTGCTGCCCCCGCTGCTGCTGAAGCAGCCCCTGCATTGGTCCCCAACAAAGGCGATACCGCCTGGATGACCGTGGCCACCGTGCTGGTCATCCTCATGACCATCCCCGGCCTGGCCCTGTTCTACGGCGGCTTGGTGCGCTCCAAAAACATGTTGTCTGTGTTGATGCAAGTGTTCGTCGTCACCGCGCTCATTTATGTGCTGTGGGTGCTTTACGGCTACACCGTCGCGTTCACCGCCGGCAACCCGTACTTTGGCTCGCTGGACAAACTGTTCTTCAAGGGCATCACGCCTGACTCGGTGGCCGCCACCTTCAGCAAAGGTGTGGTCATTCCTGAATACACGTTTGCCGCTTTCCAAGCCACTTTCGCTGCCATCACCTGCGCCTTGATCGTCGGTTCGTTTGCCGAGCGCATCAAGTTCTCTGCAGTGTTGTTGTTCTGCGCACTGTGGTTCACTTTCAGCTACTTGCCCGTGGCCCACATGGTTTGGTATTGGGACGGTCCTGACGCCATCACCGACGCGGCCACCCTGGAAAAAGTCACGGCTGCCGCAGGCTGGTTGTGGGCCAAAGGCGCACTCGACTTCGCTGGTGGCACCGTGGTGCACATCAACGCTGCTGTCGCTGGTTTGGTCGGCGCCTTCATGGTGGGCAAACGCATCGGTTACGGCAAAGAAGCCATGGCCCCTCACAGCCTGACATTGACCATGGTCGGTGCCGCCTTGTTGTGGGTGGGTTGGTTCGGTTTCAACGCCGGTTCCAACTTGGAAGCCAACGGCGTCACAGCACTGGCCTTCGTCAACACCTTGGTCGCCACTGCTGCTGCCACCTTGTCATGGATTGCCGGTGAAGCGCTGGGCAAAGGCAAAGCTTCGATGTTGGGTGCAGCTTCGGGTGCGGTGGCTGGTTTGGTGGCCATCACCCCAGCTTGCGGCTTCGTCGGCCCTGGCGGCGCGATCATCATCGGCTTGGTGGCTGGCCTGCTGTGCTTGTGGGGCGTCAATGGGCTCAAACGCATGCTGGGTGCAGATGACAGCTTGGATGTGTTCGGTGTGCACGGTGTCGGCGGTATCGTCGGTGCTTTGTTGACCGGCGTGTTTGCAGCCCCTTCTTTGGGCGGCACCGGCATCTATGACTACGTGGCCAATGCCGCATCTGCAGACTACTCCATCAGCGGTCAAGTGTGGATCCAAGCGCAAGCCATCCTCACCACCATCGTCTGGTCGGGCGTGGTCTCGGTCATCGCTTACAAACTGGTTGACATCGTGTTGGGTCTGCGTGTCTCTGAAGAAGAAGAGCGCGAAGGTTTGGACATCAGCTCACACGGCGAAACCGCCTACGGTCGTTGATTGCATCATTCCTAGATCACAACTAACACCGCTCACAACCACCTGGTGCAAACCAGGTGGTTTTTTTTCGTCCGTCTCAGAGGTTGGGTGCGAGCAAACGCTGCAAGTCTTTGTCGGCCACGCCTTGACGTTGAGCCAAGTCGTGCACTTGGTCGTCACCGATGCGCCCCACATTGAAATACGTGGCTTCGGGGTGCGCCAAGTAAAAACCGCTGACGCTGGCCGCGGGTGTCATGGCCATGCTCTCGGTGAGTGTCATGCCAATGTCTTGGCATTGCAGCAAATCAAACATCTGTTGCTTCACGCTGTGGTCGGGGCACGCTGGGTAGCCAGGTGCCGGGCGGATGCCTTGGTAGTGCTCTTTGATCAATTCTTCATTGCTCAAGTTTTCACCAGCGGCATAGCCCCACAGGTCACGCCGCACCCGCGCGTGCATGCACTCGGCAAAGGCTTCGGCCAAGCGATCGGCCAAGGCCTTGAGCATGATGGCGCTGTAGTCGTCATGGTCATCGAGAAAGTATTTTTCTTTGGCGTCCACGCCGACACCCGCGGTGACCGCGAACAAGCCCACGTGGTCTGCGCCTTGGCCGATGGGTGCGACAAAGTCAGAGAGACAACGGTTCGGGTTGTGCACGCCCTCACGCAAGGGTTTTTCGGTTTGCTGGCGCAAGCCGTACCAAGTGAGTGCTTTATGGGTGCGTGATTCATCGGTCCAGAGCACGATGTCGTCACCCACGCTGTTGGCCGGGTACAAACCGACCACCGCATGGGCTTGCAACCAACGGCCTTCAATCAGTCGCTTCAACATGCGCTTGCCATCGCTGAACACGCGCTGCGCTTCTGTGCCCACCACCTCGTCTTTCAAAATCGCAGGGAATGGCCCCGCCAAGTCCCAGGTTTGAAAGAACGGGGCCCAGTCGATGAAGGGCTCTAATTCGGCCAAGTCGAAATTTTTGAAGACGCGTTTGCCGATGAATTTCGGTGCGGTGAGTTGCAGCTTTGGCCAATCGAATTGAGGTGCATTGGCACGTGCTTTAGCGAGTGGCAACAGCGGTGTTTGTTTTTTGTTGGCGTGTTGCTCGCGCACCTTGGCGTAGTCGGTATTGAGCTCTTCGATGTAATGCGCGGCTTGATCGCTGAGCAAACCTTGCGCCACACCCACACTGCGCGATGCATCGGGCACATAGACCACCGGGCCTTCGTAATGCGGCGCGATTTTCACCGCTGTGTGGACGCGGCTGCAGGTGGCGCCACCAATCAACAACGGGATTTTGCGCAAGCGGAAGTGGTCGTCCTTTTGCATTTCAGACGCCACATACTGCATCTCTTCCAAGGATGGCGTGATCAGGCCCGACAAGCCAATGATGTCCGCACCCTCCACCTTGGCACGCGCCAGAATTTCATGGCAGGGCACCATCACGCCCATGTTCACGACATCAAAGTTGTTGCACTGAAGCACAACGGTGACGATGTTTTTACCAATGTCGTGCACATCGCCTTTGACCGTGGCAATGACGATCTTGCCCTTGGTTTTCACATCTTCACCCGCTGCTTCTTGCAGGCGTTTTTCTTCTTCGATGTAGGGGATCAGGTGGGCCACGGCCTGCTTCATGACCCGGGCGCTTTTCACCACCTGCGGCAAAAACATCTTGCCCTGACCAAACAAATCGCCCACCACGTTCATGCCATCCATCAACGGGCCTTCGATCACGTGCAAAGGTCTGCCGCCCTTGGCCAACACCTCTTGGTATGCGGCTTCGGTGTCTTCGTTGATGAAGTCGGTGATGCCATGCACCAGCGCATGGCTGAGTTTGTGCGACACGCTGACAGGTGCGTCAGGCGTGCCACGCCAAGCAAGCTTGGCGCTGTCGTCTTTGGCCGCGCCTTTGGCACTTTCGGCTACTTCAATCAAGCGCTCGCCGGGCGTCAGGTGTTCTTCGCCGTCCTTGTATTGCGGCGTTCTGTTCAAGACCACGTCTTCCACACGCTCGCGCAGCGTGGGCTCGAGGTCGTCGTACACGCCCACCATGCCCGCGTTGACGATGCCCATGTCCATGCCGGCTTGAATGGCGTGATAAAGGAAAACGGTGTGAATGGCTTCGCGCACCGGGTCGTTGCCACGGAAACTGAAAGAGACATTGGACACACCACCACTGACCTTGGCACCGGGCAAGTTGTCTTTGATCCAACGCGTGGCATTGATGAAGTCCACCGCGTAGTTGTCGTGCTCTTCAATGCCGGTGGCGATGGCGAAAATATTGGGGTCGAAGATGATGTCTTCGGGCGGAAAACCCACTTCATCGACCAACACGCGGTAAGCGCGTTCGCAAATTTCCACCTTGCGTTGGTAAG
Organism: Comamonadaceae bacterium; assembly: GCA_947448745.1. Taxonomy (GTDB): domain Bacteria; phylum Pseudomonadota; class Gammaproteobacteria; order Burkholderiales; family Burkholderiaceae_C; genus Limnohabitans. Next base: position 19,531 of record CANFOQ010000010.1, read on the forward strand.
TGTCGGCTTGGCCTTTTTCATCGAAGGCCATGACCACCGCTGCTGCCCCGTAGCGGCGAATCAGCTTGGCTTGGCGTTTGAATTCATCCAGGCCTTCTTTCATGCTGATGGAGTTCACAATGCCCTTGCCTTGGATGCAACGCAAGCCCGCTTCAATCACGCTCCACTTGGAGCTGTCGATCATGATTGGTACACGTGCGATGTCGGGCTCAGACGCAATCAAATTCAAGAAACGCACCATGGCCGCTTGACTGTCCAGCATGGCCTCGTCCATGTTGATGTCGATGATTTGCGCACCGTTTTCCACTTGTTGACGCGCCACAGCCAATGCTTGCTCGTACTCGCCGTTCAAGATCATGCGGGCAAAGGCTTTGGAGCCGGTGACGTTGGTGCGCTCGCCGATGTTGACGAAGGTGGCTTGCACCGGCGTGCTGTCGTCGTCGGCGCGAGCCGTGGTGCCAATGCGCACAGGCTCCAAGCCTGACAGCTTCATGGGGGGAACGGCAATGTGTGGGGTATTCATGGACTCACCTGAGGGATGCAAAACAGGTGAGCGTCGTTGCGAGAAAAGACCCAAGCCTGGCTTCGTGTGAAGCTGCAACGCTCCTTGGGATGATCAGATTTTAGCGGGAAGCGAATTCTTCACTGCTGGGCGGCTGACACCCCACTCTTTCGCAGTTGATGGCCGCAGCTTTCAAGGCGCGTTGCAAGGTGCTGTCCAGTCTTTCGGCTGCCACATCATCATGGCCCACGGTGTCGTGCAACACCCAATCTGCCAAACAACTGCCCCAGAAGGTGTCGCCTGCGCCAACGGTGTCCACCACCTGAACCGTTGGTGCTGCGGCTTTGGCGTGTGCTGAATGCGTCTTTGTAGATGCGCTTGAAACATCCGATGCCATGTGCAATGACGCGCCTTGCGCACCAAACGTAAGTGCCACGCGCTGGCAACCCAGCGCAAGCCATTGGGCTGCCAAGGCGTCGGTGTTGTCCCAATGCACATCGGTCCAACCCAACAACTGCATGTCTTCATCGCTGGCCTTGAGCCAATCGGCCATGCGAGCCATCTGCATCACGGCCTGCAAATACGCGGGCAAGTCATAAGCCACACGGGTGCGCAGATTCACATCGATGCTGATGGTCCAGCCCATTGCTTTCGCAAACTGGATGACATGCATGACCTTGTGGTGTTCGGGTGGCATGGCCATGAGGGAACCGGTGTGCAGCACACCGGGTGGGTGCTGCTTCAAGAGGCGCACGATGTCGTCGGCGTTGTAGTCGCGGTCGGCCACGCCATCGCGGTAAAAACCATAGCTGGGTTGACCGTCTAGGATGTTCACCACCGCCAAGGACGTGGGCTTGGGTGACGTGGGGCTCAAGGCTTTGGCCCCACTCTCGTTCAATTTGGCGGCGAGTTGTTGACCAAACACATCGGTGGAAAAAGGGCTCAAGTAACCCACGTCTGCGCCTTGCAAGGCCACGGCACACGCCAGGTTGAATGGGCTGCCGCCCAACAGGGGCTGCAAACTGCCATCGGCGCGCGCCACGCAATCCATCAGGGCTTCGCCCAGCACCCACACAGCGGCTGTCATTTTTTCAACAAGCGTTGACGACGCACCACGTCAATCCACACCGCGACGATGACCACGGCCCCAATCGCCATCATTTGTTTGAACTGCGAAATCTCCAGCAAGTTCATGCCGTTGCGCACCATGGTGATGAGGATGGCGCCAAGCAAACTGCCCCAGATGGAACCCCGCCCGCCAAACAAGGAGGTGCCGCCCAAGATGACGGCGGCAATCGCATCTAACTCGAACATTTGTGCCATCTTGCCGCTGCTGGAATCCATGCGGGCCATCAACACAATCGCCCCCAAGGCACAGCTCAAACCGGACACCACATACACCGCGAGTTTGTAACCCTTGATATGGATTCCAACCTGCCGGGCGCCCATTTCGTTCGAGCCCATGGCGTAAACGTAACGACCCAGCTTGGTGCTGGACAACACGAAGGCCATGACGATGAAATACAAAGCAGAAATCACAATCGGCATCGGCACGCCAAACAATTCGCCATAGCCAATGAAGGGCAGTGGCGCGGGCATCCCAGCATTGTCAAAGCCGCCTGTCGCCTCGAAGGCCAAGCCACGCCACAAGGTGAGCCCACCCAATGTGACGATGAATGAAGGGATACCAACAAAGGCCACCAAGTAGCCATTGAACAAGCCCACTGCCGCGCCGATGGCCACAGCGGCCAACAAAGCGGGGGCCACGGGCATGCCGAGTTTGATCATCATGTGGCCCGCAACTGCACCACACAAGGCGGTGAGCGCACCCACCGCCAAGTCCACGCCACCGGTGAGGATGACAAAGGTTTGGCCACCGGCCAGCAAGGCAATCACCGAGGCTTGCACCAAGATGTTGGACAAATTACCGGTAGTCAGAAAGTACGGCGATGCGATGCTGAGCAACAGGCTCAGCAGCAGCACCGCCACGATCGCCCCATACCAGTCCTGTTGGGTGATCGATTTCATGGTGTCACTTCACTTTCATGAATTGCGCCACGCCCGAGTCTTTGGCGAACTGGTCCACGTTCTCGGGCAACACCAAGAAGGAACCTGTATCAATCCGGCTCTCCACTTTTTTGCCTTGCGCTGCAGCGATGGCGGTTTCCACGCCGACTTGACCAATCTTGGCCAACATTTGCGCAGCATTGGCTTGTTGCCAGCCTTGTTTCATCATGTCCAAGCCACCGGGTGAGCCATCAAAGCCAGCGATCTTCACGTCCCCGGCCTTCTTACCAGCAGCCATCAACGCGGCTTTGGCACCCAGTGCGCCACCATCCCACGCACACGCGATGACTTTGGCACCAGGGTTGGCACGCAGAGCTGCTTCAACACCGTTTTGCGCCATGGTCTGGTCCCAAGTGGTGGCAACTTCAACCACTTTCATGTTTTTGCGCTTGGCATTCAAACCATCCAAGAAGCCTTTTTTGCGTTCTTGGCCGGTGGATTGACCGAGGTCGCCGGTGATGTAGATGAGGGTGTCGCCGTCTTTGACTTGGTCTGCGGCCCAGTCGCCTTGCACCATGGCGGCTTTGATGTTGTCTGTCGCGACATAGGACGTGATGTCAGCACCGCTGATACCCGTGTCCACGGCAATGACCGGAATACCTGCAGCCAAGGCTTTGCTGACTGCGGGGGCGATGCCCTTGCTGTCAACGGGAGCGATCGCGATGGCATTCACTTTGCGGGTGATCATGTCTTCCACGATGGCCAGTTGTTTGGACAGCTCACCTTTTTCAGCGGCCAGCTCGATGAACTTGACGCCCGGTGCGCCACCAGCGGTTTTGGCGCCGCCATTGATCAGGGTCCAACCCTCGTTGGTGTTGCCGTTGGTGATGTAAGCCACGGTGATGTCCGCGGCGGCGGGTGCGGCCGCAGGTGCCGCTGCTTCTTGTTTTTTGCCGCAAGCAACCAAAGCCGCTGCCATCGTGACAGCCAGTGCCCATGTGCCCAATTTGCGTTTCGTGATCATGTTGTCTCCATTTGGTGTTTTCTGGACAAGCGCCTTGCAGGCCCACCCGGCAAAGTTTCTTGTGGATCGAATTAAAGCAGAATCTGTGATTAAATAAACCTAGTAGATTTACCTATATGCTTTCACCCATGCCTGTTGCATGCTTCAGGCTCCAAATCTCTCTTGAAGAGCGCTATATGACTGCAACGACCCCTGTTTTGCGTATTTCGGGCCTGACCAAGCACTATGGTGGGGTCAAAGCCCTGACCGATGCCGGTTTTGAGCTGCACCCCGGCGAACACGCCGCCATCGTTGGCGACAACGGCGCGGGCAAAAGCACCTTTGTGCGGCTGATCACCGGCGTCGAGCAGCCCAGCGCCGGCCAATTGCTGCTGGACGGCCAAGCCGTGACCTTCAACTCGCCCTTGGATGCGCGCGAGCAAGGCATTGAAACGGTCTACCAAACCCTGGCCTTGGCCGAAGACCTGGACGTGCCGGCCAACATCTTTTTGGGCCGTGAAATCACCCGCCTGAACTTGGGGCCGCTGTCCATCCTGAACCACCAAGCCATGCGCACCCAATCGGTGGACATGTTGGCCACCACCGGCGTGAAGATCCAAGACATGTCGGCCTCGCTGCGCGGCATGTCCGGCGGCCAGCGCCAGTGCGTGGCGATCGCCCGCGCTGCGGGCTTTGCGAAAAAACTCATCATCCTGGACGAGCCCACCGCGGCTTTGGGCGTGCAAGAAACCGCCCGCGTCGAAGACATCATCAAGGGCCTGAAAACACGCGGTGTGCCGCTCATCATCATCAGCCACAACCTGCGCCAAGTGTTCGATTTGGTCGACCGGATTTGGGTGTTCCGTCAGGGGCGCATCATTGCCAGCCGCCGCACCGCAGACACCAACCCGCAAGAAATCGTCGGGCTGATCACCGGCGCCATTTCGCCCGACAGCCTCAAGCCCGAGGAGGCCTTGGCATGTTGAAAGGCATTGATCCCGTCCTGACCCCTGAACTCTTGATGCACCTCTCGGCCATGGGCCATGGCGAATGGGTGGCGGTGGTGGACGCGAATTTCACCGCCGATTTTTTAAGCCACGGCAAACCCGTGGTGCGCCTGCCCGGCCTCAGCTTGGAACGCGTGACGCAAGCCGTCTTGTCCGTTTTCCCCTTGGCTGCAGATGTGCCGCAACCAGCGGCCTATATGCAGGTCAGTGGCAGTGCGCCGGGGCACCAAACCCCGGCCCAACGCGCGGTGGTGGATTTGGTGGTGAACGAGGGCTTGGAAGCAGAGCACGTGGAAGCGGTCGAACGCTTTGCTTTCTACGAGAAAATCAAAGCTGCCAGCCTGATCGTGCAAACCGGTGAAGGCACTGCGTTTGGCAACGCCTTGTTCTGCAAAGGGGTCATCCTGTTGTGAAAACCATGCGTGGCTCCAACCACAACGGCATGCGCCAGTTCAACGAGCGCACGGTGCTGCGCGCCATCCGCCACAACGGGGCCATCCCCAAAGCCGACTTGGCGCGCCTCACGCAGCTCTCCACGCAAACCGTCTCCATCATCGTCAACCGTTTGCTTGAAGACGGCTTGCTTTTGAAACAAGACCGGATTCGCGGCAAGATCGGCCAACCCTCGATTCCCCTGAGCCTGAACCCTGACGGCGCCTACAGCGTTGGCTTGCAAGTGGGGCGGCGCAACTTGGAGGTGGTGGTCTGTGATTTTTTGGGGCAGGTTCGCCACAGTTGGCAACACAACTACCCCTACCCCTCACCCGCCGAGGTCATCCCCAAAATCCAAGAAGGCTTGAACCACATGCAAGCCGCGTTGGGCGAGGCTTGGTCACGCTGTGTCGGCATTGGCTTGAGCGCGCCACTGGCCATGCACGCATGGGGCGACCTCATGGGTGCCGAGGCCAGCAGCGTCATGGCGGCCTGGGAAGACATCGACTTGGTGCACTTGGTGCAAGCCATGACGCCCCTGCCTGTGGAATTTGCCAAGGACACCACAGCGGCTTGCGTGGCCGAATTGGTGCAAGGCCAAGGTCGCGATCTGCCAAATTTTTTGTACGTGTATGTCGGCACCTTCATCGGTGGTGGCTTGGTCTTGGATGGCCACATCGTCAACGGGCCGCGCGGCAACGCGGGGGCCATTGGTTCCTTGCCGTTTGCCAACGGCCAAGCATACGCCAACAAACAACTGCTGGAACTGGCTTCAGGCTGGCAGCTCGAACAGTCGCTGATGGCCGTTGGTTTGGACCCGCTGTTGGTGGGGCAAGACGAGATCATGAACCAGGCCTACGACACCCACACCCAGCCTTGGTTGGCGCAAGCCGCCCAGTCTTTGGCCTTGGCGATCACCAGTGCGGCCGCCTTGCTGGACCTGGACGCGGTGGTGGTGGATGGTTCGATCAGCCCGGCTTTGCTGCGGGCCTTGATGCAGCAAACTGAAAAGGCGCTGGGCCTGGTGCGCTTTGATGGCATCCATGCGCCGACCCTGGTGGCCGGCAAGGTGGGCAGCATGGCGCGCGCTTTGGGTGGTGCGCTGCTGCCACTGCATGCCCAGTTTTTCCCCGACAAAGACATCTTCTTGAAACAAGACGCAGGAACACTCAGCCCATGACCTCTCCCCAGACTGACGCCGCCTTGGACATCGTGATTTTTGGCGGCGCCGGCGACTTGTCGTTTCGCAAACTGCTGCCCGCGCTCTACATGGCACATGCCCACGACAAATTGAGTGCCGACACCCGCATCTTGGCCGTGGGACGACAAGCCTGGGACACCGAGGCCTATTTGAAGTTCATCGACGAGAAGTCGCCCGACTTCATCGAGACCAGCAGCTTCGACCGCGTCACGTGGCAAGCTTTTCTGAAGCGTTTGGTCTATGTGAGTGTGGACGTCACGTCAGCGCCCGCCTATGCGGCTTTGAAATCGGTGTGCAATACCCCGCGCTTGCGGGTGTTTTATTTGGCCACCGCGCCCAGTTTGTTCAGCCAAATTTGTGCGCATTTGCACAGCGTCGGTTTGGTCGATGCGCAAGCACGTGTTGTGTTGGAAAAGCCACTGGGCACCGACCTGGCCTCGGCACGCGCCATCAACCAAGACGTGGCGCAGTATTTCAACGAGCAGCAGATTTACCGGATCGACCATTACCTGGGCAAAGAGACCGTGCAAAACCTGATGGTGCTGCGCTTTGGCAATGCCATCTTCGAGCCGCTGTGGCGTGCGCCGTACATCAAGAGCGTGCAAATCACCGTGGCCGAAACCGTGGGTGTGGGCAGCCGTGCGGGGTTTTACGACGGTGCAGGTGCGATGCGCGACATGGTGCAAAACCATTTGCTGCAACTGCTGTGCATCGTTGCCATGGAGCAGCCCATCTCCCTCGATGCGGATGATGTGCGCGACGAAAAACTCAAAGTGCTGCGCTCCTTGCGTCGCATGAGTTTGGCCGACATCAAGCGCGACACGGTGCGCGGCCAGTACACCGCAGGCGCCTCTGACGGCCAAGCGGTGAAGGGCTATTTGGAAGAAGACAATGTGCCACCCGACAGCCGCACCGAAACCTTTGTGGCGCTGCGCTTGCAAATCAACAACGCGCGATGGGCGCAAGTGCCCTTCTTTTTGCGCACCGGCAAACGCCTGCAAAACCGCCAATCGGAAATCATCATCGAGTTTGCCGACCAGCCCTTTTCGGTGTTTGGCAAACGCGATATGAGTGAACCCAACCGACTGATCATCACGCTGCAACCCGAAGAATCGATTGAGCTGGCCATGATGGTGAAAGAGCCCGGCACCGGCCTGCGCATGCACCCTGTGCATTTGGGGCTGGACTTGCAACAGTCCTCTGAGAAACGCCGCGCCGAAGCTTATGAGCGCTTGCTGATGGATGTGATCAAAGGTCGCTTGACGCACTTCATGCGCCGCGATGAATTGGAAGCCGCCTGGAATTGGGTGGATCCGATCTTGACCGGTTGGGCCGAGCTGGATGACAAGCCACGCCCCTATTCGGCAGGCAGTTGGGGACCGGCTGCATCTTCTGCGCTGATGGCGCGTGATGAGCTGTCTTGGTTCGAGGAAAGCTGATGAACACGCGGCTGCACACCGAAGAGCGAAGCGCCGCAGAACTGCCGGCTGCATTAGCGCAAGACATCGCCGCCCGTTTGCAAGCGGCCATTGAAGCACGTGGAAAAGCCGTGTTGGTGGTCTCAGGTGGCAAGTCCCCGATTGCCTTGTTTGAGGCTTTGCGAGTGCTGCCCATTGCTTGGCATCAAGTCACCATCAGCCTGGCCGATGAACGCTGTGTGCCCAACACCCATGCCGACAGCAACGCGCTGTTGGTGCGAACGCATTTGCTCAAAGACCAGGCCCAAACAGCACACTTGGTGCCGATGATTGCCGACGACTTGCCTTTGAGCACAGTTTCAACCCTGGCCACGCACGCCACGGCAAGCCTTCTGGCTTTGGGCAACGCCGATGTCTTGGTGTTGGGCATGGGCACCGATGGCCACACAGCATCGCTGTTTCCTGATGCGCCAAATTTACCCTTGGCGATAGACTTGATGCAAAGCCCGGCGTGTGTGGGCATTGAATTGAAACATCCACCCGCCAATGCCCCCTACGCGCGCATCACGCAAAACCTCAGCATGCTGCTGAGTGCGCGGCACATTGTTTTACCGATCAGCGGCTCGGACAAACTGTCTGTGTTGGCACGTGCCAAAGCCGCAGCCAGTTTGGCGCTGCCCGTGTCCAAACTCTTGCACCAAGACCGCACATCGGTCACCCTGTGGCTGTCCCCTTGAAAGCATCAACATGTTGAACACCACACTGGCCGCCGTCACACAACGCATTGAGCAACGCAGTGCAAATGCACGTGCAGCGTATCTGGCCCATCTGGCCCAAGCCCACAAACCTGGCCCCTACCGCGAAGGCTTGGGCTGTGCCAATGCCGCACATGCGTATGCCGCCATGCCCGCCTCGGACAAACTGGTGTTGCGCCAAGAGCGTCAACCCAACCTTGGCATCGTCAGCGCCTACAACGACATGTTGTCCGCACACCAGCCCTACGAACACTACCCCGAAACCATTCGCGCCACGGCCCGCGCAAGTGGTGCCACCGCACAAGTGGCCTCGGGTGTGCCGGCCATGTGCGACGGTGTCACCCAAGGCGAAGACGGCATGGGCTTGTCTTTGTTTTCGCGTGATGTGATTGCCATGGCCACCGCGGTGGGCTTGTCACACAACGTGTTTGACGCGGTCTTGCTGCTGGGCATTTGCGACAAGATCGTGCCGGGCTTGGTCATGGGCGCATTGCAGTTTGGTCATTTGCCCGCGTTGTTTTTGCCTGCAGGCCCGATGACCAGCGGCTTGTCGAACGATGACAAATCCAAGGTGCGTCAGCAGTTTGCACAAGGCTTGGTGAGCCGCGCTACGCTCTTGGAGGCAGAACAAGCGGCCTACCACGGTGCAGGCACCTGCACCTTTTATGGCACCGCCAATTCCAACCAAATGCTGATGGAAATCATGGGTCTGCAGCTGCCCGGCTCCAGCTTTGTGAATCCGAACACGCCACTGCGCCAAGCCTTGAATCAAGCCGCGGTGCAACGTGCGATTGCGCTCAGCCAAGCGGACATCGGCATGGGCCATCAAGTCGACGCCAAGGTGGTGGCCAATGGCATCGTCGGCTTGCTGGCCACCGGCGGCTCAACCAACCACACTTTGCACTTGGTGGCGATGGCGCGCGCGGCCGGCATCCTCATCAACTGGGACGACTTCTCCGAACTCTCTGCCGTTGTGCCTTTGTTGGCACGCGTCTATCCGAACGGTTCGGCCGATGTGAACCATTTCCACGCCGCTGGTGGCATGGGTTTTTTAATCTCTCAACTGTTGCAGATGGGTTTGTTGCACGCCGATGTGCACACCGTGATGGGACAAGGCTTGCAGCACTACACCCAAGAGCCCTGGCTCAACAACGGTGTGTTGGCGTGGCGTCCTGTGCCCACCACGTCTGCGGATGAAGCCGTGTTGCGACCCTTCACCAACCCTTTCAGCGCCGATGGTGGCCTGCGTTTGTTGCAAGGCAATTTGGGCCGTGCGGTGGTGAAGGTGTCGGCGGTGAAAACCGAACATCGGGTGGTGCGCGCACCGGCCGTGGTGGTCGACAGCCAACAAGAACTGCAGCAACTTTTCAAAGACGGTTTGCTGGAAAAAGATTTTGTCGCCGTGGTGCGTCATCAAGGCCCACAAGCCAATGGCATGCCCGAGCTGCACAAGCTCACACCCGTGTTGGGTGTGTTGCAAGACCGGGGTTTCAAGGTGGCACTGGTCACCGATGGCCGCATGTCGGGCGCATCGGGCAAGGTGCCGGCAGCCATTCATGTCTCGCCCGAAGCGATGAACGACGGTGCGATTGGCAAGGTGAAGAATGGCGACATGGTGACACTGAATTGCGAGACGCAAGAATTGACGCTTGAACTGAGCGCCGCAGAACTGACCGCTCGGCCGCATCCGCCACGCCCCGCTGAAGGCTGGGGCAGTGGCCAAGGCTTGTTTGGTTTGTTTCGACGCAACGCCGCCTTGGCCGAAGAAGGCGCGTCGCCTTTGTTGTCATCAATGCCGAGTTGAACGCCCACATGAACCACCCCACCTTCCAACGCCCCATTTTCAAATCCCGCGTGGTGCCGGTCATCGTCATCAGCGAGGTGTCGCAAGCCGTGCCGATGGCACATGCGCTGCTGGCCGGTGGCATCGACGTGATGGAAATCACGCTGCGCCACCGCGCTGGTTTGGCAGCCATCGAAGCCGTGGCCAACAATGCGCCGCAAATGCATGTGGGTGCAGGCACGGTGACACGCGCCGCCGAGATGCAGCAAGTGCATGACGCTGGTGCGCGTTTTGCACTGTCGCCCGGCATGAGCGATGCACTGGTGCAAGCGGCCATGGACTGCCGCATGCCCTTCATGCCAGGCGTCATGACGCCCAGCGAAGTCATGCGTGCACGCGATCACGGTTTTGGGTTGATGAAATTGTTTCCCGCTGCGCAAGCCGGTGGCATGGCCATGCTCAAAGCCATGTCCGGCCCCTTGGGCGACGTGCAGTTTTGCCCCACCGGTGGTGTGACGCCCGAGAACATGGCCGCGTTTTTGAAGCTGTCCAATGTCGCCATGGTGGGCGGCTCGTGGCTCACGCCTGCCGACGCGGTGGCCGCGCAAGACTGGGCCCGCATCACCGCCTTGGCCAAAGAAGCCTTGGCCCAAGTGCCTGGACTACAGTGAAGACAACTCAGCCTCAGCGCACACACTTGAATGAACCACTTCATCCGACCTGAACAGCGTCCCTCATGGCAAGTTTTGCAAGCCTTGGCCGACGCGCCCATGCTGCATTTGCGCGATCTCTTGCAAGACAGTTCCCGCAACGCCAGCTTGCAGTTTGAAGCCGCGGGCATTCAAGCCGATGCTTCGCGTCAACGCGTGACACCCGCAGTGATGCAAGCCTTGCTGAAACTTGCTGAAGACAGCCAGGTGTTGCCCCAAGCGCAGGCCATGTTCAAAGGGGAAGCGATCAACACCACCGAACACCGACCGGTCCTGCACATGGCTTTGCGTGGCGACCACGTGGCCAGTCCGCCTTGGGGCGCAGCCATCACCGCCGATGTGCAGCGCGAATTGACCCGCTTCACCAATTTCGCCGAGCGCTTGCGCCATGGAGAGGTGCACGGTTTCAAAGGGCAGGCCATCACCGATGTGGTGAATCTGGGCATTGGCGGCTCAGACCTCGGGCCCCGCATGGCCACAGAAGCTTTGGGTCAGTTGTCCGCCAACTTGAAGGCGCCCGCTGTGCGGGTGCACTATGTGTCGAATGTCGACCCTTGGTGCTTGGCCACCACCTTGGCCCCTTTAGACGCTTCACGCACCTTGTTCATCGTGCAAAGCAAAACCTTCACCACGCAAGAAACCCTCACGCTGGCCGCTTCAGCGAAGCGTTGGTTGCAAGACGCGGGTTGCAGTGGCGCACAGTTACCACAACAACTGGTGGCGGTCACCGCCAAACCCGGCTTGGCCCAAGCCGATGGTTTTTTGGCCGACCACTGCTTTGTGTTTTGGGATTGGGTGGGCGGTCGTTACTCGGTGTGGTCGGCCATTGGTTTGCCCTTGGCCATCGCGATTGGTCGGGATGCGTTTTTGCAGATGCTGGCTGGTGGTCAAGCCATGGACCAGCATGTCATGCACACGCCACCAGAGCGCAACCTGCCGCTCTTGATGGCTTTGTGGGGCGTGTGGAACCGGAATTTTTTAGGCGCTACCACGCACCATGTGGCACCCTACGCCGCGCCACTGGGTCGCTTCGTGCCGTTTTTGCAGCAAATGGACATGGAGTCCAACGGCAAGCGGGTGCATGTGGACGGCAGCATCGCCAGCGTCGGCACCTCGCCTGTTTTGTGGGGCGGTTTGGGCATCGATGGTCAACACGCTTACTTTCAGCTTTTGCACCAAGGCCAACATCTGGTGCCGATGGATTTCATCGGGGTGCGCCAAGGCCATGCAGGCCTGCCACTGGCCGCCGAACACCAACGCGTGGTGCTGCTGAATTTGCAAGCGCAAACCCAAGCGCTGGCATTGGGTCGAAGCGTGGCCGACACCGTGCAGATGCTGCGGGACAGCGGCATGGCTGAAGCCCAAGCGCAAGCGCTGGCGCCGCACCGCAGTTTCGCCGGCAATGTGCCCAGCACCGTGTTGTGGTTGGAACAACTCACGCCGCACAGCCTGGGTGCGCTCATTGCACTGTATGAACACAAGGTGTTTTGCCAAGCTGCGATGTGGGGCGTGCATGCCTACGACCAATGGGGTGTGGAACTGGGCAAGACCATGGCCAAGGCCATGGAAACCGGCCACTGAACACGCATTAAAGTCTGTGCATGATTGAAGTCCGCGATTCACTGCAGCCCGACGCACCAAGTTACCCGCGTTTGCTGGGTGACATAGGCGGCACGAACGCTCGCTTTGGCTTGCAAATGCAAGCTGGTGAGCCCATCCAACATGTGCAGGTGCAGCCCTGCGCTGAACACGCATCCATGCAAGACGCCGTGCGCCATTACCTGCAACAAGTGCAGCAGCCCATGCCACCTGTTGCCGCCTTGGGCATGGCCAATCCGGTCACGGCGGACTGGGTGTCGATGACCAACCACGATTGGCAGTTTTCCATCAGCGCCTTGCGTCTAACTCTTGGGCTGCAACGCTTGGTGGTGCTGAATGATTTCAACGCACTTGCATTGGCCTTGCCTTTTTTGCCTGCACAAAGTTTGCGACAAGTCGGTGGTGAAGCAGCGGTCACCAACGCTGCCATCGGATTGCTGGGTGCCGGCACGGGTTTGGGCGTCTCGGGGTTGTTGCCCAATGGCACGGATGGTTGGTTGTCGCTGTCTGGTGAAGGCGGCCATGTCAGTTTGGCGGCGCAAAGCGCTTTGGAATTTGCCGTCATTCAACATTTTCAGCAGCGCTTTGGCCACGTGTCCGCCGAGCGTGTGTTGTGTGGTCAAGGATTGGTGGATTTGGTCCAAGCATTGCAAGCCCTGTCCTCTGGTTCAGTGCACACCAGCGACACGGCCTCCTTCACAAGCCATGCCGCCCTGTCCACCCCGGCAGAGGTGATGCAGCAAGATCAAACCGATGCCACAGCCACGCAAGCCCTGGATTTGTTTTGCGGTTTCTTGGGATCGGTTGCTGGCGATCTGGCCCTGACTTTGGGCGCACGCGGCGGTATTTACATTGGGGGCGGCATCGTGCCGCGTTTAGCGCCAGCGCGTTTTGCAGCGTCTCCCTTCAGAGCCCGTTTTGAAGCCAAGGGGCGTTTTGCCAACTACTTGCAAGCCATTCCCGTGTGGGTGATTGACAGCCCTGTGTCGCCTGCATTGCAAGGCGCTTCTGCGGCTTTGAACATCAGCTCAAACGCAAACCGCTGAGCTTGTCAAACCAAGACACGTGCGAGCTGTGCACCGCGAGCCCGACCTTATCACCGGGCTTCACTTGGGTTTTGGGGGCGCATCGAACGGTGAGTTTGCCGGCAGCTGTCTCGACCACCACATAGGTGTCAGCACCGGTGGGCTCGACCACCGACACCACGCCGCGCCAGCCCGCGTCGTCTTGCAAACGCAAGTGCTCTGGTCGCAAGCCCAGCAGCGCCTCACCTGCGGCCTGCGGACAAGCCAAGTCCAAACTGGCACCCGCTATTTCGAACAAGGCACCTGCTTGCGCTACACGCCCCGCCACCAAGTTCATGGTGGGCGAACCGATGAAGCCCGCCACGTAAGTATTGGCCGGTTGGTTGTAAATCTCATCGGGCGTGCCCAATTGTTGCAACACACCGTCTTTCATGACCGCGATGCGGCTGCCCAAGGTCATGGCCTCCACTTGATCATGGGTGACATACACACTGGTGATGCCACTGAGCAAATGCAGGCGTTTGATTTCGGCCCGCATTTCCACGCGCAATTTGGCGTCCAAGTTGGACAAGGGTTCGTCAAACAAAAACAGTTGGGGCTTGCGTGCCAACGCTCTACCCATGGCGACACGTTGGCGTTGACCGCCGGAGAGTTGCGCGGGTCGGCGGTCCAGCAAATGCTCGATTTGCAACATGGCTGCCACTTCATTGATGCGGGCTTGGCGCTCGGCCTTGGGCATCTTGCGAATTTCCAAAGCAAAGCCAATGTTGTCGGCCACGCTCATGGTGGGGTACAGGGCATAACTTTGAAACACCATGGCGATGTCGCGTTGCGCCGGTGGGGTGTTCACCACATCGCGCTCACCCATCAGGATGCTGCCTTCGGTGGGTTGCTCTAGGCCGGCAATGATGTTGAGCAAGGTGGATTTGCCGCAGCCCGAGGGTCCAACCAAAATAAGGAACTCACCAGGGGCGACATCGATGTCGATGCGCTTGAGCACCTCCACTTGTTTGTCGCCCTGACCAAATGTCTTGCGCACGCCGCGTATCGTCAATGATGACATCTGTGTTTCCTCTTTAACCTTTGACCGCGCCAGCGGTGAGTCCGCGCACGAAATAGCGACCCGCCAACACATACACCAGCATGGTGGGCAAGCCGGCGATGAGCGCAGCCGCCATGTCGACGTTGTAAGCCTTGACGCTGCTGGTGGTGTTGGCCAAGTTGTTCAAGCCCACCGTGATGGGTTTGGAGTCTGCGCCGCTGAAGGCCACGCCGAATAAAAAATCGTTCCAAATTTGGGTGAACTGCCAAATGAGTGTGACCATGACGATGGGCGTGGACATGGGCAAGATGATGCGGGTGAAGATCAACCAAAAACCCGCGCCGTCCATGCGGGCTGCATTGAGCAAATCGTTGGGAATGGCGGCGTAGTAATTGCGGAAAAACAAGGTCGTGCTGGGCAAGCCTGCCAACAAATGCACCAAGATCAAACCCATGATCGAACTGGACAAACCCAACCAGCCCAACACTTGGCTCATGGGCAACAACACCACTTGAAACGGCATGAACACGCCAAACAACAACATGGCAAACAAGGTGTCGCTGCCTTTGAATTTCCACAGACTTAGCACATAACCATTCAAGGCGCCCCAAGCGGTCGAGAGCAACACCGCTGGCACCGCCATGAACACCGAATTCCAAAAATACGGCTTCAAGCCAGAACACTGGGCACCCGTGCAGGCGCTGTCCCAGGCCAGGCCCCAGGCCTCAAAACGCAGCACCTGCGGCCAACTGACCAAGCTGTTTTCACGGATGTCTTCGGCGTCTTTGAGCGAGGTGACGAGCATCACATACAAGGGCGCTAAGAACACCAAGACAGCAAGCAACAAGCCCACGTACAACAGGCCACGCCAAAACAGTTTGCTGTCAATGCGCATTGTTTTTATGCCGCAGTTCGCTGTACAAATATGGCACCACCAAGGCGGCCACCGTGCACAACATGATGGTGGCGCTGGCCGCACCCAAACCAATTTGACCGCGCGTGAAACTCATGGCGTACATGAAGGTCGCGGGCACATCGGTGGCATAGCCAGGCCCACCGGAGGTGAGCGCCATTATCAGATCGAAACTCTTGATGGCCAAATGCGACAACACCATCAGGGTCGAGAAAAACACAGGGCGCAAGGCCGGCAACACGATGCGCCAGTAAATGCGGGGCAAGGACGCACCATCCATTTGCGCGGCCTTGATGATGCTGTCATCAATACCGCGCAGGCCTGCTAAAAACAAGGCCATGGCAAAACCGGCCGACTGCCAGATGCCTGCGATGACAACACAATAAATCGCCATATCGCTTTGCACCAACCAACCGAATTCAAAACTGTCCCAGCCCCAGTCGTGCATGAGTTTTTCCAAGCCCATGCTGGGGTTGAGCAACCATTTCCATGCCGTGCCGGTGACGACAAACGACAGCGCCATGGGGTAGAGATACACCGTGCGGATGAAGCCTTCGGCACGCACTTTTTGGTCGAGCAAGATGGCCAGAAACACACCCAAGGCCATGGTGCCGGCCACATAGCCCACACCAAAAATAGCCAAGTTGGAAAGCGCCACCCACCAGCGGTCCATCTCCCACAATTTGGCGTACTGCGCAAAACCCACCAACTCGTAGTTGGGGAGCATGCGCGAAACCGTGACCGACAGCACGCCGTTCCAAATCATGAAGCCATAAATGAAGCCGAACCCCAGCACCAACGCTGGGGTGACGACCAATTTAGGCATCCATGATTCGAAGCTGCGCGCCATCGTTGTCGCCGCTTACTTGGCAGCTGCCACCAGGCGTTTCAGACCTTCGTCCACGCCGATCTTGTCGTCGTTCCAGAACTGGCTGACCACGTCTTTGATCGCGCCTTCAATCGAAGGGGAGATGGCCATGCCGTGCGCCACGGAAGGCACCAAGCCGCCGGTTTTGGCGGTGCTGACAAAGTCTTTGCTGGACAACTTGGCGCAGTCGTCAAACTTGTCCATGGACATGTTCAAACGCACGGGGATGGAGCCTTTGTTCAGGTTGAACACTTCTTGGAAACCGGTGCTCATGATGGAGGCGGCCAAATCGCCTTGCGCCTTTTGTGCGCCGGTGTCTTTCAGCTTGAACATGGCAAAGGAATCAACGTTGAAGGTGAAGGCGTTGGCGGTACCAGGCGCAGCAGCGCACAAGAAGTCTTTGCCAGGTTTTTTGCCAGCAGCGACGAACTCGCCCTTGGCCCAGTCACCCATGAATTGGAAGCCGGCCTTGCCTTGCATGACCATGGCGGTGGTCAGGTTCCAGTCGCGACCGGGTGAGGCGGCATCGGTGTAGCTCTTGATCTTGCGGAAAGTTTCCAACGACTTTTTCATGGTCGGGCTGTTCAAGGCTTTGGGGTCGAGTTTGACCAAGGCGTCTTGGTAGAACTTGGCACCACCCACCCCCAGCACCACCGATTCAAAGGTGGTGAAGTCTTGCCAGTTTTGGCCACCATGGGCAACGGCAATGAAGCCAGCCTTTTTCACTTTGTCGGCGGCGGCGAAAAATTCGTCATAGGTTTGCGGCATGCCCGACACGCCGGCTTTTTTCAAGACCTCGGGGTTGGCCCAGACCCAGTTGACGCGGTGCACATTGACGGGCGCAGCGACGTAATTGCCTTTGTATTTCATGACATTGGCGACCACGCCGGGCAACAGGCTGTCCCATTTTTCGGCTTTGGCAACGCTGTCGAGGTTGGCCAAAACGCCGTCTTGCGCCCACTCTTGAATGGCCGGGCCTTTGATCTGCGCGGCGGCGGGCGGGTTGCCCGACACGACACGGCTTTTCAACACCGTCATGGCGTTGTCACCGCCGCCACCGGCCACGGCAAAGTCTTTCCAAGTGTGTCCTTTGGACTCCAACAGTTTTTTCAGCTCAGCGGCTGACTTGGCCTCGCCGCCCGAGGTCCAGTAATGCAGCACTTCAACTTCGCCCGCTTGTGCGGCGGACACACAGACCGCGGCCGCAATGGCCAAGGCAATTTTGTTCAACGTCATGGTTTGTCTCGCTTTCTAGTCGTGGATAGCCCAAGCACACACTTGAGTGGCGAAATTATGGATTAATTAAATTAAGTTGATTTAGTGGAAATCCCTAAGAAAAGGTAAGCTGAAGTGCTTTCGGGCAAGAACGCTCCATCCGCGTCGCACGGCAAGGGGATATTTTTTGGAGCAACGTCAGTTGTCGCTGGTCACCGGCACCCGGGGCGCCAAGGCGCACATCAGCTCATAGCCCACCGTGCCGGCCGCCATGGCCACCTCGTCGATGCCCAGCACCTCGCCGGTGCTGGCCTGGCCCCACAAGGTGGCTTCGCTGCCGACGTGCGCCGCAGGCACCGGCGTCAAGTCCACGCACAGCATGTCCATGCTGACCCGACCCACTGTTTGGGTGCGCACACCGCCGATCAACACCGGTGTCCCGCTCGGCGCATGCCGCGGGTAGCCGTCGGCATAGCCACAGGCCACCACGCCGATGCGCATCTCGCGCTCAGCCTTGAAAACGCCGCCATAGCCCACCTCGTCACCCGCCTTCAGCTGTTGCACGCTGATGAGTTGGCTGCGCAAACTCATGGCGGGGCGCAAGCCCCAATCGTCGGCGGTGTGCAGCGGGTGGTCCGGCGCACTGCCGTACAAGGCAATGCCCGGGCGCACCCAGTCGGCGCTGACCACCGGGTTGTTGCCGTGGCGCAGCAAGGCCGCGCTGTTGGCCAGGCTGCGCTCGCCGGGCAGGTCGTGGCTGATGGCGTTGAACACCGCCAGCTGTGCGTCCACGCCGACAGCGTCATCGGCGTGGGCGAAATGGGTCATGAGGGAAATTTCATCCACCTGCGGCAAGGCGTTCAGGCGGGCCCAAGCGGCACGAAAACGCTCGGGCGCAAAACCCAGCCGGTTCATGCCGCTGTTCATTTTCAAAAACACGCGTTGCGGCACTTGGGTTTTGTGGCGGCTCAGCATGTCGATTTGCGCCTCGGTGTGCACCACGTGCCAAAGGTCCAAGCGGGAACACAACTCCAGGTCGCGCTGCTCGAACACGCCTTCCAACAACAAGATGGGGCCGCGCCAGTCCAGGTCGCGAAGGGTCTGCGCCTCGGCCAAATCGAGCAGCGCAAAACCATCGGCAGCACGCAGGCCTTCAAAGGCGCGCTCCATGCCATGGCCATAGGCCCGCGCTTTGACCACCGCCCAAACCCGCGCATCTGGCGCGGCTTGCTGCAGGCGGGCCAGGTTGTGGCGCAAAGCGTGGGGGTGGATCAGGGCTTGAATCGGACGCGGCATGGGGGCATTGTCGCAGGCCAAAAAGCTGCAAAGCGCGTGATATAACTCGCCACGCCCTTGGGTCTACGAACTGGCAAAACCTTTGTTTCTCCCTCTTACCAACCGCACTTTTCTCCTGATGGTCTTCGCATGAAGCGCGGTTTTTACACCATCATGGCGGCCCAGTTTTTCAGCTCCTTGGCTGACAACGCCTTGTTTGTCGCAGCCGTCGAAATGATCAAAGCCTCGGGCGGCGCCGAGTGGCAGCGCGCCGCGCTGGTCCCCATGTTTGCCTTGTTCTATGTGGTGCTCGCGCCGTTTGTGGGCGCTTTCGCCGATTCGCGGCCCAAAGGCGAGGTGATGTTCCTCTCCAATGGCATCAAGATGATCGGCTGCTGCATGATGCTGTTTGGCTCGCACCCGCTCTTGTCTTACGCCATCGTCGGCCTGGGCGCAGCGGCTTACTCGCCGGCCAAGTACGGCATCCTCACCGAATTGCTGCCGGCCTCTTTGCTGGTCAAGGCCAACGGTTGGATTGAAGGCCTGACCATCACCTCGATCATCTTGGGCGTGTTGTTGGGTGGTCAGTTGGTGGGTCCGCACATCTCCAGTTACCTGCTCAGCTTTGACTTTCCCTTCATCGACACCCCGATCGACACGCCGCCTGAAGCGGCGATTTGCATCTTGGTGTTTTTGTACGCGCTGGCCGCTTGGTTCAACACCCGCATCCCGCAAACCGGCGCCGCCTTGTTGCCGATGCACAGCCAAGAGCAGCACAGCCTGGCCTACAACCTGTTCGCCTTGGTGCCCGATTTTTGGCGCTGCAACATGCTCCTGTGGCGCGATAAGTTGGGCCAAATTTCCTTGGCCAGCACCACCTTGTTTTGGGGTGCCAGCGGCAACCTGCGCTACATCGTGCTGGCTTGGAGCGCGGTGGCACTGGGTTACAGCACCACCCAAGCCTCGGCGCTGGTGGGCGTGATCGCCATCGGCACCGCGGTCGGTGCAGTGGTCGCCTCGATGCGGATGAAACTTGTCGATGCACCGCGCGTCATGAACCTCGGGATCGCCATGGGCTTGTTGATGTTGGTGATGAATTTCATCGACAACGTCTGGTTGGCCGCACCTTTCTTTATTTTGCTGGGCGGCTTGGGCGGCTTTTTGGTGGTGCCGATGAACGCCTTGTTGCAACACCGGGGCCACAACCTGATGGGCGCAGGCCGTTCCATCGCGGTGCAAAACTTCAACGAACAAGCCTGCATCTTGGCCTTGGGTGGTTTGTACGCCTTGGCCACCGGCTTGGGCCTGTCGGCCTTTGGTGCCATCGTCGGCTTTGCCGCCATGTTGGCCGGCTTCATGTGGCTGATCAAACACTGGCATGCGCGCAACTGCGTGCAACACCCCGAAGAAGTGGCACGCCTGATGGACATCGCGCGGCGCGACCCCGGTCATTCCTAAGCCATGCACAAGCCCGTTCTAGGCCCGGTGCTGGGCTTGCTGTTCAATGCGCTGGCGTTTGGCGTGTCTTGGTGGCCGCTGCGTGAAATGCAGTTGCGCGGCTTGCACCCCTTGTGGGCCACCGCCTTCATGTATGGCCTGGCCTTGGTGGCGGTGTCGCTGCTGCGGCCAAGCGCTTGGCGCGGCATTCTTCGCCACCCGGCGCTGTGGTGGTTGTTCGCCGCTTCGGGCCTGACCAACTTGGGTTTCAACTGGGCCGTCACCATGGGCGATGTGGTGCGTGTCGTGCTGCTTTTTTACACCATGCCGGCCTGGTCGGTGCTGCTGGCCTGGTGGTTGCTGGGTGAGCGGCCCAAGGGTTTGGCGTTGTTGCGATTGGGCTTGGCCTTGGCCGGTGTCGCGCTGGTGTTGAAGACCCCCGAGATGGCCTGGCCTTGGCCATCGTCGCTGTGGGACTACTTGGCGCTGATGGGCGGCGCCAGCTTCGCCTTGAACAATGTGATGCTGCGCAAAATGGCCCACACCCCCGAAGCCGAACGCATGGTCGCCATGTTTGCCGGCGGCACCTTGGTCACCGCCTTGACCGCCACCGCGGGCAGCACGCTGGGCTGGATGACCGGGCCACCGGACCTGTCTTGGTGGCCGATCGCTGTGGGCTTTGGCCTGTGCATGCTGCTCTCCAACCTGAGCCTGCAATATGGCGCGGCGCGTTTGCCCGCCGGCACCACCTCGCTGGTGATGCTGTCCGAGATTGTGTTTGCCACCTTGTCTTCGGTGGCCCTGGGTGCGGCAGAATTGACCGAGCGCAAAGTCTGGGGTGGCGCGCTCATTGTGTTGGCCGCCGTGCTCACCACCCTTCAACCCAAGGACAAACCATGACCGCACTGCAAGACTTCCACGCCAAAACCATTGCCGGCCAAGATTTCCCGCTCGCTGATTTGCAGGGCAAGGCGGTGTTGATTGTGAACACCGCCAGCGCCTGTGGCTTCACGCCGCAGTTTGCCGGTTTGCAAGCCTTGCACGAAGAATATGGCCCGCAAGGCTTGGTGGTGCTGGGCTTTCCCTGCAACCAATTTGGCAGCCAAGACCCGGGCAGCAACGAAGAAATTGGTGCGTTTTGCCAAGCCAACTACGGCGTGAGCTTCACCATGATGGACAAGGTCGAGGTCAATGGCGCGCAAGCCCACCCCTTGTTTCAATGGCTCAAAGCCCAAGCCCCCGGCTTGCTGGGCAGTGAAGGCATCAAGTGGAACTTCACCAAGTTCTTGTTGAATCGCCAAGGCCAAGTGGTGAAACGCTATGCACCTTTGGACAAACCGGCCAGCTTGGCGGCAGACATTGCCGCAGTATTGAAGCCAAACTAGGTTTTCAGCGGCCAAACTCTGGCCTGTGACCACGCATCCCCATCAGACACCTTTTCGGATGGCCGTTGCAGCTTTGCTGCGTTTGTGGCCCCAGGATTTACCAGCCCAACGACATGTGATGTTGCAAGGCTACCTGCTGCTGATCTTCATCACCGTGGCGGGTTTTTGTTTTGTCCAGGGTCCAACGGCTTACCTGCACGCCAATATCCTCGCCATGACGGCCATGGCCGTGCTGTACCTGCTGTACATGCGCGGCTGGTTGCGCTTGCCCGCAGCCACCCAGGGCATGCTGGCCATCAGCTTTTCCCTCATCTACGACATCACCTTGAACGCAGGCGGCTTGGTCTCGCCGCAAATGCTGTGGTTGGGCATGGTGCCCGTACCGGCCATTTTTTTGCTGGGCCAAGCGGCCACCTTGGCCTGGGCTGGTGTGGTCATGCTCAGCGTCGGTTTGCTGTTTGTGCTGACCTTTGGCGGCTGGTTGCCCGTGGTGTTTCATTACGAACGACAACACATCACCTGGGCGGCCATCAGCGCCTTGTGCATTGCCAGCAATGTGTTTTTCTTACCGCTGATCTACCACGTGCTGAACAAACGGCAACTGGCCAACATCGAGCACCGCAACGCCGAGCTCGAGCAAACCCGCTTGGCCTTGTTGCAATCGGAAAGCCACAAAGACAAGTTCATGGCCGCGGTGGGCCACGAATTGCGCACCCCCATGAACGCCATCTTGGGCTTCAACGACGTGCTGCGCCAAGAGGTGTCGTTGCAGACGGATGATTTGGAAACCGTCAATCTGATCAACCAATCGACCAAAAAACTGTTGAAGTTGATCAACCAAATTTTGGATTTCTCGCAGCTGCAAGCCGGGCGTTTGCAATTGAACATGGGACCGACTTCGCTGACGGGTTTGTTGCAGCATTGCATCGAGGCCATGCGACACCATGAAAACACGCACGTACCGGTGGTGTTGGAACTCGGCCAAGACGTGCCGCATTGGATCCAGACCGATGCCCAGCGCTTGCGCGAAATGCTGTTGCACCTGTTGGACAACGCGTGCAAGTTCACCAGCGCAGGGCGGGTGTGTTTGCGGGTCAGCTTGCAACAACAGCAACTGCTGTTTGAAGTGATCGACACCGGCACCGGCATTGCCGCCGAATTGCAAACCCACATCTTCAAACGCTTCGAGCACGCCGACCAAGCCACCTTGCGCCAGTTTGGTGGCACCGGTTTGGGGCTGGCCATCTCGAAGCAATTGGTGGCTTTGTTTGACGGCGACATGGGCCTCGAGAGTCGCCTTGGTGAAGGCGCACGGTTTTGGTTTCGCCTGCCTTGGCTGCGCTGTGACACCCCGGGTGAAGCGCAAACCCTGAGCCACCCACAACGCCACTGGACACAGCCTTTCAGCTTGCTGCTGGTGGACGACAACCCGGTGAATTTGCAAGTGGCGCGTTATTTGTGCCAAAGCATTTGGCCGCAAGCGGTGTTGTTGACGGCCAACTCGGGGCCCGCTTGTTTGCAGTTGTTGCAGACCACGCCGGTCGATCTGGTGTTGATGGACATGTTCATGCCCGACATGGATGGGCCACAAACCTGCCAAACCATTCGCCAAACCTTTCCCGCACCACTGCGCCAGCTGCCCATCATTGGTTTGACCGCCAGCACCCACCCGCATGACAAGCAACTGTGCTTGGACGCCGGCATGAATGCGGTGACCCACAAGCCGATGGACAAAACCGATTTGACGCAGGTGGTGCAGGCGCAGTTGTTTGCCCGCTTGGGGGCCACGGCATGAGAGCGCGGCTGCAACAGTGGCTGCATCGGCGCTTGCCGGCGAGTTGGCTGGACAACCGTTTGTTCATCTTCTGTGTCTTGGGCTCGTTGCTTGGTTTGATGGTGCTTTTCACCTCGCCGTTTTCGGGCCCCACGCCGGTCATCATCGCCAACATACTGACCGGTTTGGGTTTGATCGGCGTGAGCATTGCCGGACTGATGGGTGCACCGGTGCGCCCCTTGATCCACCTGGTCTTGATCATGGGCTCCTTGACCTTGGTGATGGAAGCCTCGAACGCCGGCGGTTTGTTTGCCCCGGCCATCAGTTGGATCGCTTTGCTGCCGCTGGCGCCTTTGTTTTTATTGCCCTTGATCGACGCCTTCATTTGGTTTGGCATCGCCAACCTGGTGGTGTTGGGCATGTGGTGGGCCATGCGCAATGCCTGGGTTTCGGATCAACTGCTGACCGACGCGCAACTGCAGTGGTACAGCGGCATCAACTATGTCTTGACCTGCCTCACCGTGCTGAGCTTGCCCTTGCTGTCTGAGCGCGAGTTCAAACGCAACATCGGCATCAACCGCGTGCGTGAACAAGAGCTGTTGGAAAAACGCGCCGACTTGTTGCGTGCGCAAAGTTTCAAAGACAGCTTCATCTCCACCCTGAGCCACGAATTGCGCACCCCCATGAACGCCATCTTGGGCTTCAACGACTTGTTGTCGGTGCGTTTGAAAAACAACCCGCAAGCTTTGGAGCTGGTGAACTTGTCGCGCCAATCGGGCGAGCATTTGCTGACCGTCATCAACGATGTGCTGGATTTTTCGCAAATGCAAATGGGGCAACTGAAGATCCACCCCGAGCCCTTTGATTTGCGCACCACGGTGCACAGCGCCTTCAAGCTGTTTGAGCAACGCGTGGAAAGCATGGACATCGACTACCAGTTGACGCTGGCCGACGACCTGCCCGAGACCATCCACTCCGATCGGCATCGGCTGATGCAAGTGCTGGTGAATTTGCTGGGCAACGCCATCAAGTTCACCCACCAAGGCCAGGTCCGTTTGAGCGTGCGCCGCGATGGCGGCGACTTGCTGTTCGAGGTGCGCGACACCGGCATTGGCGTGGCCCCCGACCGCATGCACAAAATCTTTGAGCGCTATGAACAAGCCACGCTGCAAACCGCCAGCGTCTATGGCGGCAATGGCTTGGGGCTGTCGATTTGCCACGACCTGGTGGCCTTGCTGGGTGGGCGCATTGGGGTTGACAGTGTGCTCGGGCAGGGTTCGCTGTTTTGGGTGCGCTTGCCCTTGCAAGAGGCCGCCAAGGCGGCAGCCGACGCCGATGAGTTGCACACGGCACCGCTGTGGCGCGATGTGCCTGTGCGGTTTTTGATTGTGGACGACCACCCGGTGAACCGCTTGTTGGCCTGCCACATGGTGCAGTCGCATTGGCCGCAAGCGGTTTTGCGGCAAGCCGACAACGGCCAGCAGGCCTTGGCCTTTTTGCGCCAAGAGCCCTTTGACCTGGTGTTGATGGACATGGTGATGCCCGAGATGGATGGCATCGACGCCACGCGGCACATTCGCAACACCTTGCCTGCACCGATGTGCCAAGTACCGGTGGTCTTGTTGACCGCCAATGTGAATCCACAAGACCATGTGCGCGGCCAAGAAGCTGGCACC
This sequence comes from Comamonadaceae bacterium, assembly GCA_947448745.1. Classification (GTDB taxonomy): domain Bacteria; phylum Pseudomonadota; class Gammaproteobacteria; order Burkholderiales; family Burkholderiaceae_C; genus Limnohabitans. The sequence goes on from CANFOQ010000010.1 coordinate 44,558, forward strand.
AGCGCCTTGATGGTCAAGCCCTTTGACCGCCTCAAACTGTGTGCCTTGATTGAAGAACAGTTGCTGGGGTCCTCTGCGTTTCTCAAACGCTTGGCGCAGTGGCGCAACCCCGCATGACGCCTACGCCACGGCCTGCCTGTCCACGGTCGATGTGGCGCGGTGGGTTCGTGCTGTTGATTGAAAAATTCAATCCGTCACCACCACGGTGCCGGCCACATGGTCGTGCAGGGCGCGTCTGTCTTCATTGAACAAGATGGCCACCGGGTCGATCACGGGCAGAAAACCAGCGATGGCACTGCCGACCGCGAACAACCACGTGAACAACTCCTTGTTGCCAGAGATGGCTGACAGCACCCAAAAAGGCAGCGCCAACAGCATGCCCAACACACCGATGCCCATGTGACGCTTGATGGCGCCCCACAAGCTGATGCTGGACCCATCCAGGTTCTGAATGGACAGGCCCAACATCAACTTGCCCGGCGTGCCATCTAGCCGGTAGACCAAGAAGATGTTGTAGACCACATCCACCAGCGTGATCAACGGCGCGGCAATGCGCCATTGTTTGTCAACGCCCAGCACCACCAAAAACAACAAGCTCAGGTAGAGGGTGCCGTCGATGAGGGCGGCTGACAGTCGGCGCAGGTGGCTGGGATGGTCCATGGCCAAATCCTAACCAACAATTCACAAAAATTTACTATTTACTATTAAATATTCGTATTTTTGTTGTTATTTATGAACTTTAATTTGCTGTTTCAGGCCAGGGCTGCGTCCAGCGCTTCCACCCAATGCCGCACCGGCAGCGCCGTGCCGCTTTGCAAATGCGTGATGCAACCGATGTTGGCGCTCAAAATGGCCTGCGGTTGCATCTCGTTCAGGTGGCCCAGCTTGCGGTCGCGCAATTGGGTGGCGATGGTGGGTTGCAACACGCTGTAGGTGCCTGCCGAGCCGCAACACAAATGCGCTTCATTGCTGGCCACGCGCACCTTGAAACCCAACGCCCCCAAATGCGTTTCGACACCGCCTTTGAGCTGCTGACCATGTTGCAAGGTGCAGGGCGGGTGAAACGCCAACAAACCTTGTTGTTGCGCTTTGTGCGCTGTCAACTTGTTTTGCAACTGTGGCACCAGTCCGGGCAACAACTCGCTCAGGTCTTTGGTGAGTTCACTGATGCGACGGGCTTTCTCGGCATACAGCGGGTCGTTGCGAAAGATGTGGCCGTAGTCTTTCACGGTGACGCCACAGCCCGAGGCGTTCATCACAATCGCTTCCACGCCCTGGCCCACATGCGGCCACCAGGCATCGATGTTGTTCTTCATTTGCACGTGCGCGGCGTCTTGGTCGTTCAAATGGAATTTGACGCCGCCGCAACAACCCGCGAGTGGTTCGACGATGGTTTGAATGCCGCAAGCATCCAGCACACGGGCGGTGGCGCTGTTGATGTTGGGGCTCATCGCCGGTTGCACGCAACCGGCCAGCATCAACACTTTTCGTTCATGCGTAGCGGTAGGCCAGACACCCGCCGAGCGGCTCTCGGGCACCTTGGCCTTGAGGCTGTTGGGCAGCCAGGCCCGCACCGATTGACCCAGCTTCATGGCCGGTGCAAACAAGGGCGAGGACAAGCCTTCTTTCAAGGCCCAACGCACGGTTTGTTCGGCGGCGGGGCGCGGCACTTTTTCATCCACCAGCTTGCGACCAATGTCGACCAAGTGGCCATACTGCACGCCGCTGGGGCAGGTGCTTTCGCAGTTGCGGCACGTCAAGCAACGGTCCAAGTGCAACTGCGTGTCGCGCGTGGGCGCCACGCCTTCAAGCACTTGCTTGATCAGGTAAATGCGGCCACGCGGCCCATCGAGTTCATCGCCCAAGAGTTGGTAGGTGGGGCAGGTGGCGGTGCAAAAACCGCAGTGCACACATTTGCGCAAGATGGCTTCGGCTTCTTGGCCATCGGCGGTGTTTTGGTATTCGGGGGCGAGGTTGGTTTGCATGGCAAGACTTACTGACAACCCGCGCGGCCGGTGTTGAACACGCCCATCGGGTCAAACTGCTGTTGCAGGGCTTGTTGAATGCGTTGTTGCGCCAGCGGCAAGGGGTGAAACACGGGTGGTGTGGCGCTGTTCATCTGTGCGGAAACGCGGAACAAAGTGGCGTGGCCGCCTGCTGCTTGGGCGGCGTTGCGCAAGGTCTGGTGTGCCGAGGCCGGCGCCCACAGCCAACGCAAAGCACCATGCCACTCGATGTAGGGCGCGTAGGGCAAATTCAAAACCGGCGCGGTTTGCGGCAAGCTCAAACGCCACAAACAAAGTTCAGGCGAAGGTGCTTTGAAAAACGCCAATGTTTGTTCACGGCCCGCTTGCCAATCGGCGGCAGCCGTGTGCTGGTCCATGCGCGAGGCGGTGCCGCCCAAAGCTTGCACATCCGCGATCATGCGCGGGCAAGCAGACTCGACGGCCGCCACTGCGCCGCGCAAGCGCACAAACAACAAGTCTTGCGCAGGCGTTGCGGTGGAGTCGTGCACCCAGGCACTGGCGTTCAGCGGCAGGGCTTGCCCGCCCCAGCGGTGCAACAACGCCAAAGCATCGTGTTGTGAGAGTGCGCACATCAGCGTGGCTTCTGCCGGGGCCACGGGCAAGACCTTCAAGGACAGCTCGGTGATGAGGCCCAAGGTGCCCAGACTGCCGGCCATGAAACGCGACACGTCGTAACCGGCGACGTTCTTCATGACTTGACCGCCAAAGGTGAGCGACTCGCCCAAGCCATTGAGCAACTGCACGCCCAACACATGGTCGCGCACACCGCCGACATTGGCGCGGGCCGGGCCCGCCAAACCAGCGGCCACCATGCCGCCCACCGTGGCACCTGACCCAAAGTGCGGTGGCTCGTAGGCCAAGGATTGGCCTTGCTCGGCCAGCATGTTTTGTAGCTCGGCCAAGGGGGTGCCAGATTTGACGGTGACCACCAACTCGCTGGGCTCATAGCTGACCACGCCTGTCCAAGCGCGGGTGTCCAACACCTGGGTGTCTGCGTGGGTGTCACCATAAAACTGCTTGGTGTTGCCGCCTTGAATGCGCAGCTTGTGCCCGTGGGCCGCCGCATCCAAGATGCGGTCTTTGAAATCAGAAACCACGCAAACCTTTACTTGGCGATGACCCGCACCATTTCCAAACACTTGTTGGAGTAACCCCATTCGTTGTCATACCAAGCAACGATCTTCACAAAGGTGCTGTCCAGCGCCAAGCCCGCATCGGCGTCAAACACGCTGGTGCAAGGCTCGCCACGGAAATCGGTGGCCACCACTTTGTCTTCGGTGTAGCCCAACACGCCTTTCAACGCGCCTTGGCTTTGCGCTTTCATTTCGGCGCAAATCTCGGCGTAAGAGGCTTCCTTGTTCAGCTCCACCGTCAAGTCCACCACCGACACATCGGAGGTGGGCACGCGGAAGGACATGCCGGTGAGTTTTTTGTTCAGTGCGGGAATCACCACGCCCACCGCTTTGGCGGCACCGGTGCTGGAAGGAATGATGTTTTCCAAAATACCGCGGCCACCGCGCCAGTCTTTGTTGGACGGGCCGTCCACGGTTTTTTGCGTGGCCGTGGCGGCGTGCACCGTGGTCATGAGGCCGCGCTTGATGCCCCATTTGTCGTTCAACACTTTGGCCACCGGGGCCAAGCAGTTGGTGGTGCAAGAAGCGTTGGAGACGATGGTTTGACCAGCGTACGTGGCGTGGTTCACGCCGTACACAAACATCGGTGTGTCGTCTTTGGAAGGTGCTGACAGCAGCACTTTTTTGGCGCCTGCGGCCAAGTGTTTTTCAGCGGTGGGTTTGTCGAGGAACAAACCGGTGGCTTCAATCACCACATCGGCATGCACCTCGTTCCATTTCAACGCAGCCGGGTCGCGCTCTTGCGTGAGGCGAATTTTTTTCCCGTTGACGATCAGGTTGCCGCCGTCGACCGACACCTCGCCTTGGAAGCGACCGTGCACACTGTCGTACTTCAGCATGTAAGCCAAGTAGTCGGGTTCCAACAAATCGTTGATGCCGACGATTTCAATGTCGTTGAAGTTTTGCACCGCAGCGCGAAACACCATGCGTCCGATGCGTCCGAAACCGTTGATACCTACTTTGATGGCCATGATGGATCTCTCTTCTTTCAAGTTTCAAATGGAGGGAAGGGCTGGCTCAAACAACGCGCCAGCCCGTGAATCTCAGTGTGACGACAACACCTTCAACACCGTCTCAGCAACATTCTTCGGCGTGAAGCCAAAGTGCTCGAACAGCACCGGTGCGGGGGCACTTTCACCATAGGTGTCGATGCCGACCACGGCCGACACACCGTATTTCCACCAGCCGTCGGTCGAGCCCATTTCCACCGCGATGCGGGGAATGCCTTTGGGCAAGACGGCCGATTTGTAGGCCACGCTTTGACGGTCAAAAGTGGTGGTGCTGGGCATGGAGACCACGCGCACCGCGACCTTGTGTTCGGCCAGCAAGGCTTGCGCTTTCATGGCCAAGTGCACTTCCGAGCCGGTGGCGATGATGACCGCTTGGGCTTTTTTGTTCAGACCCACTTCAGAAGGTTCGGCCAGCACATAGGCGCCTTTGTTGATCGCGTCCAAACCACTGGCGTCTTTGGCGGCGCTGTCGCCCTTGGGCAAGTAGGGCAGGTTTTGACGGCTCAGCAGCAAGGCGGTGGGGCGGTTGGCGTTTTGCAAAGCCACGGCCCAAGCGACGGTGGTTTCGGCCGTGTCAGCCGGACGCCACACGTCCAAGCCCGGAATCAAGCGCAATGAAGCAGCGTGTTCGATGGACTGGTGGGTGGGGCCGTCTTCGCCCAAACCGATCGAGTCGTGGGTGAACACATGGACCACGCGCTGCTTCATCAGCGCGGCCATGCGGATGGCGTTGCGTGAATAGTCGGAGAAGGTGAGGAAGGTGCCGCCGTAGGGGATGAAGCCGCCGTGCAAAGCGATGCCGTTCATGATGGCGGCCATGCCGAATTCGCGCACACCGTAATTGATGTGGCGACCGCCGTGGCCATGCTCGTCTTTCACCACATGACCTGCCACATCCACGCGCAAATTCGGCGTGGACTTGGTGTTGGTGAGGTTGGAGCCTGTGAGGTCGGCGCTGCCACCGAGCAACTCGGGGATGGCGGCGGTGAAAGCTTCCAGCGCCAATTGGCTGGCCTTGCGGCTGGCCACGGTTTCAGCCTTGGTGTTGGCCGCCACCACCGCGTCCACCACGGTTTGGTGGAAGTGGGCAGGCAAGTCACCGGCCATGCGGCGTTTGAACGCGGTGGCCAAGTCGGGATGCGCCGCCGCATACGCGGTGAACTGGTGCGTCCAATGGGCTTCGGCTTTGGCGCCCTTGTCTTTGGCGTTCCAGTCGTCATACACCTCGGTGGGAATGACGAAGGGGGCGTGGGGCCAGTGGATGGCGGCGCGGGTGAGCGCGATTTCGTCAGCGCCCAAGGGCTCGCCGTGTGCTTTGGCGGTGTCCACGCGGTTCGGGCTGCCTTGGCCGATGTGGGTTTTGCAGGCGATGAGCGTGGGCTTGTCGGCGCTGTGCTTGGCGCTGGCGATGGCGCGGCTGACCGCTTGCACATCGTGGCCGTCCACCGTGACCACGTTCCAGCCGTAGGCTTTGAAACGCGCGGGGGTGTCGTCGATGAACCAAGGCGTGACCTTGCCGTCGATGGAAATGCCGTTGTCGTCGTACAGCGCGATGAGTTTGTTCAGTTTCCAAGCACCGGCCAAGGCGCAGGCCTCGTGGCTGATGCCTTCCATCATGCAACCGTCGCCCATGAAGACATAGGTGTGGTGGTTGACGATGTCGTGGCCGGGGCGGTTGAACTCGGAGGCCAAGAGTTTTTCGGCCAGCGCCATGCCCACCGCATTGGTGATGCCTTGGCCCAGCGGGCCGGTGGTGGTTTCCACGCCGGGGGTGATGCCCACTTCGGGGTGACCGGCGGTTTTGCTGTGCAACTGGCGGAAGTTTTTCAGCTCGCTCATGGGCAGGTCGTAGCCGGTGAGGTGCAACAGCGCGTAAATCAGCATGGAGCCGTGGCCGTTGGAGAGCACGAAGCGGTCACGGTCCGGCCAATGCGGGTGTTGGGGGTTGTGTTTCAGGTGCTCGCCCCACAAAGCGACCGCGATATCGGCCATGCCCATGGGTGCGCCGGGGTGACCGGAGTTGGCTTGCTGGACCGCATCCATTGCCAGTGCGCGGATGGCACTGGCCATTTGTTGGTGATTGGCCATGGGAAAAGCTCCGATCAAAAATAAAGCGTTGTGGGGGAGGGTCGGCCATTTTAGCCAGACGCTGGCTACACTCTTTGGCGTGAACAACCTCCCAGAAACAAGCCCTTTGTCCGCCGCTGAGGCTGCGACTCGCGCCGCCGAAGAAGTTGGTTATCGGGCCCAGGCCATGCTGCTGGCCGCCGGGCGCGGTGAGCGGATGCGCCCCCTCACCGACCACACGCCCAAACCCTTGCTGCAAGTGCGCGGCCGCCCCTTGCTCTGGTATCCCTTGCAGGCTTTGGCGTTGGCTGGTGTGCCGTCGGCGGTGATCAACACCGGCTGGTTGGGCGATCAGATCGAACCGGCCTTGGGGTCTGTCTTCAGGCCCAGCGCTGATGGTCTGGGCACGACAGCGCCCGCGACCCCCTTGCAACTGCGCTATTCCCACGAAGGGCGCGGCGCTGGCGAGGCGCTGGAAACCGCCGGCGGCATTGTGCGGGCCTTGCCGCTGCTGGCGGAGGTGTTTTGGGTGGCGGCAGGCGATGTGTTCGCGCCGGACTTTGCGTTTTCCATGGCGGACTTTGAGCGCTTCAAAGCCAGCCCGTATTTGGCCCATATTTGGCTGGTGCCCAACCCCGCGCACAACCTGCGCGGCGACTTTGGTTTGTCGGCGGACGGTTTGGCGCTGAACCTGCCGAAACCCCAGGCGGGGTCGCCCGGCCTTGAAAGTGCATTGGCTCAGCCGCCAGGGGCATTTCCATCAGCGCCGTCGCCGCCGCTTTTCACGTTCAGCACCATCGCGCTGTACAAACGCGCCTTCTTTGAAGCCGACTGGTGCCCGATTCCCCCTGGCAACCCGGCGGGCGTGAAAGCGCCCTTGGCCGCCATGCTCAGAGCCGCCATGGACCGTGGGCTGGTGGGTGCTTCTTTGTATGAGGGCCTGTGGGTGGATGTGGGCACGCCCGAGCGCTTGGCGCAGCTCAATTAATGGGTAATGGGGGTCAGATTCCAATTGTTTTTAATCAAGGACCGTTTTCGATTGGCCGAGAAGGGTGTTTTGGGGCGGCCTCAAAATGCCTTGTTTTGAGGGGGTGGTCAGCAGGGACGGGGCTTGCAGCCGTTTTTATGATACATAAATTCAAAGTTTTGCTGAAATCTTGTATCACGCGCCGAGAAGAAATCCCGCCAAATTAATTGGAATCTGACCCCAATTTACTGAGAAGAAATCCCACAAGAGGCGCACGGCCTGGGGGCCATTTTTTGAGCGAAAGACCAGAAAAATGGGCCCCCATGGCGGGCGACTATGCAATGACTCCCTTGAAATTAATTGGAATCTGACCCCAATTTTTTGCTTGAGTTTCTCGTTCTTTTTTCAAGGGCTGCACTTACACCAGCCTCAGCCAAGCGCAGTTGAAATCCATTTGACAAGCCAACTTAGCGTAGCTACATTAAATGGACATCGCGTTTGTCGATCGCGGCGTTGTTCGCAGAATCATCAGCCTGCGCCGCGCCAACCAACGAGAGGCGAATCACTATGTCCACAACACCTGAACGAAACCACATCCTCATCCCGACAGCCGCCGAGGATCGGGCCATCACAGCCGCCGCGAACGCCGACCCAGAGGCCCAACCGCTCTCACCACAGCAATTGCGCGACATGGTTCCGCTGCGAACCCTGCGTGGACGCCCCAAGTCGAACCACAAAAAGTTGCTGGTGTCGGTGCGTTACAGCCCGGAAGTGATCGACTATTTCAAATCCACAGGTGAAGGTTGGCAATCGCGCATGGACGGCGTGCTGCGCCAGTATGTTGCGCAACAAGCCAGCCGCAGTTGAACAAGCCGCTCCTACAATCCCGCCATGACCTCCATTTACGCGCAACGCCGCGCCGCATTGGCCGCCCAACTCGGCGCGGGCGGCGTCGCCATCATCCCGACCGCGCCTGAGCGTGCTCGCAACCGCGACAGCGATTTCCCCTACCGCCACGACAGCTACTTTTATTACCTGAGCGGCTTCACCGAACCGAACGCGTACCTGGTCATCCACGCCAACGGCCAGACCACTTTGTTTTGCCAACCCAAAGACCTCGAGCGTGAAATTTGGGACGGCATCCGCTTGGGGCCAGCGGCCGCGCCAGCGGCTTTGGGCGTGCAAACCGCTTTTTCGGTGGGCGAGCTCGACAAAGAGCTGCCCAAACTGCTGGAAAACCAAACCACGGTCTGGTTTCCCTTCGCCACCCACGCCGCCTTGACCGCGCAAGTTGATGGCTGGCTCACCAGCGTTCGCGCCAGAGCCCGCATGGGCGTGTCCTGCCCCTCGGCGCAACACGATCTGTGCAATTTGCTCGATGAAATGCGCCTCGTCAAAGACGCCACTGAGCAAGACACCATGCGCCGCGCCGCCCGCATCAGCGCCCACGCCCATGTGCGGGCCATGCAAACCAGCGCCCGCATGCTGCGGGCTGGCCAAGATGTGCGCGAATACCATTTGGACGCCGAGTTGCTGCACGAATTTCGCCAGCACGGCTCGCAGTTCCCCGCCTACACCTCCATCGTCGCCGCAGGCGCGAACGCCTGTGTGCTGCATTACCGCGCCGACGCCGCACCCATCCGTGACGGCGAGTTGGTGTTGATTGACGCCGGTTGCGAGCTCGACGGCTACGCCTCGGACATCACCCGCACCTTTCCCGCCAACGGCGTGTTCAGCGCCGCGCAAAAAGACCTGTACCACGTGGTGCTGGCCGCGCAACACGCATCTGCCGCCGCCACCCAAGCGGGCGCACGTTTCAACGACCCGCACGAAGCAGCATTGCGGGTGTTGTCGCAAGGCCTGCTGGACTTGGGCCTGCTGCAAACCGCCAAACATGGCTCTTTGGATGATGTGCTGGAGAAGAAAGCCTACTTCCCGTTTTACATGCACCGCACCAGCCACTGGTTGGGCATGGATGTGCACGACTGCGGCAGTTATGTCGAGCCGGGTGAGACCAACACCGCCGCCCCGAAAGCCGACCCGCTCACCGGCCTGATGGTGCAAGCGCGGCCCAGCCGGGTGCTGCACCCGGGCATGGTGTTGACACTCGAGCCCGGCTTGTATGTGCGCCCATCCAGCGATGTGCCCGAGGCGTTTTGGAACATCGGCATTCGCATCGAAGACGACGCCATCGTCACCGCCACCGGCTGCGAGCTCATCAGCCGCGATGTGCCGGTGGACGTGGCCGAGATCGAAGCCTTGATGCGGGCTTGAGGCAAAATCGCCCCCCTATGACAAACACACCCTGGCGCTTCGGCCGTGTCTTGGCCATTCTTTGGATGGCTGGCGCGTTCAGCCTGTTTGCAAAAGCCGACACCTTGTTGTGGGGCGGTCACCCCGAGTTCGGCATCGAAGTCGAACAAGAGCGCATGGCGGCCACGGCCACGCGCAGTAACTCCATCACCTTGACGCCCAGTTTGGTGTTTGCCAACAGCGGCATTGACCGCATCGACATGCTGATCACTGGCGAGCGCGAGAAGGCCACCGATGGCAGCACGGCCCATGCCAGCAACATCGGTTTTCGGGTGAAAAAAGCCGTCACCTTGCATGAAGAATGGGGCATGTATGTGCGCGCCTTGGTCGGTCAATCCTTCAAGTCTGACGACCACCACATCTACGCTTACACCGATGCCGCCCTCACCTATGACCAAGAGGTGTTTGGCTTCATGGCGGGTGTGCGGGTGCAACGCAACTTGGACGGTGGCGACAGCCACAATGTCAACAAGATCCGCCTCGGCCCCAGCTTTGAATTGGGCCAGCACCACGAATTGGAATTCCGCTGGGAGCGCGCATGGGATTCGCGCAGCCATGCCCGCGACAGCGATTCCGCGAATATTGAATACACCTACAAATTTTGATGCCGCATCTGGAGAACACGCATGGCTGACCACAAGACGGCAACGACCGACCACACCAGCCCCGAGGCCCGCGCCGAGTTGCGCCGCGCCGCACTCGAATACCACGAGTTCCCGATCCCCGGCAAAGTGGCCATTCAGGCCACCAAGCAGCTGATCAACCAACACGATTTGTCGCTGGCTTATTCGCCCGGTGTGGCCGCGCCTTGCGAAGAAATCGTCAAGGACCCGAACAACGCGTACAAGTACACCAGCCGGGGCAATTTGGTCGCCGTCATCACCAACGGCACCGCCGTGCTGGGCTTGGGCGACATCGGCCCACTGGCCGCCAAGCCGGTCATGGAAGGCAAGGGCGTGCTGTTCAAAAAGTTCGCTGGCATCGATGTGTTTGACATCGAGGTGAACGAGAAAGACCCGGACAAACTGGTCGACATCATCGCCGCGCTCGAGCCCACCTTTGGCGGCATCAACCTCGAAGACATCAAAGCCCCCGATTGTTTTTACGTCGAGCGCCAACTGCGCAAACGCATGAAGATCCCGGTCTTCCATGACGACCAACACGGCACCGCCATCGTGGTGGGCGCGGCCATTTTGAATGGCTTGAAAGTGGTGGGCAAAGACATCACCCAGGTCAAGTTGGTCGCCTCTGGCGCGGGTGCTGCAGCACTGGCGTGTTTGGGCATGCTGGTGAAGCTGGGCATGCCTTACAAAAACATCTGGGTCACCGACTTGGCTGGTGTGGTTTATGAAGGCCGCACCGAGTTGATGGACGAAGACAAAATCCAATTCGTGCAAAAAACCGATTTGCGCACCTTGGGCGAGGTGATTGACGGTGCCGATGTGTTTTTGGGTTTGTCGGCCGGCGGCGTATTGAAGCCCGAGATGGTGAAAAAGATGGCGGCCAAGCCGCTCATCTTGGCGCTGGCCAACCCCACGCCTGAAATCTTGCCCGAAGAAGTGCTGAAGGTGCGCTCTGACGCCATCATGGCCACCGGTCGCACCGACTACCCCAACCAGGTCAACAACGTCTTGTGCTTCCCCTACATCTTCCGTGGTGCCTTGGACGCTGGTGCGTCGACCATCACCTCGGAGATGGAAATCGCCGCCGTGCATGCGATTGCCGATCTCGCGCAAGCCGAGCAAAGCGAAGTGGTGGCCGCTGCTTATGCGGGTGAAACCTTGGCCTTTGGCCCCGAGTATTTGATTCCCAAACCCTTTGACCCGCGCTTGATGATGAAGATCGCGCCGGCGGTGGTGCAAGCCGCGATCGCCAGTGGTGTGGCGCAGCGCCCGATCACCGACATGGACGCTTACCGCGAGAAATTGCAGTCGCTGGTGTACGCCTCCGGCTCGGCCATGAAGCCGGTGTTTGCCGCCGCCAAACGCGGCAGCAAAAAACGCATATGTTTTGCCGAGGGCGAAGACGAGCGGGTGTTGCGGGCCGCGCAAATCGTGCTGGATGAAGGCTTGGCCAAACCCATTTTGATTGGCCGCCCGGCCATCATCAGCCAGCGCATCGAGCGCTTTGGCCTGCGCCTGACCGAAGGTCAAGACTACCAAGTGGTGAATGTGGAAGACGACCACCGTTACCGCGATTTTTGGCAGACCTACCACCAACTCACTGAGCGCAAAGGCGTCACCGCTCAACTCGCCAAGATCGACATGCGCAGACGCCTGTCGCTGATCGGCGCGATGATGGTCCACAAGGGTGAGGCCGACGGTTTGATTTGCGGCACCTGGTCCACACCCGACTCGCACTTGCACTACATCGACCAAGTGATTGGACTGCGCCCGGGTGTCAGCACCTATGCCTGCATGAATGCCCTGCTGCTGCCCGATCGCCAAATTTTCTTGGTTGACACGCACATCAATTACGACCCCACGGCCGAGCAATTGGCCGAAATCACCATCATGGCCGCCGAAGAAATGAAGCGCTTTGGGGTCGAGCCGCGTGCCGCCTTGCTGTCGCATTCCAACTTCGGCAGCAGCAACCAGCCCACCGCCGTGAAAATGCGCCAAGCCTTGGCCCTGATTCAACGCCAAGCACCCTGGCTGGAAGTGGACGGGGAAATGCACGGCGACGTGGCGATCGACACCCCGGCCCGCAAAGCCCTGATGCCCAACAGCAGCTTGTTGGCTGATGCGAATTTGCTGGTTTTGCCCAATTTAGACGCCGCCAACATCACTTACAACCTGTTGAAAACCGCGGCCGGCGGCAATATCGCCATCGGCCCGGTGCTGCTGGGGGCCGCCAAACCGGTGCAAATCCTCACCGCCAGCACCACGGTACGTCGGATTGTGAACATGACCGCCATCACCGTTGCCGACATCAATGCCGTAAGGTAATAGATTTTGGCGCTAGTGTGCGCCAACATTTTTTCAGATTTTGACCCTTCACCGAACACTGGTGAGCAGGGCAGCCCTTGCCAAAAGAACGCCCTTGGCCGATAATCGCCAGATTGTTTTTTCGGGTTAACCCTGCCTCTTTATGGGGGCGCTTTTTAGGAATACTGTGGCGATGGACATGCCTCTTCGTACGGTCAAAACCAATATCGTTCAGTCGATCCGCGCGTTCCGCGTGGCCGATCTGCAAGACGCCGCCGCCCAATTGGGCCAGCACTTCTTGTATGCCAACCTGGCTTCTGCCCAAAGCAAGCAAGACATTTTGGACATGACGGCTCAGCAGTTCATCTTCCCCACCCAGTCCAGCAAAAACTTCGACACCTTGTTCGACAGCATGAGCGACGCTTTGTACAAATCAGGTGCTCAGCCTGGTTTCATCGTGGTGTTGGAGCACATCCCCGCCCATGCCAAATTTGACAAAGAAGCGCGCGAGCAACTGCTGGACGTGTTCCGCGAAGCCGCCGAGTTCTGGGCCGAGCGCAAAGTCGCCTTCCGCTGCTTCTACTCCTTCTCGGTGGCGCGCGCCGCTGCTGGCGAACGCGCCGCTGATGACGCAGAAGCACAGGGCATCGATTTGGGTGACGGCGAAAAAATGCCCACCGACAAATTGGTTGACGTCTCGCCTTTGGCACTGCGCATGAGCAGCCCGTTCAACGCCGGCTATTGGCTCACAGCGGCTTGATTTTTCAAGCACGCCGAACGACAAAGCCCCGCACTGCGGGGCTTTTTCTTGGGCACTACTTCAGCGCACCAAATACTTTACCTAGCAAGGCGCTGCCCGTTCCCAGGGGATCTTTGCGAATTTTCTTTTCTTCTTCACCGATCATCAAATACAAGCCATCAAGCGCCTTGCCAGTCACATAGCTTTCAAGTGAAGCATCTTGCGGCTTGATCAGGCCAAAGCTTGTTGCCTTGCTCGCTACGGCTTTGTATTTGTCAGCCAATCCCACATTGGCCGTGGCTTGACTGATGACTGGCAGAAATTTCTGAGACAAGGGTTCTCGGGTTTTGCTGTTGAAGTAATCGGTGGCGGAAGTATTGCCGCCTTTCAAAATAGTTTTGGCATCGTTCACGCTCATGGTTTTAACAGCGTCAACTAGCATGTCTTTGGCCAAAGGTGCCGCGCTTTCAGCGGCGCGGTTCATGCCCAAGACCAACTCATCAACCTTCTTGCCTTGCCCCAATTTTTTCATCCACTTCGCCGCATCGTCTAAGTAGCCTGGCAAGCCAATGCGCACTTTGTCGTTGCCCATGAAGCCATTGTTTGCCCCGAGTAATCCCACGGCCGATAAAGCCCCTTTTTCCAACGCCTCCTTCAAGCCAGATGAAGCGTCTGCATTGCTCAAATCTCCCAATGAGAATGCGTGGGAAGTGCGCAGCCAAGCAGCCAGGGTGATCAAGCTGATAGCACTTGTGTGAGTGAAATGACGACGATTCACAGCAGACTCCTTTGGGACAAACAAGTCTGTAAGTTTAAAGCACTCTTTTGTTATTTTTTATGGCTTATTTTGATTACAACTCAATCAAGGTTGAGGCTTGATTGGCTGATGACACCGCCACCCAAACACACCTCACCGTCATACAACACCGCCGACTGTCCGGGCGTGACGGCCCATTGGGCTTGCGGGAAGTCGAGTTGCATGTGCGCGTTGGGCCAACTCAAGGTGCAAGCGGCGTCTTGTTGGCGGTAGCGGGTTTTGGCAAAGTAGCGGCCCGCTACAGGCGGCGCACCCGCAATCCAACTCAGGTCATCGGCGTGGAGTTGCGGTGACAACAACCACGGATGGTCATGGCCTTGCACCACCCACAAGGTGTTGCTCGCCATGTCTTTGCGCGCCACAAACCAAGGGGCGTGTTCGCCACCGCCGCGCTGCGCACCCTTTTCTTTGATGCCACCAATGCCCAAACCTTGGCGTTGCCCCAAGGTGTAAAAACTCAATCCTTGGTGTTGGCCGATCACACGGCCTGCATCGGATTTGATCGGGCCTGGCGCTTTGGCGATGTAGCGGTTTAAAAATTCGCGAAAGGGTCGCTCGCCGATGAAGCAAATGCCGGTCGAGTCTTTTTTCCGCGCATTGGGCAAACCGGCCACATCCGCCAAACGGCGCACTTCGGTTTTTTCAATCTCGCCCACTGGAAACAAGGTTTGCGACAACTGCGCTTGGCTCAAGCGGTGCAAAAAATAACTTTGGTCTTTGCTGTTGTCCACGCCTTTGAGCAACTCGAACAAACCCGTTGGGGGGTTGTGGCGCACACGGGCGTAATGGCCGGTGGCGATTTTGTCCGCGCCCAAGGCAAACGCGTGGTCGAGAAAGGCTTTGAATTTGATCTCGGCGTTGCACAAGATGTCCGGGTTGGGCGTGCGACCGGCTTGGTATTCGCGCAAGAACTCGGCGAATACGCGGTCCTTGTAGTCGGCGGCGAAATTCACATGCTCGATCTCGATGCCGATCACATCGGCCACGGCGGCCGCGTCGATGAAGTCTTGCTTGGTCGAGCAGTACTCGTCGTCATCGTCATCTTCCCAGTTCTTCATGAAGATGCCGATCACTTCGTGGCCTTGTTGCTTGAGCAACAGCGCACTCACCGCCGAGTCCACGCCGCCGCTCAGGCCCACCACAATCCGCTGCTTTTTACTCATGCGGTGATTATCGACGGCTCGTCTCAGGTCGCTTCAAGGCGGTAGTTGCTGTGCTTGGGGGCGATCTGAATCGCGCTACCTCAACGCGGCACTCAGTTGGCGAACGCCGCAATGCCGGTGATGGCCCGCCCCAGGATGAGCGCGTGGATGTCGTGTGTGCCTTCATAGGTGTTGACCACCTCCAGGTTCACCAAATGCCGCGCCACACCAAACTCGTCGCTGATGCCGTTGCCGCCCATCATGTCGCGTGCCATGCGGGCGATGTCCAGCGCCTTGCCACAGGAGTTGCGTTTCAAGATGGAGGTGATTTCCACCGACGCCGTGCCTTCGTCTTTCATGCGGCCCAAACGCAAACAGCCTTGCAGCCCGAGAGAGATTTCGGTTTGCATGTCGGCGAGTTTTTTCTGAATGAGCTGGTTGGCCGCGAGTGGGCGGCCAAACTGTTGGCGGTCCAAGGTGTACTGGCGAGCCCGGTGAAAGCAATCTTCAGCCGCACCCAAGGCACCCCAGGCGATGCCGAAGCGGGCGCTGTTCAAGCAGGTGAACGGGCCCTTCAAGCCTTGCACCTCGGGGAAGGCGTTGTCTTCCGGCACGAACACGTTGTCCATCACGATCTCGCCGGTGATGGAGGCCCGCAAACCCACCTTGCTGTGGATGGCTGGTGCAGTCAAACCGGCCATGCTTTTTTCCAAGATGAAGCCGCGAATGGGGCCGACCGCACCGGACGCGCTGACCTCTTTGGCCCACACCACAAACACGTCGGCGATGGGCGAGTTGGAGATCCACATTTTGTTGCCGCTGAGCTTGTAGCCGCCTTGGACCTTGTGGGCGCGGCTGGCCATGCTGGCCGGGTCCGAGCCATGGTCGGGTTCGGTCAAACCAAAGCAACCAATCCATTCACCCGTGGCCAATTTGGGCAGGAATTTTTGGCGTTGTGCTTCGGTGCCGAATTCGAAAATCGGCGTCATCACCAAGGACGACTGAACGCTCATCATCGAGCGGTAACCAGAGTCCACACGCTCGACTTCGCGGGCGATCAAGCCATAGGCCACATAGCTCAGACCCGGGCCGCCGTACTCGGTGGGGATGGTCGGGCCAATCAAACCCAACGCGCCCATTTCGCGAAAGATGGCGGGGTCGGTTTTTTCATGGCGAAAGGCTTCGGTCACGCGCGGCAGCAGTTTGTCTTGGCAGTAGGCAGCCGCGGCTTCGCGAATCATGCGCTCGTCTTCAGTCATTTGCTGGTCGAGCAGGAACGGGTCGTCCCAGTGGAATGCGGTCTTGGCCATGAATACTCCGGTTGTCTGTGCGCTGATCAAACAAGGATGTTAAACGGCTTGGCTTGGTGGTGGAATTGAGAAAGTTTGGGTTGTCGATATTTGGCAGCGCGGGCTTTGTGTCTTGTTGGATTGCCGTGTGCCGCCCATGAAAAACCTCACTTCAAGCCGCAATCTCAAACCTTGCTCGCCAAATGCTTTTGCGCCATTGCCACATACCAATCCAAACAACCGGGGTTGGCCATGGCGTCTTTGTTCAGCACTTTTTCCAGCGGCTGACCCAGCATCAGTTTCTTGATCGGCAGCTCTTGTTTTTTGCCGGACAAGGTGCGTGGAATTTCGGCCACTTGGAAGATGTCGTCCGGTAAAAAACGCGGGCTGAGCGCCGTGCGAATCGCTGCGTTCAAACGGCCGCGCAAATCGGCGTCCAGTTGCAAGCCGTCGCGCAGCACCACAAACAAGGGCATGTAACTGTCTTTGCCTAGGTACTCCAAGTCCACCACCATGCTGTCCAACACCTCGGGCAGGGCTTCGACCGCGCTGTACAACTCGCTGGTGCCCATGCGCAAACCGTGGCGGTTGATGGTGGCGTCGCTGCGGCCATAAATGATGGCGCGGCCCTCGGGCGTGATCTTGAGCCAGTCGCCGTGCCGCCACACCGCGCCCGCCTCGGCGGGCCAATCGCCGCCGCCCGGTTGACGGCCCACACCAGCGGGGTAGGTGTCGAAGTAACTGCCCAAATAACGTTGGTTGTCTTGGTCGCCCCAGAAGAAGGGCGGCATGCAGGGCAGGGGCTGGGTCACCACCAACTCGCCCACTTCATCCATCACCGGTTGGCCTTGCTCGTTGAAGGCCTGCACCGACACGCCCAGCATGCGGCATTGCATTTCGCCCGGCACCATCGGCAATTCGCGATGGCCGCCGACATACGCGCCAGCATCGGTGCCGCCCGAAATATTGCACCACCAAATGTCGGGGCGCTGCACGCCTGCTTTGGCATAGACCTGCTGAAACTGCGCCGTGCCCCATTGCTGCACCTCGGGGCTCAGGGGCGAACCGGTGGCGCCCAAGGCGCGGATATGCTGCAAGCTGGGGATGCTGCCGAGGTCCACGCCCGCTTTCATGCAGTTGCTGTAGAAGGCCGCGCCGCCGCCAAAAAACGTCACTTTTTCTTGCGCGGCATAGCGCCACAACACGCCCCAATCGGGCTTGTCTTTGGAGCCGCCGGGGTTGCCGTCGTAAATGACGCAGGTGGTGCCGCTGAGCAAGCCGCTGAGCTGCGCGTTCCACATGACCCAGCCGGTGGAGCTGTACCAAATGAAGCGTTCGCCCCAGGAGTTGGGCTCGTAACTGCAGGCCACGTCGTAGTGCAGGTTTTTGTGCGTCATGCCATTCACCAGCGTGCCGCCGTGGTCGTGCACCAAGGGTTTGGGCAGGCCGGTGGTGCCACTTGAATACACAATCCACAAGGGGTGGTTGAACGGCATCCACTGCGGCGCAAAGGCTTGGGTGGCGGCGTCGTTGCGCTGCATCACCGTGGCCCAATCGGTGCTGTCGGCCAAGGCGGCTTGGCCGCCCAGGTTCTGCAACAAGACCACGTGTTCAACGCTGGGCAGGGCGGTGCGCAATTCATTCACTACGCTGATGCGCTCGTGGTCTTTGCCGCCGTAGGTGACGCCATCGACCCCAATCAACACCTTGGGCGTGATTTGTTTGAACCGGTCCACCACGGCGTTGGTGCCCATGTCGGGAGCGCACACACTCCAAATGCCGCCGACACTCACCACCGCCAAAAACGCCACCATGGTTTCAGGGATGTTGGGCAGGTAGGCCGCGACTCGGTCGCCGGGTTGCACACCTTGGGCTTGCAAATGCAGCGCCAGCGCCGCCACTTGGCGTTTCAACTCGGGCCAAGCGAGCTCGCGGCGTTGGCCGCGTTCGTTGTTGCTGATGATGGCCGGCATGCCCGCGGCATGCGCCGCGTCCACATGGCGCAGCACTTGTTGGGCGTAGTTCACTTGCGCGCCGACAAACCAACGCGCACCCGGCATGACATTGCGCTCGAGCACCACGCTGTGCGGTGTCGGTGACTGCAAATCCAAGTAGTCCCAAGCGGATTGCCAAAAGTCTTCGATGTGCGTGACCGACCACTGCCACAGGGCTTGGTAATCGTCGAAATGCAGGCCTCGGTGCTCGGCCAGCCATTGCTGGTAGAGGCGAATTTGCGGCTCAAAAGGGGGGTTGGGGTGGGTGGCGTTCATGCCGCAGAGGTTATCAGCACGGCGGCCTGGCCCTCGGGGGCAATGCCCCTAAGATGCGGACTGATTTTTCACAGGCGACCCCATGGCCATTTGGACCAAACCCATCAGCACCGAGATCTTGACCACCAGCCACATTGACACCGCCGCCGAGCGTTTGGGCATTGAGTTCGTGGAGATTGGCGACGACTTCGTGCGCGGACGCATGCCGGTGGATGCCCGCACCAAACAGCCTTATGGCGTGGTGCATGGCGGCGCCAGCGTCTTGTTGGCCGAAACCCTGGGCAGTTGTGGCGCGGACTATTGCACGCCGATGGGGCACCGCATCGTTGGCTTAGACATCAACGCCAACCACATTCGGGGCGTGGCCAGCGGTTGGGTGAACGGCATCGCGCGGCCGGTGCACATCGGTCGCAGCACCCAGGTCTGGCAGATTGACATGACGGATGACGAGGGCCGCATCAGCTGCGTGTCGCGCCTGACGTTGTCGGTGTTGGCACCGCGTTGATCCGGCTGGGTTGAAGCTGCGCAGCCTGGTCCTTGTTCAGGCTTGCCCTGAGGCCATGCGCTCGCTTTTCCAATACACATCGTCCCCGCCGTTCATGCGGTTGAGCACCCGCGCCAGCACAAACATCAGGTCGGACAAGCGGTTCAAGTATTGACGCGGCGTGTCGTTCAGCGCCTCTTCCGCGCCCAGCGCCACCACCGCGCGTTCGGCGCGTCGTGCCACAGTGCGGCAAACATGGGCCAATGAAGCCGCGCGGCTGCCCGCCGGCAGAATGAACTCTTGCAACTTGGGCAAGGCGGCGTTGTGATCGGCCAAAGCATGGTCCAGCGCCAACACCGCGTCGGCTTTGAGCAACTCGAAGCCGGGGATGCTCAGCTCGCCGCCCAAATTGAACAACTGGTGTTGCACCTCGACCAACATCGTGCGCACTCCGTCGGGCAGTTCTTCGCACAACAACACGCCGATGTGGGAATTGAGTTCGTCCACCTCGCCCATGGCGTGCACGCGCAAACTGTTTTTGCTGACGCGGCGGTTGTCGCCCAAACCGGTGGTGCCGTCGTCGCCGGTGCGCGTGGCGATTTGTGTGAGTCGGTTGCCCATGTGTTTTTCCTGAAGTTGCGGCATTCTCTCAGGCCAAGCAAAGCTGAACATCTTTCGGGGTTTGATGAAAAAGCGGCACCAGCCCCGGTTGAGGCCGCGCCCTGGGCTTAGGCTGTCACGTTGTCTGTGTCTTTCAACTTCGGAATCCATCCCATGACCAAATACCTGTTGTCTTTGCTGATGCTGCTCGCTGGCCCTTGGGCGTTGGCGCAAACCTTGCCCGCCACCACGTTGCTGGACGCCCAAGCCAATCAAGAAGTGGACAACGACGAACTGTGGGTGAACCTGTCGGTCAGCCGCGACGGCCCCAACCCGACCGACATCACCCAAGCGGTGCTGGCCAAGCTGAACGCTGCCGTGGCGCAAGCCCGCAAGCTTGACGGCGTGCAACTTCAAGTGGGCAACGTCCACAC
>CANFOQ010000011.1 GCA_947448745.1 Comamonadaceae bacterium
GGCAGCGCAGACTTTGCAGCCGCCGCGTTGCCCCAGTTTTTGCAGACCCAGTGTTTCAATGTGATGTACCACGAGATCTTCAACGACCCTGAAAAGCACCTGGTGTTCAACAAGCTGATGGCGTGGTTGGATCAGCGTTTTGCCAAGGCTTGATCACGCTGCTTGAAGCTGTTCAGGTCAAGCGCAGGCTACTGGGGCGAGGCCTCAAAGCAATTGCGCCAACACCGCCAAGGGCGCCGTTTCTGCCCGCAACACCCTGGTGCCCAATTGCACCGGCACAAAGCCTTTGGCCACAGCCCAGGCTTCTTCTTCAGCGCTTAAACCCCCTTCAGGCCCACTCAACAGCGTGAGCTTGGACGGTGGCGTGGCCCACAGGCTGCGCCATTCTTGCGCACCGGTTTGAAACGACAACAAGACGCGCGGGTGGTCGGCGGCCTCTGGCAATGATTTCAACCAATCGACCAGCGACAGCGGTGCGTCAATCTGCGGCACCCGGTTGCGCCCAGACTGTGCACACGCGGCTTGGGCAATGCCTTGCCAGTGCGCCACGCGTTTCAAGGCGCGTTCGCCGCTCAAGCGCAGCACCGTGTGTTGGGTGCTCAAGGGCGTGAGGTGTGCCACGCCAAGCTCGGTGGCTTTTTCCACCAACCAATCCATGCGTTCGTTGGCCGGCATGCCCAAAGCGATGTGGGTTTCACACACCGCTTCGCGTTCGTCGGTCTCGAGCGACAGGACCTCGACATCCACGGTGTGCTTGCCCATGTGCACCACCCGGGCGGTGTGGCTGCCGCCCATGCCGTTGAACAAATTCAAACGGTCGCCAGGCTGCATGCGCAGCACCTGCACATGGCGGGCGGCTTCATCGGGCAGTTGAAAGCTGGTGCCGACTTGCAAGTCACAAGCCGCGTGGATGCGTGGCGGTCGGTTGCTCACACGCGACCAAACGCATAGCCGCTGACGGCTTGCTCGCCTTCGATCTGATCGAGCAAACGCAGCAAGGGGGTGAGTTCGCGGTAGCGGCTGGCGGTGGCCCGCATGTAGCCGATGAAGCGCGGCGTGTCGGCCAGGTATTTCGGTTTGCCGTCGCGCAGCGTCAGGCGGGCAAAGATGCCGGCCACTTTCAGGTGCCGTTGCAAACCCATCCACTCCACGGCGCGGTAAAAGGCGCCGAAATCGGAATGCCAGTCTTCGTGGTTCATGAACCCCAGAGCGCGTGCTTTTTCCCAATAGCGCACCGTGATGTCCAGGCAAAAGTCTTCGTCCCAGCTGGCAAAGGCGTCGCGCATCAGGCTGGCGATGTCATAGGTGATGGGCCCATGAACCGCATCTTGAAAATCCAGCACGCCCAAGCGATGTTCGGCGCTGTTGTCCGACACCATCAGGTTGCGCGGCATGAAGTCGCGGTGCACAAACACCTGGGGTGCCGCCAAGTTGTGGGCCACCAAGCGGTCAAACACGGTTTGCAGGCTTTGTTGTTGCTTGTCATCCAGCACCAACTGTTTGTACTGGGCCACGTACCAATCGGGGAAGAGTTGCAGCTCGCGGCGCAACAAAGCCTCGTCATAGGCGGGCAGCACGCCGGGCTTGGAGGCTTGTTGCCACAACAACAGGGCGTCCACGGCTTGTTCAAACAAGGCTTGCCGTTGTGGCAGTTCAGCGTCGGCCAGCACCTGCATCATGGTCTGCGTGCCCAAGTCGTCCAACAGCATGAAGCCCTGGGGCTGGTCCCAGGCCAACACCTGCGGTGCCAGCAGACCGGCGTCGGTCATCAGCTTGGCGATGGTGACAAAGGGCTGTGCGTTTTCTTTGTCAGGTGGGGCATCCATCAGGATGAACGTGCCTTGAGCCCCATCCACTCGGAAGTAGCGGCGAAAGCTCGCGTCGGCCGAGGCCACCCGCACCGAAGCGGGGTTCAAGCCATGCGTTGGGGCGATGGCCAAGAGCCAATCGGTGAAGGCTTGGCCGCGCGCGGCCTCAGACCAGCCCAAGGCGGCAACCGCGGCTTGGGGCGACAGCGCAGAGGCCGGGGTGGTGTGGGAGGTGCTCATGGATAATCCAAATTCTACAAACAGCGCTCTTGCCAGCGATTCCGTTCCCCATGCGCATGCCTTTCCCCTTGTCGACGCTTGCAGGCTTGCTGCCATGGACGTGTCTTTGGGCGGCGCAGGCTTTGGCGCAAACGGGGCCGCAATTGCAAAGCGCCGAGCAACTGCAAAGCCTGGACAACCCGCCCAGCACCCAAGCCGTGTTGCCAGCTGCGGCCAACAACACCCCTCCACTCCAACTCAAGCCCAGTGGCAGCTTGACCGAAAACCTTTCGGCCCAGGACAAAGAAAAACAACCCACGTATGTGCAAAGCGACCAGGTGCAAGGCCGCTCGGATTTGAACGTGCAGTTGCAAGGCAGCGTGGTGCTGCGCCGTGGCGACACCTTGATCCGTGCCGATCGCTTGGACTATGACCAGGTGACCGACCAGGTGAAAGCCGCTGGTCATGTGTACATGAACCGCGCGGGTAACCGTTATGAGGGCGACTACCTGGACCTGCAGTTGGACGCATTGAACGGCTTCGTGCTGCAACCCCGTTACCAAATTTTGCGCGGCACCGGCCACGGTCAAGCCGAGCGCATGGACTTTGTGGATGACAAGCGGTCGGCGGCGAAAAAAGCCACCTACACCACCTGCACCCGCAAGCCTGGGCCGTCCTGGTATCCCGATTGGATGATGACGGCCGATCACATCAGTTTTGACATCGACCAAAACGAGGGCGTCGCCAAAGGCGCGGTGTTGCGGTTTTTGGGCGCGCCCATTTTGCCGGTCAGCGAGTTCAGTTTTCCTTTGACGCCAGAGCGCAAATCGGGCTTTTTGCCGCCGGTGTTTGGGGTGGACAGTTTGGGTGGCATTGAAATGAGCTTGCCCTACTACCTGAACCTGGCCCCGAATCGCGACTTGACCGTGACCGCCACGCCCATGACCCAGCGCGGCGTGAAGTTCAGAAACGAGTTCAGGTACATGGAGCGGGCCTTGCCCTTGCCGCCGTTTCAGGGCACCTCGCGCTTGGAGCTGATGCCGATCGATGATTTGCGTGGCCAAGCGCGCTGGGGTTTCAGCCACAACCACACGGGCTGGGGCGACGTGAGCCAACCGATTGGCTTGAGCTTCAACATCAACCGCGTGAGTGATTACAACTACTGGCGGGACTTCGCCTCGACCACCGGCGACCCGCTGGCGCAACGCATCTTGCCCAACTCTGCCAACATGACCTGGGCCCGCGGCACACTGACCACTGGCGTCAGTGTCTTGAAGTGGCAAACCATGCAAGACCCCGATCCCGCGGCCTCGATCGCCTCGCCGTTTGACCGCATGCCCCAACTCAACGCCAATTATTTGCGCGCCGATTTACCCGGCGGCTTCGATTGGAACCTGGCCGGTGAGTTGACCCGCTTCACGGTCGACCGCTCCACCTATTGCACTTACAACCCAGGCAGCGCTTACTGCTACCAACCGAATGCCGCCCGCATGGTGGTGCAGAACCAATTGTCACGACCCGTTTTGGTGCCCTATGGCTACTTGACACCCAAGCTGATGTTGCAAGCGCGGCAGTACCAGTATGAAAACAATTACAAAGGGATTTATGGCGACCGCAGCCAGTCCAGTTTGTCCGAGGGTGTGGCCGTGCCCACCTTCAGCCTGGACACGGGCGCGGTGCTGGAGCGGCGCACCAACTTGTTTGGCAACGATTGGACGCAAACCTTGGAGCCTCGGGCCTTCTATGTGTACACCCCGTTCCGAGACCAAAACGACTTGCCCAATTACGACACCGGCTTCAACGACTTCAACTTCGCCACCGTGTTCACCGAGAACGCGTTTTCTGGCGCCGACCGTATTTCGGACAGCCACACCTTCACCATCGGCGCGACCTCGCGCTTGATCAACCCCGACACCGGCGCGGAAGGGGCGCGCTTTGGCTTGGCACAGCGTCTGCGCTTGAGTGACCAGCGCGTGTTGCTGACCACCAAGGACACACCGATCTCGGGCACCTTCAGCGACATCTTGGCCGGTGCCAGCCTGTACCTGACACCCCGTTTGTCGCTCGACAGCATGGTGCAATACAACCAAGAGTTGAACCTGTCGGAAAAATACTCATTGGGTGCACGCCTGAGTCCGACCAGTTACCGCACCGTCACCGCCGCTTACCGTTACCAGCGCCAATCCTCAGAAACCGTGGATGTGTCTTGGCAATGGCCGATCAACGACTTGTGGGCCGACTTTGGTGTCGATGCGCAACAAGGCAAAGGATTGGGCGAGAACCGCTGGTTCAGCTTGGGCCGCATGAACTACAGCATGCTCGAGAAGCGCTTGGTGGAATCGATGCTGGGTTTTGAATACGATGCAGGCTGTTGGGTGGCGCGGTACGCCATGACGCGCACCCAAATCTCTTCAGACACCGCCACCACCCGCTTGATGTTCCAATTGGAGTTCAATGATTTTTCCCGTTTGGGCGTGGGCGCTCTGTCCTCGGTCCAAGACAATATCTCGCGCTACCAGAACCTGCGCGAACCCTTGAAATTCACCCCCAGCCGATTTGGTCAATATGAATGAACGCCGTTTGCAAGCCCCTTTGAAACACACCCTGTGGGGCGTGTTGGTCCTGACCTGTTTCCTGACCCCGTGGGCCTGGTCGCAAACCCTGAAACCCTCGCAACCCCTGCCATCGAAATCCAGCAGCGGCTTGAGCGTGCGCAACCCCGCCGCCGCCTTGGCCACCATCACGTTGGAGGACAACGCGCCCAAAGCCCTGGACTTCATCGTCGCCGTGGTTGACAACGAACCGATCACCAACCTCGAGGTGAACCGCTTGGTGGCATTGGCCGATCCATCGGCCGCCAAAATGAACCGCAGTGCCTTGTTGCTCGAAGCCTTGGAAACCTTGATCGATGAAACCGCCCAATTGAACGTCGCACGACAAGCCGGCATCCAAGTGCCGCCGGATGAACTCGAGCAAGCCGTGAACGGCACGGCGCAGCGCAACCAAATCAGCGTCGATGAAATGCGCCAACGCTTGAAGCAGCAAGGCGTGTCATGGGAGCAGTACCGCAGTCAGATCCGGCGGCAAATCATGTTGCAACGGGTGCGCGAGCGCGAGGTGAGCGGGCGCATCAAGATCCAAGACTTCGAAGTGGACGCTTTTTTGCGCGAACAAAGCCAGACCAATGGTGGCAAACCGGCCGACATCCACATCGCCCACATCTTGTTGGCGGTGCCCGAAAAAGCCAGCGGTGACGAGGTGGCGCAGTTGCTCACCAAGGCCGAGGACCTGTTGAAAAAAATCAAGGCGGGCCAAGACTTTGGCAAGCTGGCCGCGCAGTATTCGCAAGCCCCGGACCGCAACAATGGCGGTCAACTGGGCTTGCGCAGCCCCGAGCGCTACCCCAGTTTGTTCGCCGATGCGGTCAAAGGCTTGGCGGTGGGCGAAGTCACAGGCCCGGTGCGCTCTGGCGCCGGTTTTCATTTGCTCAAACTGGTCGAGCGGCGCAGTGCGGGCGACCTGCCTTCCACGGTCACCCAAACCCATGCGCGGCATATTTTGTTGCGCCCCGGCGGCAAGCTCAGCCAAGACGCGGCCCGCGCGCAACTCACCAGTTTCAAGAAACAAGTGGAAACCGGTTTGGCCAAGTTTGAAGACTTGGCCCGCGCCCACTCGCAAGACGGCAGCGCCGAACAAGGCGGCGACCTGGGCTGGGCCAACCCCGGCATGATGGTCCCCGAGTTTGAAGCCGCCATGGCCAAACTGTCGCCCGGCCAAGTGGGGGACCCCTTGGTGTCGCGTTTTGGCGTGCACCTGATTCAGGTGTTGGAGCGCCGTGAAGCGCCGTTGAGCGTGCGTGACCAACAAAACCTGGCACGCAACGTGTTGCGCGAGCGCAAGTTTGACGAGGCTTTCAAGAACTGGGAACGCGAAGTGCGCGGCCGCGCGTATGTGGAATACCGTGAAACGCCGCAATAAGCGGGCCGTCTGATGGCGCAGCACCACGCCCGCAAACGCTTTGGGCAACACTTCTTGACCGATGGCGCAGTCATCGACCAGATCGTGCAAGCCATCGCGCCCCTGCCTGGCGACGCCATGGTCGAAATCGGCCCCGGCTTGGCCGCCATGACGCAGCCCTTGGTGGAGCGCTTGGGCCACTTGAACGTGATTGAACTCGACCGTGATTTGGCCCTGCGTTTGCGCCAGCACCCACAGTTGCAGGTGACCGAGGCAGATGTGCTCACGGTGGACTTCACAGCGTTGGCGGCCTCTTTGAACACCCAGCAGTTGCGCGTGGTCGGCAACCTGCCCTACAACATCTCCACGCCCATTTTGTTTCACCTGCTCGACCATGTGGCGGTGGTGAAAGACCAGCACTTCATGCTGCAAAAAGAAGTGGTCGAGCGCATGGTGGCCGCACCCTCCACCGCCAACTACGGCCGCTTGAGCGTGATGCTGCAATGGCGTTACGACATGGAGATGGTGTTGTTGGTGGGGCCGCAAGCCTTCGATCCGCCGCCGCGCGTGGACAGCGCCGTGGTGCGCATGACACCTTGGCCGCAACCCGCCGACGTGCCGCTGAAGCTGTTGAGCGAGTTGGTGCAAGTCGCCTTCAGCCAGCGGCGTAAATTGCTGCGCCACACCTTGGGCCAGTGGTTGGAAGCCCGTGCATTCAGCGGGGTGTTTGATGTGAAACGCCGCGCCGAAGAAGTGGCGGTGGCGGAGTATGTGGCGCTGGCGCAGGCGCTGACATCCAAGGCCTGACGCGATTTTGAAATGAAGCGTGCGGGGTTTACGCGGCCCAGCGGGCCAAGTCTTTCAGCAAGGTTTCGCGCATCTCGCGCTTCATCAATTTGCCGTTGGCGTTGCGCGGCAAGGGCGTGTGGCTGAGCGTGAAACTCTCGGGCACTTTTTCGCGCGACAAGCGGCTGCTGCAAAAGCGGCTGAGCTCGTCATCCGTGGCGTCTTGGCGCAGCGACACAAACGCATGCACCCGCTCGCCCAACACCGGGCAGGGCTTGGCAACGATGGCGCATTCGGCCACGGCGGGGTGTTCGTAAAGCGTGTTCTCCACCTCGATGCAATAAATTTTGTAGCCGCCGCGGTTGAGCATGTCCTTTTTGCGGTCGAGGATCCGCACATAGCCCTCGGCGTCGATGCTGCCCATGTCGCCGGACTTCCAAAAACCATCGACAAATTCTTGGGATGTGGCCTCGGGGTTGTGCCAGTAACCGGCCACCACCATCGGGCCTTTGATCCAAATTTCGCCCATCTCACCAGCGGCCAGTTCGTGGCCGTCGTCATCCACCACTTTCATCTCGGCGCAGGGCACCGGCACGCCCACGGTGTCGTTGTGGGTTGCTGTTTCGCCCGGCGGCATCATGGTGGCGGGCGAGGTGGTTTCGGTCGCGCCATAGCAGTTCATCAGCACCAACTGCGGCAGCTTGTGGGCCAGCGCGTCGATGCTGGCCACGGGCATCGGTGCGCCGCCATAAGCCCCCACGCGCCACGCGCTCAGGTCGAGCGTGGCGAACTGGTCTTTCAGCAGGCACAGGTTGTACATGGCCGGCACCATCAGGCTGTGCGTCATGCGTTCGCGCACCGCCAAGTCCAAAAACAAAGGCGCTTTGAAGGCGGGCAAGATGACCAATTTGCCCGCGGCGTGCAGCAGGGTGGTGACCAGCGCCACCAGGCCGGTGACGTGGCTCAGCGGCACGGCGGCGATGCTGCAGTCCTGTGGCCCCAGGCCCATGCCGACTTGGAAATGCATGCAGGAATGCACCACGCCGAAGTGGCTGAGCATCGCGCCCTTGGGCCGCCCCGTGGTGCCCGAGGTGTACAAAATCACCACCGTGTCTTCTTCTTGCACCGGCGCGGCATGCGTCAGGGGCGCATCGGCCAACAGGCTGTCAAAGTCCAGTGCGTCGGGGCAGCCGTCAAAACTCACGCGCCATTGCAAACCCGGCAAGCTGTTTTTTTCAGGCAAGACAGCGTGCAATTCGGCGTCGTGCACCAACAGCCGTGCCCCGCAATGCTCAAGCATGTAGTGCAGGCCGGGTGTTTGTTCGCGAATGCTCAAGGGCACGGTGATCGCGCCCAAGCGGGTGGCGGCCAGCAGGCACAGCACGAACTCGATGCGGTTGCTCAGCAGCAGCGCCACGCGGTCGCCGGCTTGCAGGCCCAGCGTTTGCCAGCCTGCCGCCAAGCGGCCCACCAGTTGGTCGAGAGCGAGGTAGGTCAGGCGCGTGTCGTTGCAGACCAGTGCCGTGCCCTGCGGGTTGCTCGCCACGGCGTTGTCAAGCAAGGCATGCAGGCTGCGCGGGCGCGGCGTGAAGCAGCGCAGGTTGCGCTGGAAATGCGTTTCAGGGGAGATCGTCGGCCAGTGCATTGCAGCGCGTGTCATGGCAGCTGGCCGCGATCGTCAGGCCGCCAAGCGCTGGGCGATGGCGGCTTTGGTGGCGGGCAACTCGGGCGGCAAGTGGTGCGCGAGTTGCTCGAACAGCGCTTCGTGCAATTTCAACTCTTCCACCCAAGCGGCGTTGTCCACGTGCGTGACGGTGTTGAACTGCTCGGCGCTGAAGCTCAGGCCCGTCCAGTTCAATTCGTTGTAGTTGGGGCTGATGCCGAAGACGTTTTCAGCGCCTTTGGCGCCGCCTTCAATGCGGTCGATCATCCATTTCAAAACACGCATGTTTTCACCGTAACCGGGCCAGACAAATTGGCCGTCTTCGCCTTTGCGGAACCAGTTGACGCAGTAAATGGCCGGTAACTTGGCGCCGCTGGCTTGCAACTGCTGGCCCAGCTTCAACCAGTGTTGGAAATAGTCGCTCATGTTGTAGCCCATGAAGGGCAGCATGGCGAAGGGGTCGCGGCGCACCACGCCTTGTTGGCCGGCCGCAGCAGCCGTGGTTTCCGAGCCCATGGTGGCGGCCATGTAGACGCCTTCCACCCAGTTGCGGGCTTCGGTGACCAGGGGCACGGTGGTCGAGCGGCGACCGCCAAAAATGAAGGCGTCGATGGTGACACCCGCGGGGTCGTCCCAGGCGCTGTCGAGGGCGGGGTTGTTGGTGGCGGCCACCGTGAAGCGGGCGTTCGGGTGTGCGGCTTTGGCGCCGGTTTCTTTGGCGATGGCCGGGGTCCAGTCTTGGCCTTGCCAGTCGATGCAATGCGCGGGCGCGTCGCTCATGCCTTCCCACCAAACATCGCCGTCGTCGGTCAGCGCCACGTTGGTGAAGATCACGTCGCGGTCCAGGCTGGCCATGCAGTTCGGGTTGGTCAAGGTGTTGGTGCCCGGGGCCACGCCAAAGTAACCGGCTTCGGGGTTGATGGCACGCAGGCGGCCGTCAGCACCTGGTTTGATCCAAGCGATGTCGTCACCGATGGTGGTGACTTTCCAGCCCGGCATGCCCGCGGGCGGGATCAGCATGGCGAAATTGGTTTTGCCACAGGCGCTGGGGAAGGCCGCGGCCACGTGGTATTTTTGGCCCTCGGGGTTGGTGACGCCCAGAATCAGCATGTGCTCGGCCAACCAGCCTTGGTCGCGGCCCATGTTGGAGGCGATGCGCAGTGCAAAGCATTTTTTGCCCAACAGCGCATTGCCGCCGTAGCCCGAGCCGTAAGACCAG
Organism: Comamonadaceae bacterium; assembly: GCA_947448745.1. Taxonomy (GTDB): domain Bacteria; phylum Pseudomonadota; class Gammaproteobacteria; order Burkholderiales; family Burkholderiaceae_C; genus Limnohabitans. Next base: position 9,653 of record CANFOQ010000011.1, read on the forward strand.
ATTTCGCGGGTCTCGGGGTAATGCACGATGTACTTGGTTTTGTTGCACGGCCAGCTGACATCTTTGTCGCCTGCTTTCAAAGGCGCGCCCACGGTGTGCACGCAGGGCACGAACTCGCCGTGCTCGCCCAACACCTCATACACGGCTTGGCCCATGCGGGTCATGATCTTCATGTTGACCGCCACGTAGGCGCTGTCGGACAACTCGATACCGATGTGGGCGATCGGGCTGCCCAAGGGGCCCATGGAAAACGGCACCACGTACATGGTGCGACCAGCCATGCAGCCGTCAAAGAGCGGTTGTAGGGTTTGGCGCATCTCGGCTGGGGCCATCCAGTTGTTGGTCGGGCCGGCGTTTTCTTTGTGTTCTGAGCAGATGTAGGTGCGGTCTTCCACGCGGGCCACGTCCGAGGGGTCGGAGCAGGCCAAGAAGGAGTTGGGGCGCTTGGACGGGCTGAGTTTTTTGAAGGTGCCCGCATCCACCAAGTCTTGGCAGAGCTGTTGGTATTCGGCCTGGCTGCCGTCGCACCAATGCACCGCGGCCGGTTTGCACAAGGCCACCATGTCGGCGACCCAAGCGATGAGTTTTTGGTTTTTCACGAACGATGGGGCAGTGAGCCCCGCGCCTGCATGGGCGGTGGTTGTCATTTCAGTCTCCTAAGCTTCAATTGATTCAGCGCAAACACCTGGGGCGGCCCCAAGTGTTTCAGCAAAGCCAATAAAAAAGCGCCATGGGACTGGCGCTGAGGGGGTTTTTGCTAACTTGGGACGTTACGCCATGAAAACGGCGATGAAGGCCAGCAGGAAGATCAGCACACCGCCGCCGATGGGCAGCACATAGGGCATGTAAGGAACAATCGACTCGACGACGTCGGTGGTGTCGGTGTGGTGTTGGTTATCGGACATGAGGTCACCTTTGACAAGAAGAGCCGCATTCTAAAACACCCTGCCTGACCGAAACCTTATGATTCCCCTCCCTCCCCCGTCTCCTTGGTGACCATGCCCAACCCCCCGACATACACCCGTGGCCAGGCCCTGCCTGGCATCTTGCAACAGCGCATCGCCATCCTTGACGGTGCCATGGGCACGATGATTCAGCGCTTCAAACTGAGCGAAGCCCAGTACCGAGGCGAGGGCTACAGCGGACCGGGCAGCGTTGGCGCCCGCTTTGCCGACTTCCCCAAAGACGTCAAAGGCAACAACGAGTTGCTGAGCCTGACCCGTCCGGACGTGATCCGCGACATCCACGAAGGCTATTTGGCCGCTGGCGCCGACATGGTGGAAACCAACACCTTTGGCGCCACCACCATCGCCCAGGCCGATTACGACATGGCCGATTTGGCCATTGAAATGAACCGCGCCTCGGCGCAGATTGCCCGCGCCGCCTGCGACAAATTCAGCACCCCCGACAAGCCCCGCTTCGCCTTGGGCGCCTTGGGCCCCACGCCCAAAACCGCCAGCATCAGCCCGGACGTGAACGACCCCGGCGCCCGCAATGTGAATTTCGAGGAACTGCGCCAGGCCTACTTCGAGCAGGTGCGTGCGCTGGTGGAAGGCGGCGTGGACGCGCTGCTGCTGGAAACCATCTTCGACACCTTGAACGCCAAGGCGGCGCTGTTTGCCATCGACGAGTATTTCGAGGCCAGCGGCGAGCGGCTGCCACTCATCATCAGTGGCACCGTGACCGACGCCTCGGGGCGCATCCTGAGCGGCCAAACCGTGACCGCGTTTTGGCACAGCGTGCGCCATGCCCAGCCGTTGGCGGTGGGCCTGAACTGCGCCTTGGGCGCGGCGCTGATGCGCCCCTACATCCAAGAGCTGGCCAAGGCGGCCGGCGACACCTTCATCAGCTGCTACCCGAACGCCGGTTTGCCCAACCCGATGAGCGACACCGGCTTTGACGAGACGCCGGAGGTGACCAGCCGCTTGCTGCACGAGTTCGCCGCCGAGGGTTTGGTGAACATCGTGGGCGGCTGCTGCGGCACCACGCCCGAGCACATCGCGGCCATTGGGCAGGCGGTGGGGCCTTTGCGGCCGCGCCTGTTTCATGCCTGACGTGGCCGGGAAGCCACGCTGGCTTGCCGACCACAACAATTGGGTAATTGGGGTCAGATTCCAATTAATTCACGCCTGCTTGCCGACCACGGTGGGCTCGTCCGCCGCTCACCGCAGCGGAGCTGCGACGTTCGCTACGCGGGCCGACCCACCCTGTTCGGCCAGCTGAAGTGGCTTGATTGGTTGACCCAATTGTTTGTGGAGTGATACACAAAATCGGCAAAATTTTGAATTTATGTATCATAAAAACGCCCGCAAGCCCCGTCCCTGCTGAGCACCCCCTCAAAACAAGGCTTTTTAGGCAACGCCAAAACAATTGGAATCTGACCCCAATTAACCAGGCCAGCGCAATCCAGCCGCCTGCGCCGTGATCCGCCGAATCAGCTCGGCCGCGGGCGGCGCATCGTGCATGAGCCCGACCGCCTCCCCCACCGTCACATGGGCGCGGTCAAAGTCGCCCGCCGCCACACCCGCGTCATAGTCGGCGCGTGCAGCGTCTGGCGCGGCCCGAAGCTCATTCACGCGCCCCTCCCACTGCCGGTGAAGGCCATTGCGCAGCGCCCGAAAGTCGTAGGGCGCGGGCCAGTGTTTGCGCCGCAACACATCGAACACCGGGCTTCGGGCGGTGTCGTCGCCGCTGGCGGCCAGGGCCGCGTTCACCGCGCCAGCTGAGGCCAAACTTTCCGCGCTGGCCCACAAACGGCTGCCCAGCAACACGCCGTCCGCGCCCAGCATCCGAGCTGCTGCCAAGCCCCGGCCATCGGCCATGCCACCGGCGGCCAACAACAAGGTGCCAGGCGAGCGCACCGCCAAGACATCGGCCAACTCGGGCACCAGGCTGAAGGTGCTGCGCCCGTTCAAGGCGTTCATGCCGTGGCCACCGGCCTCCGCACCTTGCGCCACCACCACGGCGGCACCGGCTTCCAAGCAGTCATCCAGTTGCGCCAGTTGTTGAATTTGGCAAATGAGCGGCACGCCACGCGCCGCCAATCGCGCGGCATAGGGGCGCGGGTCGCCAAAGGACAGCATCAGCGCAGCGGGTGTGTGCGCCTGGTCCAGCAGCCAGTCCAAGGCGCTGGCGTCTTCATTCAGTTTCCAGGTGATGAAGCCGCAGCCCAGGCGCGGTGCGCCTTCGGGCAGCAGGCTTAAAGCCAAAGCGTGTTCGCGCTGCACCCAGGGCAGGTCGCCATAGCCCCCGCCCAGCAAGCCCAAGGCTCCGGCGTTGGCGCAAGCGGCGGCCAGCGCACCGCCCGCGGCCAGCGCCATGGGGGCCAAGGCGATCGGGGTGGACAGGCCAAAGGCGGTGGTGAAGCGGGTGTGCATGGCGGCGATTATGGATGCGGGTAAACGATGGGCGCGGCGCGGCGGCTTGCCACCTATATTGAAAAGCCAAACAAAACCATTTCTGGAGACTTCGCACATGCCTTCCTTGTTCAATGTCAAAGCCGTCGCCCTCGCCGCCCTGCTCCTCTCCGGCGCGGTGCACGCGCAAACCTACGGCAAGCCGCAGGTGGTGGTGCCGCCGTCCAACTTCAAAGGCGTGCACGGTTTGGCAGTCGACAACCAGGGCCGTTTGTTGGCCGGCAGCGTGGTCGGCATGTCCATCACCCAGGTCGACCAGCAATCCGGCAAAGGCAGCATCTTGGTGGATGCACCGCAAGGCCAAGCTGATGACATCGCCATCGGTCCCAAGGGCGAGATGGCCTGGACCTCGTTTTTGCAAGGCGTGGTGCGCATCCGCGACAACGATGGTGCGCCCATCCGCGTGATTGCCAAAGACCTGCCCGGCATCAACTCGATTTCCTTCGACCAAAAAACCGGCAAGCTGTACGCCTCCCAAGTGTTCTTGGGCGACGCCCTGTGGGAGCTCGATGTCACCGGCGCGGCCGCCCCGCGCTTGATCAAAAAAGACCTGGGCGGCTTCAACGGTTTTGAAGTTGGCCCCGACGGCTGGATCGTGGCTCCCCTGTGGTTCAAGGGGCAGATCGTCAAGCTCAACCCCGCCGATGGCGAGATCAAAGTCATCAACAGCGAATTCAAGGTGCCCGCCGCCGCCAACTACGACAGCAAGGGCAACATCTGGGCGATCGACACCAAGACCGGCGAGCTGTTCAAGATCAACCCGGCTGACGGCAAGCGCAGCAAAGTCGCGCAGCTGGCCACCGGCATCGACAACCTGGCGCTGGACAAACAAGACAACATCTTCGTCTCCAACATGGTCGACAACGGTGTGCAACAAATCAACCCCAGCAACGGCAGCGCCCGTCAAATCACCAAGGGCGGCATGGCCGCGCCCGGCGGCCTGAAGCTGTCCGAGGACGGCAAAACCCTGCACGTGGCGCATTTGTTTGGCCTGCGCTCGGTGGACTTGGCCAGCGGCCAATTGACCGACGTGGCCCGCATGCACGGCGACGCCATCGAGTACCCCTTCGCCGTCACGCTGTCCAAAGACCACTACGTGTTGTCCAGCTGGTTCACCGGCACGGTGCAACTCCTGAGCCGCAAAGACAACAGCAGCAAAGCCATGGCGCACGGCTTGGCCGCGCCCATGGACGCGGTGCAATTGCCCAATGGCACGGTGCTGGCACTGGAGTTGGCGGCAGGCGCACTGACGCAACTCAGCGGTGCAGACCTGCATGACAAAAAACAAGTTGTCACCGGCTTGCAAGGCCCCACGCAAATGATCTTGGGCCAAGACGGCGCGGTCTACATCACCGAAATGGCTGGCCGCTTGCTGCGCGTGGACACCTCCAACTGGAGCATGCGCACCGTGGCCGAAGGTTTGGCGGGCCCCGAAGGTTTGGCGCAAACCCCGGGCGGCAAGTTCATCGTGGCCGAAGCGGCCAAGCGCCAACTCACCGAAGTGGACCCGGCCAACGGCAGCAAACGCGTGATTGCCAGCGACCTGCCGATTGGCTTTGAAGCTGGCCCCGGCCTGCCCCCGCCTTACCTGACCACCGGCGTGGCCGTGGCGGCTGACGGCACGGTGTATTTCAGTGCGGACCGGGACAACGGGATTTACAAAATCAAGCCGAATTGAGACTGGCGGTTTGGCAGGCTAACGTGAGCCGACGGATGGCGTGACAAACGCCATCGGGCTCAAGCAGCCTGCAATAAAAACTCCACTTTCACGGCGTCAAATGCAAACTCAATTTGGCCATCTGTGGTTTTGTCGATCACGCCCGCTTCCAATAGGGCGGTGATGTCACCATGAACAGCCTTCACGTCCCGCTCAACACGGCGGGCGGCTTCGCGAATGGACATGGGGCCAGCGCCGCACAAGGCTTTCAGAAGCTCCCACCGCTTGGCCGTCAGCACTTGCCATAAAAGCTCCGGCGTCGCGAAACTGATGCGAGCAGCTTGACGCGATTGGCCGGTTTTCCAAGCCGACACAAAGTCACCCATGGCGCTAGCGGGTTGTCTTACATCAAGGATGATTGTTTTCATCATTCCACCTCGCAATGTCTTTTTGAAAATCGTCCATCAACTTTTCGGGTGATAGAAACCGATAAGCTGACTCCGATGCGCCCCAATGTCGGTGATCGCCTTTGCCGTCTTCATTGTCAAATCGAAGCACACATTCCCCAGCAACCACATAAGCCAATCTGTACTTGAAAAAATGAGTTGAGCCATGCAAGGGTTTTGAAATTTCCCACAGAACCAATTCTGCAAATGCAGTGCTTGTAAAAACAACTCGGGTCCGGACAAGAAGAATGGCATTCATTCAAGGCACGTTAGCAATGTAGCAGAGCGTTGTCAATTTCTCCAACACAAAAATGAAAAGTGTTTTATGAACACATCCGGCTCATTCGTTCAACGCATGAAACCTGCTCGCCAACCACACCAGCAGCAACACCGGCACACCCAACAAGGCGGTGCCGACAAAGAAACTGGCATAGCCGCCAGCGTCCACCGCCACGCCTGAGAACCCGGCCAAAAATTTCGGCAGCAGCAACATCAGCGAGCTGAACAAAGCGTATTGCGTGGCCGAGTACTGCACGTTGGTGAGCGACGACAAGTAGGCAATGAAGGCGGCCGAGGCGATGCCGCTGCTCAGGTTGTCGGCCGACACCACGGCGATCAGCGCCACCACATCGTGGCCATGCCCTGCCAACCACGCGAACAGCAAGTTGGTGGCCGCGCTCATGACCGCGCCCCACATCAGCACCCGCATCACGCCAAAGCGCAGCACCATCACGCCGCCCACGAACGCGCCGACCAAGGTCATCACCACGCCATACAGCTTGGTGACGGTGGCCACTTCTTCTTTGCTGTAACCCATGTCCACGTAAAACGGATTGGCCATGATGCCCATGACGATGTCGCTGATGCGGTAGGTGCCAATCAGCGCCAGCAACAACACGGCGTGCCAACGGTAGCGCCGAATGAACTCGGCAAAGGGTGCCAGCACCGCCACCTGCAGCCATTGGCGCAGGTTGTGCGCGGGCGGCAAGTCCACCGCCGCCGGTTCTTTGGAGAACAACACCGTGGCCATGCCCACCGCCATCGAGATCGCCATCACGGTGTAGGCCCAGGCCCAGGCACCGTCTTGGTAGGTGCCCGCTGGCAAGCCACCCACCTCGGCTTTGGCGGCGATCCAAAACACCCCGGCGCCGGCCCAAATCATGGCCAAGCGGTAGCCGGTTTGGTAGCTCGCCGCCAGCACCGCTTGCAAGCGGGCCGAGGCGGATTCAATCCGAAAGGCGTCCAGCGCAATGTCTTGCGTGGCCGAACCAAAAGCCACCAACAGCGCAAAACCGACCAAGGGCGAGAGCGCATCTTGCGGGTTGGCTGCGGCCATGCCCAACAGCCCCACCACAATCGCCACTTGCGCCAGCAACAACCAACTGCGGCGACGGCCCAAGAGCGGCGTCAACACGGGAATCGACAGGCGGTCGACCAGCGGCGCCCAGACCCATTTGAAGCCGTAGGCCAACCCCACCCAACTCAAGAAACCGATGGTGGCGCGGTCGATGCCGGCTTCGCGCAAACGAAAACTCAAGGTGCCCAACACCAGCAAAAGTGGCAAACCCGCTGAAAACCCCAAAGCCAACATGCGCAGACTGGGGGGACTCAGGTAAATGAACAAGCTGTCTTGCCAACGCAAGGACAATCGAGGCGGAGTTGGGTTATCGTTCATGCCCTTATTGTGCGACCCCTGATGGACAAAACACCGATGTTGACCAAACGCGCTTTTCTTCATTCCTGTGCCGGTTGTGCGGCGGGCTTGTTTGCATTCGACGCCTTGGCGCGTGACGGCGTGGAAGTGGGCGGCACCTCGAAGTTTGCCAAGCTGGTGCCCGCAGAACAGGTTGAGGGCTCGGCACTCACGCAGTACGGGCAAATGCTGAAACAGGCCAATGAAAAAGAGGCCTTGGCCGGCGACGACCATCCGCAGCTCATTCGGCTGCGTGCCATCGCCAACAAAATCATCCCGTTCAGCTACGAGTGGAACCCACGCGCCCGCGATTGGAAATGGGAAGTGAACTTGTTGGGCTCGACGCAAATCAATGCGTTTTGCATGCCCGGGGGCAAGATCGCTTTTTACAGCGGCATCCTCACCAAGCTCGAATTGACAGACGACGAAGTGGCGATGGTGATGGGTCATGAAATCGCCCACGCCCTGCGCGAACACGCCCGCGAGCGCATGGGCAAGAGCATGGCCACCAACGGCTTGTCGCGCTTGGGCGGCGCCTTGATTGCCGGCTACTTTGGCATCGATGCGCGTGTCACCGACGCCGTGGCCCAACAGGGTGCGCAACTTTTGACATTGAAGTTCAGCCGCGAAGACGAAAGCGAAGCGGATTTGGTGGGCATGGAGCTGGCCGCTCGCGCCGGCTTCAACCCGCGTGCTGGCGTGAGCCTGTGGCAAAAAATGAGCGCTGCCAACAAAGGCGCACCCCCGCAGTGGCTCAGCACCCACCCCTCGGGCAACACCCGCATCAAAGACATCGAAGCCAACTTGCCCAAAGTGAACCCGCTGTATGAGCGGGCCAAGGCGTCTTGAATCTCCTACCAAACCCGTGAAAGTTGAGCCTGAAACTGCGCATCTGATGCGTTTGCATCAGATACACTGGGATCATGCGAACCACCATAGACTTGGATGATGACGTGCTGGCAGCGGCCAAAGCCTTGGCCAAAGCGGGTCAAACCACGGCTGGGCGCATCATTTCGGACACCATGCGCCGTGCCATTCAACGTGGCTTGGCCGACCCGGCTTCCCGTCATGACGTGCTGACGGTGAAGGAAGCGCCAGCGGTTCACGGCTTCAAGCCCCTCATCTTGCCGGGGCAGAACATCGTCACCGCCGACATGGTGCGTGCCATCCGCGACGAACTGGGCGATTGATGCGGGCCTTGTTGGACACCAGTGTGTTGATCGCCTTGCTGGACGCCAACCATGTGCACCACCGCTTGGCCACCACCTGGTTTCAATCACACGCAGACGGCTGGGCCAGTTGCCCCATCACCCTCAATGGCTGCATTCGCATCTTGTCGCAAGCCAATTACCCGAACCGATTGCCCATGCACGTTGTGGTGCAAGGCTTGCAAGAAGCCATGCAACACCCTATGCATGTGTTTTGGGCAGACGACATTCACCCCTTGGACACAAACGGTATCAACTGGGGCCAAGTCATGCGCCCTGCGGACATCACCGATGCCTACCTGCTGGCCCTGGCTGTGAAAAACCAAGGATGTTTGGTGACTTTGGACCAAGGCATCTCCTTGTCTTGGGCCATCGGCGCTGAAGCACAACATCAATATGCTGTGAAGTGAACAAGGAAAACTTAAATTAAACTCAGATTCAAAATGAGCTAGTAAATACCACTAGTCGCATTTAATGACATACAAATAGAGTCGTTCTCCCGGCCCGCTGAATACCTCAGCAGGCTTCATATTTCATTACATCAAGGGAGACGAGCATGGATCGTGTGAATTCAGGAGGGGTGAGGGCAAACCTGCGCCAAACAGCAGCCCATCGGCTGTGGCGAGGTTTGGGGCTGAGTCTGGGCTTGGCGCTATGCGCCTCGGCCTGGGCCAATGGCGATGTGGAAAAAAACATTGCCAACGAAAAAAACTGGGCCATGCAGGCCGGTGACATGGCCAACACGCGCTACAGCCGCTTGGGTCAAATCAACAAAGGCAATGTCGACAAGCTGCGCGTGGCCTGGAGCTTTTCCACGGGCGTGTTGCGCGGCCATGAAGGCTCGCCGCTGGTGATCGATGGCGTCATGTTCTTGCATTCACCGTTTCCCAACAAGGTGTTTGCCATCGACATCGACACCCAAAAAATCCTGTGGAAATACGAGCCCAAGCAAGACGCGGCTGTGATTCCCCAAATGTGTTGTGACACCGTCAACCGTGGCGTGGCCTACGCAGAAAACAAAGTCATCTTGCAACAGGCCGACAGCACCTTGGTGGCCTTGAACGCGAAAACCGGCAAAGTCGAGTGGAGCGTGAAAAACGGTGACGCCAAACTCGGCGCGGTCAACACCAACGCCCCCCACATCTTCAAAGACAAAGTCATCACCGGCATCAGCGGTGGCGAATGGGGTGTGCGCGGTTTCATCGCCGCCTACAACCTGTCCGATGGCAAGCTGGCTTGGAAAGGCTACAGCGTCGGCCCTGACAGCGAAATGCTGATGGACCCGCAATCCACCATGACCTGGACCGACGGCAAGATGGCCCCTGTGGGCGCCAACTCGTCGCTGAAAACCTGGCAAGGCGACCAATGGAAGATTGGCGGCGGCACCACCTGGGGCTGGTACAGCTACGACAAAGCACTGAACCTCATGTTCTATGGCACAGGCAACCCCTCCACCTGGAACCCGGCACAACGCCCCGGCGACAACAAATGGTCGATGAGCATCTTCGCCCGCGATGTGGACACCGGCAAAGTGAAATGGGTTTACCAAATGACGCCTTACGACGAATGGGACTTTGACGGCATCAATGAAATGATCCTGGCCGACATCGACGTCAAAGGCAAACCCACCAAGGCCTTGGTGCACTTTGACCGCAACGGCTTCGCCTACACCATGAACCGTGTCACCGGCGAATTGTTGGTGGCCGAAAAATTCGACCCGAAAGTCAACTGGGCGACCCACGTCGACATGAAAACCGGTCGTCCACAAGTGGTGGCGAAATACTCCACCGCGAAAAACGGACCCGACGTCAACACCAAAGGTGTTTGCCCAGCAGCCTTGGGTACCAAAGACCAACAACCCGCTTCCTTTGACCCGAACACCAAGTTGTTCTATGTGCCCACCAACCATGTGTGCATGGACTACGAACCGTTCAAAGTGGAATACACCGCCGGTCAACCGTATGTGGGCGCCACCCTCTCGATGTTCCCCGCACCCGGCAGCCATGGCGGCATGGGCAACTACATCACTTGGGACGCTGGCACAGGCAAGATCGTGCAATCCAAGGCTGAGAAATTCTCGGTCTGGAGTGGCTCTTTGAACACGGCGGGTGGCATCTCTTGCTATGGCACCCTGGAGGGCTACCTCAAGTGCGTCGATGCGAAAGACATCAACAAAGAACTGTTCAAGTTCAAAACACCCTCGGGCATCATTGGCAATGTGTTCACCTATGAACACAAAGGCAAGCAATACATGGGTGTCTTCTCTGGCATTGGTGGCTGGGCCGGTATCGGCATGGCCGCAGGCTTGGAAAAAGACAACGACGGCTTGGGTGCCGTGGGCGGCTACCGCGAGTTGAACCAATACACAGAATTGGGTGGCTCACTGACCGTCTTCACCTTGCCCAACTGATCGACCTCAAGGCAACTGCCCTTCTTCAGCGAGCAACCTCCGTGGTTGCTCGCTGTCCTTATTGAGAAAACACCACCATGAAAAAATTGTTGTGCATTGCTGTATGGCTGAGCAGTGGCCTGGCGTTGGCCGACTCACCGCTTTACACCGTGACCGACGGCTACAAAGTCGACGAAAACACCATGAAAGGCTTTCGAGCTTGGCGTGCTGCGGCCTGTGACCGCTGCCATGGCGCCAACCAAGAAGGCATGGTTGGACCGTCCTTGGTCAACAGCCTGAAAACCCTCACCAAAGAAGAATTCATCACCACCGTGCGCGATGGCCGCTTGGACAAAGGCATGCAAAGTTTTGGCAACAACCAACAGGTGATGAGCAACATCGATCACCTCTACGCCTACCTCAAGGGCCGCTCGGACGGGGCCATCACCCGCGCCAAAGTGGAAGCCTTGCCATGACACTGTGGCGGTTGTGGGCAGGGTTGTGGGCAGTGCTGGTCACGGCGACCAGCGTTGCAGCCACGCCCACTCTGGCCAACGGGCAAAGCACGTTGCGGGTCTGCCAAGACCCCAACAACATGCCGTTCTCCAACAGCCAAGGCCAAGGCATCGAAAACAAGTTGGCCGAGCTCTTGGGTCAAGCCTGGGGCGTGCCGGTCAGTTACTACGCGTTCCCGCAACGCATGGGCTTCATCCGCAACACCTTGCGCTACAAATTGCCCGGCGAAGACTACCCCTGCGACATCGTCATGGGCGTGCCTGCGGGCTTTGACCAAGTGGCCACCACCGCCAGCTATTACCGCTCCGCCTACGCCTTGGTGTTTCCCTTGGGCAAAAACCTGGACGCGGTGCACAGCGTGGAAGATTTTTTGAACACCAAGCCGGCGCTGTTGCACAAACTGCGCATGGGCGTCTATGACCGCTCACCCGCTTCGGCCTGGTTGAGTCGGCATGGTTTGGAAGACGCCGGTGTGCCCTACAAACTGTTGAACGCCGATCCCAACCAATACCCGGGTGAAATCATCGAGCGTGATTTGGCCAAGGGGCAGATTGATGTGGCCATTGTGTGGGGGCCAATGGCGGCCTATTTTGCGCACCGCGTGCAGTCGCCCAGTTTGCGCGTCATCCCCATGCGCTCTGAGCCCGGCGTGACCTTGGAATTTGACATGGCCATGGGTGTGCGCCACGGCGAGCCGGCCTGGAAAGCCCAGGTGAATGCCGTGTTGCAAAGCCATCAAGCACACATCCAGTCGATCTTGCAAACCTTTGACGTGCCTTTGTTGGCCCTGCCCCATGACACCGCACACACCCCTTGAACCAAAAGGCCAGCACCGTTCAATGCAGCCACGTTGGCAGCATCGGTTTTTGTGCGCCATGGTGTGCCTCTGCGTTGGTGCGCCATGGCAAGCCCATGCTGTCGATGATTTTTCGGCCGCCGAAACCCAGTTGTTCATGCAAGACCATTTGCGCCCCTTGAAACTGCCCAGCCGCATCCACTACCAGTTTCACAAGTCGGGCAGCTTGGAGCCTGGGTTTGACGACCGTGTGCAATTGGGCGTGAAGGCCAAACCCCAAGGGCAGTGCTGTCACACCGACGTGCAGTTTTTGTCGAAGGAGCGGCGCTTGCAATTGCCCGAGCCCGAGGAGGCCAAAGGCAACCCGGTCATTTTGTATTTCCTAGAACGAGACATCCGAGACATGCAACGCCTCACCCATGGTCAAAGCAATTACTTTCGCACCCGCATTCGCAAAGCCCTGTACCAAACCGCCCAAGAACGACAAGTGCGGCTGCAATACAAAGGCCGCTGGGTGAACGCCCAAGAGTTTGAAATCGCGCCGTTTGTGGACGACCCGTTGCGCAACCGCTTTGCCCAACTCGCTGACAAACGCTACAGCTTCACCTTGTCGGATGCCGTGCCGGGTGGATTGGTGGCGATCCGCAGTTGGGTGCCGGTTGCAAGCAACGCCAGCGCTGTGTGGCAAGAGCAGTTGCTGTTGGAAGGAGCGTCGCTGTGAACCCCCAAACCCTGGCCACAACGGGGCTGCTGCTGGTTGGGCTGCTCAGCCCCTTGGCCCAAGCCAACGACTTTCCCACTGCCGAGCGGGTGTTGGCCGTGCAGTCTTGCATGCGCCAGCACGAGGGCCCATTCCACGAGATGCTGCACAAGTGTTCGTGCGCCTTGGATACCTTGGCCGGCCAACTCAGCTTTGCCGAGTACGTGGAGCTCAGCACGATTGCCAACGCCATGACGATCGCGGGTGAACGTGGCAATGGCATGCGCGACAACGAATCATTGAAGGCGCCGCTGGCGCGTTTCAAACGCATGAACCAAGAGGCCAACAAGGCCTGTTTTCTCAACCCACCTTGAAAGCCAACCATGCTGTACCGCTTGCTTCGTTGTTGCTTGTGGGTTGTGATCTGGGCTGCTGTGCCCGTGGCGCAGGCGGCACCTGTTTCGTTTCAACCCGAGGACGACCCGCAAGCCAGCGTGGTCTGGCAGCGTTTGCGGCAAAGCTTGTTTGGCGAGCGGCCCATCCAAGCGGCCACGCCCCAACTGCTCAGCCTCAAGGTGCCGCCACGTGCCTTGGAGTCGGCGTTTGTGCCGGTGCAAGTGATCGCCGGTCCCGCCTCGGGGTCGGTGCACACCCTGTACCTGATCGCCGACGCCAACCCCTCGCCTTTGGCCGCCAAGGTGCAGTTTCAACTGCTGGGCATGCCCATCCATTTGGAAACCCGCATCCGCATTGACGCCTTCACCCACATCCGGGTGGTGGCCGAAACCACCGATGGCCAGTTGTTCATGGCCACCCGATTCACCAAGGCCACGGGCGGCTGCACCGCACCGGCCACCATCGATGTGCAAGCAGCGTTGCAACGCTTGGGCGGCATGCATTTCAACATCGACCACCAAGCGCAAGCGCAACGTGTGCGTTGGCGCATGGACCACCCCAACCACTCGGGCTTGGTGATGGACCAACTGAGCCGGCTCAACATCCCCGCGCACTATGTGCAGCAGATTGAGGTGCGCTTGAATGACCAACCGGTGTTGCTGGCCGATGTGGATTTTTCGCTCAGCGAAAACCCCAGCTTGCAGTTCAGTTTGCCAGGCCACCCCGAGGGCGTGTTGCAGGTTCAAGTGCAGGACTCGCAAGGACTGCGTTTTCAGGGGCAGCAAAGCCTGGGCCCAGCCCAAGTCCAAGCTGTCGCGCCAGGTGTGTATGCCGTGCTGGGAGATGCGCAACAGCAACAAGGCAACGCGGGCTTCATCGTCGGGCCGCAAGGCGTCATGGTGATAGACAGCGGCCACTCGTGGCGGCAAGGCCAGGCTTTGTTGGACACGGTGCGCAGCATCACCCCCTTGCCGATCCAGTTGCTGTTGCTGACCCATGCCCGGGGTGAATTCATTTTTGGCGCAGGGCCTTTTCAAGCGCAGGGCATACCGGTGCACATGCACCAAGACGCCGCCCGCTTGGTGCAAGCACGTTGCGCCACTTGTTTGCAGCAGTTGCAACAACGCTTTGGCGCCGAGGCCATGGCGGGCACCGCGTTGCCCCATGCCGATGTTTTGCTCACCCACAGCACCCGCATGCAGCACACCGGCCGACAGGTGCAGGTGCTGGCCGCTGGCCACAGCAGTTCACCCGGCGCTTTGGCCGTGTTGGACGAGCAAAGCGGGGCCATCTTCGCCGGATCATGGTTGGACGTGCAGCACATTCCCGATTTGCGTGACGCGCAAGTCACGCCGTGGCTGAACGCCTTGGCCCCGTGGTTGAAAGACGATGAGCGCTCGTGGATACCGGGCCATGGGCCGGTGGCCAGTGGTCACCAGGCGCTGCAATTGCTGGACTATTTACAAGCCTTGCAAAGCTGTGTGCAGCAGCATGTGGCGCAAGGCACCTCGCTCATCGACATGGACAAAGCCTGCCCGCAACCCGCGTTTGCGCAGTGGGCGTTTTACGACAGCCAGCACCCGCGCAATGTGGTGCGCTTGTATTTGCAAACCGAGCGCGAGGCGTTGTTCTCCACCGACATGGCCAACCCTTGAAGCCTCAGGTGCCACCCACATAGGGGTTGCTGCGCCGCTCGCGGCCAAACGTGCTCTCAGGCCCATGGCCAGGAATGAACACCGTGTCGTCGCCCATCGGCCACAAGCGCTGCGTGATGCTGTCAAGCAAGTCTTGGTGGTTGCCTTGCGGGAAATCGGTGCGGCCAATGCTGCCGGCAAACAGCACATCGCCGACAAACGCACGTTTCAATTCGGCCGAATAAAACACCACATGGCCGGGCGTGTGGCCGGGGCAATGCCGCACGTGCAAAGTGTGCTGGCCCAAGGTGACCGTGTCGCCATCGGTCAACCAGCGTGTCGGTTTGAAGGGGCGTGCCGGTGGAAAACCATAACTCTCAGCGGCTTCTTTCAAACCATCAATCCAAAACTGATCGCCGGGGTGCGGACCGATGATGGGCAGGTTCAAGCTTTCGGCCAAATCGGCGGTGGCGCCCGCATGGTCCAAGTGCGCATGGGTGATCCAGATGGCCACCAGCGTCACGCCGAGTTGCTTGCAAGCACGTTGCAATAAATCCAAGTCACCACCCGGGTCGATGATGGCCGCTGTCATGCCCTCGTCCTCCCAGACCACAGAGCAGTTTTGTTGAAAGGGCGTGACGGGGATGGTTTCGTAGTGGAGCATGGTGTTCAGGCAAGGGCTTGATAAAAATGTTTAGAACTTGAGGTCACAGTTAGAAACTCGCACAAATCTTATGCTATTGCGACATTGCCAAAGTGTTGAATTTGTCCGGTTTATAGGCGATTTACGGCCTCCGGACAGAGCGAAATGGCCTTACTCCGAACACTGATAACAAAGTATAGAACTGGGATTTAGGGCATTCCGGCTCGCGACCTTGCGCGTGAATTTCCCAAAAACTCTGCGAAGCCTCGAAATTGGTCCGCAGTTCCTCGCTATTACTGTTGGTTTGCGAGGGACGGCGATGCAGCGGTTGCCGTCATTCGGCGTGGAATACTGGACTCACCCTTTTGGATTAGGTCAGGACATTGATGTCGTGGTCTGTAATCCTCCCCTTTTGCAAGGGACGCAGAAGTAGAAACGTTACGCAGCCACCCAACCATCAGTTATTCAAAGTTGCACTTCGTGCTTGAATCCAACAAGGCAGATTCAAGTTCGAAGCGCAACGCGCTTGAGTGATTGATGAAAGACCTCTGCGGGTGTTTTGAATTCAAATCTTTTTCTTGGTCTGTTATTCAATCTGTTTTGAATCATCCTAATTTCCTCATCAGTGACCCCAATGAGTGGACAAATTATATTTTCAAAATCTGAATTGGAGAAATGCAAATGCAAAGAGCCAAATACACACCTGAGTTCAAAGAAGCGTCCGTACGGCAAGTTATCGACAACGGGCACTCAGTAATCGATGTTGCCAAGAGGCTTGGCATTGGAGATCCGATGCATAGTAGCCAGCAAGAGCTTTACAAATGACCATGAATCACCGCAACCGCTCTTGGCGCGCGAACTGGACACCCGAAAGGGTGTCGCGCACAGCTACTCACAAATCTGGCGTGACTGCCCGCGTTTCAGTCTCGCTTACCGATCCAAGCAAAGACCGGATCACGCTAGAAAATACCGCCACGCTTGACCTGACGCGCTGGGATTTGGGGGCGCTGACGCAGGAGGCCGTCGAGCTGTGGATGGATGGACAATTTTGATGAACAACAAAATCTCGATCAGCAGCAGGCCATGGCTGCATAACATTTCTACTTCTGCGGCCCTTGCAAAAGGGGGGATTACCGTGCAACCGTTACGTGGAGGATGGTCGTGAACAGCTTGATGAAACCAGCATTATTTGAATCACATAAATTACGAGTGATTAGTCTTCTAATTACCTCGGTTGCGATTCTAGGTTGGTGTATTCCATCACAGGCACATTGGGAATACACAGGAGTTGCTGATCCACAGACGAAACAGCTACTTCGAATCGCCACAAGCAAAAGCCTTACTTGGGAAGGCGTTCTGATGGTTCGACTTTCTCCAGAGGGGGGAGCAAACATAGTGCTTGGCACAAAAGGCGAAATTATTTGTGCTGATCCATGTACCGTGAGAATTGCTTTTGATGGCAAGGATGGTGGTATGCGAGAGGCGCGTTATCCAGGCAGCATAAAGAACATGCTCTACCTCTCTCCTAGAGAAACCACTTTAAATATGATTAAAAGTTCCAAGAAGATTGAGGTAGAAATAAAGACTTTGGATTTTGGTTGGCGGGTCATGCAATTTGATACGGCAAACTTTGATCTTGATCACCTCATTCGTGTGCAATGATCCTTAAACAGCGACACTATGCCTGATTTCAGTATAGATTTCGCGGCGAAACTTTCAGAAGTAGCTGAAACATTGAACCATGAAATCGACCAAGACTTTGAATCCGGTAGGACTATCCTGTACCTCAGTCGGTTGTCAATAGAAATCGCATTGAAATCAATGCTTGAACAAGCTGGCGTGCCTGAACAGGTTATTCGAAAACGGTCACATAATCTTCATGCACTTCTAAGTGATCTCTCAAATTGCGAAGTAGAGATCGACATTGAACCACAGGTAAAAGCATGGGTGACAGCAACCGCTCTTAGAGCAATCACCATCCAGCAGGACAACGGTGTTATAACCGTTGGCGAAATAATTGAGGCTGAAGTACAAGGTGCCTCTAAATATCCGACTCGAATTCGCTATGGCAGCAGCGTTGTGGACTTCTCTCCGCAGTTGGTTGCAGTATGTTCAAAAAAAGTAGTGGAGTGGGTGAAGTTGCACTGGCATACGGTACGAACTAGGAGGAAGACCTTATAGCCATCTACCGTTTACTCAAAGCCAAAGCGGTATTTTCAATTTAGTCGTGACGGACACAAGTATTGAGTCTGAAGTCAGCCCCGTCTAACTTACCAAACATTCCACCATTTTTTTCCCCGCTTACAAAGCTCAGAGTGAACCGGTTCCCAATGGCCATTAGGAACGACAGGCAAATCTTTATATTCTTTGTGGTACGTCTCTTTACCATCTACTCCGACAATTGTGTACTCGGAAATTTGGAGAGTTCTGTCCTCGCATAGTGCCCCCATCAGTACTCGGAAAGTTACACCATCTTTTTCTTTCCATTGAACCCAAGCTTTGATCCAACGCTTCCCCTTATTCACCCCATCATCGACGGTAAGTGCCTCAAATGTTTTTGTATCGACCTGATAACCGGGCGAAAGTATTTGCCATCTGTCTCCTATCGGCTGAGCAACTGCAAAACCAAACCATGCCCATCCAAGCAAAGCCGCAAATATGGCCATGATCTTTGAGTTTTTTAGTGGCATAAATTAAGTCCTCATGTTGCGACTGGTAATCTGAAAAATTTGTTAAGGCCAAGAGCGACGACACTTTTGGCGAAACAAGTCACACTCGCTCTGTCAAGTTCTTTTTCTTTAATAGGCCAAAATGTGCACTTATCCCAACCATGAATTCTTAATATGTCAATATTGAAACGCCCTGCATGTTTCATAATATTTCCAAAAAATAACAGCTGCAAAGTTGGCCAAGCCCAGCTCGATATTGAAAGGGTTGTGAAAAATAGTGCTATTATGAATTTCATGAAGTTGAATAACTCTAAAATTACCGCTTGTCGTAACCCATATTTGACATGCAACCATACACATATCCAAATCTACTGTAGAAATTACTATCTTCTGTTTGTCCTTCGAGAATTATTGAAGGATTGGTTCGGCAATTAATACTTGTGGAGGATCCAGAACAGTATGTAGAACCAGTAATTATCTGCGTGGGATTTTTTATAAAATTAGGAGGGTATAAAGTTAACGCTTTATCGCTGCATCGATTAAGATTTGACTGAGTCGTCAATGGATCATCCCCTGCGCGAGTCCAGGAGCTAGCAAGAAATGGTGAGCTTGCGCAGGCGGTCAATGTAACGCAGCAAATTAAAATATTTAATTTTTTTATCATTGTGAACTTTCTATTGGTGGTGGATTCAAGTTCGAAGCGCAACGCGCTTTAGTGATTGATGAAACTGACCTGCCCCCTTTTGCCATACTACTCATTAGTTGGAAGTCCGGGTTAGAGCCAACCCGACAAATGTCATCAATACAACCCATTTCAACATCCGCTCATACCTTTAAATTAAAATCCTTTTTCAATCTTTTCGCATTGGTACGAAGATTCATTTAGAGCGCCACCAACATGGTCATTCAAGTAAGCGACAAGCGTATTTCGGTTTATTTTTAGCAAGCCTCTTGTAAATAGCGGAATTGCAGTTACCTCACTATGAGTTTCTGTAACGATTGAATACTCCCAAGGCTCATACGGACTCGGTGCATAAATCTTCATTCCACGTTCATCTTTCTCTTTATCAGCCTGCTGATAATTCCGCGACCGCATTTGATTAAATTTCTCCCAACTCTGCCTTTGTAAATGGTCATCAACGAAAATTTTTCTATTACCAAAATCAATCTCAAGATAGACCTTGTTTGCTCCTTCTCCAATTTGTTTGCACTGAAGAACGACTAAGTTGTTTTGTGCTTGTGCGCTACCAAGAGAGGCCATGGCTAAAAAAAACCAAAAGAACGATTTATTCATAAACCTATGCCTCCAAAAGAGCCGCAAACCTATACAAATGATAATTTTGTAGTGTCAATCAAGCCTAAATTTTACTATTTTTTGTACAATAAATGATATTTTGTGTTGTATTTTTAATTAAAATATGTACAGGTGGACCAATCTAGCTGATCTAGGAAAAAACCGCCACTTCTGAACCTGTAGGGTGTAGATCGATAAGGCCAACTAATGCTGAACAAAAACTTTTGGATGGTTCGCACCGCAGAGCGCGGTTACCCCTTTGAAGACTTTAGAGAAAAGTCGCTGATCAGCATCGGCTGGGGTAGGGTTGGCGTGACGATGCGATTCTTAATCTTTGTCTTAACTGCTATTTCAATTTGGGCTAATGCGTTAGCGGCAGAGCCCAATAATCAGCAAGTTCTTTTGGCGCAGGCCAATTTTCAAGAACACACTGCGCAAAAGATGGTGGAAATTGCGAACTCGAAACGGGACAGATCAAGCGACCCAGACTATATTGCGGCCAAGGAAGGGGTTGTCAATACTTTACTGAGCTTTGTCGTTTTCTGCTATCTCTATCTCGGCTATACGTACATCACCAACCGCCCTACGGGCTTTGGCAATGGTGCTATCTCAACAAGACACAAGACACCAAAGCACGAAATGATAAAAATACCGGGCGGTACTTTTGAAATGGGGACAGATATTTTTCGAAACACAAAGCCCGTAAGACAAGTAACAGTGCGCGCCTTCATGCTGAGCAATATCGTTGTAACTCAAGAGCAGTGGAGTTCCTTGATGAATGGGGATAACCCAAGCAGCAATCAAGAAGGTGGAGATCATCCCGTCAATTGTGTTAGTTGGCATGAGGCGCAAGCCTACATAACAAAGCTGAACGAGAAAACAGGAAAGCAGTACCGACTCCCAACAGAGGCGGAATGGGAATATGCGGCCAGAGCTGGTAGCGGTGGTCGATGGTGCTTTGGTGATGAGGAGTCGCAGCTTGGCGATTTTGCGTGGTATCAGGCGAATTACCACTATATCCGGCGCAAGGTTGGGCAGAAGAAGCCGAACTCATTTGCACTCTACGACATGCACGGTCTCATACAAGAGTGGGTTCAAGATGTGTGGCATTCAAACTATAAAGATGCCCCGCATGATGGCACTGCGCGGACGGCGGGTAATCAAACCAAGCGTGTAATTCGAGGAGGGCCGCCGTCAGGGGACGCAAAGAGCCTTTGCTCAGCATCGCGAAATCATGCTTCAGCTGAAATGAAGGCTAGTGATATTGGTTTTCGAATCGCTCATTCTTGCTAATGTGGCATGTGCTGCGCTTGAACCAATGGCAATAAGCAACCTTAATGCACTACAACCCAACAAAACGATTCAAAGCTTTGTCCACCTGACCTTCCATCTGCACGTCCCCAAATAGAAACACCTTTCCACATTTAATGAGTTGCGTACTTCAGAAAGTTCCAAAATGAATGAACCATTTCCGATACGCGAGTATGAAGAGGCGGTGTATATATTTTGGTTCGGGCCTAAACTGCAAGCGGTCAAGATCGGTCATACAAATGACCCACGCAGGCGACTTGCAGAGTTGACCAGCGCAACTGGGGTCCCAGGATTTGTTTCTGAATATGCTGCTGTAGTTTGGCTCGATAGAACTAGAGAAAAAGTTGAGGCGATGGCGAATGAACTCGCATCTGAATTCCGCAGGGATGGAGAGTGGTTTGATTTGACGGCGGCAGAGGGCTTGAATTATGTCGTGGCTGCAGCTAAGCAGCTGGGCGTCAGATATGAAATCGAGGATTTGGCGAATCTACAAGCTCAAACAAAAGAAGTTCGTGCGGAGGGTATTAACGAGGAAATAGATCATTTTGAATTGGCTAGACAATGGGAAATTGCCCACAATTATGAAAAAAACTATGCGGCGAGACGTGAAGTCCTTATTGAAGACCAGCAATATCGGACTGAATATTTGAAACAAAAATGGCGAGCAAGCGACGGCTCACAAGCCGTTCAGCATGATCATTCAGCCAAGCCTATTTGGATGTGGTACCGACCCGCAATGGGTAACTCGAAGAAAAAAGATTGAGATGAACAGGGTCTGGCTTTGGAAGAGATTCGCCTGTATTCGGAGCAGATGACATTGGATCTATTTATCGGGTTTATTGCGAATGCGGCTACAGCGAAGATGTGACGGTAGGTGGAAATCGAAGCTCTTTTTTAGATCACTCAAGCTTTCCTTTTTTTTGCGGTCGGTGCGGACTTGTTAGCGTCAATATTGCCAAGTTAGCGCGTGAGCAAGTGGTATCGACCTGTCCATCATGTCTATCACCAGGATGTACGCAGTACGGCATTCCACCCTTGTCGCTTCATGATTTAAGGCCTATGTCTTCGTTGAGAAAGTTGTTTTCTCGCCCAAAAAAGGACGCCCCCGCAACATCAGTCATTCGATGGGGCAATCGGGAGGCGAGCGATGAAGGTCACACATGCCCTAGATGCCGTGAGATGCGGCAGCGTCAAACTGCGCTATGAAAAGTGTCTACAGGTTTGGGGGAATGCCAGGTATCTGCAACCGCAGTCATTCGATCGTCGAGATTGACCGACGGCAGTCAGCCTTAAACAGTCACTGATGCGAATGGCTGAGGCCAGCCTTGAACTTGCAAGTCGAATGTCTTATAAATCAACGCGGTTCAATACATTGACTCACAAAAAAATTCGGCACCCGTCTCTGCTTTGCACAGTTATTCGACACTTTTACAAAGAATTTTTAACCTGATTTGGTCTCTTCTCAGAGGAAACAGAGCTTTAAACTTTGTTATCAGGTCCCTGGCAGGCGCAAAGACGGATGTGCCTAGTTTAGGCTTGCATTGACATCAAGCCGGCACATCAAACCGATAACCCAACCCATACACCGACGCGATGCAATCACCGTCCGCGTCCAAGGCCTGAATTTTTTTGCGCAGATTCTTGATGTGCGTGTCAATCGCTCGGTCGCTGATGTCGCGCTGGCTGTCGTGCACCGAGGCCAGCAACTGGTCGCGTGAATACACCCGCCCCGGGCGGCTCAGAAGCAGTCTGAACATCAAAAATTCAATCCGTGTGAGCGACAACCACTCGCCGCGCCAGCTGATGCGAAACGCCGCGTCGTCCACCTGCCACAGTGCGGGCGTGGCTTTGAGTAGCCCTTGCGAGCGGCGCAGCAAAGCCCGCACCCTCGCCACCACCTCGCGGGGCGCAAAGGGTTTGCACACATAGTCATCTGCGCCGGTGTTGAGACCCAGCAGCCTGTCGAGTTCATCCACGCGGGCGGTCAGCATGAGGATGGGCACATCACTGAAACCACCCACCGACTTGCACAGCGTGATGCCGTCCATGCCGGGCAGCATCCAATCCAAAATCACCGCATCCGGGGCTTGTTGTTGAATCAAGCGCAGCGCCTCATGGCCGTCGTGTGCAGATGTGGCTTCCAAGCCTTCATCGCGCAAATAACTCAGCAGCAAGGCGGCAATTTTGGGGTCGTCTTCCACCACCAAGACGCGGCTGTGGTTGCTGTTCATGCCGCTGGGGCTGCCTGCAAGGGCAGCTGAATCTGAAATAACACGCCGCCAAGTTCAGAGGCAGAGGCGCTGATGTGGCCGTGGTGCGCTTTGGCGATTTGTTCGCCAATGGCCAAGCCCAAGCCGCTGCCGCCAGCGTCCCGACTGCGCGACGCCTCGGCGCGGTACAGCGGCTCAAAGACGCGGGAAAGCTCGGCAGGGGAGAGGCCTGGGGCGCTGTCTTCGAGGTCGATGACCACCAGCGTGTCTTGGCAATGCAGGCGCAATACCACCTGCCCCGGCGCGTGGGTGTAGCGCAAGCTGTTGTCCAGCAGGTTGCCCAGCAGTTGTTCGATGCGCTTGGCGTCCCATCGCACGCTGAGCGATGGCCATGTGGTTTCAAACTGCAAAGTCAAACCGGCTTGTTGAGCACGCAGCGCAAAGCGCTGTGTGATGTTTTGCAGCAGTGCGACAGCATCGAGGGTTTCAAAGTAACAAGGCAGGGCGTTCAAGTCGGCCATGGCCAACAGGTGCAAATCATCCACCAGTGCATTCAACTTCAGCACCTCTTCACGCAAAGACTGCAAGGTGGCCGGTGAGGCGCTGTGGATGCCGTCGACCAGCGCGTCAATTTCACCACGCAGCACCGTGAGCGGTGTGCGCAGTTCATGCGACATGTTGGCAATCCATTGACGTCGACTCGCCTCAAGTTGTTGCAAGCCTTCGGTCATGAGGTTGATGTTGCGCATGGTGTCGCCCAGTTCATCCGAGCGTTGTGTCTGCAGTCGAGTGTCCAACTTGCCTTGCGCAATCTGCTCGGTGGCGGTTTGAATTTGAAGCAAAGGCCGCACCACCTGACCTGCCGCCCAACGCGCCACCCATGCGGCCACCAACAGCAACGCAGCGGCCACGACCAACATGCTTTGGTACTGCGCTGTCAAAAAATGCGTTTCCACGTCGCTGGGCACCGGCTTGAGTTTCACCATGCGCACCGTGGCCACCACGTGCCCCTTCAGCAACACCGGTCGCTCAATCACGGGTCCGGGCGTTGCACGCCACACAGTGCCCAACAACAGATCACCGTTGAGACCAAAGATCGCCACCCGGTTTTTGAAAGCCTCTTTGCTGTCGCTGGGGCGTGGCGGGGGTCGAAAGAAACCACCTTGATCGGGGCCGTCGTGCGGCGGTGGCCGGTTCATGCTTTCTGGGGCCGGTCGATCATGGGGCGGTGCAGGCGGGCGAATGGCAAACCCTTGTTGGGTGCCGCCAAACGCATGGAACAAGGCCTCTATGTTGACGCCTTGCGCGGTCATGGCCTCCATGCCACCCGCTTCTTCGGCGCGAGCCGACACCAGCGCGGTGAACGCTTCCAGTCGTTCCACATCGCGGCTGGCCAAGAAATCGGTGAAGCCATTGCGCAGGTTCCACGCGTTCAAGGCGCCCATGCACAACACCGTCAGCAGCACAGCGGACAGCAGCAACAGGGTTTGGGTGTGGGCAAGGCGAAAGCGCATGGGAAGAGATTGGGCCAATCAAATGTGAGCAGATTGTGAGGCTGCGCCCACATTGTCACCACATTGGTTTTTCAAAATGCTGTCACGGTCAACGTTTGGCTTGACCTTTCGAGAAAGTAGAACCATGAAAAACAAACTCGGCCTGGGCGCCCTGGAGATGGAAGTGCAGCAAAGACATTGGGCAGCGCGGCTGCTCTTGGTCAGCACGATCTGGGCATGCAGTGGGCCTGCTGTGTTGGCACAAGAAGCCATCGGTGCCGACCCCACCTTGCCGTTTTACGCGCGTGAAGGCGGCAGTGTGCGCTTGGGTGCTTCAACCCGATCAGACACATCAGGCGACAAGCGCCCAGGTCTTGCTGTGATGCCCTCGGTGGAATACCACTGGGCCAACGGCTGGATGATCGGCACCGACCGTGGTGTTGCCTACAACTTCTCCAAAGAACCGGGCGTGCAATACGGCTTGGGGCTGGGCGCGGACATGGGCCGCCGCGCCACCAGCACGGGTGAACTCTCGGGCATGGGCGGCATCGATGCGCAACTCGAATACACCGGCTTTGCCATGGTCGAGTTGCAACACGACTGGCGTGTGTTGTCGGCACTGCGTTATGGCGCGGGTGACAACCAACAGGGCGCGGTGCTGGAGTTGGGCGTGAACTACAGCTTGGACTTGGCCCCGCGCTGGCGTGCTGGCTTGAACCTGGGGGCCAAGTTGGCCAACCAAAACTACATGCAAACCTATTGGGGGGTCAGCAGCAGCCAGTCGGTTTCAAGCGGCCATGCGGTCTACACACCCTCGGGCGGCTTGAGCGAGTTGAACGCAGGCGTCAACCTCAACTACCAAATCACCCCGCGTGTCTCGGTGTCTACCGGCGTCAACGCCATCAGTTTGCAAGGGGCTGCACGCAACAGCCCCTTGGTCACCAAGCCCGACAGTTTGATGGGCACGGTGTCCATCGGCTATTCATTTTGAAATTCAAAGGAGAAAACATGTCCAACATTGGCGCCGTCAATTCAAAAGCCGTTCTACAAACCATGCCGCAGGCACGCACCACAGCTGGCATTTCAGCCGATCAAAAAGAAAGCATGAACAAGGTGTTGAGTCAATTTGATGCCAACAACCTCAGCAGCGCTGACGCCAAAAAAATCACCACAGCGTTCAAAAAACTTGGCGTTGAACCCGGACGCGCTTTGGAAGAGGTGATGGCCGCCTCCGGCTTCAATGCGCAGCAAGTGGGGCAACTCGCATTTGGCGCAGGTGCCACGCCTGCTGAAGGTCCGGGTGGCAGCAAGGGCGTGGACACGGTGCGCAGTTCGTTGGCTGAACTCAAAGGATCGATGCCGCCTGCTGGAGGCCCACAAGGAGGCCCGCCCCCACCGCCGCCAGCGGGTGGCGGCCAAGACGGCACGGACATTGCCAGTTTTTTGAAAGAGTTGCTGGATGCTTTGTCCACCAGCAGCAGTCAAAGCACGAGCAGCACAACCACGGACACCAGCTTTGACAAAGTGCTGCAAAGCGCATCCAAATTGTTGAAAACCAATGGCATGGATGCTTCAGAAGACAACCTGAAAAGTTTCATGCAAATCGTGCAAAAAAACCTGGTGAGCTCCATGGACGACAAAGGCAGCTTGATCGACAACATGACCTGATCAAGTCAACAAGAAGATGGAGAGATTGTGGGGATCGCGCCATCTTTTCACCACATTGTTTTTTCAAAATCAATGCACAGCCACAACAGTGTTGGCTGATTTCAAAGGAGCTTATTCATGAACCATTTGTCTCAACAAACCATCCGCGCACTGATCGCGTCAGCGGCGGTTGCCGCACTCACCGCTTGCGGTGCATTGAACGCGCAACAAGCCCCGCGCCACGAGGGCGGCCACAAACCACCCCCTGAAGCCATCGAGGCCTGCAAGTCCTTGAAGAGTGGCGACGACTGCAGCTTCACGGCGAAACAGGGTGAGGCCAAGGGCAACTGCTGGGCACCTGAAGGCAAGCCCTTGGCATGCAAGCCCAAGAAGCCCATGAACGAAGCTTCACCTGCTCAGAAGTAAACAAGGAGAAAGCACATGAGGTTTGAAAACACAGTGAAAGTTGGCTTGTTGGTTTTGGGTCTCATGTTGCTCAGCGCCTGCGGCAGTTCAGACAATTCCACATTGGGTACGGCTTGTTCAGGTGGTGACAGTTCATCGGGTACCACCGCAGGCACCGGCACCAGTGCCAACACCAGCGGTGTGTTGTGCAGTTATGCCACCAAGGCCTACAACAGTTCACCTTCTGTGAATGCTTGCGCGGTGGTGCAATGGTCGTGCAGCGGTAGCCGCCGAACGGTGACGGGCAATGGCCTGCCAGACCACAGCGTGGGCACCTTTCCCAACGCCGACAACCCGAACACCATGACCGCACAAACCGTGTCAGCGTCGGGTCCTCTGTCGCCGATTTGGACGAATGCCAAAACAGCCGTGAGCGGCCCTGGTGTGCCGATGGGCTATGCCTTGAATGGCATCAAAATCGATCCGGGCACCGCTGGCAGTTGCAACGACGCGGGCACATCTTGCCCGCTGGGACCAGGCGGTGGCGGCAGTTGGAACATTGAGGCCATGGGATCGACCGCTTTCAAATTTGGCACCGACAGCAACAACGCCCATGTTCAACCTGATGGTGCCTACCATTACCACGGCGTGCCTGAAGGCTTGGTATCCAAACTCAACAAAGGGCAGGCCATGACCCTCATTGCTTGGGCGCCTGATGGCTTTCCCATTTATGCGCGTTACGGCTACAGCAGTGCCAACGATGCTTCCTCCGCGATCAAGGTGATGGTGTCCAGTTACACCCTCAAAACCACCCCGGACGCCAACCGACCAGCGACCACTCTTTACGCCATGGGCAGCTTCACGCAAGACTACCAATACGCGCTGGGCGCAGATGGCTTGGACGAATGCAATGGCCGAACTGGGGTGACACCTGAATTCCCGAACGGCATCTACCACTATTACGCCACCGACACCTATCCCTTCTTTCAGCGCTGTGTGAAAGGCCAACTCTGATGACAACGGCCCTTGCAACGCGATTGCTCAAAGGGTGGGCGACGGCATGTCTTGTCAGCATGATGTGCATCGCATCTGCGCAAGCGCATGTGATGGCCGCACAACAGGGCACGCTCAACATCGTTGGTGACGCCGCCTTCATGGTGCTGTCGGTGCCGGTGTCTGCATTCACGGCAGTTGATGATGATGGCGACGGGGCTTTGTCCAAAGGCGAACTGGCGGCCCACACAGGCACGGTTCGGCAGCAGTTGAAAGAAGGTGTGCAGTTGTTCGAAGGTGAGCAAGCCTTGCCACTGTCTTTGATGATGGTCGATGTCGTGGGCCATGACAACGCGCCTGAAGCCCCCAGCACACAGTTGATGGTGATGGGTCGGTTTCAGTTGCGCGGTGATTCTTCGGATGGGGTATCTGAGCTGGCGCAAACCGACACCATGCGCCTTCACTTCAACTTGTTTGGCCGTGACAGCGATGAACAAGCACAGGACATCAGCATCACGCGACAAGAGGATGCGCATTCGGCACACTTCACACCTGAGCGCACCACGCAATCAGTGTTTCCAAGTGGTTTGACGCAGGTGCGTGAACGCGTGAGCCACCATCCCAAAAAAGCCCTGCTATTGTTACTGGCGGCAGGCGGGATGGGCCTGCTGATGATCAGGGCTTGGTGGCGCAGGCGGCCACTTGCATGTCACATGAACTCAAGCCGCTCTACTGAAGCGTAAAGCGCCATCTTTCAGCGACGCCAAGCGCAAGCCCCAAAGGTCCAGCAAGTAGTTTTGCGGAACCCGCCAGGGGCCGTGGTCGCCTTGCTTGGGCAGTTGGTGGCTGCTGCGCGTCACATAGCCTGAGCTGAAGTCCATGAAGGGTTGCGCGTTCATCGGCCGCGCTGGTGTCGGCCGCACCTCGCGGTAAGCGTGTTGGTCCATGTGCTTGAGCAGTCGGCAGACAAAGCCGGCGATCAAATCGGCTTTCAAGGTCCAGGATGCATTGGTGTAGCCAAAGGTGACCGCGACATTGGGCAGGCCCGACAACATGCAGCCCTTGTAGCTGAAGGCTTGGCCCGGTTCAAACGGCACGCCATCAACAGCAAACGCCACATCGCCCAAGACATTGAGTTGCAAGCCCGTGGCCACCACCACGATGTCGGCAGGCAGCGGCTGCCCGTTTTGCAGCACCACACCCTCCGGTGTGAAATGCGCCACTTCATCGGTGACCACGCTGGCACGACCCGCTTTCAGGGCTTTGAACAAATCACCATCGGGCAGTGCGCAGACCCGTTGCGTCCACGGGTTGTAGCGCGGCGTGAAATGCGTTCGCACATCAAAACCGGGCCCCAAGGCTTGGCGCACCATGCCCACCAAATACTTTTTCAAGAAGGCGGGTTGTTGTCGCGCCAATTGGAAATACGCCATGCCTTGCACAATATTTTTCCAACGTGCAATGGTGTGCGCCCAAGCCTTGGGCAACCAGCGCCCGAGCAGCATGGGCAGTGGGTCTTGGCTGGGCAGGCTCACCACATACGAGGGCGAGCGCTGCAACATGGTCACGTGCGCTGCGTTTTGCGCCATGGCGGGCACCAGCGTGACGGCCGTGGCCCCACTGCCAATCACCAGCACGCGTTTGTTCGCATGGCTCAAGCCTGCGGGCCAAAACTGGGGATACACCAGCTCGCCCTTGAAGTCGTCTTGCTGCGCAAACACCGGCTGGTGACCGCGTTCATAGCTGTAATAACCGCCACACAAATGCACAAAGCGGGCGCGTTGTTGCACGGTGTCGCCATTGGCCAGCACCGCGGTCAAGGTCCAACAAGCGTCCAAGCTGGACCATTCGGCGTGCGTGACTTTGTGGCCATAGCGGATCTGCGCAGCCACACCGGTTTCATGCGCTGCGTCTTGGATGTAGCTCAGGATGGAGGCGCCATCGGCCATGGTTTGCGTGCCCACCCAAGGTTTGAAGGCGTAACCCAGCGTCAGCATGTCCGAGTCGGAGCGCACGCCGGGGTAGCGGAACAAATCCCAGGTGCCGCCCATCTGTGCGCGGGCTTCCCAAATGCGCCAGGTTTTTTCAGGGCACTTGTTTTGCAAATGGCGTGCGGCCCCGATGCCGGACAAGCCCGCACCAATGATCAAGACATCCAACACAGGGCGCCTCCCGTCAAAACAAAGAAAGCCAAAGAGGTGGGCATGGTTCAGTCGATCACTTTGCCACGTGTGGCTTTGGTTTGCCCGCGCAACACCTTGCTGTCCACGCGTTTGCGTTGTGAGCTCAGCGTGGGGCGGGTGGCGCGGCGTGGCTTGACCGGTTTGGCGGCGATGGCCACCATGTCGTGCAAACGTTCAATGGCTTCAGCGCGGTTTTTGTCTTGGCTGCGCGTGGTTTGCGCTTTGATGACGATCACGCCTTCGCTGGTGATGCGCTGGTCTGAGGTGGCCAAGAGTTTCTCTTTCACCGCATCCGGCAACGAAGACGCGCGGATGTCAAACCGCAAATGCACCGCGCTGGAGACTTTGTTGACGTTTTGACCGCCCGCACCTTGGGCCCGGATCGCGGTGAATTCGATCTCGTGTTCAGGAATGAGGATGGGCGGGGTCGACATGCTCGTAGATTACTGCACGAGCGTCCATAGGGGTTTTCAGTTGTCAAATGAACCACATAATGGCTGCTCATTCAACCTCCAAGGAATCACATGACGCCTCTCATGACCATCGTGCTCGACATGACCATTTTGACTTGGGTCACCATCATTGCTGCCAGCACCATTCGCGCGAAAGGCTGGACCTTGCGCGGTTTGAATTACTCTTTGAGCAACCGCGAAGAAACTTTGGAGCACAACCCCTTGGCGCACCGTGCGGACCGCACCGCCAGCAACACCAAAGAAAACTTTGTTTTGTTTTTGGCTTTGGCGTCGGTGGCCATGGCCAGCGCTGCAACATCCCCCTTGATCTTGCAAGGTGCCGAGTTGTTCTTGATAGCACGTTTGGTGTTTGTGCCGGTTTATTACGTTGGCATCATTTATGTACGCACCTTGGTGTGGCTGGCAGGTGTCGTCGGTTTGATCATGATGATGATGGGCTTGATGGCCTGAAGTTTCAACTCAGCAAGGACGGCTCATAGACCACGGTGACCGGCGCGTGGTCTGAAAACTTCTCGTCTTTGTAGATAGACACCGCTTTGGCCAACGCCGCCAAAGCAGGTGTCGCCAAGTGGTAGTCCAGTCGCCAACCCACGTTGTTGGCATAGGCCTGGCCCCGGTTGCTCCACCAGGTGTAGCAAGCATCGGTGGTGTCGGGGTGCAGTTGCCGGTAGACATCGACCATGCCGCCCTCGGTGGTGAAGCGTGTCATCCAAGCCCGCTCTTCGGGCAAGAAGCCCGAGTTTTTCTGGTTGCTGCGCCAGTTCTTCAAGTCTTTTTCCTGGTGCGCGATGTTCACATCGCCACACAAAATGAACTCGCGCTTTGTCTTCAAGGCCATCAGGTGCGGCTCGATCGCGTCCAAAAAACGGTATTTGGCTTCTTGCCGCTCGGGGCCCGAAGACCCGCTTGGAAAGTACACGCTCAGCAAGGACAGTTTGCGTTTGGGTGTGTCAAAGCGCAGCTCCAGACAGCGGCCCTCGGCGTCAAACTCGCCGCCGTCAAAGCCTTCAATGACGGCGCTGGGCGCATGCCGGGTGTAGATGCCCACCCCCGAATAGCCTTTTTTCTCGGCGCAGTGAAAGTAGCCGTTCAAACCCGCCAAGACCTCGAATTTGCCCGCCAAGTCGGGCGCTTGGGCTTTGATTTCTTGCACACACATACAATCCGGCTTGGCTTTTTCCAGCCAGTTTTCAAGGCCTTTGCTGCTGGCAGAACGGATGCCGTTGAGGTTGAGGCTGGTGAGTTTGAACAAGGAATCCCCCATGTCGGTGCAAGACACGCCAAACAGCTTGGCGCAAGCATTCATTCAATTCTCGCTGGAATCGGGGGTGCTGAAATTTGGCAGCTTCAAGACCAAAGCCGGACGCCTCTCCCCTTATTTTTTCAATGCAGGCTTGTTTGACGACGGTGCCAAGCTGAGCCGTTTGGCCGCCTTTTACGCGCAAAAACTCCTGCAAAGCGATTTGCAATTCGACATGATTTTTGGCCCCGCTTACAAAGGCATTCCTTTGGGCGCGGCGGTCGCCATCGAATTGGCCCGCTTGGGGCGCAACCTCCCGTTTGCCTACAACCGCAAGGAAGCCAAAGACCATGGCGAGGGCGGCAGCTTGGTCGGCGCACCCTTGAAGGGCCGGGTCTTGATCGTGGACGATGTGATGAGTGCGGGCACCGCGGTGCGCGAGTCCATCGCGCTCATCCAAGCTGCCGGGGCCCAGGCATATGGCGTGGCCATTGCCTTGGACCGCCAGGAAATGGCCACCGAGGTGGTGGACGGCCAGGTGCGGGACGTGGCGCACAGCGCAGTGCAGTACGTGCGTGAACAGCTGGGTTTGAAAGTCTGCGCGGTGGCGCAACTCACCGACCTGCTGGGCTACTTGCAATCCGCGTCAGGGCCCGACACCACGGCGCATCTGGCGCAAGTGCAGGCTTACCGCGACCGCTACGGCGTGGCCTAAAGTCCTCGTCAACTGCGGGACAAACCCGCTGTCAAATTCCATGTCCTGCCCCTAAACTGGGTCGGTTGTCAGTTGCTGTTGGAGACCCCGTATGAACGCCCCCCTGCCCGAACACATTCGCCAAGCGCTGGAAACCGTCCAGTTGGACGACAAATATGCACTTGAGCATGGCCGCGCTTTCATGAGTGGGGTGCAGGCACTGGTGCGCTTGCCCATGTTGCAGCGCCAACGTGATGTGGCCCAAGGCAAAAACACCGCCGGCTTCATCAGCGGTTACCGCGGCTCGCCTTTGGGCAATTACGACCAAGCGCTGTGGAGCGCCCGCAAATACTTGCAAGCCCAGCACATCGTGTTCCAACCCGGCGTCAATGAAGAACTGGCGGCTACCGCTTTGTGGGGCACGCAGCAACTCGGTTTTGCGCCCCCCGGCAACAACAAATTCGACGGCGTGTTTGGCATTTGGTATGGCAAAGGCCCGGGCGTGGACCGCACCTCGGACGTGTTCAAGCACGCCAACATGGCCGGCACCACGCCATGGGGCGGCGTGTTGGCCGTGGCCGGTGACGACCATGTGTCCAAAAGCAGCACCGCAGCGCACCAAAGCGACCACATCTTCAAGGCCTGCGGCCTGCCGGTGTTTTTCCCTGCGTCGGTGCAAGACGTGCTGGACTACGGTTTGCACGGTCTGGCCATGAGCCGCTTTGCCGGCATTTGGGCCGGCATGAAAACCATCCAAGAAGTGGTCGAGTCCAGCGCCACGGTGATGATCGACCCTGATGGTTTGGACATCGTCATCCCCGAATTCGAGATGCCTGTGGGTGGCGTGCACATTCGCTGGCCGGACGACGCCTTGAGCCAAGAAGCCCGTTTGTTCAATTACAAGTGGTATGCCGCGCTGGCCTATATCCGCGCCAACAAACTCAACCACACCGTCATCCAAGGCCCGCACGACCGCATCGGTTTCATGGCCAGTGGCAAGGCTTACAACGACACACGCCAAGCCTTGCTCGACCTCGGTTTGGACGAGGCCACCTGCAAGCGCATCGGCATTCGGGTGCACAAAGTCGGTGTGGTCTGGCCTTTGGAATCGCACAGCACGCGCGAATTCGCGCGGGGCTTGCAAGAAATCGTGGTGGTGGAAGAAAAGCGCCAGCTCATCGAATACCAACTCAAAGAAGAGCTTTACAACTGGCCCGATGGCGTGCGCCCGCGCGTGTTGGGCAAGTTCGATCAGGTCGAAGGCGACGCCGGCGGCGAGTGGACCGGCATCAACCCGATCGACCATGTGCTCTTGCGTGCCAATGCCGATTTGTCACCCGCCCTCATCGCCCAAGCGATTGCCAAGCGCTTGAAAAAAATCGGCATCGACAGCGACACCACGGCCCGCATTGACGCGCAGTTGGCGGTGTTGGAAGCCAAGCAACAAGCCATGAATGTGTTGGAAGTCAAGGCCGATCGGCAGCCTTGGTTTTGCTCGGGCTGCCCGCACAACACCAGCACCCGCGTGCCCGAAGGCTCACGCGCCATGGCCGGCATTGGCTGCCATTTCATGAGCTTGTGGATGGACCGCAGCACCGTGGGCTTCACCCAAATGGGCGGCGAGGGCGTGCCTTGGGTCGGTCAACAACCGTTCAGCAACGACCAACATATTTTTGCCAACATCGGCGACGGCACCTACTTTCACAGCGGCTTGTTGGCGGTGCGCCAAAGCGTGGCAGCGGGTGTCAACATCACCTACAAAATTTTGTACAACGACGCGGTCGCCATGACCGGCGGCCAACCCGTGGGTGAACGTGCCGAAGGGCACAGCGTGATTCAAATTGCGCAAAGCATGCGGGCCGAAGGCGCCAAGCACATCGTCATCGTCACCGACGAGCCCGAGAAATATGCGGCCGTTGGACACAACGGCATTCCTGGCGGCGTGCTGGGTTTGCCCGAGGGCGTGGCCATCGAACACCGCGACGAGCTGGACCGGGTGCAGCGCACCATGCACAGCATCTTGGGCTGCACCGTCATCATTTACGACCAAACCTGTGCCACTGAAAAACGCCGTCGCCGCAAGCGCGGCACCATGGTGGACCCCGCGGTCAGCGTCATCATCAACGAGGCGGTGTGTGAAGGTTGCGGCGACTGCAGCAGTCAAAGCAATTGCTTGAGCGTGGAGCCTTTGGAAACCGAACTTGGCCGCAAACGCAGCATCAACCAAAGCACTTGCAACAAAGACCAAAGCTGCGTCAAAGGGTTTTGCCCCAGCTTCGTTTCGGTCAAAGGCGGCAAGCGTCGTCAGCAAAACAAGAGCGGCTTGCCGCAACCCCAGGACTTGGGCGCACTGCCATCCCCTGAACTGCCCTCGCTCAGCCGTGGCGTCTACCCCGGCGGCTACGGCATCGTGGTTGCAGGTGTGGGCGGCACGGGTGTCATCACCATCGGCCAGTTGTTGGGCATGGCCGCGCATTTGGAAGGCTTAGGCATCGTCACCCAAGATGCTGCGGGCTTGGCACAAAAAGGCGGCGCCACTTGGAGCCATGTGTTGATCGCGCAGCAGCAGTCCGACATCCAAACCACCCGCGTGTCCACCGCCGCGGCCGACTTGGTGCTGGGCTGCGACCCGATCGTGAGCGCGGGCAAAGAAACCATGTTGCGCATGCGCCCGGGCCGCACCCGGGTGGCCATCAATGGCCAAGGCACGCCCACCGCCGCTTTTGTGAAAAACGGCGCATGGGCCAACCCGAGCGACAACTGTGTGGCCGACATCTTGCTGGCGCTGGGTGGCGAGGCGAACAACTTGGGCGCGTTTGACGCCAACCGCGTGGCGACCCAATTGCTGGGCGACAGCATCTACATCAACCCGATGGTGTTGGGCTATGCCTGGCAGCGCGGCTGGATCCCCTTGAGCGAAGCCGCCATGTCACGCGCCATCGAACTCAATGGTGTGCAAGTCTCGTCCAACCTGAATGCGTTTTTGTGGGGCCGTTGGTGCGCCCACGACATGGCCCGGGTTGAGCAGTTGATGCGCCCCAGCCAAGTGATGCAGTTCAAGGCCAAGCCGCACCTGAATACCGTCATTCAACAGCGCAGCGAATGGCTGACGGCCTACCAAGACGCGGCGTATGCCAAGCGGTACACCGACTTTGTGCAGCGCGCACAAGACAAATCATCGAACTTGGTGACCGATGCCGTGGCGCGCAATTTGTACAAGTTGATGGCCTACAAAG
Source organism: Comamonadaceae bacterium (assembly GCA_947448745.1). GTDB lineage: Bacteria > Pseudomonadota > Gammaproteobacteria > Burkholderiales > Burkholderiaceae_C > Limnohabitans. Next base: position 44,995 of record CANFOQ010000011.1, read on the forward strand.
ACGAATACGAGGTGGCGCGTTTGCACGCTGACCCGGCGTTCTTGAAGCGCATCGCCGAACAGTTCGAGGGCAACTTCACCCTGAACTACCACCTGGCACCGCCTTTGATCGCCAAGAAAAATGACAAAGGCGAATTGGTGAAACAAGCCTTTGGCCCGTCCATGTTGTGGGGCTTCAAACTGCTGTCGCGCTTGAAGTTTTTACGCGGCGGTGTGTTCGATGTGTTTGGTTACACCGACGAGCGCCGCGAAGAACGCGCCTTGGTGGACGAGTACATGGCCAGCATCAACGAGGTGCTGCGCGACTATGCGTCAGAGCGGCAAGCGCTGGCGCTGGAAATCGCCCGCATCCCCGAAAAAATCAAAGGCTACGGCCATGTGAAAGCACGGCATCTGCAAGCCGCGCGGGCACAGTGGGAAGGTTTGATGCAGGCCTGGCGTGCGTCCGTGCAAGCGGCGGGTAAGCAAGCGGCTTGAAGTGCTGGGTCACCAGCGCGCATCAAGGGCGCTGGTGAATCTCAATCGTGCTGTGGATGATTTCTTCGTGCACGGCCAAGCGTTCACGCACCACCGCAGGGGTTAAAGCGCGGTCACGTGTCACCACCGTGAGTGCACAGGCATAGACTTTTTTGCCCACCCGCCACACATGCAAATCGGCCACTTGGCTTTGCGTGTCGGCTTCCACCACGTCTTTGATTTCTGCCACCACCGGGTGGTCCATTTCCCGGTCAAGCAAGACCTTGCCGGTTTCAATCAACAGGTCTTTGGCCCACAGTGCCACCAGCACCGCGCCGATGATGCCCATCAGCGGGTCCAGCCACGACCAGCCGAACAGCCAGCCGCCGGCCAGCGCCAAGATGGCCAGCACCGAGGTGAAGGCGTCGGCCACCACGTGCAAATAAGCGGACTTCAAATTCAGGTCGTGATGGCCATGCGCGCCCTGCGCCCCATGCTCGTGTGCATGGGGATGACCGTGCCCCGGGCCGTGGTCATGGTGGTGCGCCCGACCCAAGATCAGCGCACACACGATGTTGACGGCCAAGCCCAGCACGCCAACCACCATGGCCTCTTGGTATTGAATGGCTTCGGGGGCTATCAATCGCTCTAGCGAACCAATCACCATGGTGATGGCCACGCCCACCAAAAAGAGCGCACTGGCAAAACCAGCCAGCACTTCAATCTTCCATGTACCAAACGCAAAGCGCGGGTCTTTGGCATAGGTCCGCGCGGTCACGTAGGCCATGGCGGAGAGGCCAATCGCCAGTGCGTGCGAGCTCATGTGCCAGCCGTCGGCCAACAGGGACATCGAGTTGTAGAGCCAACCCGCGGTGATCTCCAGCACCATCATGGCAGCGGTGATCCACATCACCAAACGCGTGCTGCGCTCGGCGGTTTCGCTGCTCTCGTCAAACACGTGATCGTGGAGCCAATCAGCCAAGTCGTCTTTGGAATTCATGCACTGCTTTCTGTGGGCGGTTGGGGTCGCAGACCAAGCACCAGCAAGGCCAACACCGCCAACACGCCGCCGCCCACAAAAGTGAACGACGCGCCTTGAGTATCCCAAAGCCAACCGGCCAGCACACTGGCCAGCAACATCGCCACGCCGCTGACCAGGTTGAACACGCCATAGGCGGTGCCGCGCAAGTCGCGGGGTGCGGTGTCGGCCACCATGGTGGCCAACAAACCTTGCGTCATGCCCATGTGCACGCCCCACAAGGCCACGCCGCACAGCAGGCTGATCCAGTCGGTGCTGACCGCCAAGACGGCGTCGGCCAACACCAACACCAAGACGCCTGCCACCAGCAAACGGCTGTGGCTGACGCGGTCCGACAGCCAACCAAACGGATAAGCGCAGGCGGCATACACCAGGTTCATGGCCACCATCACCAGTGGCACCCAGGCCATGGCCACCTCCAACTGTTGGGCGCGCAAGACCAAAAAAGCTTCGCTGAAGCGGGCCAACGTGAACACCGCGCCAATCGCCACCACCCACCAGTAAGCAGCGTTCAAGCGGCGCATGTTGGCCATTTGGATGGGGTTGGTTCGGGGTGCGTCGGCATGTCGCTCGGGCTCGGTCACGCCAACCATCAGCAACAACACGCTGAGCAAGCCCGGAATGACCGCCACCCAAAACACAGCGCGAAAGTCGTTGGCCCACAAGAGCATGAGGCCCACGGCCAACAGCGGGCCGGTGAAAGCACCCACGGTGTCCAACGATTGACGCAGACCAAACGCCGCACCGCGCACCTCGGGTGGCGCGATGTCAGCCACCAGTGCGTCACGAGGCGCACCTCGGATGCCCTTGCCCACGCGGTCCACCAAGCGCGCCGTGATGATCAGACCCGCGCCGGAAGCGATGGCAAACAGCGGTTTGGTGAAAGCGCCCAAGGCATAACCCAGCACCGCCAAGCCTTTGCGCTTGCCCAAGTAGTCGCTCAGGGTGCCCGAAAAAACTTTGACAATGAGCGCCGTGGCCTCGGCCAAGCCTTCTATGACGCCGACCACCAGCACGGACACACCGAGCGTGCCCACCATGAACATGGGCAGCAAGCTGTGCACCATCTCCGAGGAGATGTCCATCAGCATGCTGACAAAGCCCAACACCCAAATGCTGCGGGGAATGCGGGGTTTCATCGACCGCTTTCGCAGTCCGCTTGCATCACCGCGCCTGCACTCTCCACGGTCCAGTTGTCACCATAGCTGCCATACACCAGCGCCATGACCATGCGCAGGTTTTTCTTTTCAATCGCGTCTTCAGGCCGGAGGCTGTCAAGCTTGGATTTCGCATCGGTCCATGTGACGCCGTTTTCTCGCCACTGCATCGCTTGAGAGGCAAAAACGCCAATGTCTTTGCACGTCATGCTGCCTAGCGGGTAGGGATTGGCATGGGCTGTGAGCGTTGCGAAACACACCGCACTGACGAAGACCCAGATTGTTTTTTTCATGGCGCCGCCAAAGCCGCATGCGCCTGCTGATCAGCGTGGTAGCTGGAGCGCACCATGGCCCCGACGGCGGCATGCTGAAAGCCCATTTCGCGGGCCTTGTCTTCGAACATCTTGAAAGTGTCGGGGTGCACGTAGCGGCGCACCGGCAGGTGGTGGCCACTGGGTGCCAGGTATTGGCCGATGGTCAGCCTGTCAATGTCATGTGCCCGCATGTCGCGCATCACGTCCAAAATTTCTTCGTCGGTTTCGCCCAAGCCCACCATCAAACCGCTTTTGGTTGGCACGTGGGGGAACAGGGCCTTGAATTTTTTCAACAGGTTCAAGCTGAAGGCGTAGTCGCTGCCCGGGCGCGCTTCTTTGTACAAGCGCGGCACGGTTTCCAGGTTGTGGTTCATCACGTCCGGTGGGGCGGCTTGCAAGATGTTCAGCGCGCGGTCGTCGCGGCCACGGAAGTCGGGCACCAGCACTTCAATTTGGGTGGTGGGCGACAAGGCGCGGGTTTGCTGGATGCATGCCACAAAATGCCCGGCACCGCCGTCGCGCAAATCGTCGCGGTCCACGCTGGTGATCACCACATACTGCAGCTTCAAAGCGGCGATGGTTTTGGCCAGGTTCAGCGGCTCGTTCACATCCAGCGGGTCGGGGCGACCATGGCCGACATCGCAAAACGGGCAGCGCCGGGTGCATTTGTCCCCCATGATCATGAAGGTGGCTGTGCCCTTGCCAAAGCATTCGCCAATGTTGGGACAACTGGCTTCCTCGCACACCGTCACCAATTTGTTGGCACGCAAGATGTCTTTGATCTCGTGAAAGCGTGAATTCGGCGAGCCGGCCTTGACCCGAATCCAATCGGGCTTTTTCAGCACCTCACCGGTGTGCTCTACCTTGATTGGGATGCGCGACACCTTGGAGGCGGACTTTTGCTTGGCGCTGGCGTCGTAGGCGGGCGGGGTGGGTTGGTCGGGCGCAGTGGTCATGGCATGAGCGTTGGGTAGGCCGTGTCAAGGCGAGAGATAGGTGACAAGCTTGTGGCTCAGCACGTCAGCCGCTTCTTGCCAGCTGACATCGACACCCATTGTAAAAAGATCGGTGGTTTGCAAACCCGCATAGCCGCAGGGGTTGATGCGCTCGAAAGGTGACAAGTCCATGTGCACATTCAAGGCCACACCGTGGTAAGTGCAGTGGCGCGACACCTTCACGCCCAAGGCGGCGATTTTGGCCAAACCGGTGAAGTCCGGCGTGGTGTTGGCCGCAGCTTTTTGAGGGCGTTGCGGCAGCGGGCTGTGGTTGTGCGGGTCGAGGGTGCGCACATAAATACCGGGTGCGCCCGCCACCCGGTGACCTGTCACATTGAAATGCAGCAAGGTTTTCAGCACCGCTTCTTCGATGCGGTGCACATATTCCTTGACGAAATAACCCGACCGTTTCAAGTCCACCAGCGGATAGGCCACCACTTGGCCGGGGCCGTGGAAGGTGACTTGCCCGCCCCGGTTGGTGGCCAGCACCGGAATATCGCCCGGGGCCAGCAAGTGCGTGTCCTGTCCCGCCAAACCCAACGTGAAAACAGGGGGGTGCTCACACAGCCACAACTCGTCGGGCGTATCCGCTTGCCTGGCGGCCGTGAAGTCTTGCATGGCTTGGTAGGTGGTTTCAAAACCAACCTGACCCCAAGAGCGCAACAAAAAATCGCTCACTAAAGTACCACTTTGGCCATCGGGTGGCTGCTCAGGGTGCGGTACAGCTCGTCAAGCTGCTCGCGGCTGGTGGCGCGCACGGTGAAGGTCAGGCTCAGGTACTTGCCGCCAGCGCTTTCGCGGGTTTCCAGCCGGTCTTCGGTCCAATCCGGGTCGAATTGGCGCACCACATAAGACATGGCGGCGGTGTAGCCCTCGGCATTCAGGCCCATGACCTTGATCGGGAAGTCGCTGGGGTATTCAATCAAGCTGTCGGCGGCAGGCGGTTTGGCATTCATGAGCAGTGATTAACCATTTCAGAAATTTGTCAGTAAGTTGCCCTACAATAGCAGGCTTTGCTGCACTGAAAGCGGCTTGTCAAGCATGACCAAGACATTGTCCAGTTCAGTCAGCAGCCAGTGCCCGCCGCCTGGTTTGGAAGATTCGCCGGAGGAAGAGTTTCATACACTTTCAGCCGAAGAAGCCCAAGTTTGGCGGCAAAACCAACCGAAATTGTCGGTTTGGTGGGTGTTGGTGGCGCAATTGTTGACGGCCTTGGTGTTGGCCACAGCAGTGTTTCTCTGGTTTGGCCGGTGGGCGCTGTTTGTGTCGCTGATCTACGGTGCTTTGTCGGTGGTGGTGCCCGCGGCTTTGTTTGCCCGGGGCCTGAAATCCCCGGCCGCATCGGTCAATGCTTTCACGGCCACCCTGAGTTTTGCCGTTTGGCAGGGCGTCAAGATGGCCCTGACCGTGTTGCTGATGGTGTTGGCACCCCGGTTGATTGAAGATTTGAGTTGGCCTGCCTTGTTGGCGGGCTTGATTGTGACGATGAAGGTGTATTGGTTGGCATTGATTTGGGGCAAGCCTCCAGCAAAGCCAAACCCTTCCACCCATTTGTAAAGAGTTGAACATGTCGGAACCCACCAATACGCTCACCGCAGGGGAGTACATCGGTCACCATTTGACCCACTTGCAAAGCAAGCCCATGGGCGGTGTGATTGATTTCTCCGTGGTCAATCTGGACTCGATTTTCTGGTCCGTGTTGTTGGGCGTGGTTGGCTGTTTTTTCCTGTGGCGCGCAGCACGCGTGGCCACCTCTGGCGTGCCCGGTCGCTTCCAGGCTGCGGTTGAAATTTTGTTTGAAATGGTTGATACCCAGGCGCGTGGCATTGTTCACAACGCCGAAAGCCGCAAACTGGTGTCCCCCTTGGCTCTTACGGTTTTTGTCTGGATTTTCCTGCTCAACAGCATGGACTTTTTGCCCGTCGACTTGTTCCACCAGATTTTTGAATGGACTGGCATCGACCACAGCATCCACTACTTCCGCGTGGTGCCCACTGCCGATTTGTCCACCACCTTGGGCATGTCTTGCTCGGTGCTGCTGATTTGCTTGTTCTACAACATCAAAATCAAGGGCATTGGCGGCTGGTTCCACGAACTCACCACGGCACCGTTTGGCGCCCACCCCATTTTGTGGCCCATCAATTTCGGCTTCCAAATGATTGAATTTGTCGCCAAAACCGTCTCCCACGGCATGCGACTGTTCGGCAACATGTATGCCGGCGAACTCATTTTCATGCTCATCGCCTTGATGGGCAGTGCCGCCGCCATGAGCCTGAGCGGCATCTTGCTGCCCATCGGCCACATCATTGCTGGCTCCATCTGGGCCATCTTCCACATCTTGATCGTCGCGTTGCAAGCCTTCATTTTCATGATGTTGACCTTGGTCTACATCGGGCAAGCACACGATGCGCATTGATTTCTCGTTTTTTTCAACCTTCCATCATCTTGCTTAGGAGCTTCTCATGGAACACGTACTTGGTTTAGTCGCACTCGCCTCAGGTCTGATCATCGGTTTGGGTGCCATTGGTGCTTGTATTGGCATCGGCATCATGGGCAGCAAATACCTCGAAGCTGCTGCTCGTCAACCTGAATTGATGAACGAACTGCAAACCAAAATGTTTTTGCTGGCTGGTTTGATTGACGCGGCTTTCTTGATTGGCGTTGGTATCGCCATGATGTTCGCCTTCGCCAATCCCTTCGTTCTGAAGTAATTCTTGCCACAACCCTTAGAGAGGTGTTGACGTGAGCATCAACGCAACCCTGTTCGTTCAAGCCATTGTTTTTGCCATTTTGGTGTGGTTCACGATGAAATTCGTGTGGCCACCCATCGCAACAGCTTTGGATGAGCGCGCTGAAAAAATTGCCCATGGCTTGAAAGCCGCTGAGCACGCCCATATCGAACTCACCAACGCGCACAAGCATGTTGAGGTGGAGTTGGCCAAAAACCGCAATGATGCAGCTGCCCGCATCGCTGACGCCGAGCACCGCGCTTTGGCCATCATTGAAGAAGCCAAGCTCAAAGCGACGGAAGAAGCCAACAAAATCATCGCGGCTGCTGGCATCGAAACCGAGCAAGCCATGCTGAAAGCGCGCGAATCATTGCGCGACCAAGTGGCGGTGTTGGCGGTCAAAGGTGCCGAGCAAATTCTGCGCAAAGAAGTCAATGCCAGTGTGCATGCCGACTTGTTGGGCCGATTGAAGTCGGAACTTTGAGGACGCAACATGGCTGAACTCGCTACCATTGCCCGCCCCTACGCTGAAGCTTTGTTTCAGGTGGTCAAGGCCGATGCCGCCAAAGCTGCTGAGTGGCTGGACGGTTTGGCGGTGGTTGCAGCAGACCCCGGTTTGCTGCAATACGCCCATGACCCCAAGGTCACCCATGCCCAAGTGCTGGATCTGATCGCCCAAGTCGGCCCCAAAGGCCTGCCTGCGGCGGCGGTGAACTTTGTCACCATCTTGGTTGACAACGGACGTTTGGCGGCCTTGCCCGAAATTGCGCATCACTTTCATGCTTTGGTGGACGCCATGTCTGGCGTGCGGCAAGCCATGGTGTACAGCGCGTTTCCCATCGAGGGCGCAGCCCTTGACGATTTGACCAAAGTGATTGAAAAACGCTTTGGCAGCAAACTCAGTGTGCGTGTGGCTTTAGAGCCCGAGCTCATTGGGGGCGTACGAGTGGTGGTCGGCGACGAGGTGCTCGACACTTCGGTCAAAGCCCGTTTGGAACAAATGAAAGTCGCGCTGACAGCCTGAGCAATCCCGCTCATGCACGTTGGCCTCACATAGGAAGAAGGAAAGAGTCATGCAACTCAATCCCGCAGAAATCTCTCAACTCATCAAAACCCGCATCGAGGGTTCTAGCGGCAACACGAACGTGCGCAATCAAGGCACCGTGATTTCCGTGACCGACGGTATTTGCCGCATCCACGGTTTGTCCGATGTGATGCAAGGCGAGATGCTGGAGTTCCCCAACAACACCTTCGGCCTGGCGCTGAACCTCGAGCGCGACTCTGTCGGCGCGGTGATTTTGGGTGAATACGAACACATCTCTGAAGGCGACACGGTCAAGTGCACCGGCCGTATTTTGGAAGTGCCCGTGGGCCCCGAATTGATTGGCCGTGTGGTCAACGCTTTGGGCCACCCCATCGACGGCAAAGGCCCAATCAACGCCAAAATGACCGACGTGATTGAAAAAGTCGCGCCCGGCGTGATTGCCCGCCAATCTGTGGACCAGCCCATGCAAACCGGCTTGAAGTCCATCGACTCCATGGTGCCGATTGGCCGTGGTCAGCGCGAGTTGATCATTGGTGACCGTCAGACCGGTAAAACCGCTGTCGCGATTGACGCCATCATCAACCAAAAAGGTCAGCACATGACCTGTATCTATGTGGCCATTGGCCAAAAAGCGTCTTCCATCAAAAACGTGGTGCGCTCTTTGGAACAAGCTGGCGCCATGGACTACACCATCGTGGTGGCAGCCTCTGCTTCTGAATCAGCCGCCATGCAATACGTGTCGGCCTACTCGGGCTGCACCATGGGCGAGTACTTCCGCGACCGCGGTCAAGACGCCCTGATCGTGTATGACGATTTGTCCAAGCAAGCGGTGGCTTACCGCCAAGTGTCCTTGCTGTTGCGCCGTCCTCCAGGCCGTGAAGCCTACCCCGGCGACGTGTTCTATTTGCACAGCCGTTTGCTCGAACGCGCAGCCCGCGTCAATGCCGACTACGTTGAAGCGTTCACCAAAGGTGAAGTCAAAGGCAAAACCGGTTCACTCACAGCCTTGCCCATCATTGAAACCCAAGCGGGTGACGTGTCGGCCTTCGTGCCTACCAACGTGATTTCCATCACCGACGGCCAGATCTTCTTGGAAACCTCATTGTTCAATGCCGGTGTGCGCCCCGCCATCAACGCGGGTATTTCCGTCTCTCGTGTGGGCGGTGCCGCTCAAACCAAACTGGTGAAAAACCTGTCTGGTGGTATCCGTACCGACTTGGCCCAGTACCGCGAGTTGGCCGCCTTCGCGCAGTTCGCCTCCGACCTGGACGAAGCCACCCGCAAGCAGTTGGACCGTGGTGCCCGCGTGACCGAATTGTTGAAACAAGCCCAGTACAGCCCACTGGCCATCAGCTTGATGGCCTCCACGCTGTATGCCGCCAACAAAGGCTACTTGGACGACATCGAAGTCAACCAAGTGCTGCATTTTGAAGCTGGCTTGCACCACCATTTGAAAGACAAGTGCGCAGCCTTGTTGGCCAAAATGGAAAAAGACAAAGCCTTGGACAAAGACGCCGAAGCCGACTTGGTGAAAGCCATCGAAGCCTTCAAAAAGTCCTTCATCTAATCGCCATCAAGCAGCAAGGAGCACTTCATGGCAGTAGGCAAGGAAATACGCGGCAAGATCAAATCGGTGGAAAACACCAAGAAGATCACCAAGGCCATGGAAATGGTGGCAGCGTCCAAAATGCGCAAGGCGCAAGAGCGCATGCGTGCGGCGCGTCCTTACAGCGAAAAGGTGCGCAACATCGCCACGCATTTGGGCCAAGCCAATCCCGAGTATGTTCATCCGTTCATGAAAATCCACGATGCCAAAGCCACCGGCTACATCGTGGTCACCACCGACAAAGGTTTGTGCGGTGGGATGAACACCAACATCTTGCGTGCACTCACCCATCAATTCAAAGACCTGCAAGCTGCTGGCGCCACCCCCCAAACGGTGGCGATTGGCAACAAAGGCTTGGGCTTTTTGAACCGTGTCGGCGCCCCCGTGTTGGCCCATGTCACCCAGTTGGGTGACACACCGCATTTGGAAAAACTCATCGGCGCCGTCAAGGTCATGATGGACGCTTACACCGAAGGCAAATTGGATGCGGTGTACCTGTGCTACACCAAGTTCATCAACACCATGAAGCAAGAGCCGGTCATCGAGCAATTGCTGCCTTTGTCTGACCACAAGATGCGCACTGAAACACGCGCGGCTGGCAGCTACGCATGGGACTATTTGTACGAACCTGATGCACCGACGGTGATTGACGATTTGCTCGAGTTGTACATCGAGTCCTTGGTCTATCAAGCTGTTGCAGAAAACATGGCCTCTGAACAATCTGCACGCATGGTGGCCATGAAAGCGGCCACCGACAACGCAGGCAATGTCATTGGTGAACTCAAACTCATTTACAACAAAACCCGTCAAGCAGCGATCACGAAGGAATTGTCCGAAATCGTGGCCGGCGCAGCGGCGGTGTAACCCTATTTATTTTTGGAGCAAATCAACATGGCTCAGGCAATGACCAACGCAGGTATTCAAGGAAAAATCGTCCAATGTATTGGCGCCGTGGTGGACGTGGAATTCCCACGCGATCACATGCCCCGCATCTATGACGCGCTCAAACTCGAAGGTTCAGCTTTGACCTTGGAAGTGCAACAGCAATTGGGTGACGGCATCGTGCGCACCATTGCCTTGGGCACCTCTGACGGTTTGCGCCGTGGCCTGATGGTCACCAACACTGGCGCGGCGATCACCGTGCCTGTGGGCAAAGCCACACTGGGCCGCATCATGGACGTGTTGGGTGCGCCCATCGACGAACGTGGTCCGGTCAGCCAAGAGCACACAGCCTCCATTCACCGCAAAGCCCCGGCTTACGACGAACTCAGCCCTTCCCAAGAACTGCTGGAAACCGGCATCAAGGTGATTGACTTGGTGTGTCCTTTCGCCAAAGGCGGCAAGGTCGGTTTGTTCGGTGGTGCCGGTGTGGGCAAGACCGTGAACATGATGGAACTCATCAACAACATCGCCAAAGCGCACAGCGGCTTGTCCGTGTTTGCCGGCGTGGGTGAACGTACCCGCGAAGGCAATGACTTCTATCACGAGATGGCCGACTCTGGCGTGGTGAACCTCGAGCACTTGGAAGAGTCCAAAGTGGCCATGGTGTACGGTCAGATGAACGAGCCTCCCGGCAACCGTTTGCGCGTGGCGCTGACTGGTTTGACCATCGCCGAATCTTTCCGTGACGAAGGCAAAGACGTGCTGTTCTTCGTCGACAACATTTACCGCTACACACTGGCCGGCACCGAAGTGTCCGCGCTGTTGGGCCGCATGCCTTCAGCGGTGGGTTACCAACCGACGTTGGCCGAAGAAATGGGCCGTTTGCAAGAGCGGATCACCTCGACCAAAGTGGGCTCCATCACCTCCATCCAAGCCGTTTACGTGCCAGCCGATGACTTGACCGATCCATCGCCTGCCACCACCTTTGCGCACTTGGACTCCACCGTGGTGTTGTCCCGTGACATCGCCTCCTTGGGCATCTACCCCGCTGTAGATCCTTTGGACTCCACCAGCCGTCAGCTCGACCCCTTGGTGGTTGGCAACGACCACTACGAAACCGCCCGTGCTGTGCAAGGCACCTTGCAGCGCTACAAAGAATTGCGCGACATCATTGCGATTTTGGGCATGGACGAATTGGCCCCTGAAGACAAACTGGCGGTGGCCCGCGCCCGGAAAATTCAGCGTTTCCTGAGCCAGCCTTTCCACGTGGCCGAGGTGTTCACCGGTTCACCTGGCAAGTACGTGCCTTTGTCAGAAACCATCCGTGGATTCAAAATGATTGTGGCCGGCGAATGCGATCACATGCCAGAACAAGCGTTCTACATGGTGGGCACCATCGACGAGGCCATCGAGAAGGCCAAGAAAATTTGATGCAGGTTTGCAGCAACGCACCTGACAAGGAAGCCTCATGAAAACCATGCAAGTTGATGTGGTCAGTGCCGAAGAGCTGATTTACTCGGGTGAAGCCACTTTTGTGGCTCTGCCCGGAGAAGTTGGTGAACTGGGCATTTACCCCCGCCACACACCGCTGATCTCGCGCATCAAAGCCGGATCGGTGCGCATCCACAAACCCGATGGCGAACAAGAATTCGTGTTCGTCGCCGGGGGCATTTTGGAAGTCCAGCCCAACGGCGTCACTGTGTTGTCGGACACCGCCGTGCGTGGTGAAGACCTGGATGAAGAGCGTGCCAACGCGGCCAAAAAAGCCGCCGAAGAAAACCTGAAAAACGCCAAGTCCGAAGTGGACATTGCCGCCGCCCAAGCCGAATTGTTCGTGTTTGCTGCGCAACTGGCTGCGCTGCGTAAATTCCGCAGCCATAAATAATTGCCCAAGGCCAAGCTTCAAGCAGCCACCATCGGCGGCAGCGCCGATGAGATTGAAGCGGCCTTTTACGAAGCCTTGCGGACCGGCGATATTGAACGCCTGATGGCCTGTTGGGCCGACGAAGAAGACATCGTGTGTGTGCATCCCGGCGGCCCGCGCTTGCTGGGCGGCGACAGCATTCGCAACTCTTTTGACACCATGTTCGCCAACGGCGTCATCGCCGCATACCCCGAGCATGTGCGCAAAGTTGAAACCATCACCAGTGCGATGCACAACTTGGTGGAACGCATCGAGCTGCACACTCCCGAAGGTGATGCTGTGGCCTATGTGGTGGCCACCAATGTTTATATGCGCACCCCACAAGGCTGGCGCATGGTGGCGCACCATGCCAGCCCAGGCACCCAGCAAGAAATGCTGGCGCACATCGAATCCCTGCCGTCCGTTTTGCACTGACCAACCATGGACGACCTGGTCCAACAAGCGATGCGCAAGTGGCCAAACGTGCCGGCTTGCTACGGCTGGTTGGGACTAGACGATAGGGGCGACTGGTACATGCGGGACGACGCCACGCAAGCGCTGGGCCCGTTTCCGCAAGCCAAAGGCGGCAAGCTGGTGCACACCAAGCTGATCGAATTCATCCAACGAAATTTCATGCACGACGAACACGGCCAGTGGTATTTCCAAAATGGTCCACAGCGTGTGTTTGTGGAGTTGTCCTCCGCGCCGTTTGTCTGGCGCATCCAAGCCGACTTGAGCGTGACCGACGGTGCTGGCGTGGTGCAACAGGTGCAGCACTGCGTGATTGATGATGCGGGGCGGGTGTATTTGGCCACCAACCAAGGCTTGGGCTTGGTGCACAGCCAAGACATGTTGCAGGCCGCGCAGGCTTTAGAAGAGCACCGTTGGCCAGACAAAAAAATACCTGCCAGCGAACTGGCAGGCAGGTATGGCTTTGTGAAGAGCCCGCAGCAGCGGGCGGCTTCAGTTACTTAGCAGGGGCTGTGGGCTCTGGGAACTTGGCGCCACCGGCGTTGGCCATGTAAACCACGGCGCGGCCAATTTCAAAATCATCATGGTCACCACCACCTTGTGGGCCCATGGCGTTTTTGCCTTTGAGGGCTGAGTTCAGCAAAGCTGCATAGCCTGTTTTGATGCGCGGGCCCCAAGCAGCGGTGTCGCCAAACTTGGGTGCACCTGCCGCGCCCGTGGCGTGACAAGCAGAACATTGGCCCTTGAACACTTCTTCGCCGGTTTTGGGCGCGCGGTTGGCATCCTTGACTTGAACGGTGCCAACTTTTTGGATGTGGGCTGCGGTGGCTTCAGCGGCATTGGTGTCGGTGCCAGAAGGCTTGTGGCTGCTGGCCACGTAGTTGACCAAGCCGATGATGATGAAAATAGGCACAACAAAAGACAAAACAACCAAGGTTAAAAATTGCTTGGGTGTTTTAACAGGGCCTGTGTGGGCTTCTTCGTGGTGATCGCTCATGTGAACTTTCTAAAAGAGGGGAAAAGTAACCCGAAATTATAGCCAGCCACCACCTTCCACAAGGCTGACAAACGCACACATGAAAAGAGAAAAAAGGCGACACCTACAATAGCGGCATGCGGCTGTAGCTCAGTGGATAGAGTATTGGCCTCCGAAGCCAAGGGTCGTGGGTTCGATCCCCGCCAGCCGCACCATCAGGTTTTGGGTTGCCGCAATTCCCCAAACTGCCCCGCCAAATAACTTTCGGCGTGTTCCAAAACAAAGTAACGAAAAGCCTCGGCGGCCGGCGAGAGCATTTTGGACAGCATGTGCACCACGTTCCAGGCCCGCACCATCGGCGTGTCGTTCACATCCAAAATACAAAGTTGCTCGGTTTGCAACTCCAACGCAATCGTGTGTTGGGACAAAAAACTCAAACCCAAATTCGCTTTCACTGCTTGCTTGATGGCGTCATTGCTTTGCAACTCCATGGTCAGGTGCGGCTGAAAACGCGCTTGGCTGAAAAAGGCTTCCATGGCGCTGCGGGTGCCCGAGCCTTGCTCGCGAACAATGAAGGACTGTTGCCGCAAGTCTTCAGCCCGCAAGCCGCGCTCGCCGGCCAAAGGGTGTTCGGGTGACGCCACAAACACGAGAGGGTTGGCGGCAAAGGGCTCGGAGCGGGTGGACATTTCCGACGGTGGGCGGCCCATGATGGCGATGTCCACTTCGCTGTTGTTGAGCCACTGAATCAGGTCATGCCGGTTGCCCACATTCAGCACCAACTCAATCCCTTCGTGTTCTTTTAAAAACTGACTCAGCAGGGCGGGAATGAAATAAGTGGTGGTGTCGACCATGCCGATGGTCAGTTTGCCGGTCTCAATCCGCTGCAAGCGGGCGGCGGCGTCTTCGGCGTCTTTGAGCAAAGCCAGCATCTTGCGGGCATAGACCAGCATGTACTCGCCGCTGGTGGTCAGCGACACCTTGCGGCCCTGCCGCTCGAACAGCGGCATGCCGACCTCCGCTTCTAACTCCTTGATTTGCATGGTGATTGCGGGTGCAGACACGTGCAAAGTCTCGGCCGCTTTGGCGAAACTCAGGTGGCGAGCAACGGCATTGAAGACCCGCAATTGGCGGAAAGTGGCGTTTTTCAATTAAGTAAAGCTGAATTGAAAGCTTCGAAAATTTGAATTTACTTATTCTGCCAGCTTTTTTAAAGTCTCGTCATCTTCAAACCAGACGGAGTTTTTGATGACCGCAAGCACCCAAATCACCGACGCCAAAAAGCGCTACAGCGCAGGCGTTTTGAAATACAAGCAAATGGGCTATTGGATGCCCGACTACGAACCGATCGCGACCGACACGATCTGTTTGTTCCGCATCACCCCCCAAGACGGCGTCGATCCTGAAGAGGCCGCAGCCGCCGTGGCCGGTGAATCCTCGACCGCCACTTGGACGGTGGTGTGGACCGACCGCCTGACCGCCTGCGACAGCTACCGCGCCAAGGCCTACAAAGTGGAAGCGGTTCCCGGTCGCCCCGGCGAATACTTTGCTTGGGTCGCCTATGACCTGATCTTGTTCGAGGAAGGCTCCATCTCCAACATGACCGCCTCACTGATTGGCAACGTGTTTTCATTCAAGCCGCTCAAAGCCGCGCGTTTGGAAGACATCCGTTTGCCCGTGGCCTACATCAAGACCTTCAAGGGCCCACCCACGGGCTTGGTCGTTGAACGCGAGCGTTTGGACAAATTCGGTCGTCCCTTGTTGGGCGCCACCACCAAACCCAAGCTGGGTTTGTCGGGCCGCAACTATGGCCGTGTGATTTACGAAGGCCTCAAAGGCGGCCTGGACTTCATGAAGGACGACGAGAACATCAACTCGCAACCGTTCATGCACTGGCGTGATCGCTTTTTGTATGTGATGGATGGCGTCAACAAAGCCCAAGCGGTCACCGGTGAAATCAAAGGCTCGTATTTGAATGTGACCGGCGCCACCATGGAAGACATCTATGAGCGTGCCGAGTTCGCCAAAGAGCTCGGCTCGGTGGTCATCATGCTCGACTTGGTGATTGGTTGGTCAGCGATTCAAAGCATGGCCAACTGGGCGCGCAAAAACGACATGATCGTGCACATGCACCGTGCGGGTCACGGCACGTACACGCGCCAGAAAAACCACGGCGTGAGTTTCCGTGTCATGGCCAAGTGGCTGCGTTTGGCCGGTGTCGACCACCTGCACACCGGCACAGCGGTTGGCAAGTTGGAAGGCGACCCGATGACGGTGCAAGGCTATTACAACGTGTGCCGCGACAGCTACACCAAGCAAGACTTGCCACGTGGTTTGTTCTTCGACCAGGACTGGGCCGACACCAAGAAGGTGATGCCTGTGGCCTCCGGTGGTATTCACGCGGGTCAAATGCACCAACTCATCGACTTGTTTGGTGACGACGTGATTCTGCAATTTGGCGGCGGCACCATCGGTCACCCACAAGGCATCCAAGCCGGTGCCGTGGCCAACCGCGTGGCGCTGGAGTCCATGGTGAAAGCCCGCAACGAGGGCAAGAACATTTTGGAAGAAGGCCCAACGATTTTGAAAAATGCCGCCAAAACCTGTGGTCCTTTGCAAGCCGCTTTGGACACCTGGGGCGACATCAGCTTCAACTACCAGTCCACCGACAGCAGCGATTACGCCGTCACCCCCTCTGTGGCTTGAACTTAAGGAACACACACCATGATGACCAACCCCACCGGCAAACTGACGCAAGGCCAGTTCAGCTTTTTGCCCGATCTCACCGACGCTGAAATCAGCCTGCAAATCAAATATGGTTTGTCCAAAAGCTACGCATGGAGCGTGGAATACACCGATGATCCGCACCCACGCAACACCTACTGGGACATGTTTGGCATGCCCATGTTTGATCTGCACGACCCCGCAGGTGTGCTGTTGGAGGTGAACAATTGCCGCAAAACCTTCCCCAACCACTACATCCGTTTGATGGCGTTCGACTCGACACGCGGTATTGAATCGGTGGCCATGAGCTTCATCGTGCACCGCCCACCCAACGAACCCGGCTTCCGTTTGGATCGCCAGGAAGTCCAAGGCCGCAGTTTGCGTTACACCACGCACACCTACGCCACCGACAAGCCTGAAAACAGCCGCTACAGCAAGTAAGCCACACCATGAACGCACCTGCCTACAACCTGCCTGGCGTGAGCCCCATGCCCGAGTCCAAGCCCCATGCGAGTGGCTCGGGCATGGTGGTGGCCGACACAGGTGCGCGCACCGTGGCCGAAGTGATGGCGCAAACCCAGGTGCAGCAGGTGATGGATGCCTTGGACCGCGACCTTGTGGGTTTGAAGCCCGTGAAGTCGCGCATCCGCGACATCGCCGCACTGCTGGTGATTGACCGCTTGCGCATGAACTTGGGACTGGCCGCGCAAGCGCCGTCCCTGCACATGAGCTTCACCGGCAACCCCGGCACCGGCAAAACCACGGTGGCGATGCGCATGGCGCAAATCCTGCACGAACTGGGCTATGTGCGCAGCGGCCATTTGGTGGCGGTCACGCGGGACGATTTGGTGGGTCAGTACATTGGCCACACCGCGCCCAAGACCAAAGAAGTGCTGAAAAAAGCCATGGGCGGTGTGCTGTTCATTGACGAGGCTTACTACCTGTACCGCCCTGAAAACGAACGTGACTATGGCCAAGAAGCGATCGAGATTTTGTTGCAAGTCATGGAAAACCAGCGTGATGATTTGGTGGTGATCTTGGCCGGTTACAAAGACCGCATGGACACCTTCTTCATGTCCAATCCCGGCATGAATTCGCGCATTGCCCACCACATTGACTTTCCAGATTACGCTGAAGATGAACTGGCGCAAATCGCCCAGCACATGCTGCAAGTACAAAACTACAAGCTGGATGACGAAGCGCAAACCGCGTTTGAACGCTATTTGCATTTGCGCAAGCAGCAACCGCACTTTGCCAATGCACGCAGTGTGCGCAACGCCTTGGAGCGCGCTCGTTTGCGCCAAGCCAGCCGCTTGTTTGCCAACCCCAACAAAGAACTGACCGCTGAAGAACTGTGCACCTTGCGCGCCCAGGACATCTTGGCCAGCCGCGTGTTTCAAACAACCGAGGTGAACCCATGACAACATTGAACGCCTTGATTTTTGACGTGGATGGCACGCTGGCGGACACCGAGATGGTGCACATGGCCTCCTTCAACCAAGCCTTTGCCGAAGAAGGCTTGGATTGGAACTGGGATGTGCCGCTTTACACCGAGTTGTTGAACATCTCGGGTGGCAAAGAGCGCATTCGCCATTACTGGATGCAGCAGCACCCCGACATGAAAGACATTGATGGTGGTGGTTTGCAAGACACCATCGAGCGCTTGCATGCCATCAAAACAGCGGCCTATGAAAGCGCCGTGCAACAAGGCTTGGTGCAATTGCGCCCTGGCGTGTTGGCCCTGATTGAAACCGCACATGCGCAAGGGCTGCGCTTGGCGATTGCCACCACCACGTCACCCGTGAATATCGCCGTGTTGTTGCGCGGCGCCATCGGCCCGCACTGGAAAGACCTGTTTGCGGTCATCGAAGACGCGTCCACAGCACCCAAGAAAAAACCCAACCCGCAGGTGTATTTGCAAACCTTGGCACGCCTGGGTTTGCCTGCAAACCAATGCTTGGCGTTTGAAGATTCCAGCAACGGTTTGCAAGCTGCCAAAAGCGCGGGCTTGGCCACCATCATCACACCCACCGGCTTCACCGCCCACCAAGACTTCAGTGGCGCGGCCCAAGTCTTGACCGACCTGGGCGCGGTGGATGTGGCGCAGTTGCGCACCTGGCATGGCCAACAACATTGACATCGGAGACCACCATGCCCTTGCGACACCGCACCACCCTGACCCAATACCTGATTGAAGAGCGCCGCCGTTTTCCTGGCTCCAAGGGCGACTTCAACGCGCTCATCCTCGACGTGGCCTTGGCCTGCAAAGCCATTGCGCGGGCAGTGGCCATGGGCGAGTTGGGCGGCCTCTATGGCGACCATGCCGCGGATGCGGGGGGGGCCATCAATGTGCAAGGTGAAACCCAAAAGAAACTCGATGTGCTGAGCAACGATTTGTTCATCCGCATGAATGAATGGGGTGGTCATTTGGCGGGCATGGCGTCCGAAGAGATGACCGAGCCGTACCAAATTCCCAAGCCGCACCCACGTGGCAAGTACATGCTGGTGTTCGACCCCTTGGATGGATCGAGCAACATCGATGTGAACGTGTCGGTGGGCAGTATTTTTTCAGTGCTGCGCGCACCCCAAGACGCCATCGACAGCGGGCGTGATTTGACCGAGCAAGATTTTTTGCAGCCCGGCACCACCCAAGCCGCGGCCGGGTATGCCTTGTACGGCCCCACCACCATGCTGGTGTTGACCGTGGGCAATGGCGTGGCCGGCTTCACCCTCGACCCGAATTTGGGTGAATTCATGCTGACGCACCCGGCCTTGAAAGTGCCCGAAGACACC
>CANFOQ010000012.1 GCA_947448745.1 Comamonadaceae bacterium
ACCAGCAAACGCAAGCTGGCCCAACTGGTGACCGAGGGCAAAGTCAGCGGCTGGGACGACCCGCGCATGCCCACCATCGTCGGTTTGCGCCGTCGTGGCTACACACCCGAGAGCTTGCAACTGTTTGCCGAGCGCATTGGCGTCACCAAATCGGACAGCTGGATCGACTACAGCACCTTGGAAGGCTGCTTGCGTGAAACCTTAGAGCACACGGCGCACCGCGCCATGGCTGTGCTCAATCCTGTGAAACTCGTGCTGACCAATTGGGACGAGGCCTTTGGTGCCGGTCACTTGGAGGCTTGCACCCTGCCCGCCTTGCCACATCCGCCTGAAGGCCAGCCTGAACCTGCGGCGCGTCAATTCAGCATCGGCAAAGAAGTGTGGATTGAACGCGAAGACTTTGAAGAAGTGCCGCCCAAAGGTTATAAAAGATTAAGCCCACCCCAAACTGCTCCCGACGGCACAACCAGCGCAGGCGCTGTGGTGCGCTTGAAAGGCGGCTTTGTGGTCGAGTGCACGGGCTGCAGCAAAGACGCCAACGGCGTGGTGACCGAAGTGCATGCCAAGGTGTTTCCTGAAACCAAAAGCGGCACGGCTGGCTCGGACAGCGTGAAAGCCAAAGGCGTGATCACCTGGGTGGGCGTGGCCGATGGCGTGCAAGCCGAAGTGCGTTTGTACGACCGCCTGTTCAGCGATGCCCAACCCGACGCCGGTGGCAAAGACTTTTTGGAAGCCTTGAACCCCCACAGCCTGCAAGTGGTGCAAGCCTTTGTGGAACCTTCCTTGCTGAATGCCTTGCCCGATCAGAAGTTTCAGTTTGAACGACTCGGCTACTTTGTGGCGGATCGGGTGGACCACTCGTCAGCACATTTGGTGTTCAACCGGGCGGTGGGGTTGAAGGACAGTTGGGCGAAATAATCATCTAAATGGAGACACCATGAACACCACCGAACTCTTCTCATTGCAAGGCCGCGTGGCCCTCGTCACTGGCGGCTCGCGTGGCATTGGCCGCATGATCGCCAAAGGCTTGTTGTGCCAAGGTGCACGGGTTTACATCACGGCCCGCAAAGCCGCTGTGTGCGATGCCACCGCCCAGGAACTGTCTGCCTTTGGCACCTGCATCTCCATGCCCTTGGACATTTCGAACAAAGAAGGCATTGCGCAGTTGGTGCAGCAGTTGGGCGAGAAAGAAAAACACCTGGACATCTTGGTGAACAACGCCGGTGCAGCCTGGGGTGCGCCGTTTGACGAATTCCCCGAAGCAGGTTGGGACAAGGTGGTGGACCTCAACATGAAGACGCCGTTTTTCTTGACGCAAGCCTTGGCCCCCATGCTGCGCCAAGCGGCCAAGCATCACATGGCCAAGGTGATCAACATCGCTTCCATTGACGGCATCTCGGTCAACCCGTGGGAAACCTACTCGTATGCGGCCAGCAAGGCCGGTGTGATTCACCTGACCAAGCGCATGTCGCTTGAACTCATCAAAGACGGCATCTGTGTGAATGCCATCGCACCCGGTGCTTTCGCCTCCGAGATGAACCGCGAAGCACGCGACCATGGCGACGCCACTGCACAAACCATTCCGGCACGCCGCATTGGCAAAGATGAGGACATGGCGGCAGCTGCTATTTATTTATCCAGCAATGCCAGCGACTATGTGGTGGGTCACACCTTGGTGGTGGATGGTGGCGTCACCTTGGCGCGGGGCTGAGGTGATAATCCCTGCATATCCAACAGGGGAACCCCATGGCCAAAGGCGAACAACGCAGCAACAAGATGTCCAAAAAACCCAAGAAGGACACTTCGCCACCCAAGGTCATCGTGCCGGGTGACCGTCCCGTGCCGCCCACCACTTTTGTGGCACCACGCGGTAAATTGAAAAACAAATAACACTAATGAACCGGCCCTTTCAGGGCTTCGGGCAGTGGCAGCGGCATCACATGGATGCCTTCTTCCAACAAGGCTTGGGTTTCGTCCACGCTGACGTGCCCACGAATGCCGCGCTCTTCGGTTTCACCGTAATGCATCTTGCGGGCTTCATCGGCAAACTGTGTGCCCACGTCTTCGGTGTGGGCCATCACATGCTGCACCATCTTCATCCAAGCGTCTTGCATCTCTGCGGGCATGGTGACTGCTGGTGCAGCGGTTGGCACCGTGGCCAATGCACGTTCATCGGAAGGTGCTTCAGCGACAGGTTCTGAACGCGTGGTGTGCAGGTTCAAGCGCGGTGCGCTCAGCATCTTGCTGATCTCATGGTTGCCGCACAAGGGGCAAGCCACGAGTTCTTGTGCACGTTGGGTTTGGTAGTCGTCCTCGGACGCAAACCAGCCTTCAAAGACGTGCTGGTGTTGGCATTGGAGGTTCAGGACTTTCATGGCGCCATCATGACAGATCTGCCGCCCATGTGGGAGCCCGGGGCTTCAAGTCCCCAAGGCTTGCACGACCGCGTCGGCACACAAACCCATGAGGCCATCGGGCAGGACACCCAGCACCAGCACCAACGCGCCGTTGATGCCCAGCACCACGCGCACCTGCGTGTCGGCTGAGACAGTACTGGCGGTCAGGGGTGGGTCAAAGTACATGACCTTGATGACGCGCAAGTAATAAAACGCACCCACCAAGGACATCATGACGGCAAAAACTGCCAGCAATAAAGCACTGGTTTGGCCAGATGACACCAAGGCTTGCAGCACCGACAACTTGGCGAAGAAACCGACCAAGGGTGGCACACCGGCCAGCGAGAACAAGCAAATGGCCATGACGCCCGCAAACAAAGGGCTGCGTTGGTTCAAGCCTGCCAAATCAGAAATTTCTTCGCTCTCAAAGCCTTCACGCGCCAACAACAAAATGACGCCGAACACGCCCAAGGTGGTGAGCACATAAGTGACCATGTAGAACATGGCCGAGCTGTAGGCGTTGGCACCCGACAAGGTGTTTCCATTGGTGACGCCGGACAACATGCCAATGAACACAAAGCCCATTTGCGCGATGGTTGAAAATGCCAACATGCGCTTCAAATTGGTTTGGGCAATGGCCGAGAAGTTGCCCACCAACAAGGTGGCCATGGCCAACACCACCATCATCTGTTGCCAATCGATGGCCAGCGGCAGCAAACCATCCACCAGCAAACGCATCATCATGGCAAAGGCCGCCAACTTGGGCGCACCAGCGATCATCAAGGTGACGGCTGTGGGTGCGCCTTGGTAGACATCTGGGACCCACATGTGAAATGGCGCCACGCCAAATTTGAAGGCGATGCCACACACCACAAACACCAAGCCCAACACCAACACCTGGTGTTTGATGTGACCACTGCCGACGGCGGCAAACACACCCGTCAAATCGAGTGTGCCGGTGGCGCCATAAAGCATGGACAAGCCATAGAGCAAAAAGCCACTGGCCAAAGCGCCCAGCACAAAATATTTCATGGCAGCTTCGGTGGCGTTGCCGTTGTCACGGCGCAAGGCCACCAAGGCGTAGCTGGAAAGCGTGAGCAATTCGAGACCCAAATAAATGACCAAAAAATTGTTGCCGGAAATCATGACAAACATGCCCAGCAAGGACAGCAAGCTCAGGGTGAACAATTCACCACCGCCCAGCATGTGGCGGTCCGCTGCATAGGGGCGTCCGTAAACCAGCGTGACCATGACAGCCAAAGTGGCAAAGCATTTGAGCCAATTGCCCATGGCGTCGGAGACCACCATGTGGCCAAAGCCGTAATGGGTTTCGCCGGTGTTGGCCAAATAAGCTTGGAACAAGGCCACTGCGCCCAAGGTGAGCATGGTCAACGCATAAGTGGCGGTGCGCTTGGGGCTCTTCACCCACAGGTCCACCAGGGCGATGACACAGGTCATGACCAGCAACACGATTTCGGGGTAAGCCGTCACCCAGTTGTAATTGTCCATCATTGTTGAAATCCAAAGTAGGTCATAGGGCTGATCATTGCGGCAACTTGCTGTGGGCCACGTGCTCGAGCAACTGGGTGACCGACACGTTCATCACATCGGTGAAGGGCTTGGGGTATAAACCCATGGCCAACACCGCCAGCGCCAACAAGCTCAGCATCAAAAATTCGCGGGTGTTGATGTCTTTCAGTTCGCGCACATCGTCGTTGGTGACGGGGCCCAAATACACCCGCTTGACCATCCACAAGGTGTAGGCCGCACCAAAGATCAGCGCAGAAGCTGCCAACATGCCAAGCCAGAAATTGAACTTGACGGTGGCCAAAATGACCATCCATTCGCCGACAAAACCAGCGGTGCCTGGCAAGCCGCAATTGGCCATGGCGAACAACAAGGCAAAGGCTGCGAACTTGGGCATGGTGTTGACCACACCGCCGTAGCTGGCAATTTCACGCGAATGCACCCGGTCGTACAAGACGCCAATGCACAAGAACATCGCCGCAGAAACAAAGCCGTGCGCAATCATTTGCACGATACCTCCGCTCACGCCCAGGCTGCTGAAAATGAAGAAGCCCAAGGTGACGAAACCCATGTGCGCCACCGATGAATAGGCCACGAGTTTTTTCATGTCTTGCTGCACCACGGCCACCAGACCGACGTACACCACGGCAATCAAAGACAGGGCAATCATCAGCCAAGCCCATTCGTGCGACGCATCGGGCGCGATGGGCAAAGAAAATCGCAAGAAACCATAAGCACCCAGCTTCAGCATGATGGCGGCCAACACCGCCGAGCCACCCGTGGGGGCTTCGACGTGCACATCGGGCAACCAGGTGTGCACCGGCCACATCGGCACCTTCACTGCGAACGCCGCAAAGAAAGCAAAGAACAAAAGCGTTTGTGGTTGCGCTGCCAAGGGCAGTTGTTGCCAGGTGGCCAGATCGAAGCTGCCTTCAGAGGCGATGTACAAATAAATGAGCGCCACCAGCATCAACAGCGAACCGAGCAAGGTGTAGAGGAAAAATTTGAAGGCGGCGTAAATTTTGTTCGGGCCACCCCAGACACCGATGATCAGGTACATGGGGATCAGCGTGGCTTCAAAGAAGACGTAGAACAACATGCCATCCAAGGCGCAGAACACGCCGACCATGACGCCACTGAGCACCAAGAAGGCACCCATGTACTGGTTGACGCGCTCGGTGATGACTTCCCAACCCGCAATGATGACAACCACGGTGATGAAGGAGGTGAGCAGCACAAACCACAGCGAGATGCCGTCCACACCCAGGTGGTAGTTCATGTTGAAGCGCAAGATCCAAGGCATGTTTTCAACAAACTGCATGGCCCCGCTGCTGATGTCAAAGGCGGTGTAGAGCGGGATGGTGACCAAGAAACTGGTGAGCGCACCCAACAGGGCTATCCAGCGCACCACGTTGGCATGTTCGTCGCGGCCAAAAGCCAGCAGCAGCACGCCAAAGAAAATGGGGGTCCAAATGGCCAGGCTCAGCATTCCCATGGCGTCTCTCTCTTGTCAAAGTTCATCATCACAAGCTGCTTCATGGTTTGAGCCAAACAAAATAAGTGATCAGGCCAAACATGCCCAAGATCATCAGCAAGGCGTAGTGGTAGAGGTAACCGGTTTGCAAGCGGCGAGCGAAACGCGCCATGCGGCCCACCACATGCCAGGAGCCGTTGACGATGAAGCCATCGATCAAGGCTTGGTCGCCACCCTTCCACAAACCCGTGGCGAGCATTCGGGTGCCACGCGCCAACACCTGCTCGTTGAATGCATCCAAATAGTATTTGTTCACCAACAAGGTGTGCACAGGTTTGAACATGCGCTCAATGGCAGCGGGCACCGCTGGATTGATCATGTACATGTAAAAAGACACCACCACACCGGCCAAGGCCAGCATGAAGGGCACTGAGCTGAATGCGTGCTCGGCCATGGCCAAGGCACCGTGGAATTCTTCACCCAAATCGCTCATGGCGTGGTGAATCTCGTGGTTGACGAAGATTGCATCTTTGAAAAAGTCACCAAACAACATCGGCTCGATGGTGAAGTACCCAATCAACACAGATGGAATAGCCAACAACACCAACGGCAAGGTGACCACCCAAGGAGACTCGTGCGGTGCGTGGTGTTCATCGTGGCCATGACCGTGGTCGTGGTGGGCATCTGGGTTTTGGTCAAAGCGTTCTTGGCCGTGGAACACCAAGAAATACATGCGGAAGGAATAGAAGGCAGTGATGAAGACACCGGCCAACACAGCGACATGCGCCCAAGAAGCAGCGGGCAAATGACTGGCGGCCACTGCTTCAATGATGCTGTCTTTGGAATAGAAGCCCGAGAAAAACGGTGTGCCAATCAGTGCCAAAGAGCCCAGCAAAGACGTGATCCAGGTGATGGGCATGTACTTGCGCACGCCACCCATCCAGCGGATGTCTTGGTTGTGGTGCATGCCCATGATGACCGAGCCTGCGCCCAAGAACAACAAGGCTTTGAAGAAGGCGTGGGTCATCAGATGGAACACGGCGACTGAATAGGCCGAGGCTCCAAGCGCCACCGTCATGTAACCGAGTTGCGACAAGGTGGAATAAGCCACCACACGTTTGATGTCGTTTTGCACAATGCCCAAGAAGCCCATGAACAACGCGGTGATAGAGCCCACGATCATGATCAGGTTCAAGGCCGTGTCCGACAACTCAAACAAGGGTGACATGCGAGCCACCATGAAGATGCCCGCAGTCACCATGGTGGCCGCGTGGATCAAGGCAGAAATGGGTGTGGGGCCTTCCATCGAATCGGGCAACCACACATGCAAAGGGAACTGTGCTGACTTGCCCATGGCACCCACGAACAAGCAAATGCAAATGACCGTGACCAGCATCCAATCGGTGCCCGGCAATTGCAAGGTGCCCAATTCGGCGGTATGACCAAACACCTCGGTGTAATTCAAGGAACCTGCGTAGGCGGCGATCAGGCCGATGCCCAAGATGAAACCGAAGTCACCCACGCGGTTGACCAAGAAGGCTTTCATGTTGGCAAACACCGCACTGGGTTTGTTGAACCAAAAACCAATGAGCAGATAAGACACCAAGCCCACCGCTTCCCAACCAAAGAAGAGTTGCAACATGTTGTTGCTCATCACCAGCATCAACATGGAGAAGGTGAACAAGGAGATGTAGGCGAAGAATCGGTTGTAGCCCTCGTCTTCTTCCATGTAGCCGATGGTGTAGATGTGCACCATCAAGGACACGAAAGTCACGACGCACATCATCATGGCGGTGAGACCATCGACCATGAAGCCCACTTCCATCTTCAAGCCGCCCACGTCCATCCAGGTGTACAGGGTTTCGTTGAAACGCGCACCTTCAGTGACCACGCTGTAAAGCGTTTGCGCTGACAACACAAAAGACAGCAGCACACCCAAGATGGTGAGCGTGTGGGACATGCGACGGCTCAGGTGTGAGCCACCCAGCTGGGTGCCCAAAATACCGGCCAACAGCGCACCGACCAAGGGGGCCAGCGCGACGGTGAGCAAAGTGGAAGCTTGAAGTGTTTGGCTCATGAATCAGGTCAGCCCTTGAGGGAATTGAGTTCGTCCACATTGACGCTGGACCGATTGCGAAACAACAACACCAAGATGGCCAAACCAATGGCCGACTCGGCTGCCGCCACGGTCAAGATGAAGAACACAAAAATTTGGCCTTGCATGTCGCCCAAGTAATGCGAGAAGGCCACGAAATTGGTGTTGACCGCCAACAGCATCAATTCGATGGCCATGAGCAACACGATCAGGTTTTTGCGGTTCAGAAAAATACCAATGACCGCCAGGGAAAACAACACCGCGCCCAGCGTCAAGTAGTGGCCAAGGGTGACTGTCATGCTTTGGGCTCCTCTGTGGCAGCAGGCACCAAGGCTTGGTGCACAGGGTCGAGTTTGACCATGCGCAAACGGTCAGCCGGCTGAACTTTGATTTGATCTGCGGGGTCTTGCAATTTGTTGTCTTTGCGCTTGCGCATGGTCAATGCGATGGCGGCAATGATGGCCACCAACAAAATAACGGCAGCGATTTCCAGTGGATACAGGTAATCGGTGTAGAGCGCGACACCCAACTCTTTGGTGTTGGAAATGGTGCCGCCGTTGGTGTCCAAAGCCGGCACCGGCGCTGGCGCCGATCGAAAACCACCCATCAACACCGAAGCCAACTCGAGGGCCAACACAGCACCGATGGATGCGGCCAAGGGGAAATGATTCCAAAAGCCTTGCTTGAGGGTGTCCAAGTTGACTTCAATCATCATCACCACAAACAAGAACAACACCATCACCGCACCCACATACACCAGCACCAAGGTGATGGACAAGAACTCGGCACGAAGAAGCATCCACACACCGGCAGCTTGGAAGAAGGCCAAGATCAGGTAGAGCGCGGCATGCACAGGGTTGCGCACCGTGATGACACGCATGGCTGCAAACAGCAGCACCGCGGCAAAAGCGTAGAACAGGGCTGACTGGACGTCCATGTTGCTATCTTTCTGAGGGGTTAACGGTATTTGGCATCGGCTGCCTTGTTGGCCGCGATCTGCGGTTCGTAGCGGTCACCCACGGCCAGCAACATGTCCTTGGTGAAGTACAGGTCGCCACGTTTTTCGCCGTGGTATTCAAAGATGTGGGTTTCAACAATCGAATCGACGGGACAGCTTTCTTCGCAGAAGCCGCAAAAAATGCATTTGGTCAAGTCGATGTCGTAGCGGGTAGTGCGACGCTGGCCATCGGCACGAACATCGGACTCGATGGTGATGGCCATGGCAGGGCAAACGGCTTCGCACAATTTGCAGGCAATGCAACGCTCTTCGCCGTTTTCATAGCGGCGCAAGGCATGCAGGCCGCGAAAGCGTGGACTCAGCGGTGTTTTTTCTTCAGGGAATTGCACCGTGATCTTGCGGGCAAACATGTAGCGCCCGGTGATGGCAAAGCCTTTGAAAAACTCGAGCAGCAAAAAGCTGGAGAAGAAATCAAGCCAAGAAAAAGGCGCGACAGCGGTGGTGGAAAGGCGGTTCATGCGTGTGGCCTCAATTCCAAATGTTCCAAGGGGTTTGCATCCAGATGCCAATCACCACCAACCACACGAGGGTAACGGGGATGAAAATTTTCCAACCCAAACGCATCAACTGGTCATAGCGGTAGCGCGGGAAAGTGGCGCGTACCCATAAAAACATGGTGACCACAAAAAAGGTTTTGAGGCCCATCCAAATCCAACCAGGCACACAAGCCAACCAAGCCGCATCAATGGGTGGCAACCAGCCCCCCAAGAACAACACCACGGCAATGGTGGACACCAAAATCATGTTGGCGTATTCGCCCAAGAAGAACATGGCGAAGGACATGCCCGAGTATTCGATCATGTGGCCAGCCACGATTTCAGATTCGCCTTCCACCACGTCAAAGGGATGGCGGTTGGTTTCGGCCAAGCTGGCAATGAAGTAGATGATGAAAATGGGGAACAAGGGCAACCAGTTCCAAGACAAAAAGCCCAGGCCTTGCGCGGCAAACAGGCCTTTGTGTTGACCCATGACGATGTCAGACATGTTCAGGCTGCCCGACACCATGAGCACCACCACCAAGCAAAAGCCCATGGCGATTTCGTAGCTGACCATTTGTGCAGAGGCACGCAATGCGCCCAAGAAAGCGTATTTGGAATTGGACGCCCAGCCCGCGATGATGATGCCGTAGACCTCGAGTGACGTCACCGCCATCAGGAACAACAAGCCCGCGTTCACATCGGCCAAGACCACTTCAGGGCCAAACGGCACAACAGCCCATGCGGCCAAGACAGGCATCATGGTCATGACGGGGCCCATGTAGAACAAGCCCGAACTGGCCTTGGTAGGCAGGATGATTTCTTTGGTCAGAATTTTCAGCGCGTCTGCAATCGGTTGCAGCAAGCCGTAGGGGCCCACACGGTTGGGGCCAACACGGATTTGGGTGAAGCCAATGGCTTTTCGTTCCCACAAGGTGAGGTAGGCCACGCACAACAACAGCGGCAACACCACGCCCACAATTTTCAAGAGTGTCCACACCACGGGCCACCCCATGCTGGTCCACCACACGGCGTCGATCAGCGACAGGCCGGTATTGAACATCCACTCAACCATGGGCCACCTCCGCATCGGCGGTGTGTTGCAAGGCAGGCGCACGACGCACCAGGCCATCGAGTTGGTAGATGGAGGCTATGACAGGCGCTTGGGCGGCCGGTGTCAAGTCGATGGCTTGAACGCAAGCATTCGACAAACGCGCAGTGATGTCGGTGGGCAGCGCTTGTGCCCTCACCTCTTCAATGCTGTCAAAACCAAAGCCAGAAAGGTTCAACAAACTGCCCAGCACGCGCCAAACTTTCCATGCAGGACGGGTGTCGCCCAAAGGCCGCACCACACCATGGAAACTTTGCGCACGGCCTTCGGTGTTGACAAAAGTGCCTGCGGTTTCAGTGAACGGTGAGATGGGCAGCAGCACATCGCTGATGTCCAAATTGGTTTTGAACGGTGACAACGTCACCACCATGGCGGTGCGTCCCAAATGCGCCATGGCCGCTTGCCCACCGGCGCAATCTTGTGCGGGTTCGAGGTTCAACAAGAACAAGGCTTTCAAGGCATCGGCTTGCAACATTTGAGCGGCGTTCATGCCGCCTTGCAAAGGCTGCGCTTTCACCAACTGCGCACCAACGGTGTTGGCGGCTTCACCCAAGTAGCCCACAGTTGCACCAGTTTGCACGCCGATCCAGTTGGCCAAACTCAGCAAGCTGCTGGCTTTGGCATGGTGTGCCGCGGCATTGCCCAACAAGATGGCTTTGCGTTCACCGCTCAGCAATGAACTGGCAATGGCTTGTGCATTGGCGTCATCTGCATCGCCCGCCACAGGGGCAGCCACCGAATTTTGTTTCGCGATGGCCGCAGCGATGTTGGCCAAAGCTTGCACCCAGGTGGCACTGGGGGAAGTGAGGGTTTGAGCCATAGGCATGGCCCAGTCCAACACCTTGTCGTTCAAGGCATGGACTTGGGCACCACGACGTGCTGCTTGGCGAATGCGTTGGGCCAACAAGGGATGGTCTTTGCGCAAATTGCTGCCCACCACCAAAACACGTTCCAACGTGGACAAAGCAGCCACGGATGTACCAAGCCAACGCACGTGGCCATCGGCAGGGAATTCAGCAGCCCGTAAACGGCTGTCAATGTTGTCACTGCCCAAGCCGCGCATGAATTGCGTGGCCAAGTGAAGTTCTTCCAACGTGCTGTGCGGGCTGGCCAAACAACCCAGGGCGTTGGCACCATGGTCTTGTTTGATTTGTTTGACGCCATTGGCCACATATTCAAGCGCCGTGGTCCAGTCAACGGTGATCCACTGACCATCTTGCTTGAGCATGGGTTGGGTCAAGCGGTCGGGGCCATTCAAGGCTTCGTAGCTGAAGCGGTCACGGTCCGCGATCCAACATTCGTTGACGTCTTCGTTGTCCAAAGGCACCACACGCATCACCTGGTTGTTTTTCACTTGGATGATGAGGTTGGCACCGGTCGCGTCATGCGGGCTGATGGACTTGCGTCGGCTCAACTCCCAGGTGCGGGCTTGGTAACGGAAGGGTTTGCTGGTGAGCGCGCCCACGGGGCAAATGTCGATCATGTTGCCCGAGAGTTCGGAGTCCACGGTGTGGCCGACAAAGGTTTCGATTTCAGAGTGCTCGCCGCGATGGGACATGCCCAACTCCATGCTGCCGGCAATTTCTTGGCCAAAGCGCACGCAACGGGTGCAATGGATGCAACGGCTCATCTCTTCCATGCTGATGAGTGGCCCGACGTCCTTGTGGAAGACCACGCGTTTTTCTTCGTCGTAACGCGAGGCACCACCGCCATAACCCACCGCCAAATCTTGCAACTGGCATTCGCCGCCTTGGTCACAGATGGGGCAATCCAGTGGATGGTTGATGAGCAGGAATTCCATCACCGACTTTTGCGCCTTGATAGCGCGATCGGATTTGGTGTGCACCACCATGCCTTGCGTCACCGGTGTGGCGCAGGCAGGCATGGGCTTGGGGGCTTTCTCCACGTCCACCAAGCACATGCGGCAGTTGGCGGCAATGCTCAGTTTCTTGTGATAACAAAAATGCGGAATGAAGGTGCCCGCTTGCTCGGCCGCTTGAATGATCACGCTGCCGGGTGCTGCTTCTACTTTTTTGCCGTCGATTTCAATCTCAACCATGGTGTGCAGCCTGCTTAAATGTAGGACGAGACCATGCAGGTCTTGTGCGTGATGTGGTGTTCAAACTCGGGGCGGAAATGCTTGAGCATGCCGCGCACCGGCATGGCCGCGGCGTCCCCCAAAGCGCAAATGGTGCGCCCCATGATGTTTTCGGCCACGTTGTCCAGCAAGTCCATGTCGCTGGGACGGCCTTGCCCGGTTTCAATGCGGTCCACCATGCGCGACAACCAGCCTGTGCCTTCACGGCAAGGTGTGCATTGACCGCAAGACTCGTGCATGTAAAAGGCCGACAAGCGTTGCAAGCTTTTGACCATGCAACGTGTGTCGTCCATGACGATGACCGCACCCGAGCCCAGCATGGAGCCCGCTTTGGCAATCGCGTCGTAGTCCATGGTGATGTCCATGATGATGGAAGCCGGCAACACCGGTGCCGATGACCCACCAGGGATCACGGCCTTCAGTGCGCGGCCTCCGCGCACGCCACCTGCCAACTCAAGGAGTTTGGCAAAGGGCGTGCCCATGGGCACTTCATAGTTGCCAGGGCGTTCGACATCGCCACTGACCGAGAAAATTTTCGTGCCACCGTTGTTGGGCTTGCCGCAGGCCAAATAGGCTGCACCACCGTTGCGAATGATCCACGGCACGGCCGCAAAAGTTTCGGTGTTGTTGATGGTGGTGGGTTTGCCGTACACGCCAAAGCTGGCGGGGAATGGTGGCTTGAAACGCGGTTGGCCTTTTTTGCCTTCCAAAGATTCGAGCAACGCGGTTTCTTCGCCGCAGATGTACGCGCCAAAGCCATGGGCGGCATGAAGTTGAAAGCTGAAGTCGCTGCCCAGAATCTTGTCACCCAAATACCCAGCGGCACGGGCTTCTTCCAACGCCGCTTCAAAGCGATCATAGGTTTGGAAAATTTCACCGTGAATGTAGTTGTAGCCCACACTGATGCCCATGGCGTAAGCCGCGATGGCCATGCCTTCAATCACAATGTGCGGGTTGAACTCGAGGATGTCGCGGTCTTTGCAGGTACCCGGCTCGCCTTCGTCCGAGTTGCAGACCAAATACTTTTGGCCAAAGAACTGGCGTGGCATGAAGCTCCACTTCAAGCCGGTGGGAAAGCCCGCACCACCACGGCCCCGCAAACCTGATTCTTTGACGATGGCAATCACTTCGTCTTGCGTCAGTGCAGCAGCGCCATTCAAACCCAACACGGTGCGCAGCGCTTGGTAGCCGCCACGCGCCACATAGTCTTGCAGGCTCCAATTTTGACCATTCAGCCCTGCGTAAATTTGCGGGTTGATGTGGCGGTCGTGAAAACAGGTTTCGACGCCACTGGCTTGGTATTTGTGAAGCAGTTGTTCGAGGTTCATGCTTGCCCCTTGCTGGCACGCAGCTCGTCAATCATCTGGTCGATTTTGTCGGTGCTCATGAAGCTGCACATGTGGCGGTCGTTCACCAAGAGCACGGGGGCATCAGCACAAGCGCCCATGCATTCGCCGGGTTGCACGGTGAACAGGCCATCGGCTGTGGTGCCGCCAACTTCAACATTCAATTTTTTGCAAACGTATTCAAGCGTTTGCTGACCCGCACGCAACTGGCAAGGCAGGTTGGTGCAGACATTGATTTTGAAGCGACCCACCGGCTTCACATTGAACATGTTGTAGAAGGTGAAAACTTCGTGCACACCCATGACCGGCATGTTGAGGTAATGCGCCAAGGCCAGCTCGTGGGCTGGCGACACATGGCCGTTTTCTTGCTGCAAGATGGACAAGCAGGCGATCACAGCAGACTGTTTTTGCTCGGCGGGGTACTTGGCCACTTCACGCGCAAAGCGCTGCAAGGTGGCGTCTGAAAAGGCAACCGCTTCAACGGTTTGAGGGTGTGCTTGGCTCATCGATCAATTTCCCCGAACACGATGTCCATGGTGCCAATGATGGCCACGGTATCGGAAATCATGTGGCCTCTGGACATTTCATCCATGGCGGCCAGGTGCGCAAAACCAGGTGCGCGGATTTTCATGCGGTAAGGTTTGTTGGCACCATCGGACACAAGGTAAATACCAAACTCGCCCTTGGGATGCTCAACCGCGGCATAGGCTTCGCCTTCGGGCACATGGAAACCTTCGGTGAAGAGTTTGAAGTGGTGGATCAACTCTTCCATGCTGGTCTTCATGGCTTCGCGGTGCGGCGGGGCCACTTTGTGGTTGTCTGTGATGACCGGACCGGGGTTGGCACGCAACCAATCAACGCACTGTTTGATGAGGCGGTTGGATTGACGCAGCTCGGCCACGCGCACCAGGTAGCGGTCGTAGCAGTCGCCGGTGGTGCCCACAGGAATGTCAAAGTCCATTTGGTCGTACACATCGTAGGGCTGCTGTTTGCGCAAGTCCCATGCGATGCCCGAGCCGCGCAGCATGGGACCAGTGAAGCCCATGTTTTTGGCGCGTTCTGGCGACACCACGCCAATGCCCACGGTGCGTTGTTTCCAAATCCGGTTGTCGGTGAGCAAGGTTTCGTATTCGTCCACGTACTTGGGGAAACGTTGCGTGAAGTCGTCGATGAAGTCGAGCAATGAACCTTGGCGGTTCTCGTTCAAACGCGCAATGGTGCGGGCGTTTTTGATTTTGCTGACCTGGTATTGCGGCATGGTGTCGGGCAGATCGCGGTAGACACCACCGGGTCGGAAATAGGCGGCGTGCATGCGAGCACCAGACACAGCTTCGTACATGTCGTACAAGTCTTCGCGTTCACGGAAGCAGTAGATGAGGATGTTCATCGCGCCGCAATCGAAACCATGCGCACCCAACCACATCAAGTGGTTCAGCATGCGGGTGATTTCCGAGAACATGACGCGGATGTATTGCGCACGGATGGGCACGTCCAAACCCATGAGTTTTTCGATGGCCAAACAATAGGCGTGCTCGTTGCACATCATGGACACGTAGTCGAGGCGGTCCATGTAGGGCAAGGTTTGCAAATAGGTTTTGCTTTCGGCCAGTTTTTCGGTGGCGCGGTGCAACAAGCCAATGTGCGGGTCAGCGCGTTGCACCACCTCACCATCCAACTCGAGGACCAAGCGCAAGACGCCATGGGCTGCAGGGTGTTGGGGGCCCAAGTTCAGGGTGTAATTTTTAATATCGGCCATGGTGTTTCAGTGCAAACCGCCGTAGTTGTCTTCGCGCACGATGCGCGGCGTGATTTCACGCGGCTCGATGGTGACCGGCTGGTAGATGACGCGTTTTTGCTCGGCGTCATAGCGCATTTCGACATGACCGCTGGTGGGAAAGTCTTTGCGAAAGGGATGGCCAATGAAGCCGTAGTCGGTGAGGATGCGACGCAAATCGGTGTGGTCTTCAAACAAGATGCCGTACAAATCGAAGGCTTCGCGCTCGAACCAGCTGGCCGAATTCCACACGGGCGTGATGGTGGCGACTTGCGGCATGTCTTCATGGGGTGCGAACACACGCACACGCAAACGCCAGTTGTGGGTGAGGGACATCAAGTGGCTGACCACGGCGAAGCGAGGGCTGTGGGTGAAGCGAGACTCAGCGCCATCTTTGTAGCCGCTGTAGTCCATGCCGCACAAATCCAGGAGCTGCTCGAAAGCCAAATCGGGGTGGTCACGCAAGCTGTGCGCAACTTGCAAATAATCCTTGGCCGCCACGGTGAGGGTGAGCTCGCCCAGGGCCATATCGAGCTGTTGAATGCGCTCACCCAGCACCGCTTTCAACGCGGTTTGCAAGGTGTCAATGGAAACGGTGAGGGTCATGGCTTTCAGCGGGCGATGGTGTTTTCGCGGCGGATTTTGTTTTGCAATTGCAAGATGCCGTACAGCAAGGCCTCTGCGGTGGGGGGGCAGCCTGGCACATAGACATCGACCGGCACGATGCGGTCACAACCGCGCACCACCGAATAGCTGTAGTGGTAGTAACCACCACCGTTGGCACACGACCCCATGGACAACACCCAACGCGGCTCGGCCATTTGATCGTAGACCTTGCGCAAAGCAGGAGCCATTTTGTTGCACAAGGTGCCGGCCACGATCATCAAATCGGATTGACGTGGGCTGGGGCGAAACAACATGCCAAAGCGGTCGATGTCATAGCGCGAAGCACCTGCGTGCATCATCTCGACCGCACAACAAGCCAGACCAAAAGTCATGGGCCACAAGGAACCGGTTTTGGCCCAATTGACCACCGAGTCGTAGGACGTGGTGATGAAGCCTTCTTTGAAAACGCCTTCAAGTGACATGATTTATTCCCAATCGAGGGCGCCCTTTTTCCATTCGTAGACAAAGCCCACGACCAAGATGCCCAAAAAAATCATCATGGCCACAAAGCCTGTGAAGCCAATTTCTTTGAGCGACACCGCCCAAGGAAACAGAAACGCAATTTCGAGGTCGAACAAGATGAAAAGAATGGCGACCAGGTAGTAGCGGACGTCGAATTTGATACGCGCATCTTCGAAGGCTTCAAAACCGCATTCGTAAGGGGAGTTTTTGGCGGCGTCGGGCTTTTGCGGGCCCAGAAAATAACCGATGAGTTGCGGTGCGACACCGACACCCAAGCCAACCAGGATGAACAAAAGGACGGGCAGGTACTGCTCTAGGCTCATTTGATTCTCGTTTTGATGGTGCCGTCGGCGAGACTCGAACTCGCACAGCTTTCGCCACTACCCCCTCAAGATAGCGTGTCTACCAATTTCACCACGACGGCAGGTACTTTTCTTACCCCAAAATTTCAATCATCACCACTGGGGGAAAGCCACTCATCTTAACCTTAAATCACTGCTTTTCTGCTCTGAAGAACCGATTTTTCAGAGGAGAAATCATTTGCCAGGGATTTGATTGGCAGGGCTGGCAGGTGCACCAGCAGCGGGCGCTGGCGGCACGGCCGCAGGGGCTGCCGCAGGCGCTGGCGCGGCTGTGGAAGCGGCAGGATTGGCACCCGGAATGCTGTCACTCACGGGCGCTGGCACGGCCGTGGCAGGCACAGCGTCCAACACACTGCCAGACGACACAGGGCGCAGGTTGCCGAAGTAAGCCAAGGCCAAGGTGGTGACAAAAAAGATGGCGGCCAACACCGAGGTGGTGCGGGACAAAAAGTTGGCACCACCGGTGGCACCAAACAAACTGCCGGATGTTCCGCTGCCAAAGGCTGCACCCATGTCGGCACCTTTGCCGTGTTGAACCAAGATGAGGCCGATCATGCCCAAGGCGGACAAGACTTGGACCAACAACAATAAATTCAGAAGCGTGCTCATGGGAACTCCGTGGGTGTCAGTGCGAGGCCGCAGCAACAATGGTCAAAAAATCGGCGGCTTTGAGGGATGCGCCCCCAATCAAGCCACCATCAATATCGTTTTGCGCCAGCAAACTGGCGGCGTTGGCAGCATTCATGCTGCCGCCATACAACAAGGCAATGCGCTCGGGGTGGGCGGTGGCCGCAGCCAATTGGGCACGCAACAAAGCATGCACTTCTTGCGCTTGTTCGGGCGTGGCGGTTTTGCCGGTCCCGATGGCCCACACAGGCTCATAGGCCACCACGATTTCACTGATGCAGTGCCCATTGGTGTGGATGACTGCTGCCAATTGGCGCTTCACCACGGCTTGGGTTTGTCCGGCTTCGCGCTCGGCCAAGGTTTCGCCCACACACACGATGGGCGTGATGCCCGCGGCCAAGGCGCGTTGCGCTTTGGTGGCGACATCGGCATCGGTTTCACCGTGGTATTGACGACGCTCGGAATGACCCACGATGGCAAAACGCACACCAAAGTCGCGCAGCATGGCGGCCGACACCTCGCCGGTGAAAGCACCTTGCTCGTGGGCAGACACATCTTGTGCGCCAGTGAGCAAGCCATGCGTGGCAGCTTGGTGGGCTTGCGCCAAATAAGGCGCAGGCACACACACCGCCACTTGGCAAGCAGCGCCTGCCAAACCCGCACTGACGGCGTGCAACAGGTCCTGATTGGCAGCGAGGTTGCCATTCATTTTCCAGTTGCCCACAATCAGTTTGCGCGTCATGGATTTACTCTTGATGTGGGGCTTGGTCGTGCTCTTGGTGCGACTGGGCAGGCGCTTCAGGACGGTCCAACAAGGCTTTCATGGACAGCTTGATGCGGCCTTTTTCGTCGGTTTCCAACACCTTGACACGCACGATTTGGCCTTCGGCCAACACGTCGGTGACCTTGGCGATGCGCTCGTGGCTGATTTGGCTGATGTGCAACAAACCGTCTTTGCCAGGCAGCAGATTGACCAGTGCACCGAAGTCCAAAATTTTGGTGATCGGGCCTTCGTAGACCTTGCCAATTTCCACTTCGGCGGTGATTTCGGAGATGCGGCGTTTGGCTTCTTCAGCCTTGGCACCGTCGGTGGCGGCGATGGTGATCGTGCCGTCTTCTTCGATGTTGATTTGGCAACCGGTTTCTTCGGTCAGGGCGCGGATGACCGAGCCGCCTTTGCCGATCACGTCACGGATTTTTTCCGGATTGATCTTCATGGTGTAGAGCTTGGGTGCGAAGCTGCTGATTTCGGTTTTGGCTTCGCCCATGGCGTCTTGCATTTTGCCCAGGATGTGCATGCGGGCTTCTTTGGCTTGGGCCAAAGCGACTTGCATGATTTCTTGGGTGATGCCTTGGATTTTGATGTCCATTTGCAAAGCGGTGATGCCGTTGGTGGTACCGGCCACTTTGAAGTCCATGTCGCCCAAATGATCTTCGTCACCCAAGATGTCTGTGAGCACCGCGAAACGGTTGCCGTCTTTGATGAGGCCCATGGCGATACCAGCCACGTGCGCTTTCATCGGCACACCAGCGTCCATCATGGACAAGCAGCCGCCACACACAGAAGCCATCGAGGACGAGCCGTTGGACTCGGTGATTTCAGACACCACACGCAAGGTGTAGGGGAATTCTTCTTTGGAAGGCAAGCAAGCCGCCAAAGCGCGTTTGGCCAAGCGACCGTGGCCGACTTCGCGGCGTTTGGTGCTGCCCATGCGACCAACTTCACCAGTGGCGAACGGAGGCATGTTGTAGTGGAACATGAAGCGGTCTTCGAACTCACCGGCCAAAGCGTCGATGCGTTGTGCGTCACGCTCGGTGCCCAAGGTGGTGATGACCAAGGCTTGTGTTTCGCCGCGTGTGAACAAGGCCGAGCCGTGGGTGCGGGGCAGCACGCCGTTGCGGATTTCAATGGGACGCACGGTGCGGGTGTCGCGACCGTCGATGCGGGGCTCGCCAGCCAAAATTTGGCTGCGCACAATCCGCGCTTCGATGTCGAACAACATGTTTTCCACTTTGACGCCGTCGAATTCAACGCCATCGGCTTTCAAGCCGGCCATGACGGCGGCGTAGGCTTCGCGGCACGCTTGGGTGCGGCTTTGTTTGTTGCGGATTTGGTAAGCAGCAGCCAATTTGTCGTCGGCCAGTGCGGCCACTTTGGCAATCAGGGGTTCGTCTTTGGCAGGTGCAGACCAGTCCCACACAGGCTTGCCTGCGTCGCGCACCAGTTCGTGGATGGCGTTGATGGCCACACGGCTTTGCTCGTGGCCGAAGACCACAGCGCCGAGCATGATTTCTTCAGACAGTTGTTGGGCTTCAGACTCGACCATCAACACGGCGGTTTCGGTGCCCGCCACCACCAAGTCCATGACGCTGTCTTTGCGCTGGGTTTGGCCGGGGTTCAACACGTATTCGCCGTTGATGTAGCCCACGCGGGCAGCACCGATGGGGCCGTTGAAAGGGATGCCGGAAATGGCCAAGGCGGCAGACGTGCCAATCATGGCGGCGATGTCGGCATCCACTTCAGGGTTCAAGGACACGGTGTGGATGACCACATGCACGTCGTTGTAGAAGCCTTCGGGGAACAAGGGACGGATGGGGCGGTCGATCAGACGGCTGGTCAGGGTCTCGAGTTCGCTGGGCTTGGCTTCGCGTTTGAAGAAGCTGCCAGGGATCTTGCCGGCGGCATAGGTTTTCTCGATGTAATCGACGGTCAAGGGGAAGAAGTCTTGGCCGGCTTTGGCGATTTTGGAGCCGACGACGGTGGCGAGCACCACGGTGTCATCGATGTTGACCAGCACAGCGCCGCTGGCTTGGCGGGCGATTTCGCCGGTTTCCAGGGTGACCGTGTGTTGGCCCCACTGAAATGTTTTGGTGATTTTGTTAAATATAGACATGTTTGGTTCCTTGTGGAAATTGGGAAGTGCGGGCCACTTCACCAGAGCCCAAAGTCACTGTCAGTAAACGATGCCATTCCAGAAAAATGCAGCAGCTTTTTTTGGAATGACACAGCTTCGAACCGAGTCAGCAGCTTTGCGATGGCCCTGCCCCATGCATGAACGCCTGAGTGAATGAACAGACTCAGGCGTTGGGCATGGGTGCGGGGTGTTACTTGCGCAAACCCAATTTGGCGATCAGCGCGGTGTAGCGCTCGGCGTCTTTGGATTTGAGGTAGTCGAGCAATTTGCGTCGACGGCTGACCATGCGCAACAAGCCACGGCGACCGTGGTGGTCTTTGGCGTGGGTTTTGAAGTGGGGGGTCAGTTCATTGATGCGAGCCGTCAGGATGGCGACTTGCACTTCGGGGCTGCCTGTATCGTTGGCCGAACGTGCATTGGCCTTGACGACGTCTGCTTTGTTTAAGGTTGTCATGATGTTTTCCAAAAAATTTGACATGCGCCAACAGCCGGAAATGCCAGATGGCGTGAACTTCAGGCCTACAAGCCCAAAGCCGAAAGATTATAGCTTGGCCAACCAGCCCCGCAGCCGCTCGGCCCCAAGCGTCAAGCGGGACAGGTCTTTGGAGGCGAAACACCAGCGCAACCAGCCTTGCGCCTCGGGCGCGAATGCGCTGCCTGGGGCCAAGCCCAAACCGGCCTCGGCCACCAAGCGTTTGGCGGTTTGCAGGTCATCGGTGTGGCCGGGCAGGCGGAAAAACGCGTACATGCCGCCGTCTGGCGTGGCCAATTCCACCCCCGGTAACTGCTGCAATTCGCCCACCAAGGTGTCGCGGCAGGCCTTCAAATGGGCCACCACCCGGGGCGTCACCTCTGCGGCGCGTTGCAAAGCCACCACCCCGGCGCGTTGGACAAAGGTGCTGGCACACGAGGTGTTGAACTCGATCAGCTTGCCCATGTGGGCGGTCATGGCCTCGGGCATGACCAACCAGCCCAAGCGCCAGCCGGTCATGAGAAAGCTTTTGGAAAAACTGTGGGCCACCACCAGTCGGTCTTCAGGCGTGCAGATGTCCAAAAAGCTGGGCGCACAAGCATGGTGGGTGGGCAGGTAATACAGGTTTTCATACACCTCGTCGGCCAAGATCCAGGTGCCGGTTTGGCGGCAATGCGCCAACAAAGTAAGTTGTTCCTCACGGCTCAAGGTCCAACCGGTGGGGTTGTTAGGTGAATTGAGCACCAGAAGCTTGGTGGCGGAGGTGATGCGCTTGAGCAAATCTTGCAGGGGCAAGGTCCAGCGGCCGTTGACGGCTTGCAGGGCCAGGGTTTGCAACTGCGCACCCAAAATGAGCGGCTGCGCGGTCAGGTTCGGCCACACCGGCGTCACCACCAGCACCTGGTCGCCGGGGTTGACCAAAGCTTGCAAGGCCAGCATCAGGCCGCTCACGCCGCCCGAAGTGACGGCAATGCGCTCGGGCGTCACCGCGCCGTGGCGCTGGGTCATGGTCTGGGCAATGGCGTCCCGAAGTTCGGGCAGGCCCAGGTTGTGCGCATAAAAGGTCTCGCCCTGCTGCAATGAATCGATGGCCGCTTGCCGAATGAAGTCGGGCGTCACCTCGTCGCTTTCGCCAAACCAAAACGCCAGCACATCGCTGCGGCCCAAACCGGCGTTGGCGACTTCGCGAATCTTAGAAGCTTGCAGTTGGGAGATGGCTTGGCGCATGTTGGACCTTGGCGTTCAGTGCAATGTGTTGTTTCAGTTGGGGCGTTTCATGTTGCAACTGCTGGGCATGTCTACTTGTGCGGGCTTGAGCTGCGACAGGATGCGAAAGCCATAGCCCGAGCCTTCCACGTCAAACGGCACGCCCGGCTGACCGGCCATGTCCATCACACCCACCACCAAGGGCTGTTGCAACTGGTGATCGGCGGCACGCATTTCAACCGACTGCCCCCAGCGTTTCAACTTCACATTTTCCAGTGCCAAAGCAACGGGCCGCGCTTGGTCGGTGCCGGCTTTTTCCAACGCTTGCACCAAGGCCTCGACCATGAGGTGCATCCGCAAATGGGCGTAGTCGTCGGCGGGGTTGGGAAAGCGTTGCTTGAAGCCCTGGTAGAAGTTCAATGACTCTGCGCCCGGCACATTCGGCATCCAATCGGCGACAGCCAAGACCTTGCCGACACCGGCTTCGCCAATGGCCGCAGGTGCGCCCAGCGCATTGCCATAAAACGTGTAGAACTTGCCGGTGAAGCCCGCGTCTTTACCGGCTTTGACCAGCAGGCTCAGGTCGTTGCCAAAGTTGCCGGTGATGACCGCTTGCGCCCCGCTGGCTTTGACTTTTTGCATGTAGGGCAGAAAGTCTTTCACGCGCCCCATGGGGTGCAGTTCTTCGCCGACGATCTCCACATCCGGGCGCTGCTGGCCCAGCTGGCGTTTGGCTTCGCGCAGCACCGCTTGGCCAAAGCTGTAGTCCTGTCCGATGAGGTAGATGCGTTGCAAGGTTTTGTCGGTTTTAAGGACGCTCATCAGGGCCGTCATGCGCATGTCGGCGTGGGCGTCAAAACGGAAATGCCAAAAATTGCAACGCTCGTTGGTGAGTGCGGGGTCGACCGCCGCGTAGTTCAGCAGCAGCGCGGCTTTGTCGGGCTGGCGTTCGTTGTGCTTTTGCAAGCCGTCCACCAAGGCCGACGCCACCGCCGAGCTGTTGCCTTGCAACACAAAGTGGGCACCGTCTTCCAGGGCCGCGCCCAGCATGGACAGGGCTTCGTCGGCCTGCCCCTTGCTGTCATAGCGCTTGAGTTGCAAGGCGTGCGGGCCGGTTTTCAGGCGCACACCGCCGCGTTGATTCACGCGTTCGGTGGCCAACAACAGGTTGCGAAACACCACCTCCCCGGTGTTGCCAAAGGGTCCGCTCAAGCCTTCAATGAGGGCGAGTTGGATGACCGGCGCGTCGGCGGCCACGGCTTTGTCAGCGGCGGGTTGGAGGGCTTGGGCGGCTTGTGCAGCGCCCATGGTGAAAGCGATTGACGAGATCAAAGCCAGCTGGCGTGTGGAGAAATTCATGAGAGGGGAAATTTGGAAAAAGGTCGAGTCGCGAAGGGCCTGAGACAGCACCCCGATCACTGGGCGAAGACGGTCGCCAGCGGCCAGCGCGGCAGCACATCAAAGGCGTAGTTCTTGTCGGCGGTTTGCACGCCCGCGCCCAAGCGCATGGCGGCGGCCATGGCGATCATGGCGCCGTTGTCGGTGCACAGCTCGGGCTCGGGGTAATGCACTTGTGCGCCCAGCTTTTGGCAAGCCTGTTGCAACTGAGATCGCAAGCTTTGGTTGGCGCCCACGCCACCGGCCACCACCAAACGTTTCAAGCCGGTTTGCTTCAAGGCTTTGACGGCTTTTTTCACCAACACCTCGACGATGGCGGCTTGGGTGGATGCGGCCAAATCGGCTTGGTGGGCGGGCAAATCAGCACCCAGTTTTTGGCACTGGGTCAGCACCGCGGTTTTCAAACCGGCAAAGGAAAAATCCAAATTCGGCTGGTGCAACAAGGGGCGCGGCAAGGCGAAGGCGTCGGCGCGGCCAGTGGCGGCGAGCTTGGCCAAAGCGGGCCCGCCGGGGTAGCCCAAACCAAGCAATTTGGCAGATTTGTCAAAAGCTTCACCTGCGGCGTCGTCAATCGTTTCGCCCAAAAGTTCATAGTGGCCCACGCCATCGACCCGCATGAGTTGGGTGTGGCCGCCCGAGACCAGCAAGGCAATGAACGGAAAAGTGGGCGGGTCCGCGCTTAAAAAAGGCGACAACAAATGGCCTTCCAAATGGTGGATGCCCATGACCGGTTTGCCCAGGCTGGCGGCCAAGGCGCAGGCCGTGCCCGCGCCGACCAACAGGGCCCCGGCCAAACCCGGGCCGCGGGTGAAGGCCACGACATCGATGGCGCTCAAGGGTTGTTCGGCTTGCGCCATCACTTGGCGGATCAGCGGCAGCACGCGGCGCACATGGTCACGGCTGGCCAACTCGGGCACCACGCCGCCATAGGCTTCGTGCATGGCGGCTTGGGTGTACAGCGCTTGGGCGACCAGCTCTGGCACGTCTTGACCGGCCTCGGCGCGAACCAAGGCCACGCCCGTCTCATCACATGAAGATTCAATACCCAACAGCCACATGCGGATGAGTTTAGCGGGGTAAGGTAATTGGGGTCAGATTCCAATTAATTCACGGTAATTGGGGTCAGATTCCAATTAATTCACGGCGGCTTGGCGACCACGGTGGGCTCGTCCGCCGCTCACCGCAGGGGACCTGCGACGTTCGCTACGCGGGCCGACCCACCATGTTCGGCCAGCTGAAAAATCACTTCAGAGCCGCACGGCCTGGGGACCATTTTTTGAGCGAAAGACCAGAAAAATGAGTCCCCATGGCGGGCGGCGAAAGCGTGACTTCTTGAAGCATAAGGAAATCACGTTGGCTTGCCGCCCACGGTGGGCTCGTCCGCCGCTCACCGCAACGGAGCTGCGACGTTCGCTACGCGCCCGACCCACCATGTTCGCCAAGCTGAAGTGAGTAATCCGCGCCGAGTGATACATGAAAACGGCAAAATTTTGAATTTATGTATCATAAAAACGGCTGCAAGCCCCGTCCCTGCTGACCACC
Organism: Comamonadaceae bacterium; assembly: GCA_947448745.1. Classification (GTDB taxonomy): domain Bacteria; phylum Pseudomonadota; class Gammaproteobacteria; order Burkholderiales; family Burkholderiaceae_C; genus Limnohabitans. The sequence continues at coordinate 24,966 of CANFOQ010000012.1, forward strand.
CCCTCAAAACAAGGCTTTTTGAAAACAATTGGAATCTGACCCCCATTAACGGGCGTGAATCCCCAAATAACTGAAAGTCATCAAGCATGTTTGACAATCAGGCCATGGGCATCAGTCACTTCATCAAAGAGATCGGCCGCGGCAAGCAAGGCGCCCGGGATTTGTCACGCGAGCAAGCGCACGAACTGATGGGCTTGGTGCTCGACGGCGCGGTCACCGATTTGGAGCTGGGTGCGTTTTGCGTCGCCATGCGCATCAAAGGCGAAACGCCCGAGGAAATGGCCGGTTTTTTGGACGCCACCCACGAACGCCTGACCCGCCTCCCCAACACCAGCAAGCAGCCCGTGATTGTGCTGCCCAGCTACAACGGCTCGCGCCGCCTGCCGCTCCTCACGCCCTTGCTGGCCCTGTTGCTCGCCCGCGAAGGCTGGGCGGTGTTGGTGCACGGCGGCAACACCGAAGATCAACGCGTGGCGACCGCCGATGTGATGCTGGCCCTCGGACTGCCCGTGCTCCAGCACGTCAGAGAACTGGCCGCGGGTGAAGCGGTGTTCGCCCCCACCGCCCTGCTGTGTCCGGGCCTGTGGCGTTTGTTGGAAGTACGCCGCAGCGTCGGTTTGCGCAACCCCGGCCACAGCATGGTCAAGCTGATGGACCCCATCGAGGGCCCGAGCCTGCAGGTGGCCAGTTACACCCACCCCGAATATGCCGTTTCCATGCGCGACACGTTGCAACTGCTGAACGCCAACGCCCTGTTGTTGCGCGGCACCGAAGGCGAACCGGTGGCCGACTTCAGACGCGCCCCGAACATGCTGGCCCTGCTGCATGGCGTGGCCGAAGAAACCACAGCAGCGGCTTCCAACGTGGTCGAACTCCTGAACCTGCCCAACGGTTTGAACGCCGCCGACACCGCGCAGCTGATTCAAGGCATGTTGCAAGGCGACACCCCCATTCCCTTGCCGCTGCAACTCCAAGTGGCCACACTTTCGGCCCTGGCCCAACGCATCCACGCCCCATGAACAAACCCCCTCCCATCGTCACCTTGGTCGGCGCCGGTCCCGGCGACCCTGATTTGCTGACCCTCAAAGCGGTGAAAGCCTTGCAAGCCGCCAGCGTGGTGCTGGTGGATGACCTGGTGCACCCCGACGTGCTGGCCCACGCACCCGCCTCGGCCCGCATCATCCACGTGGGCAAGCGCGGGGGTTGTCAATCCACGCCGCAAGCTTTCATCGAAAAGCTGATGGTGCAAGAGGCTTTGGCGGGTGAAAACGTGGTGCGTTTGAAAGGCGGCGACCCGCTGATTTTTGGCCGCAGCGGCGAAGAACAAGCGCATTTGCAAGCGCATGGCATTGAGGTGCGGGTGGTCAATGGCATCACGGCGGGGCTGGCCGCCGCCCACGACTTGGGCACCGCGCTGACGCACCGCGCTCATGCCCACGGCGTGGTGATGATCACCGGCCACGCCAGCGGCGCAGGCCCCCTGCCCCCCGTGGACTGGCCGCAACTCGCCCAAACCGCGCACGACTGCAAACTGACCTTGGTGATTTACATGGGCGTGCAAAGCGCCGCCAACTTGCAGCAGGGCTTGTTGCAAGGCTTGCCACCCGACACGCCGGTGGCGGTGGTGGAGAACGCGAGCCAAGAGCAACAGCGCCACGCCTTGGGGCGCTTGCAAGGTTTGCAACAGCTGTTGGCCGATGAGCAACTGGGCAGCCCGGCCATCATCATCATTGGCGATGTGCTCAAAGGCCTGCAAGCCTTGCCCGATGCGCTGCCGATGAACACGGCGCTGCAGACCTTGCCGCAGCACGCCCAATTGGCCTGATCACCCACAAGTCCTCAGGCCACCCTGACAGGGGATAATCGCCTTCTTTGCACGCAATTTGGAAGACGACATGGACGCAGAACGTATCAACACCATTGGCAATTTGCTGGTCGATCTGGGTGCCCGCACCCTCGACCTACGGGGGTATCTTTGACTACGATGCCAAAGCTGAACGACTGAGAACCGTCAACGCCTCCCTGGAAGACCCCGCGGTCTGGAACGACCCAAAAAAAGCCCAAGAACTGGGCAAAGAGAAAAAATCCCTCGACGACATCGTCGTCACCCTGGGCCGCTTGGCGCAGGAAATTGAAGACAACACCGAGTTGTTTGAGATGAGCAAGGCCGACAACGACGAAGCGGGCCTGCTGACCATCGCCGACGACACCCAACGCATCCAAGCCGACATCGAAAAGCTCGAATTCCGCCGGATGTTCAACAACCCCGCCGACCCCTGCAACGCGTTTTTGGACATCCAAGCCGGGGCCGGTGGCACCGAAGCCTGTGACTGGGCCAGCATGTTGCTGCGCCAGTATTTGAAATACGCCGAGCGCAAAGGTTTCAAAGCCACCTTGGAAGACGAGTCTGCGGGTGACGTGGCCGGCATCAAAGGCGCCACCTTGAAGATCGAAGGCGAATACGCGTTTGGTTTGTTGCGCACCGAAACCGGTGTGCACCGCTTGGTGCGCAAGTCGCCGTTCGACTCTGCCGGTGGCCGCCACACCAGTTTTGCCAGCGTGTTTGTCTACCCCGAGGTGGACGACTCGATTGAAATCGACATCAACCCAGCCGATGTGCGCACCGACACCTTCCGCGCCAGCGGTGCGGGTGGTCAGCACATCAACAAAACCGACTCTGCCGTGCGCTTGACGCACATTCCCACCGGCATCGTGGTGCAGTGCCAAGACGGCCGCAGCCAGCACAGCAACCGGGATGTGGCGTGGAAGCGTTTGCGTTCACGCTTGTACGACTTTGAAATGCGCAAGCGCATGGAAGCACAGCAAAAACTGGAAGACACCAAAACCGATGTGGGCTGGGGTCATCAAATTCGCAGCTATGTGTTGGACCAAAGCCGCATCAAAGACTTGCGCACCAACGTGGAAATCAGCAACACCCAAAAAGTGCTCGATGGGGACCTCGATCCCTTCATCGAAGCCTCGCTCAAACATGGCGTTTAACGCCACCCTTTTTTCTCATTTGGAGCATGTACATGTTTCGTGAAGGACAAGCCGTGTTGACACGGCGCGAAGACTACCAAGTCCCGGCTTTCTGGATTGACAAGGTCGATCTGACGTTTGATTTGGACCCGGTCAAAACCCGGGTGCTCAACACCATGCAAGTGCGTCGCAACCCCGACGCACCCCTTCAAGCACTGCGCTTGGACGGCGAAGAACTGAACTTGTCGCGTGTGTTGGTGAATGGCCAAGGCACCTCGTTCAAGATGGACGGCGAGGTGTTGGTGCTGGAAAACCTGCCCGACGGCAACGAGGCTTTCACACTGGAAATTTTCACCACCTGCAATCCGAGCAAAAACACCCAGCTCTCGGGTTTGTATGTGAGCCAAGATTCCTTCTTCACGCAATGCGAAGCACAAGGTTTTCGACGCATCACGTATTTCCTTGACCGCCCCGATGTGATGAGCAGTTTCACCGTCACCTTGCGGGCCGACAAGGCCAGCTACCCGGTGCTGTTGTCGAATGGCAATTTGCTGGAACAAGGTGACTTGGAAGACGGCCGCCATTTCGCCAAATGGTTTGACCCGCACCAAAAACCCAGCTATTTGTTTGCCTTGGTGGCGGGCAAGTTGGTGTGTCGCGAACAGCGCATCGTGGCCCGCAATGGGCAAGAACATCTGCTGCAAATTTATGTGCGCTCGGGTGATTTGGACAAGACCGAACACGCCATGAACTCGCTGATGGCGAGTGTGGCCTGGGACGAAGCACGCTTTGGCCTGAGCCTGGACCTGGAGCGTTTCATGGTGGTGGCCACCTCGGACTTCAACATGGGCGCGATGGAAAACAAGGGCTTGAATATTTTCAACACCAAGTACGTGTTGGCCAGTCCTGCCACCGCCACCGACACCGATTACGGCAACATCGAAAGCGTCATCGGCCACGAGTATTTCCACAACTGGACCGGCAACCGCATCACCTGCCGCGATTGGTTTCAGCTGTCGTTGAAAGAAGGCCTCACGGTGTTCCGCGACCAAGAATTCAGCCAAGACTTGGCGGGCTCGGCGTCTGCGCGGGCGGTCAAACGCATTGAAGATGTGCGCTTGCTGCGCACCGTGCAGTTTGCCGAAGACGCGGGTCCGTTGGCGCACCCAGTGCGCCCCGACAGCTACTTGGAAATCAACAACTTCTACACCGTCACCATCTACGAAAAAGGCGCGGAAGTGGTGCGCATGATGCAAACCTTGGTGGGCCGCGATGGGTTTGCCAAAGGCATGAAGCTGTACTTTGAGCGCCACGATGGTCAAGCCGTCACTTGCGATGATTTCGCGCAAGCCATTGCCGACGCCAATCCCGCATCGCCTTTGGCGCAACACCTGGCGCAATTCAAACGCTGGTATGCGCAAGCGGGTACACCGCAAGTGACCGTCACTTCCAGCTACGACGCCGACGCGCAACGCTTCAGTTTGCATTTCCAACAAAGCTGCGAATCCACGCCCGGCCAATTGATCAAACAAGCTTTTGTCATTCCCATCCAACTCGGCTTGCTCAGCCCCACCGGTGCATCCTTGGGCGACGAGCAGTTGTTGGTCTTGCATGAAGAACACCACACCCTGGTGTTTGAAAACATGGCGCAGCAGCCGGTGCCGTCCTTGCTGCGCGGCTTCAGTGCCCCGGTGCATTTGGTTTACGACTACACCGATGCGCAGTTGCTCACCATGTTGGCGCACGACAAGGATGCTTTCAACCGCTGGGAAGCCGCGCAACGCCTGGGCTTGAAAGCCGCCATGGTGGCCTTGAACAGCGCCACCGTGCACGACCAACCCTTGCCACTGGATTTGGTCGACGGCTTGCGCCATGTGTTGCGCCACCCCGAGCTGGATGCGGCCTTCAAAGAACTGGTGCTGACCTTGCCCAGCGAAAGTTACATCGCCGAACAATGCGAGCAAGTGGACCCGCAAAAAATCCATGCTGTGCGTGAAGCCATGCGCTTGCAATTGGCCACAGCACTGCAAGAAGATTGGGCTTGGGCGTTCCATCACCACGCTCCCAAAGGCAGTTACCAAACCGATGCAGCGTCCTGTGGTCAACGCGCCTTGCGTGGCATGGCCTTGGTGTATTTGTGTTTGGCCGGTCAACGGCAATCGGACAACACCTGGGCGCAGCACGCCCGGGCGGTGTTTGAAAAAGCCAGCAACATGACCGAGCGCATGCACGGCCTGGCCGCCTTGGTGCACATCGACCATCCCTTGGCCGCTGGTGCATTAGCGCAGTTCCATGCCTTGTTCAAACAAGAAGAACTGGTGTTGGACAAATGGTTTGCCTTGCAAGCCTCGGCCAGTGGCAGCCAGTCCGATGTCTTGGCCAAGGTGCGGCAACTCATGCAACACCCCGACTTCCATCTGCACAACCCGAACCGCGCCCGCAGTTTGATTTCGAGTTACTGCACCAATGCCGCCGCCTTTCACCGCACCGATGCCGCAGGCTATGTGTTCTGGAGCGAGCGCGTGTTGGAAATTGACGGCTTCAACCCGCAGGTGGCGGCCCGCTTGGCCCGCACCTTGGACCGTTGGCGCAAGTTGGTAGAGCCCTACCGCAGTGCCGCCCACGAAGCGATTCGCCGTGTTGCCGCCAAAGACGATTTGAGCGCCGATGTGCGTGAAGTGATCAACGCCGCCCTAGAGGACTGAACCATGAGCACATCCCTGTCTCGTTATTTGGTGGAACAACAACGCGCCAAAAACCACATCCCACCCGAGCTGCGCTTGTTGCTTGAAGTGGTGGCACGTGCTTGCAAAAGCATCAGCCATGCGGTGAACAAGGGCGCCTTGGGTGGCGTGCTGGGCTCTGCCCACAGCGAAAACGTGCAAGGCGAAGTGCAGAAGAAACTCGACATCATTGCCAACGAGGTGTTGATTGAAGCGAATGAATGGGGCGGCCATTTGGCGGCCATGGCCTCGGAAGAAATGGACAGCATTTACCTCGTGCCCAACCGCTACCCGCAAGGCGAATACCTGCTGTTGTTTGATCCCCTTGATGGCTCTAGCAACATCGATGTGAACGTGAGCATCGGTACCATCTTCAGTGTGTTGAAAAAAACCGAAGGCAGCGCCGGTGTCAGTGAAGCTGATTTTTTGCAACAAGGCAGCGCCCAAGTCGCCGCAGGTTATTGCGTGTACGGCCCGCAAACCACCTTGGTGCTCACGGTGGGCGATGGCGTGGCCATGTTCACCTTGGACCGCGAGCAGGGTTCATTCGTGCTGACACAAGAAGACGTGCAGATTCCGGCCGACACCCAAGAGTTCGCCATCAACATGAGCAACATGCGGCACTGGGCCCCGCCGGTCAAACAGTACATCGAGGACTGCTTGGCCGGCAAAGCTGGTGCACGTGGCAAAGACTTCAACATGCGTTGGGTGGCCAGCATGGTGGCCGATGTGCACCGCATCCTCACCCGTGGCGGTGTCTTCATGTACCCTTGGGATCAACGCGAGCCGAACAAGCCTGGCAAGTTGCGCCTGATGTACGAGGCCAATCCGATGGCTTGGTTGGTCGAGCAAGCCGGTGGTGCTGCCACCAACGGACAACAACGCATCTTGGACATCCAACCCACTGAACTGCACCAGCGCGTGAGCGTTTTCTTGGGCTCGAAAAACGAGGTGCAGCGGGTCACCGCACTGCACCAAGCCAGCTGATTTTTTCAAATACAACACAAAGGCACCCTCATGAGCATCCACAAACACCTCCCCGCCCTGCTCTTGTCTGTGGTGGCCTTGATCAGCCCGCAAGCCCACGCTGAAGTGGTGAAGATCGGCTTCATTGATGTGTTGTCGGGGCCGTTTGCTGCAGCGGGCAAATCATCCTTGGACCAACTGCGTGCGGTGGTGACGGCCCGCAACGCCAAAGCCAAGCCCAGTGAGCCACAGTTTGAAGTGGTGCCTTTTGATGGCAAAGGTTCACCGCAGGAAAGCGCCTTGATGCTCAAGAGTGCCGCCGACCAAGGCATCCGTTATGTGACCCAAGGCGGGGGTTCTGGTGTGGCCTTCGCCTTGACCGAAGCCATCGCCAAAATCGCTGATCGCGAACCCAACAAAGCCATGGTCTACCTGAACTATTCGGCGATGGACCCGGGCCTGACCAACGACCGCTGCAACTTCTGGCACTTCCGTTTTTACCCGTCCAGCGAAATGAAAATCGAAGCGCTCACCACCTACATGAAGACGCGTCCCGACATCAAGAATGTGTATTTGTTGAACCAAGACTACACGCACGGTCAGCAAGTTTCAAAAGCGTCCAAGGCCTACTTGGCACGCAAACGCCCTGATGTGCAAATCGTGGGCGACACCTTTGTCCCCATTGCCCAAGTGCGCGACTTTGCACCCTACATCGCCAAGATCAAAGCTTCTGGCGCAGACACCGTCATCACCTCCAACTGGGGCACCGACCTCAGCTTGTTGCTCAAGGCGGCCAAAGACTACGGCCTGAACATCAACTTCTTCACCATGAACGCCAACAACCCCGGTGTGCCCGCGCAAATGGGCGCTTGGGGCGAAAACAAAGTTGGCGTCATCTGGAACTGGGGCCACAACGCCCCCACCCCCGAGTTGGAAAAAATTTACATCGCCTATAAAAAACAATCGGACGAAGACTTTATTTTTGCGGCCCACTACAACTCGGTTCACATGTTGAGCGCTGCGATGGAGAAAGCCAAAAGCACCGACCCCAAAACCGTGGCCTATGCTTTAGAAGGCATGAAATTCAAGAGCCCGGTGGGCGAAGTGGAAATGCGCAAAACCGATCACCAATTGCTGGCCCCTTTGTTCTTGGGCATGTGGGCCAAACAAGGCAGCAAGGGTGTGAAGTACGATGCCGAAAAAACCGGTTATGGTTTCCGCTCGGAAGTGGTCTGGGACACCTACATCAGTGCCCAACCCACTTCTTGCCAAATGACCCGTCCTTGAAGGAAACCTATGGCCACCCCTCCCAGCGAACTCATCCACGCGCTTGTTCTGCGTGAAATGCAAGACGGCATCATCCGGGACGGCCTGTGGGCCAAGGCCATGGCGGAGTCTGGTGCTGACAAGGCCAAAGCCAAAGCGGCCTACATTCGCTTGAGAGCGGCCAGCATGCAGGAAGAAACCCGCAACCTGCTGGTCAAGCAAATTCAACAAGGCCTGAAAGAGACGTTGAAACCGAACAAAGATTTTTTGTCGGCCAGCGGTTTGAAAAAACCGAATTAAGCGCCCAGCTTTTTCAGCAAATTGGGCTGCACAATTTCAATCCAATAACCGTCGGGGTCTTTGATGAAGGCCACGTCGCGCATCTTGCCCTGCTCGGGGCGCTTCACATAAGTCACTTGGTTGTCGTCAAACCATTGCACGGCAGCGGCCAAATCGGGCACTGAAAAACAAATGTGACCAAAGCCTTGGGGCTGGGCATTGCCATCGTGGTATTTGAAATCTGCGTCCGACTCGGTGCCCCAGTTGTGGGTGAACTCCAAGATGCCGCTTTGCGAAAAAGTCCAGGCGGTGCGCTCGCCTTGGTCTTCGGGCGCCTTCTGCGCTTGCTCGGACACCGCCAAAAAATACAAGGAGAACTTCATCTCGGGGAAGTCCAACTTGCGCAGCACCCGCATGCCCATGATGCGGCTGTAAAAGTCCAAAGTCACTGCCGGGTCTTTCACCCGCAGCATCGAGTGGTTCAACACAAAGCCTTTGGAATGAGCCGTGGGCTGCTCGCAAACACCGGGGTGTTTTTCAGTGGAAAACGTCATGGCTGAATTTAAGATTTAACGGCGGCCAGGGCTGTTGGGCGAACCGCTGGGCCATGGTGTGTGCCTGTGAGCAGGGTTGGCGAATCGAGGTTCAAGCTGGCATCGATCGCCTGGTGCTGCTTTTCTTGGGAGATGAGGCAACGCCGCAGGTATCGCAAACTGGTGACACGAAGAAACGAGGCGAAGTTGGAGACTTCGCCCCGGTGCTCCAAGATTTCATCGTGCAGCGTGCAGATGAGGGCATTGGTGGTGCAGCCCTCATCCTCGGCCATTTCGGCCAGCACGTCCCACACGGTGTTTTCCAAGCGAATGCTGGTGAGCATGCCGCGAATGCGAATCGAACGGGTACGTTGCTCGTACAGAATCGGATCGGCTTTGACGAAATACTCACACATGCATGTCTCCTGGTGGGAACCAAGCCAAATTTAAATGGCTTTTTCAGTCATTTGCTTGGCGATGTAATCCGCCTGGCGAATGGCCAAGGTCACGATGGTCAAGGTGGGGTTCTCAGCACCACCGGTGGTGAACTGGGAGCCATCACTGATGAACAGGTTGGGGATGTCATGGGTTTGACCCCATTTGTTGGCCACACCATCACGCGCATTGGCACTGAGTCGGCAGCTGCCCAGGTTGTGGGTGGAAGGGTAAGGCGGTGTGCGGTAGGTTTTGATGGCACCCGCCGCTTGGTAAATGCGCTCACCTTGGGTGAACGCGTGGTTGCGCATGACGATGTCATTTTCATGGTCATCGAAGTGCACGTTGGCCACGGCACTGCCCCACTTGTCTTTCACATTGGTGTTCAGGGTGATGCGGTTGGTTTCGCGCGGCATGTCTTCGCCCACCAGCCACATGCCCGCCAAGTTGGTGTAGTGGTCCATCCACCATGCGTAGTCGGCGCCCCAAGCACCGGGGTCTAAGAAGGCGGGCATGAAGGCCAGACCCAAGGACAGGGTTTCCATTTCATAGCCACCCACAAAACCGCGTTTGGGGTTGAAGGCAGATTCGTCACGGATGATGCCGGCCATGGTGGTACCACGGTACATGTGCACCGGGTCTTTGAACGCTGCGTACACAGAGCCAGTCATGTGGCGCATGTAGTTGCGACCCACTTGACCAGAAGAGTTGGCCAAGCCGTCTTTGAACATGTTGGAGGCTGACAGCAGCAGCAAACGCGGTGTTTCAATGGAGTTGCCCGCCACGCAAACCACACGTGCTTTTTGGCGTTGCTCTTTGCCGTCCTTGTCAAAGTACACGACACCGGTGACCAAGCCTTTGTCGTTGTGTTCAATGCGGGTCACGTGCGCTTCGGGGCGCAGGTCGAGGTTGCCAGTGGCTTCGGCCTTGGGAATCTCGGTGTAAAGCGTGGACCACTTGGCGCCGCTCTTGCAACCTTGGAAGCAAAAGCCCAACTGCATGCATCGACCACGGCCATCACGCGGCTGGCTGTTGATGGCCATGTTGCCGGTGTGCACTTCCTTGTAGCCCATTTTTTTCGCGCCGGCATACATCACTTTGAAGTTGTTGTTGCCAGGCAGGCCAGGAATGCCATTGGTGCGGGTCACGCCCATTTTGTTTTCCGCTTTGGCGTAGTAAGGCTCCAACTCGGACAAGGTGACAGGCCAGTCCAGCAGGTTGGCCCCTTTAATGTCGCCATAAACGGTTTTGGCGCGGAACTCGTGCTCTTGCAAACGCAAAGACGCACCAGCCCAGTGGGTGGTGGAGCCGCCAACGGTTTTGCAAATCCAAGCGGGCAAGCCAGAAAAGTCTTTGGCCACGCGCCATGTGCCCGAGGTGGTGCGGGGGTCGAGCCAAGCCAATTGACCAAAGGATTTCCATTCGTCATTGACGAAGGATTGGGGGGACTGACGCGCACCTGCTTCGAGCACCACCACTTTGATGCCCTTTTGACAGAGTTCGTTGGCCAAGGTGCCGCCGCCTGCGCCGGAACCGATTATGACGACAGCACTGTCGTCGTTGAATGCGATAGAAGCCATGTGTGTTCTCCTGAATTTGTAATCGTTGTGGGGTGGGCTCAGCCCATGAAAGGTGCGGGGCTGGCGTCTTTGGGAGGCGCAGGCAACCATTTCAAATCTTGGAAACCACGGGTGATGTAGCCGCCTTTTTCCCAAGCAGAGCCTGGGTAACCAAATGCGGCGAACGCCATGTCGTTGTTGTAAACCGAGGTCACGCATTGGCCACGGACCGCACCAAAGAATGCAGAACCTTCCAGGCCTTTGACGATGGCCAATTTTTTGGCGTCACTGGCTTTCTTGAAGCTGCCACCTGCCAAGCTGTTGAGGTTGCTCAACCCTTCACGCAACATGGCCGCAGTGGCCGGGTCCGCAGAGGCCGAGCCATCCATGTCTTTGGCCAAGATAGCGTAGACCGCATCGGGCAATTTTTTGTGCGGGTAAATGGTGCGGCCCATGGCCATGAGCGTTTCACCTTCGGCCTGCGACAGGGTTTTCAGTTCAACGGCCCAAACCGTGGAGGGGGCCAAACCAGCCAACACCGAACCAGCAGCCAAGGTGCCCATCAAAATGCCCGAGCCCTTGAGGAATTCGCGTCGTGCCAAGGGCAGGTTTTGTTTGGGGACAATGCCGCTTTCTTCGCAGTCGCTGAACTCTGAAGCAACGGGTGCTATGGGAATGGTTCGCATGGATGTCTCCTGTGTGTTCTAAGTGGATAAGCGAGGTCAGTATTTCACTGCGAAGTGTGTTGCTGGTGGTATGTCGCTAAACACAAGGAAAACCCTGAGGAATAGTAAACTCGGCGACATGGCGTCCAAAGCACCCCCTCCCCTCATCCGCAGCAGCAAGGCTTTTTCGGTGGAAATACCGGAAGGGTCCAACAGCGCGAAATCACGTCGCAGTGACGTTGTAGCGAATGATGATTTAGACATCAAAAGCAGAGCGTCTCATGTTCATGGGGCTGATGTGGATTTAGAAAAAACCACTGGCACCCATGAAAAGACTTCGGGTTTACACGTAGGTGGTTTTGGCGAGGATCACCCGACCCACACCAATTTACAAAACATTGATGATCCGCATCATCAAGACAACTTGGCCACACTGCCTGGCAACGACAGTCTTGCTTCAACCACCGGACCGAGCATTCAAGCCGATGCAATGAAAGATCGGTTTGCGGGCGGCGAAGCAGGTCATGAGTTACACGACAACTTGCAAGGCATTGCGCAAGACAGCTTGAAGGACAACCATCAAGGTGTTGGGCAAGATGGATTGCACGACAACTTGCAAGGGGTTGGGAACGACGCGCTGTCAGGCAACAAAGCGGGCATCGGCAAAGACGCCATCCAAGACAACTTGCAAGGCGTTGCGCAAGACAGCTTGAAGGACAACCTGCAAGGGGTTGGGAGCGACGCGCTGTCAGACAACAAAGCAGGCATCAGCAAAGACGCTATCAAGGACAACTTGCAAGGGGTTGGGAACGACGCGCTGTCAGGCAACAAAGCAGGCATCGACGAAGACGCCATCAAGGACAACTTGCAAGGCGTTGCGCAAGACAGCTTGAAGGACAACCTGCAAGGGGTTGGGAGCGACGCTCTGTCAGGCAACAAAGCGGGCATCGGCAAAGACGCCATCAAAGACAACTTGCAAGGCGTTGCGCAAGACAGCTTGAAAGACAACTTGCAAGGCGTTGCGCAAGACAGCTTGAAAGACAACTTGCAAGGCGTTGCTCAAGACGCTTTGCATGACAACCCCCGGGGTGTGAGCCAAGATGCCTTCCACGATAACCTGCAAGGTTTGCCAAAAGACAAGCTTGAAGATCGCCAACACGGCGTGGCCAAAGAAGCTCTTCACGATAACCATGCCGGTATCGGCAATGAACATCTTGAAGACCATTTTGTGGGCTTACCGCCAACCACTGCAACCCCATCAGGTCCCAGCGGCAATGCATCAAAAACCAGTTCGTCTGAGGATGCCAAGCTCCACTCAAGAGATGTTGCAAGCCATTCAATGGATGTCCATCAACAGCCCCAACATTCAAACACACATCCTGAAGAAACAAGCAAGCACGCACAAGCCTTGTTGCAAGCCAAAATTGAAAAAGAAAAGAGACTCGAAGAGTTTCATGGCCGCGTGGACGCCATCCGCAAAACCGTCTCGGGCATCAACCACAAATTGGATGAGCTTGACGAGGAAGAACATCCCAAGCCCTGAAGCTTGAAGCCGCTGCTCTAGGTGTCGGTGTTCAGGTTTGGCAAGCGCGAGGCCAGCACCTTGTCGATGCGGCGCCCATCCAAATCCACCACTTCAAAACGCCAGCCCAACGCGGACACGTGTTCGCCTTCTTTGGGCAATTGGCCAGAGATCATCATGATCAAACCGGCCAAGGTGTTGTACAGGCCACGGTCTTCCTCGGGCAGTTCGTTCAACTCCAGACGCGACTTGAGTTCTTGCACCGGCATCATGCCGTCGAGCAACCAGCTGCCATCCTCGCGCTGCACGGCCCAGGCTTCTTGCGGCAGTGTGGTTTGCACCAACTCGCCGGTGATGGCCTCCAGCAAATCACGCGGTGTCATGACCCCTTGCACCACACCGTACTCGTCCACCACCAACACCATGCGCCCACTGACCGCAGCATGGTGACCAGGCGTGGTGTTGTGGGGTTTGCGAAACTGCTCGAGCAAGTCCAAACCGGTGAGGGTTTCAGGCACAAAGGCCGCAGGCTCGGCCCAACTCTCCAGGCTCTCGGGGCTGTTGAATTGGGCCAGCAAACTGGCCATGCTGACCATGCCCACCACATCGTCCAAACTGCCGCGACAAACCGGATACCAAGAGTGCGTGGCCTGTCCTTGCAATTGCTGCATGGCTTCTTGAACACCCAATGTGGCCTCGAGCCAAACAATGTCGGTGCGGGGCACCATCAGCGAGGCCAAGGTGCGTTCATCCAAATGGAAAACATTTTTCACCATCTGGTGTTCATGGCGTTCAATCAACCCAGCGTCCACACCTTCCACCAAACTCGCGGTGATTTCTTCTTCAGTGACTTGGCGCACCTGCTTCATGTCGATGCGAAACAAATGCAGGATGCCCGTGGTGCTGGCCGACAACAAATGCACCAAGGGGCGTGCCATCACGGACAAGGCGTACATGGCGGGCGCGGTGAGTCGCGCTGCGGTTTCGGGGTAAATCTGGCCGATGCGTTTGGGCACCAACTCACCAAACAAAATCGTGTTGAGGGTGATGAGTGTCACCACGGAAATGGTGGCCAGCACATGGGACAAGGTTTCCAACACGCCCCATTGCATGAACCAAGCAGCCACACCATCGCTGAAAGCCGCCTCGCCAATGATGCCGTTGAGCACCCCCAAGGTGGTGATGCCAATTTGAATGGTCGATAAAAACTGGGTGGGCTGCTTTTGCAATTCCAACGCGGCGTGGGCGCCACTGGCACCAGCGGCTTCCAAGCTCACCAACAAGGCTTTGCGGCTGGACGCCAAGGCCATCTCAGACATGGCAAACAAGCCATTGAGCAAGGTGAGGAAAAAAATCAGCAGCAAATCCATGAGACCCTTTGCAATCGATGAACGACAATCATGCCATGGCACTTTACTTGATTGGCGATGTGCAGGGCTGCAACGACGCCCTGGGAAAACTTCTGGAGAAATTGCAGTTTTCGCCCAGTCGCGACACCCTGTTTTTGTTGGGCGATTTGGTCAACCGTGGCCCGGACAACCGGGGTGTGTTGCGCCGCGTGATGGCTTTGGGCAACAGCGCCCAGTGCTTGTTGGGCAACCATGATTTGCATCTGTTGGCCATGCACTTGGGTCTGCATCCGCTCAAACGTGGCGACACGGTGCAAGACATTTTGCAAGCCCCCGATCGGGACGCTTTGATGCATTGGCTGCGCCATCAATCCATGGCCTTGCAACAGGGTGAGGTGCTGATGGTGCATGCCGGTGTGTTGCCACAGTGGACCATTGCACAAACCATGCAACTGGCCGGTGAAGTGGAAAGCGTGTTGCGCAGCGACGATTGGCCCCATTTCATCGCGCAGATGTACGGCAACCAACCCGCGCATTGGCGTGATGAACTGCAAGGCACAGAACGTTTGCGGGTCATCGTCAACGCCCTCACCCGTTTGCGTTTTTGCACGCCCGAGGGTGAGATGGAATTTGCCCACCACCGCGGCTTGGATGAAACCCCATCGGGGTATCTGCCCTGGTTTGATGTGCCCGGTCGTCAAACAGCGCCGCACACTGTTGCGTTTGGTCATTGGTCGGCGCTCAAGCCAATGCAACGATCAGATGTGCTGGAGATGGACACGGGTTGCGTGTGGGGCGGGTGCTTGAGTGCTTTGGAGTTGCATGCCCACGGGCCTGGGCAGCACCAGCGCATCGAGGTGGCCTGCGCCCCAACCAGCCACAGCGCGGCTTAGTGGGTTTCGGTGGTTTTAAAAAGCGCGGCCACTTTGCGCTTGGGTTTGATGTTGGGTGAAATACCCCGAGGACTGCTAGGTGCTGCCGTGGTAGTGCTGGGCACATCAGCAGCCGCCGTTTCTTCGTAGGGCTTGTCAAAAAACGGGTCCACCGCTTTGGGGGCGGGCGTGTAGCGACTGCGGGACTCACGCGGTGATTCTTCGCGTTTGTCGTTGCGTTTTTCTTCGTCCCAATGGCGGCGACCGGTGTTCATGCGCTCACGCGGACGGTCGTCGGCAAATTCCAGCGCCAACAATTCAATTTTTTGCTTGGTGAGTTTTTCAATGTCACCAACCAAACGTGCATCAGAGGGCGAAGCGAAACTGACCGCCAATCCTTCGGCGCCAGCACGACCTGTGCGGCCAATGCGGTGAATGTAATCTTCGGCGTTGTAGGGGATGTCAATATTGAAAACGGCCGGCACATCTTTGATGTCCAAACCACGCGCGGCCACATCGGTGCAAATCAGCAAGTCCACCTCGCTTTTTTTGAAGGCCTCCAAGGCTTTCAAACGCTCGTCTTGGCTTTTGTCGCCATGCAAGGCGGCGGTGCGCAAACCATCGCGTTCCAAGGCCCGCGCCAAACGTGCACAACCCAGCTTGCTGTTGACAAATACAAAGGCTTGGCTGATGCCGCGCTCTTTCACGATTTGTTTCAATGCGTTGCGCTTGTCGTCTTCGGCCACGTTGTAGAACAACTGCGTGACGGTGGACGCGGTTTGGTTGGGTCGGGCCACTTCGATGGTGACCGGATTTTGCAAATAACTGGAGGCCAAACGCTTGATTTCAGGCGAGAAGGTGGCCGAGAACAACAAGGTGGTGCGTTGTTTGGGCAGGTAGCTCAGGATGCGTTGCAAGTCAGGCAGAAAGCCAATATCAAGCATGCGGTCGGCTTCATCGAGCACCACATATTCCACTTGGTTCAGCACCGCATTTTTGGCTTCGATGTGATCCAGCAAACGGCCGGGGGTGGCCACCAACACTTCAACCCCGCGCTTGAGTTCCAAGGTTTGCGGTTTCATGTCCATGCCACCAAACACCACGGCCGAACGCAGCTGCGTGTATTTGGCATACATCTTGACTTGCTGGGCCACTTGATCGGCCAACTCGCGTGTGGGCAACAACACCAAGGCCCGCACTGGATGACGCGCTGGCGAGGTAGAGGTGTTTTCATGCTTGAGCATGCGTTGCAGCAGGGGCAACGAGAACGCAGCGGTTTTGCCGGTGCCGGTTTGCGCTGCACCCATCACGTCTTGGCCCGACAAGACCACCGGAATGGCTTGGGCCTGGATGGGCGTCATGGATTCGTAACCCATTTCGGCGACGGCTTTCGCCAAACTGGGGGCCAACTGCAATTGCGAGAATGAATTCATATGTGGCGCTGATTGTCGCACTCTGGGCTGACGGTCCTGAATCGCGGGCAAGAAGGGGTTTTCGGGACGTTCAAGCGGCCTGGCAGCCGGTCATCAAGCCTTGGGCAGGGTGACGCCCACCTGACCTTGGTACTTGCCACCACGGTCTTTGTAGCTGGTCTCGCAAACTTCATCGCTCTCAAAAAACAAGACTTGGGCACAGCCTTCACCAGCGTAAATTTTGGCCGGCAACGGTGTGGTGTTGGAGAACTCGAGGGTCACATAGCCTTCCCATTCGGGCTCGAAGGGGGTGACGTTGACGATGATGCCGCAACGCGCATAAGTGCTTTTGCCCAAACAGATGGTGAGCACATTGCGTGGGATGCGGAAGTACTCCAGGGTGCGGGCCAAGGCAAAGCTGTTGGGCGGGATGATGCAGACATCGGCTTCGATGTCGACAAAACTTTTGGGGTCGAAGTTTTTTGGGTCCACCACGGTGCTGTAGATGTTGGTGAACACCTTGAACTCGGGGGCGCAGCGGATGTCATAGCCATAACTGCTGGTGCCGTAGCTGACGATTTTTTGGCCCGCCGCGTCTTGGCGAATTTGCCCCGGCTCGAAAGGTTCGATCATGCCGTGCTGTTCTGCCATGCGGCGAATCCATTTGTCGCTTTTGATGCTCATGCCACTGCCCTTTTTTGAATCCGCAGATTGTAGGCAATTGAGGTGCAAGCCCTGCTGCACATCCAGCCAGGGCTGGAGTTGGTCGCTTGCGTCAAGGCAAGCTGCCTTGCACGCCTTGCACCAAAAACTTCATGTTCATGATTTGTTCATCGGTGAGGTTTTGCCCTCTGGCCAAAATCACTTGGTCTTGGTTGTCCAAGATGGGGCCGGTGAACGGCAGCAAACTGCCTTTGCCCACGGCCCGTTGCAAACGCAGGATTTCGGTTTGCACTTTTTTCGGCACCTTGGGACCAAAGTCGCCAACTTTGATCATGCCTTCATGCACCCCACCCCAGACTGAGCCGGTTTGCCACGTGCCTTGAATCACCGCTTTGGCCCGTTCACTGTAGTACTGGCCCCAGTGGTGGGTGATGGCCAAGAGTTGCGCTTGTGGGGCCACATGGCGCATATCAGAGTGATAGGCAATGGCCATCTTACCGCGCTCTTGCGCTGCCACCATCACCGCATCAGATGCAGTGTGAAACGCCAACACATCGGCTTGTTGGTTCATCAAGGTCAGCGCGGCTTCGCGTTCGCGCACCGGGTCAAACCAGGTGTCGAGCCAAACCAATTTCACTTGCGCTTTCGGGTTGACGTAACGCATGCCTAAGGCAAAAGCATTGATGCCCTGCACCACTTCGGGAATGGGAAAACTCGCCACATAGCCGGCCACGCCGGTCTTGCTGAGCCGCCCAGCGGCAATGCCCGCCAAAAATCGGCCTTCGTAATAACGGGCGTTGGCAGCCGCCACATTCGGCGCTGTTTTGTAACCCGTGATGGACTCGAACTTCACATTGGGAAATTCAGCAGCGACTTTCAAGGTGGGTTCCATGTAGCCAAAGCTGGGCGTGAAGATCAGACCCACGCCCTGTTTGGCCATGTCGCGAATCACGCGTTCGGCATCTGGGCCTTCGGCCACGTTTTCCACAAACTGGGTTTGCACTTTGAAGCCTTGCTGCTTGAGCTGCGCTTCCAAACTGAGGCGACCCAATTCGTGTTGGTGCACCCAGCCGCTGGGCAAACGTGGCGTCACATAAACGAATCCAACACTCAAGGGGCGTTGCGTTAGCGAAGTGGACGACGCTTTGGCTTTGCTGGGGGGTGAAGGGTCGGTCTGACCGATAGCGGTTGACGACAACAAAGCGAGCGCGAACAGCGCTGCGATGAGGTTTTTGTACATGGTGTTCCTCGACATGGCCCCAAAGGGCGGCAACAGTGATGAAAAAAAACGCACCCGAAGGCGCGTTTTTAGGTTTGGCGGAGTGGACGGGACTCGAACCCGCGACCCCCGGCGTGACAGGCCGGTATTCTAACCAACTGAACTACCACTCCTGGTAGATAGCTTCGTTTCGGCTTGCGCCAAAACCAAGTGCTACAAACTTGGCGACCCTACGGGGATTCGAACCCCGGTACTCACCGTGAAAGGGTGATGTCCTAGGCCTCTAGACGATAGGGTCAAAACCTGTGGACTTTCCATCTCGACATCTTGTTTTGGTGGAGGTAAGCGGGATCGAACCGCTGACCTCTTGCATGCCATGCAAGCGCTCTCCCAGCTGAGCTATACCCCCATTGGGTGTCGAGCCGTAAAGTATAACCAACTTTTCAGGCGCCCTTTAAACGGGCCAAAACTTTCTCCTGGCCGCACAGCGCCAGCACCGCATCCACCGAAGGCGTTTGCGGTGTGCCCATCACCAAAACACGCACCGGCATGGCCAATTGCGGCATCTTCAAGCCCTGCTCTGCCAACACAGCTTTGATGGCCTCGCTGATGGCCGGCGTGGTCCATTCAGGCAATGCCCCCAGTTTGTCGGACAACAGTTGCAAGGCCGGTCTAACCGCATCGGTCACGTGCTTGGCCACATCTTCAGCGCTGGGGTGCACATCGGTGTAAAAAGCCTTGGCCCAATGCGCCAAGGCCACGGTGGTGTCGCAACGGTCCTTGAACAAACCGCAAATGGCTGGCAAACGCGCATCCGAGGTGATGTCCAGGTGTTGCAACTGCGCTTGCACCAAAGGAGCTAAGGCATCGTCTGCCATGGCCTTCAAATGCTGGGCGTTGACCCAACGCAGTTTGGCTTCGTCAAATTGGGCCGCGCTTTTGCCCAAGTGGTCCAGGTTGAACCATTGCACAAACTGGGTGCTGCTGAAAATTTCATCGTCCCCATGGCTCCAGCCCAAGCGGGCCAAATAGTTCACCATGGCTTCAGGCAAAAAACCTTCATCGCGGAATTGCGTCACCGGCTTGGCACCGGTGCGCTTGCTGAGTTTGTCGCCTTGCTCGTTCAGCACGGTGGGCAAATGCGCATACACCGGTGGCGTGTAACCCAGGGCGTTGAAGATATGGATTTGCCGAGGCGTGTTGTTCACATGGTCGTCGCCGCGAATCACGTGGGTGATGGCCATGTCCATGTCATCGACCACCACGCAAAAGTTGTAGGTGGGTGTGCCATCGGGGCGGGCAATCACCAAATCATCCAACTCGGTGTTGCGAATCTCGATGCGCCCTTTCACCTTGTCGTCCCAACTGACCATGCCAGTCAGGGGTGTTTTGAAGCGCAACACGGGTTGCACACCGGCAGGAATCGCGGGCAAAGTTTTTCCTTCCTCGGGCCGCCAGGTGCCGTCATAGCGCGGTTTTTCTTTGGCGGCCATTTGGCGTTCACGCAAGGCGTCTAATTCGGCCACGCTCATGTAGCACGGGTAAACATGGCCCGCGGCTTGCAACTGCGCCAGCACTTCCTTGTAGCGGTCCATGCGCTGCATTTGGTAGAACGGGCCTTCATCGTGGTTCAACCCCAGCCAAGCCATGCCTTCCAAAATGACATCCACGGCTTCTTGCGAAGAACGTTCAACATCCGTGTCTTCGATGCGCAAGATGAAGTCGCCACCGGTGGCACGCGCAAACGCCCAAGGGTAGAGCGCCGAGCGGATGTTGCCCAGGTGAATGAAGCCGGTGGGGGATGGCGCAAATCGGGTGCGGGTGTTCATGTTGGCTTGGGGGTCAGATGGTTTCAAGGCCGCGTAACAAATCGGTTTTCATGTCGTCAAGGTGTTCAAGGCCCACGGCCACGCGAATCAAGCCTTGGCCAATGCCAGCCACTTGACGTTGGGCTTCAGTGAGCTTGCCGTGCGAGGTGCTGGCCGGATGGGTGAGCAAGGTTTTGGTGTCGCCCAAGTTGGTGCACAAGGACAAAACCTGCAAGCTGTCGAGCACGTGGAATGCACGTGAACGGGCTTGCTCGGGGTCTTGCGCTTTCACGTCAAAGGACAACACCGCACCGCCCATGTTCGACATTTGTTTCATTGACAGCGCGTGTTGCGGGTGGCTCTTCAAGCCGGGGTAATGCACCTTGGCCACGCTGGGGTGTTGCGCCAACCACTGGGCCAATTCGTGGGCTCGGGCGCTTTGGGCACGCATGCGGATGTCCAAGGTTTCCAAGCCTTTGAGCACCACCCACGCGTTGAACGGCGCCAACACCATGCCGCTGTTTTTCATCACCGGCAAAAATTTTTCAAGCACCATGGCTTCGCTGGCACACAAAGCACCGGCCATGACACGTCCTTGGCCGTCCAAGTATTTCGTGCCCGAATGCATGACGATGTCAGCACCCATGTCGACAGGGCGTTGCAAAACTGGGGTGGCAAAACAATTGTCCAGCGCCAACAAAGCGCCCGCGTTGTGAGCCATGTCGGCCAACGCGGCGATGTCACACACATCGGTGAGCGGGTTGGTGGGCGTTTCAGCGAACAACAACTTGGTGTTGGGTTGAATCGCCGCTTGCCATGCGGCCAAATCGGTTTGCGGCACCATGGTGGACGTCACACCAAATCGCGCAAATTCGGAACCAATCAACTTGATGGTTGAGCCAAACATCGACTGCGAATACACCACATGGTCGCCCGCTTTGAGCAAGCTGAACAACATGAGCGTGATGGCCGACATGCCACTCGATGTGGCGATGCAGGCCTCGGTACCTTCCAAGGCCGCCAAACGCATCTCGAAACTGCTGACCGTGGGGTTGCCCGCGCGGCCGTAGGTGTAGCCGTCTTCTTCACCCGCGAAACGATCGGCCGAGGCTTGTGCTGAAGGTTGCACATAGCCGCTGGTGAGAAACAAAGCTTCGGAGTTTTCGCCGTATTGGCTTTTCTCGACGGCCAAGCGCA
Organism: Comamonadaceae bacterium; assembly: GCA_947448745.1. Classification (GTDB taxonomy): domain Bacteria; phylum Pseudomonadota; class Gammaproteobacteria; order Burkholderiales; family Burkholderiaceae_C; genus Limnohabitans. The sequence continues at coordinate 46,413 of CANFOQ010000012.1, forward strand.
CTGCCAAGGTTTCGGGGTGCAATGAAGGAGGCACTTTGGGTTCAGTCATGGGGTTCAGGCATTGGCGTTGGGCAAGGCCAAGCGCGAATTGTCTTCGCTGTCCTCTTCACTGCCCACGCGTTGTTGGTTGAGTCTGGAAATATCAGCGGCGGTCACATCGCCGGTCACGTAAACGCCATCAAAGCAAGAGGCATCGAAGCCTTGCAATGCTGGTGAGCCCGGCAAGGCGGCACTTCGTACTGCTTCGCGCATCGGGCCGATGTCTTGGTAAATCAAAGCGTCGCAGCCGATGAGTTGACGCACTTCTTCCACGGTGCGGTTGTGCGCCACCAATTCCTCGGGTGTGGGCATGTCAATGCCATACACATTGGGGAAGCGCACCGGGGGTGCAGCGCTGGCCATGTAGACCTTGCGGGCACCTGCGTCACGCGCCATTTGCACGATTTCGCGGCTGGTGGTGCCCCGCACAATCGAATCGTCCACCAACAGCACGTTGCGGCCTTTGAATTCACTCACGATGACATTGAGTTTTTGGCGCACAGATTTTTTGCGCACCGATTGGCCCGGCATGATGAAGGTGCGACCCACATAGCGGTTTTTCACAAAGCCTTCGCGGTAGGGCTTGCCCAGCAAATGCGCAAGCTCGGTGGCGCTGGGGCGGCTGGACTCGGGGATGGGAATCACCACATCAATGTCTGATGGTGGCACGGTGGACACCACGCGCTTGGCCAAGGTTTCGCCCAGGTTCAAACGCGCTTGGTACACCGAGATGCCGTCCATCGTGGAGTCGGGACGCGCCAAATACACGTATTCAAAAATGCAAGGCATGAGTTGCGGGTTCTTGGCGCATTGCTGGGCATGCAACTGCCCTTGCATGTCGATGAACACCGCTTCACCCGGCGCGATGTCGCGCACAAAGCTGTGGCCTGTGCCTTCCAAGGCCACCGACTCGCTGCCCACCATCCAGGTGCCATCGGCGCCTTGGCCCAAACACAGGGGCCGAATGCCAAAGGGATCGCGAAAAGCCACCATGCCGTGGCCCGCAATCATGGCCACCACCGCATAAGAACCCTTCACACGCGTGTGCACGCCGGCCACGGCGGCAAATACGTCGATGTGCGACAACACCAAGCCACGCGTGGTTTTTTCCAACTCGTGCGCCAGCACATTCAGCAGTACTTCAGAGTCACTTTCAGTGTTGATGTGTCGGTGATCGGTGGAAAACAACTCGGCTTTCAAAGCCTGTGCATTGGTCAGGTTACCGTTGTGAACCAACACCAAGCCAAAGGGTGCATTCACATAAAAAGGTTGGGCTTCTTCTTCGCTGAATGCATTGCCCGCTGTGGGGTAACGCACCTGGCCCAAACCGACGTTGCCGGGCAAGGCCCGCATGTTGCGCGTGCGAAAAACATCTCGCACCATGCCCTTGGCTTTGTGCATGAAAAATTTGCGATCCAGTTGGGTGACGATGCCTGCGGCATCTTGGCCACGGTGTTGCAGCAACAGCAACGCGTCATAAATCAACTGGTTCACACTGGTCTGGCTGACCACGCCCACAATGCCACACATCAGGACACCAACCTTTCCAATTGCGCCGGCAAGATGGGTTTGAAAAACTTCACACCCTCATCGGCCGACTGCGCCATCCAAGAATTTTTCCATGCGGGGGATGTTTTAAAGGGCGTCAAACCCACCACCACCGACACCGCCATCAAGGCAATGCCCCCGCGCAACAAACCAAACAGTCCGCCCATGAAACGGTCTAACAGACCCAAGCCCGCCACCGCCACCAAGCGCCGCAGCAAGGTGCTGAGCAAAGTCATGCACAGCAAGACCGCCACAAACACCAACAGCCAACCCGTCAAGAAACGAAGCTTGTCACCCCAATCAGCGGGCAGATGCAGCGCCATGTCTGCGGCGTATTTGGAGGACAACACAAAACCCAGCAACCAAGCCAACAGGGCCATGGTTTCGCGGATGACGCCGCGCCATAAACCCAACAGACACGAGATCAGCAACACGCCCAACAAAACCCCATCCAACGTGCCCATGTCCTACAGCGTCAACACGGCAGCGGAGAGGTGCAGCGGTTTGATTTTGTTCACTGTTTTTTGAGCTTCATCTTTGCTGGCAAACGGGCCAATGCGCACTCGTGTGCGCTTGCCTTCTTTGGTTTGCGCCACATGCACATAGGTTTTGAAACCGGCTTTCTCTAATTTGGCCCGCACTTCCTTGACCTTGGCCTCGTCTGAGAAGGCACCGACTTGCACGATGAAGCGCGGTGCGCCATCGTCTTTGGCCTTGTCCGCATCGGGCTTGGTGGTGTTCACCACCTCTTCTTTGGGAGATGCTTTGGTGTCAGCTATTTTGGCGTCAGGTTTGGAGACTTCGGCCAATTTGGTGTCGGGTTTTTTCACCTCAGCCACCGGCAGTTCAGGCGCTTTGGCGGCTTCTTTGGGCTCGGGCTCAGGGGCTTGCGAGGCCGGTGCTTTCACGTCATCGGGTACTGGTGCTTTGGCTTGTACAGCAGGTGCGCTTGGGGCTTGACTGGGCCGCACCGCATCGCGGTCAGGCATGTCGATGCGGATGTCTGACGCGACTTCGCGTGGCTTGGTGTCAAACACAAGGGGGAACCCAATGACAGCGATCAACACCAAGACCGTGGCACCGATCAAACGATGGCGGGCGCGTTGTCGCAGCACATCCATGCTTTGGGCTTCGCCAGCGTCGGTGTTGCGTTCTTCGGCAGAAGCCGTGGATTTGGAACGGGACTTGAAAAACGCCATGTTTGTGACTTCAGGTGGGCAGATCGGCAGTCAAGCGGCCAGGAATTCCTTGCTGAAGAACCCCGCCAACGGTGAAGAACGAACCAAAAACAAGAATTCTATCAGCGGGGTCTGCGCGGCTGAGGGCCAAGGCCAGCGCCGCCGATGGGCTGTCCACCTCGACAGCCGTGGCGTTCGCGGGTGGCGACGAGGCCCGCCAAACCTGGTGCAAATGCGCGGCTGTGGCCGCCCGCGGTGTGGGCAAATCGCAGAAATACCAATGCTCCACCAAGGGCAGCAAGCGTTTGAACAACCCGGGCAAGTCTTTGTCGAGCATGGCCCCCACCACGGCATGGGTGCCGGGGTAAAAGCCCATGGCGTCCAGGTTGTGGGCCAATGCCGCCGTGGCATGCGGGTTGTGCGCCACATCCAGCACGATGGCCGGTTGCCCCGGCAAGATTTGAAACCGCCCCGGCCATTCCACCAAGGACAGCCCCAGGCGAATGGCTTGCGCCGTGACCGGCAATTGCGCTCGCATGGCCTCCAAAACGGCCAACACCCCTGCTGCATTCAACAACTGGTTGGCTCCGCGCAAAGCGGGGTAAGCCAAGCCGCTGTAGGTGCGGCCACGGCCCTTCCAAGTCCATTGCTGCGCATCGCCCGAGAATTGAAAGTCTGCGCCCACCTGCCAAACATCGGCCCCCAAGCTTTGGGCATGGGCCAACACTGAGGCCGGTGGCGCGGGGTCGCAGACCACCACGGGTCGGCCGCTGCGCATGATGCCGGCCTTTTCAAAGCCAATGGCTTCGCGGGTGTTGCCCAGCAAATCGGTGTGATCCAAGTCGATGCTGGTGATGACCGCGCAATCGGCATCCAAGATATTGACTGCATCTAAGCGACCGCCCAAGCCCACTTCCAAAATCACCACATCCAGATTCGCGTCGGCCAAAAAAGCAAGCAAGGCCAAGCTGGAGAATTCGAAATAACTCAGTGAAACTGGGCCACGCGCGGCTTCCACTTTTTCAAAATACGGCACCAGCTGATCGGCTTTGGCGGGCTGGCCTTGCAAGCGGCAACGCTCTTCAAAATGCACCAAGTGCGGCGAGGTGTAGAGCCCGGTTTTGTAGCCCGCTTGGCGCAGCACCGACTCCAGCATGGCGCAGGTGGAACCCTTGCCATTGGTGCCGGCCACGGTGATGACCGGGCAAGGCATTGTCAAATGCATGGCGCTCGCCACCTTCTTCACGCGATCCAAACCCATGTCAATGGTTTGGGGATGCAATTGCTCGCAATGGCGCAGCCAGTCCTGTAAATTCATCCGAGAATTGTCGCCCATTCATGTTTGACGGTTTCTTGTCCCTGGTCAACCAGACGGGCCCAGATGGCGTTAACCTTGCTTCACGCTTATACCTTTTCAGGAGCAACCCATGCGTTTGATACCTCTCTCCCTGGCTTTAGGGGCTTTGATCCCTGCAAGCCACGTGATGGCCCAAGAAGTCGGCCGGGTCATCTCCAGCACCCCCATCATTCAACAAGTCGCAGTGCCACGCCAGGTGTGCAGCCAACAGCAAGTCGCTGTGCAGAAAAACAAATCCGGCGCAGGTGCAGCCATGGGTGCCATTGCAGGCGGCACCATCGGCCATGCCTTGGGCCGTGACAGCGCCTTGGGCACCGCCATCGGCATGTTTGGGGGCGCCATCTTGGGCGACAAAATCGAGGGTGCACCCGCGCCCGAAACGCGCCAAGTGCAAAGTTGCACCACCCAAAATTTCTACGAAAACCGCACCGTGTCCTACCACGTGTTGTATGAATACGCAGGCAAACAATACAGCGTGCAAATGCCACAAGACCCCGGCCCCACTGTGCGTTTGCAAATCACGCCCGTGGTCAGCAACATCCCCCCTGCACCACCGCCCGTGGTGCCTCTGCCCGCGCAAAACATGGTGCCGCCCCCAGGTTCTGCACCCACCATGTGAGCCCCACCCGAAGCCGCTGTCACCCGGCGGCTTTTTTGTGGCAGCCGTCGGTTCGCCAAGCCCAGTGTCCGTGCCCTAGAATCCCGCCTTTGTTTTTCACTGGTGTGACTCATGCGCAAAACCCAGCCAAACACTGGCAAAACCCAAGCCCCTCAACGCGTTGTCTTGGCCTATTCAGGCGGCTTGGACACCTCGATCATTCTCAAGTGGTTGCAAGACGAGTACCACTGCGAGGTGGTCACCTTCACGGCCGACATTGGCCAAGGCGAGGAAATCGAACCAGCCCGCGCCAAAGCCATCAAGATGGGCATCAAGCCGCAAAACATCTTCATTGAAGACTTGCGCGAAGAATTTGTGCGTGATTTTGTCTTTCCCATGTTCCGCGCCAATGCGCTGTACGAAGGCGAATACCTGTTGGGCACCTCGATTGCACGTCCCTTGATTGCCAAGCGTTTGGTGGACATTGCACGCAAAACCAAGGCCGACGCCATCAGTCATGGCGCTACCGGCAAGGGCAACGACCAAGTGCGTTTCGAATTGGGTGCTTATGCCCTCATGCCCAATGTGAAGATCATCGCGCCTTGGCGTGAATGGGATTTGCTGTCACGCGAAAAACTCATGCGCTACGCGGACCAACACGGTATTCCTGTGGATGGTGCCAAGCGCAAAGGCCCCGCGCCCTACTCGATGGATGCCAACTTGCTGCACATCAGCTATGAAGGTGGCATTTTGGAAGACCCGAATTACGCGCCCGAAGACAGCATGTGGCGCTTGACGGTCAGCCCTGAAAAAGCCCCGAACAAACCACAAATCATCGAACTCACCTACAAGCATGGTGATGTGGTGGCTATCGACGGTGTGCGCATGAGCCCAGCCAAAGTGTTGGCCCATCTGAACACGGTGGGCGGCAAGCACGGCATTGGCCGCTTGGACAAAGTGGAAAACCGTTATGTGGGCATGAAAAGCCGTGGCTGCTATGAAACCCCCGGCGGCACCATTTTGTTGTCAGGCCACCGCGCCATCGAATCCATCACACTGGACCGCGAAGTGTTGGCACTGAAAGAAGACCTGATGCCGCGTTATGCACGCTTGGTTTACAACGGCTACTGGTTCAGCCCCGAGCGCGAACTGTTGCAGGGGTTGATTGATGCGTCGCAAGCCACGGCCAACGGCAAAGTCCGTTTGAAGCTCTACAAAGGCACCATCATGTGTGTGGGCCGTGAAAGCAAAACCGACAGCTTGTTTGACACCCGCATCGCCACCTTCGATGACGACGGCGGTGCTTACAACCAAGCCGACGCCGGTGGGTTCATCAAGCTCAATGCCTTGCGCATGCGCATTGCGGGAAACTTGAAAAACGAGCGCACCGCACGTGCTGCCAAAACCACCACCCGCAAAACCACTGCAAAGAAAAAGGCCTGACCATGGTGACCGAACAACTGCAAGGCGCAAGCGTCGCCTCCAAAGCCAATGTGTTTTTCGACGGCAAGTGCGTCAGCCACACGGTGATCTTGGCCAATGGCGAGAAAAAATCTGTGGGCGTGGTGCTGCCCGCGCACCTGACCTTCAACACCGCTGCCGCTGAAATCATGGAATGCGTGGCCGGTGCTTGTGAATACAAATTGGCTGGCTCCGATGCTTGGCAACACGCGGGCCCTGGCGACAAGTTCCATGTCGCGGCCAACTCGTCGTTTGAAATCAAAGTGGCCGAGGCCTATCACTACATCTGCCACTTTGGTTGATGGATGTTTTATTCCATCAAGCAAAAGGCCCCGTCAGGGGCCTTTTTTTTCGCCTGCCAAAGAAGTCGTCAGGGAAGCTTCATGAGGCGCACAGCGCGTGCAGTCAATAGTGCGCCAAGCGGGCTTTGGCCTCGGCGAATTCGCGTTTGAACTGAGACACCAAGTCGGCGGTGGACTGCACTTTATTGATCGCGCCAATGCCTTGGCCACTGCCCCAAATGTCTTTCCAAGCCTTGCTCTTGTCACCACCAAAGTCCATCTTGCTCGGGTCGCTCTCGGGCAGGTTGTCGGGGTCCATGCCCGCGCGGCGCACGGATGGGGCCAGGTAGTTGCCATGCACGCCGGTGAACAAATTGCTGTAGATGATGTCGTCTGAATCACTGTCGACGATGCATTGTTTGTACTCTTCGGCAGCACGCGCTTCGTCGGTGGCGATGAAGGCCGAGCCGATGTAGGCGAAGTCGGCACCCATGGCCAGCGCGGCCAAGATGGCACTGCCGCTGGCAATCGAGCCGCTCAGCGCCAAGGGGCCGTCAAACCATTGGCGAATTTCTTGCACCAGCGCAAACGGGCTTTTCACACCCGCGTGGCCACCGGCACCAGCAGCCACAGCCACCAAACCATCCGCGCCTTTTTCAATCGCCTTGTGGGCAAATTTGTTGTTGATGATGTCGTGCAACACCACGCCACCGTAGCTGTGCGCGGCTTGGTTGATTTCTTCACGCGCACCCAACGAGGTGATGATGATCGGCACTTTGTATTTCACGCACATGCCCATGTCGTGTTCCAAACGGTCGTTGCTCTTGTGCACGATTTGGTTGATGGCAAAGGGGGCAGCAGGCCGATCGGGATGCGCCTTGTTGTGCGCGGCCAAGGCTTCGGTGATCTCAGCCAACCACTCGTCCAACTGCGATGCCGGACGGGCGTTGAGCGCAGGCATGGAACCCACCACCCCAGCGATGCACTGGGCAATCACCAGCTTGGGGGTGCTGATGATGAACAGCGGCGAGCCGATGACGGGAAAAGGCACGGCGGCCAGGGCTGCGGGAAGTTTGGACATGAAGGGCTCCGGTTGTAATTCTGTGTAGAAAAAATTCAGTGTGAGGGTGCAACTGCTAAGAGCGCTTTGGGGTTGGTGCTGGCGATGGCCTAAAAGGTTCTGGTGATACCTCATGGACTTGCCCGGCCAGCATTTCTCGAACTGAGAGCAGCAATTCGGCAGCCAAATCTCGTGTAGCTTCATAGGCTTTCAACTGCGTTGTATTGAGCTGTTTAGGTTTCGAGGGCATGACATTCATACATAAGCGCAAGACTCAAGAGGTTATCAGGGATGTTGATCATGTTGCCAAAACTGTAGATCACTGACTTTGTAATTTTTCTTTCAGCCACACTTTAATCAGTGACTGATAAGGAACATCGCGGGCGTTTGCTGCCACTTTGATGCCATCCAACAAATGCTGAGGAAGCCGCAAAGATATCGTCTTGGTGCTTGGTCGCAAATTGGGAAGCGTGACTTTTTGAGCTGTTGTCCAATCGACGAAATCTGTGGTGTCGTGACTTTCCCAAAACGCTTTTTCCTCCGCTTCAGTTTTGAAAGCTGGAATGGTCTGTTTAATTGGCTGCTTGTTCATAAACAATGCGCTCCTTTTTGTACATGTCTCTGGCAGAAATGACCCTGATCAATTCTCCTGCTTTGCGAAGAGTGAACGTGATTTGCAGAAGCCTGCCTTCATCAGATTGTCCCAACGCATGAAACCGTTGCTCACTTTGGCTGTGGAATGTATCTTCAAGTGTTAGCAAGGGTGAATTGAAAAAGACTTGCTCTGCCTCGGCCTTGGAAACACCATGTTTTTCATTCTTACGCTCATTGCCTGCATCCCAGTTGAACCCAATGATTGCGGACAGATCGATCATCATTTGTATATTACCATCATCTACATTTTTAGAAGAAATAAGTTTGCTCATTCCAGCATTTGATGGCTTTGGCAACCCATGCCCATCCTTGCAATGATTAACTGGGGTTTCAGTCGTTCAATTTGTGAAAGTGCTTTGTACTTCAGATTTGGCAATGGATAAAAATTACTGATTCTTCAAAAGCTGAGATGCATCAAACCCTGTTTGAGTTTTTAATTTTTCGTATATTTGATTCGAAACCAACTTGAGTTCTTTTGCTTTTTCAGATGAATTTTTCGTTTGTTGGAAAAGGGTATTAATGGCCGAAATACATTGATAACTCGGATGCGAAGATGACCAACAAACATTTGAATCATCAAGCATAGATGCAAATGCCATTGCCATCAACTTTAACTCTATATTCTCTAAATGCTTAGATTCAATAAAAGTATCACTAGATTGATTGATCTTTTGCAAAGAGAAATCATCAATTCGCATGCACTGCCTGACTCGAGGAGTCCCTATTAACAATCCATCCCCAATACAGATCAGTTTGATTTTTTCGCCCTTTTTTAAGGAGGCCAAAAAATTAACATAACCATCCGCCATAGATGCATGAGGTGACATGAATGAGTTCTGATTGCCTTGAAATTTGATGTAATAGCTTTCGCCGATACCTCTATCAACCGATCCAACCACCCCTTCAATCAATATCGTTTTTTTAAGGAACTTTAAATCTGCAGCAACTTCATTTTTTTCATATTCTCTTTGTAAATCGACTGCATTTATTTTAACAATATCACCGGTTATTTTTCTCATTTGTTCATCGCCAACTTCACTTCCATCTAATTCAGTCTTGACATGGTCTAGAAGCAGGTTTTTATAAATCAGATTTTCTTGCTGATTAAGAACATATTGCTTCTCGCCACTGCAAGCTGCAAGCGTCGTAAAAACAAAAAATATATTTAGAAAATAGATTTTCATTTAACTTGCCTCTGTATTTAATTCCTCTGGAATTTTATAAATTGCCAACAATTCTTTGAGTTGCATTTCGTATTTTTCACATTCAATAATGAGAGTATTTAAATTAAATTCTATTTGATTTCTTTTTTTAACAAATTCTTTGAATGTTTCTTCACCACCATAACCACATTTACTGCAAGGATGAGGGTTTATTTTTACTAAATTTCTTTCAGCTTGCTCTTCTAAAGTATTTATTTTTAGTCTGATCGCATCTATCAACGCAGTTAAAGCAGCTATACGGACCGAAACTTGCGCATAAGTGGCTTGCTTGGCTTGAGATTTAGCAGAATCTGCCAATGCCTTTTGGGTTTCTATGAGTTCTTCTTTTTGCAGTTTGACTGTCTGAGTGAGCCAATAAAACGCTGCGAAGGCCACCAGGGGATTAAGCATGCCGCCCATGTAGTCACCAAACTGACCCCATGCTTCAGCATCCTTTGAAATTGATCCTGAATTGAATCCCCCAAACCAAGCCACATAAATGCAGACTGGAATAAGAATTAGCAAAGCGACGAGCAAATTCCAAGTGCGGATATGCGAACCCAACTGATCTAGTTTTTGATCTGAACTCAATTTTGGTTTTCTCATTCCCGCCCCTCACATGTGTTGCATCCCATGCACCCGCAAGCGGCTCTTGCAAGAACATATCTTGCAATTACTATAGCTTAATCAATGAAATAATTTAAATATTTATAGCTCAATATTGAAGGAGAGGGGCTCTGCCCTCTCTTCCTGGCTTACTCGGTTGCTTAAAACGCCTCCAAGGCCATGGCGGTCACGCTGTCCGCGCCTTCCACAATGCCGTCGCGCACACCGGGTGCTTTGCTGAGAATATGGTCGGCGTAGAAACGCGCGGTGGTCATCTTGGCCTGCATGAAGGCGTCGTCACCCCGGCCCAACAAAGCATGGGCGGCCAAGAAGCTGCGGGCCATTTGCCAGCCGGCCACCACATTGCCGGCCAACATCAGGTAGGGCACGCTGCCCGCATAGGCGGCGTTGGGGTTGTTGGCAGAGGCTTGCACGATGAAGTCCACCACGTCCAACAAGGCTTGACGACCGGCGGCCAAGCGTTTGGCGATGGCCAGCGCATCAGCGGTGCCCAGTTTGTGCAAAGCAGCTTCGGTGGTTTGCATTTGCGCGGCCAAGGCCTTGGGTGTTTGACCACCATCACGTGCGGTTTTGCGGCCCACCAAATCGTTGGCTTGAATCGCGGTGGTGCCTTCGTAAATGGTCAGGATTTTCGCGTCGCGGTAGTACTGCGCGGCACCGGTTTCTTCAATGAAGCCCATGCCGCCGTGCACTTGCACACCCAGTGAAGTGACTTCCAAACTCATCTCGGTGCTGTAGCCCTTGACCAGCGGCACCATGAATTCATACACCGCTTGGTTTTGTTTGCGCGTCTCGGCGTCGGGGTGGTGGTGCGCGGCGTCATAGGCGGCGGCAGCTACCGATGCCATGGCGCGGCAACCTTCGGTGTAAGCCCGCATCGTCATCAGCATGCGGCGCACATCGGGGTGGTGAATGATGGGTGCAGCGGCCTTGATGCTGCCGTCGACGGGGCGGCTTTGCACGCGGTCACGCGCATATTGCGTGGCCTTTTGATAAGCACGATCGGCCACCGAAATGCCTTGCACACCCACCGCATAGCGGGCCGCGTTCATCATGATGAACATGTATTCCAAGCCACGGTTTTCTTGGCCCACCAAGTAGCCCACAGCACCGCCGTGGTCGCCGTATTGCAGCACCGCGGTGGGGCTGGCTTTGATGCCCATTTTGTGTTCGATGCTGACGCAGTGCACATCGTTGCGAGCGCCCAATGAGCCGTCTTTGTTGACCATGAATTTGGGCACGACAAACAAGCTGATGCCCTTCACGCCTTCGGGCGCACCGGTGATGCGGGCCAACACCAAATGCACGATGTTGTCGGCCATGTCGTGCTCACCAAAGGTGATGTAAATCTTGGTGCCAAACACTTTGTAGGTGCCGTCGGCTTGCGGCTCGGCGCGGGACCGCACCATCGACAAATCCGAGCCGGCTTGCGGCTCGGTCAGGTTCATCGTGCCGGTCCATTCACCGCTCACCAATTTTTCAAGGTAGGTGGCTTTGAGTTCATCCGAGCCCGCCGTCAGCAAAGCTTCGATGGCCCCATCGGTCAGCAGTGGGCACAACGCAAAACTCATGTTGGCCGCGTTCAGCATTTCAATGCAAGCCGCGCCAATGGTTTTGGGCAGGCCTTGGCCGCCAAAGTCGGCGGGGTGTTGCAAACCTTGCCAACCGCCTTCGGCGTATTGTTTGTAGGCTTGTTTGAAACCAGGCGTGGTGGTCACCACACCGGCTTTCCATGACGAGGGGTTTTTGTCGCCTTCCCAGTTCAGCGGCGCCACCACGTCTTGGTTGAAGCGTGCGCATTCTTCCAACACGGCTTGCGCGGTTTCCATACCAGCTTCTTCAAAGCCAGGAATTTGGGCGATCTCGTCCAAGGCAGCCAAGTGCTGCATGTTGAACAACATGTCTTTGACGGGGGC
>CANFOQ010000013.1 GCA_947448745.1 Comamonadaceae bacterium
ATGAACCGTTTGAAAAACCACCGCTTGGCGCGTGAACTCAAAGTGTTGAAAGCCATGCAAGCCTTGCCCGACGGCAGCATGGACGATTGGTTGGCGCTGGTCTATGACGATGTGCCGCAGGCCATTTGGCCAGTGGCCATGCGCTCACTGGAAGCGCATGTGCAACACATTCGAGGTGCTTGAATAAAGTGTGAAGCCCGCCGATACGCCGGATTTTGTGCATGTTGGTTGCCCAACACGTGACCGTCATTCCTCTGGGCCGAGGGTCGCCCACCCGGCTCGGTGCTACCTACCCGCCAACTCTGCGGAACCACATCAACGTTGGCCTACTTGGTATTGCTGCGCGTAGAGATTGCCCGTTTCACCCAAGCCCAACGCCGAAGCGTTTGGCTTGACTCGTCTCTGTTGCTCTGATCCTCACCTCGCGGTGGAGAGGTGTTACCTCCTACGCTGTCCTGTGCAGTCCGGACGTTCCTCCAGTGCGACATTTCTGTCCTTGCACCAGCGACGGCCTGGCGTGCTTCACGCTTTCATTATCGGTTGATAATCACGGCCATCTAGCATCCCTTGTCCGATCGCCACGGACCGCTTGTCATGATCCGCCTCTCTGAACTCAAACTGCCGTTAGACGCAGCCTTCGATCCCCCCGACGCATCCACCACACCGCCGTTGTTCACACCGGCGCTTGAACCACTGATCGTTCAAACCTTGGGCGTGAAGTTGCAAGACATCGCGCATTGGCAGGTGTTCAAACGCAGCTTTGATGCACGCAAAAAACTGCTGGTGGTCTACATCGTCGATGTGCACTTGCACAACCCGCAACAAGAAGCCTTGCTGCTGAAGCAACACGCTGGCAACCCACACATCCAAGCCACACCTGATATGCAATGGCAGCCCCCCGTGCAGGCACCTTCAGATTGGGGCCACGACACACCGCGCCCGGTGGTGGTGGGCTTTGGCCCTTGCGGCATGTTTGCGGCATTGGTGTTGGCACAAATGGGTTTGAAGCCCATCGTCATCGAGCGCGGCCCAGCGGTGCGCCAACGCACCAAAGACACCTGGGGTTTGTGGCGCCAATCCGTGTTGAAGCCCGAGAGCAATGTGCAGTTTGGCGAAGGCGGTGCGGGTACTTTCTCCGATGGCAAACTCTACAGCCAAATCAAAGACCCGCGCCATTTGGGACGCAAAGTGATGCAAGAGTTTGTGCGCTTTGGGGCGCCCGAAGACATTCTGTGGGCGGCACATCCCCACATCGGCACCTTCAAGTTGGTGAAGGTGGTGGAAGGCTTGCGCGAAGACATCATCCGCTTGGGTGGCGAGGTGCGGTTTGAACAACGCGTGGTGGACATCGCTTACGACGAGCATCGGCAGTTGCAAGCCTTGCACATCTTGAAACAAGACACGGGCGAGCGCTATGCGTTGCCTGCCCAACAGGTGGTGATGGCGCTGGGTCACAGCGCCCGCGACACCTTCACCATGCTGCACCGCCACCAAGTGGCGATGCAAGCCAAACCGTTTTCCATCGGCGTGCGCATTGAGCATCCGCAGAGTCTGATTGACCTCGCCCGTTGGGGCCAGCATGCCGGTCACCCAATGTTGGGGGCGGCTGATTACAAGTTGGTGCACCACGCTGCCAATGGCCGCGCGGTGTACAGCTTTTGCATGTGCCCCGGCGGCACCGTGGTGGCCGCCACCAGCGAAGCAGGCCGCGTGGTGACCAATGGCATGAGCCAGTATTCGCGCAACGAGCGCAATGCGAATGCTGGCATCGTGGTCGGCATCGCCCCCTCGGACTACCCCACAGATGCATCAGCCTTTGAAGACGCTTTGGGTCAAGAGTTGGGCAATGCGGTGCGCCTGGACACCCAAGACACCACGGATGGTTTTCATCCCTTGGCCGGCATGGTGTTGCAACGACAGCTTGAAAGCCTGGCCTATGTGGCCGGAGGCAGCAACTACCACGCCCCTGCGCAATTGGTGGGTGACTTGTTGGCCGACCGTGCGTCCACGCAGCTGGGCAGTGTTGTGCCCTCCTACAAACCCGGCGTGCACATGACGCACTTGAACCAGGTGTTGCCAAGCTACGCCGTGTTGGCCATGCGTGAAGCGCTGCCCGTGTTTGGTCAAAAGATCAAAGGCTTTGATTTGCCAGATGCGGTGCTCACGGGTGTGGAGACCCGCACGTCCTCGCCCCTCAGAATCGATCGGAATAAGCTCATGCAAAGTCCGAATATGGGCGGGCTTTATCCTGGTGGTGAAGGTGCGGGTTACGCCGGGGGCATTTTATCTGCGGCGGTGGACGGCATCAAATTGGGTGAAGCTGTGGCCCTGCAACTGTTGCAAAATCCAGCCCATTCACAAGGAGTACCGACATGAAAGCCAACAGCATTCTCGACACCATTGGTCACACACCGCACATCCGCATCAACCGTTTGTTTGGCAACCAACACCATGTGTGGGTCAAGTCGGAGCGCAGCAACCCCGGCGGCTCGATCAAAGACCGCATCGCGCTCAGCATGATTGAAGACGCTGAAAAAAGCGGCGTCTTGAAACCCGGCGGCACCATCATCGAACCCACCTCGGGCAACACCGGTGTGGGCTTGGCCATGGTGGCGGCTGTCAAAGGCTACAAACTCGTGTTGGTGATGCCCGACAGCATGTCGATTGAGCGTCGCCGTTTGATGCTGGCCTATGGCGCGACGTTTGATTTGACGCCGCGCGAAAAAGGCATGAAGGGCGCGATTGCCCGCGCCGAAGAATTGGTGGGCTCCACCCCTGGCGCGTGGATGCCGCAACAGTTTGAAAACCCTGCCAACATCGCCGTGCATGTGCGCACCACCGCGCAAGAAATCCTGGCCGCATTTCCAGAAGGTTTGGACGCACTCATCACGGGTGTTGGCACCGGTGGTCACCTGACAGGTTGCGCACAGGTGTTGAAAGCGAAATGGCCCCAACTGCAAGTGTTTGCTGTCGAGCCCAAAGCCTCCCCCGTCATCTCGGGCGGTGCGCCATCTCCTCACCCCATTCAAGGCATCGGTGCAGGCTTTGTGCCGAAGAACTTGCACACCGACTTGCTGACTGGCGTGATTCAAGTTGACGCCGAAGACGCCCGTGAATACGGTCGCCGCGCGGCGCGTGAAGAAGGCATGTTGGTTGGCATCTCGTCAGGTGCCACGCTGGCAGCCATTGCGCAAAAGCTGCCCGAGTTGGCCGCTGGTGCCAAGGTGCTGGGTTTCAACTACGACACGGGCGAGCGTTATTTGTCGGTTGAAGGCTATTTGCCTGCTTAAGCAGTCTGCTTGCATCGACTTGATTTGACCGCCCCCGCACACGCCGCCAACACGCCAGCGCGGCTGCGTGTGCTCAGCGTCATCCCGCCGATGACGCAACTCAACACGCCCTACCCTTCCACCGCCTACCTCACAGGTTTTTTGCGCAGCCAAGGCGTGGACGCGGTGCAAGCAGATTTGGCGCTGTCCTTGGTGTTGGATTTGTTGACGCCTGAAAGCTTGCGCCAAGTGCGCGACAAAGCCTTGCAACTTCCGCTTGAAGACCGCAGTGCCTGCGTCAATTTTTTCCTCGACCACTTCAGCCGTTACGAGCACAGCATTGCGCCCACGATTGCTTTTTTGCAAGGGCAAGACGCCACGCTGTGCCACCGCATCAGCGGTCGCGGCTTCTTGCCTGAAGGCCCACGTTTTGCCGCACTCGATGTGTTCGAGGACGACAGTGGCGACCCCTTGGGTTGGGCCTTTGGCGCATTGGGGCAACAAGACCGCGCACGGCATTTGGCCACGCTCTACTTGAACGACATCGCCGACGTGGTGCGGGATGCGGTGGACACACGCTTTGAGTTTGTGCGCTACGGCGAATCCTTGGCCAGCAGCCAAGCCAGCTTCGACCCGTTGGCACAAGCCTTGGCGGCCGCACCCACTTTGTTAGACGACTTGCTGAAAGTGCGCACCCTGCAAGCCCTTGAAACACACCATCCCAGCTTGGTAGTCTTGTCGGTGCCGTTTCCCGGGGCCATGTACGCCGCGCTGCGCATCGCCCAAACCATCAAAGCCCAATCGCCGCATATTTGCATTGCGCTGGGTGGCGGCTATGCCAACACCGAGTTGCGGCAACTCAGCGAACCCCGCTTGTTTGATTTTGTCGATGTGGTGTCTTTGGATGCCGGTGAACGCCCCCTGTTGGCGCTCATTGAGCACCTGCAAGGGCAACGCTCGCAACAGCGCTTGGTGCGCAGTTTTGTGCGTGTGGATGGCGCGGTGAAGTACATCAACTGGTCTGAACCCGATGTGGCTTTTGAGGATGTGGGCACACCCACTTGGGATGGTTTGCCCCTCCACAAGTATTTGTCTTTGCTCGACATGCTCAACCCGATGCACCGTTTGTGGAGCGATGGGCGCTGGAACAAACTCACCGTGGCGCATGGTTGCTATTGGAAGAAATGCAGTTTTTGCGATGTGTCCCTGGACTACATTTCGCGCTATGACGCGGCCAGTGCCAGCACCTTGGTGGACCGCATGCAACGCATCGTGGAAGAAACTGGACAAACCGGTTTTCATTTGGTGGACGAGGCCGCACCGCCCAAGTCTTTGAAAGCCATGGCCGAAGAAATTGTGCGCCGCCAACTGCAAGTGACGTGGTGGGGCAACATCCGCTTTGAGAAAACCTTCACACCCGAACTCTCTGAGTTGTTGGCCGAGAGTGGTTGCATTGCCGTGTCGGGTGGTTTGGAAGTCGCTTCCGACCGCTTGTTGAACCTGATGCAAAAAGGCGTGTCGGTGGCGCAGGTGGCGCGGGTCACCAAAGGTTTTTCAGAAGCCGGTGTGTTGGTGCACGCCTACCTGATGTATGGCTTTCCCACACAAACTTTGCAAGACACGGTGGACGCATTGGAATATGTGCGGCAGTTGTTTGAAAACGGTTGCATCCAAAGCGGTTTCTTTCACCGCTTTGCTTGCACCGTGCATTCACCCGTAGGGCAAGACCCGGCGGCTTATGGTGTGCAACTGCTGCCTTTGGCCTCGGGCGGTTTTGCGCACAACGATGTCGGCTTCATCGACCCGACCGGCACCGACCACGACCTGCTGGGGCGTGGTTTGAAAAAAGCCATTTACAACTTCATGCACGGCGTGGGCTTGGAAGAGGATGTGCGCAATTGGTTTGATTTGCCCAAGGGCGCATGCCCCAAGCCACAGGTGAAAAAAAACGCGATTGCCCAAGCCCTCAAAGCAAATTCGATTTAAATTTTCCCTGATTTTTAAATATAAAATCCGAAATTATCGGGTTTAAATTCCGTAATTCACGGTATGATGCAGCGCATGACGGCTTCCCCTATTTATCCGCGACAACTCCGCAAAAGGGCTGCAGAGTCCATGTTGGACACGCCTGTGACCTTGCTGGTGGGGCCGCGTCAATCGGGCAAAACAACGTTGGCACGCCAATTGGCCGGCGCAGAGATGCGTTATTTGACCTTGGATGACGAGTTGACCTTGCTGTCTGCGAAAGCAGATCCCATGGGATTGATCCGCAGTTTGGATCGAGCCGTCATTGACGAAATTCAACGTGCGCCAGCATTGCTGTTGGCCATCAAAAAAAGTGTCGATGAAGACAGGCGACCAGGCCGGTTTTTATTGACGGGTTCCGCTGACCTCATGGCTTTACCGACAGTGGCCGACTCGCTTGCAGGCCGCATGGAAACATTGACCTTGCTGCCTTTGTCGCAAAGCGAAATGGTGGGTAGCGATGCCAACTGGATTGACCACGCATTTTCCGGACGCATTCTCAACTGCGCACACCCCATCTTGGACGATCAGTTGATCGAGCAAGTTCTGCGCGGTGGTTTTCCTGAAGCACTGACCCGCACATCAGCGAGGCGAAGAAAAGCTTGGGGTACACAGTACCTTGACGCCCTGATCAAGCGCGATGTGCGTGACATTGCAAGCATTGACAAGTTAGCGCAGTTGCCTCGGTTTTTACGCGCATTGGCACAAACTGCAGGTCAAATGTGCAACTACACCAAGCTGGGTGGCGAAGTGGGTTTGGATGGCAAAACCGTGGCACGGTACATCGGAATTTTTGAACAGATGTACTTGCTTAAACGACTGGACATGTGGTCACGCAACCATCTCAATCGGATTGTGAAAACGCCCAAGTTGCAATTCTTGGATGCCGGTTTATTGGCAACCGTTCTCGACATTCAAATCGCAGAGGTTCAAAAAGACAAATCGCGATTTGGACATGTGCTGGAAACCTATGTCTATGGCGAGTTGCTCAAACATGTTCAAACTGCCGACTCAGACTACCGATTGATGTCCTATCGGGACACCGATCAAGTTGAAGTTGACTTTGTGATTGAAAACACGGCGGGCGAATTGATCTGTATTGAAGTCAAGGCCTCAGCCACAGTCAGCGAAAGCGACTTGAAAGGCTTGAAAAAATTAGCCAGCTTGGCGGGCGATCAATTCAAAATGGGCGTTGTGCTTTACAACGGCGAAGAAACGCTGCCCTTGGGCCAGCATCTCTGGGCTGCACCACTCTCGTCTTTATGGGGCCAATAAGACAAGCGTGGTGCTGAACAAGCACCAGAAATTCAAGAAGATTGCAGCGCAGCAATGCGCTCTTCCAGCGGCGGGTGCGACGAGAACATCTTGCCCAAACCACCATTGATGCCCATGGCTTGCAAACTGGGTGGCAAACCTTCGGACTGCATGTGCTGCAAACGTGAGAGTGCATTGATCATGGGTTGCTTGCGGCCCATGAGTTGTGAGGCACCTGCATCGGCACGGAACTCGCGCTGGCGGCTGAACCAAGCCACCACGATGCTGGCGGCAATGCCCAAGACGATGTCCAGCACAAAGCTGGTGATGTAGTAGCCCATGCCGGGGCCGGTGTTTTCATCGTCGCCTTTGCGCAAGAAGCTGTCCACGGCGTAGCCAATCACACGGCTCAGGAACACCACGAAGGTGTTCAGCACGCCTTGCACCAAGGTGAGTGTGACCATGTCGCCATTGGCAATGTGCGCCACTTCGTGGGCCAACACGGCCTCCACTTCTTCGCGGGTCATGCCTTGCAACAAGCCGGTGGACACCGCCACCAAGGCGGAGTTTTTGAACGCACCGGTGGCAAAGGCATTGGGCTCGCCCTCGTAGATGGCCACCTCGGGCATTTGCAAACCGGCACGTTCCGAGAGTTGGCGCACGGTGTTGACGATCCATGCCTCGTCTTCGTTTTGCGGTTGCGTGATGACTTGCGCACCCGTGCTCCACTTGGCCATGGGTTTGCTGATGAGCAGCGAAATGAACGCGCCACCAAAACCCATGATCATGGCAAAGCCCAGCAAGGCACCCAGGTTCAAGCCATTGGCCGTCAGATAGCGGTTGACACCCAACAAAGAGGCCACCACACCCAGCACCAGCATCACAGCCAGGTTGGTGACGATCAACAGAAATATGCGTTTCATGTGTTCCTTTGAAACCGACCCACCCGTGGGTCAGATGGCTCGAATGGTAAGGGCGAACGCCAGGATTTCAAGCCCTGAAGACGGTTTTGTCCGCGTAGAAATCAGGGTTTTCGTTGGCCGACCACCAAGCCGGTATCCCCATGACAGGCAAGGGGTTGAAGGGTTTGGTGTGCAACCAGTCTTCATGCAACAACTGACACAACCAGTTGTCAATGTCTGCGTCGCTCATGTGTGTGGGCATGGGGGCATGCAACACATGCACCGTGATGCCTTTGTAGGCTTGCATCAGTTTTTCCAAGGACGCATGGCCAAACAACACCAGCTGCGCCAGCGCCCAATCGGCGCGGTGCGTCACAAACAAGGCCTGCCAATCTTTGGCTTTCAAGGCTTGCCAAATGGCCGGTGTTGCGAAAAGCAAAGCGGCGTTTTCATCGAACAAGGTGAGGGCGTCGCGCAAGGGTCCACGCTGGGCTTGCACGCCATCACGCGCAATGGCTTGCGCTTGCAATTGGTTCAAGCGGCGTTTGGTGTGGGGAAAACGCAGCCAGCACAGCCCATTGAAAAAATCGTGGGCGTTGTCTCGGGTGGGCACTTGGGCGGTGTCAAAAATGAAAGCCTCGTAAGCATTGCCAACAGGCAGTGTGGCTTGCGGCACAAATGACACGACGGCTTGCTGGGCATTCAAGGCGCTGGGCAAATTGCCCAACTGCTTCCAAGCTTGCAGCACCTTCACACCCTGCTTGGCCCAAGGCGCAAACCACGGGGTGGCCCAATCAAGTTGCAACACAGACTTGGCTCAAGCCAGTTGCCAATGCAGTTCTTCGCCACCGCGCAGGGGCTTCAAGCTGGCCTCGCCAAAGGCCACGCTCTCGGGCACGGTCCAGGTTTGGCGCTTCAAAGTGACGGTGCCTTGGTTGCGTGGCAGGGCGTAAAAGTCAGGGCCGTGGAAACTGGCAAAGCCTTCGAGTTGCCCGAGTGCCCCCACGCTGTCAAACGCCTCGGCATACAACTCCAAGGCAGACAACGCGGTGTAACAACCGGCACAACCGCTGGCGTGTTCTTTCAGGTGTGCGGGGTGCGGTGCGCTGTCGGTGCCCAAGAAAAACCGATCGCTGCCCGATGTGGCGGCCTGCAACAAAGCTTGGCGATGCACTTCGCGCTTCAACACTGGCAAGCAGTAGTAATGCGGTCGCACACCGCCCAAGAAGATGGCGTTGCGGTTGTAGAGCAGGTGGTGCGCGGTGATGGTGGCCGCGGTGAAAGCACCCGCTTGCGCCACGTATTGCGCGGCTTCTTTGGTGGTGATGTGCTCGAAGACGATTTTCAGCTCGGGGAAATCGCGGCGCAGCGGCTGCAAATGCCGCTCGATGAACACGGCTTCGCGGTCGAACAAATCCACCTCGGTGTCGGTCACTTCACCATGTACCAAGAGCGGCATGCCCACACGCTGCATGGCGTCCAAAGTGGCGTGGGTGTGGCGGATGTCGGTGACGCCCGCACTGCTGTTGGTGGTGGCCCCAGCGGGGTAGAGCTTGACCGCCACCACACCAGCGTCGTGGGCGCGGTGGATTTCTTCGGCAGCCATGTCGTCGGTCAGGTACAGCGTCATCAAGGGCTCGAAAGACACACCCTCGGGCAGCGCCGCCAAGATGCGTTGCTTGTAGGCCAGCGCCATGGCGGTGGTGGTGACCGGCGGCTTCAGGTTGGGCATGACGATGGCGCGGGCAAACTGGGCGGCGGTGTGCGGCACCACGGTGTTCAAAGCGTCGCCGTCACGCAGGTGCACGTGCCAGTCGTCAGGTCGGGTCAGGGTCAGGGTTTGCATGTCTGAGGGCTGTTGTTCAAGCCCTCATTGTCGTTTACTGTGCAGCAGGCTGCTACACAGTGATCGCCAAATACGCTCTGAGCAAACGCACTGGTGTTTACTTCCAAAATGCCAGCGCAAGCAACACAGCGGGTTTTTTAATGGGTTGAAAGTTATTTGAATCAATTCAAACTGTAAGTGAAACCCACGCCAACGAAATTCATGCCGTTATTGGGTTTTTTCAAATCTGCGTTGCTGATATGGCGGTAGGTGAAATCCAAACGCATTCTTCTTTTGGCATCTGAAATACCAACGCCCATTTCATCGGAAAACTGGTAATGGGTGGATTTGTTTTTCGAGCCAAAGGTGGTGTGTTGAATCAAACTTGGACCAAACCCAAAACTGGCGTCCAAAATCACGGGGCCGATATTCAAACCAAATTGCCCGACCGGCACCAAGGCCAATTCTTGGTTGCCATGGTTATAAGGGCCGCTGTCGGTTTTCCAGACCGAGCCTAATACAGTGGGCAATACAGAAAAAGTGATGCCGTAAGGCAAGACATCGGTGGTGTCCATGTCACAGCGCAACCAGCCCACACGGGCGGTTTGGGCATGCATCTCCACATCCTTGGTGTCTTGGTAACCAAATTGCCAGACCTGATCACAAGGCTTGAATTGATCGCGGTAGTGAATAGCAAAGGTGTTGGTGATCAATCCGGTCAATATCACCGTGTTTTTCAAAGTGGTGTTGTCCACCGCATGGGCGGATGAGATATTCAGGGCCACAGCCAAGGCGGCACATATTTTTAAACACTTCATGTTGTTAATCATTTCATTCAAAAAAACTAGCGTTTGCAAAATTTAGATTCTTCGGCCATCAAATTCAAAATCGCTGCAGCGGGTATTTCAGGCATGCTTTGCTGCATATCTCGCCAGTCGTAGCGCAAATGCGCCAGCAATTTATCTTGCACCGTGCCGTTCACCCAGTAAGCCGTGCTGACATAAGAACCCAACACGGTGGAACGCTGCGCAGGGAGTTGATCCAACAGCAAACCATTTGAATAATCTCGAATGGCTTGGGCGTCGCAACCCAGCGCATAAGTCATCAAGGTGGGGACCACGTCTTGGTGGATAGAGGGGCTCTGAACTTGCAGGGGTTTGAAGACACCTGCCGGCTTGACGATCAAGGGAGTTTGGGTCTGCCAGCGAGAGTAGTTGCTCACATGACCCCAGTATTTCAATTGGTTTTCATTGAATTCTTCAGCATGGTCACCCACCACCACCACCCAAGTATTTTCCCACCGACCTGCTGCTTTGAGATCTTGTTCAATTTGTCCGATGAGGGAATCCAAATAATTCAGGCTGTTTCTGTAATGGTTTTTCAACGGTTCTGGATTGATGCTGCGGTTGAGCATGTACTCCGATTTATTCTCGGACACGGGTTGAAATTTCTTGAAAGAGGCCGGTGAACTGTAAGGAAAGTGCGAAGAATTTAAAAACAAAAAATCAAACCGAGGTGCTGTAGATGTTGATTTCAAACTGGCATGCCACGCATTCACCAAATGTTGATCTTCAACCTCGGTTTGTTCATTTCTGAAATATTGAAAATGCTGATCGGCTACTTTGGAAAAAAACAAAGGCCGCATGGAAAAAGTTTCTAAAGTGCCAGAGGCAAAGACACGGCTTTCATAATGCCGTTGCTGCAAAGTCTCGGTGAACAGCGAGGGATTTTGCGCTGGCTCTCCGCGAAACGCATCGTAATAAGAGGCATGCAAACCAAACAGCAAACTGAACAAGCCCGGCACCGTGGCGTTGCCGCCCGACACATGCTGCTTGAATTGCCATGCGTTTTGCGCCAGTGCATGGGTTTGGGGCATCACCTCGGGGTTGAGCATGTCGGCCTGCCAACTCTCCAAAACCACCATCAAAATGTTCGCGCCAGCTTGCTTGGTGCAGGCCACGGGGGACAGCGGGTAATGCACAAAAGCCTTGCCAGTAGGGGCTTGCGGGCTGTCCATGCCTTCTTCGGGGGGGTAGAGAGACGGCATGTTGGCGCTCAACCAGTGGGCACCCTTGGGGTCTTGGATGGGCGCAAAAATAGGCAAAAACGCGCTGTATTTGGTAATTTCACCTCGGTGGTAAACCGCCGCCCAAACATGCACCGACTGGTTGAAAGCAAACACCAGCAAGCCCGCCAGCATGAATTTCCAGCCGGTGTAGCGTCTGAATAAATGAACATGCGACCAGCGCCGCCAAGCCGCTACCGAGAATATCAACAAGCCCAATACAGATAATCCCGCCAGCACTTGCACCGTCAAA
This sequence comes from Comamonadaceae bacterium, assembly GCA_947448745.1. Classification (GTDB taxonomy): domain Bacteria; phylum Pseudomonadota; class Gammaproteobacteria; order Burkholderiales; family Burkholderiaceae_C; genus Limnohabitans. The sequence goes on from CANFOQ010000013.1 coordinate 11,594, forward strand.
GGCAAACCCAAACCTTTGAAATCTTGGAAAAACATTTTGATGAAAAACACGCTGATGTGAAAGCGGTACAACTGAAAAACCATCACATCGGCGAATACATACACCAGCCACAACGCCCCCAAAATAGGCACCAACCAGGCGCTCCAACGGTTGAACATCAGCAGGCCAAACACCAGATAAACCAAGCTGAATACAAACAAGTAATAACTGGGAATCGTCAGCCAATATGCCCAGGCGCGACTGTCTGTTGGCCATGGCGACTGCAACAGGAAATAAACCACCACCAGCAAAGTGACGGCCAACAACAGGCCCATGAATTCACGCAAATAAGACAAGCGGGCCGTGCCGCGTTGATACCAGGCTTTGATCAGGTTGATATTCATCGATTTAATTCAGCCATTGCCAAAGCGCCGTCAACCAGACCCCCGCACACAACAGCAGGCTGATGAAGACCGCCGCGCTGCCCAGGTCTTTGGCACGCTTGGACATTTCATGCCATTCCGGCCCCACCCGGTCGATTGCCGATTCGATGCCGGTGTTGAGGATTTCCACAATCAACACCAAGGCCAGCGTGGCCAGCAACACCGCAGTTTCCAGCCAGTGGTGGCCCAACACAAAAGCCCAAGGCAGCATGAACATCGCCGCCCAGGCCTCCATGTGAAAGGCTGGTTCCAGCCACGCCGCACGCAAGCCTGCCAAGGTGTTGTCAAAAGCGGGTTTCAGCCGCGCCAAGCCGCGCAATTTCGGAGCCGTTGCCATTGTGGGGGGGGAAGTGGTTGCAAGGGCTTGAATTGTCGCCCAATAAAAAAACCCGCTGTGTTGCCACAGCGGGTTTTTAACTTTTAAATCTTGAACTGGCTCACGCCAGTGTCAGATTAGAAAGTGTGTTTCAAACCAATGGCGTTGATTTCAGAACTGAATTCATTGCCAGCAGCTGTGCCACCCACCAAATGCTGCTTGCCCCAAGCATAGTAAGCGGTCGTGCGCTTGCTGAAGTCATAGGTCACCAGCACTTTGTCGCCTGCAAGTTTGAACGTGGTCCCAGCTGATCGCGTGTGGCCTGCTTGGGAATGCAGATAGCCAATGTTGACTTCTGAACCCAACGGCACCTTGACGCCGACAACATCCATGTCAAGTTTGGCCTTGGTGCCATTGACCTTTTCGGTCACATAGCCGCCCACCAATTTGAAAACGCCAAAGTTGTAATAACCGGCCAAACCATCAGATTCGCGGGTATCGCCACCGGCATAGGTGGTGCCGCCGTACAAGATATGGGGTAAGCCGTTGTAGCCGCCCACGGTCAATTGGGCCAAGGTGGCACCGGTGTTGCCCACTTTGGCGGTGCTGATGCCGTTGGTGCCCGTGGCACTGGCCGCAAAAATAGAGCCGGCAATCATTTTTTCAGTGTGCTTGGCGTAGGTGGCGAAGAAATTCTGACCATCGGTCAAGATAACGAAAGCACCAGCGTTTTCGCCCTGCGTTGTATCAGCAAAACCCTTTTGCACTTGCACAAACAAACCTGGCATGAAGCTGGGCAGGTTGTAGGTGATGGTGTTGCTGTTGGGTTCGGGTGCCAAGCCAGACAAACCCGTGCCCGACTTGCCAGCGCCGGCGAAACCAGGCGTGGCTGACAACTGTGTGGGATCGATGGCCGCCACCGCGGTGAACATCGGACGCCACTGGTGGCCCAGTTTCAATTTGCCAAAACCACCTTCCAAGCCTACATGGGACAGGTAGTTGACAGGGGTTACACCCGAGTTAACAGGGCCCACGTTTTTGAATGACAACTCGTAGGTGGCCTTCATGCCCTCACCGAGGTCCTCATTACCTGCGAATGACAGGGTGTTGTAGTTGGCCAAGGTTGAAGCGACACGATGGACGTCATCGGAGCCCGTCAAAGCGCCTGGGTTGGTTTTGGTCACAAAGTGCTCGATGGACTGGTCCACCGTGCCACTGACCGTGACATCGGCCATGGCGCTGGACAACACGCCTGATAAACATAACAAACCGATGCTGCTTTTCTTGAATTTAATTTGAACCATGTCGTGTCTCCGTTGTATTTTTTATATAAAAAAACCCACCAAGTTGCCGAGGTGGGTTTTTTAGACTTTTAAATCATGAACTGACTGAAGTCAGCATCAGATTAGAAAGCGTGGCTGATACCAACGGAGTTGGTGGCTGCTTTGGAAGCGCTTGCATTTTGGTAGTAAACACCAGTGCGTTTGCTCAGTGCGTATTTGGCCATCACTGTGTAGTTGTCAGCAGTACCTTGTGTGGAGGAGCTGGCAATCAAAGTGGCTGCACCGAAAGGCACGCTGATACCGTAACCAGTAGCAGTTTTAGCACCAGATTGAGTCAAAGTGCTGACAAACAACTTGGCCATGCCGAAGTCATAGTTAGCACCAATACCGTTGATGGCTTTGGCTGTACCTGTGGTGTTTGAACCATATGAAGCGCTGAATGCACCAATGGCGTAGCTCACGCTGTAACCGGTGGATTGTGATGTTTCATTGTTGCCTTGCAAGGAAACATTGATACCAGCAATGGTGGGGCTGGTGTATGTCAGAGTGTTAGCGACTTGACCGCCACCATTTGCCAAATTGCCAGAGTTAGCAGCGCCGCCAGCAGCGTCGTTGGCTGTAGTTGCGAAGAACAAGGGGCTGAATTGTTGACCGATTTTCACGGAACCGAATTCGCCAGACAAACCAACGAAAGAGTTGTAATTGACGATGGCGGCAGTTGTTCCACCGTTGTTATGGTTTTGCACGAATGCGTAGCTGAAATCAGCTTTCAAACCATTGCCCAGATCTTCTGAACCGCCCAAACGGAATTCAGAGCCGCCGTTTGCACCTGTGGTCATGCCTTTTTTGGCGCCGCTCAGGTTATAGGTGGATTCCATCACGCCGGTGATAGAAACTTGTGCGAAAGCGCCGGTAGCGACGAGGGCTGCAACTGCAACGAGGGTTTTTTTCATTTCAAAATTCTCCAAGGGTTAAACAAAGGGCTCCGGATTTGGAACCCCGGGCCAACCTCCATTTAGGAAGCTGAAGGTATTTGACCAGAGCCCTCAGCATGAAGCCATGCTTTTTGTTCATTTCAGGGTCTTCTCGTTGTCATGTGACAACAGGCATGGTTTCAAATATTGCGACAGTTGTTTTCTTTGATACTCACCTGATAAAAATTTGAGTACTTAAAATTGTTTTTAATAGTTTCGATAGCTTTCATGCGGCCATTTGCAACGGCCAAAACTTGCCACAAAGCTTTGGGCACAAAAAACCCCGCTGTCTTTCGATCAGCGGGGTGGGTGTGACTGCTACGCTCTTTAGTAGTTGTAGCGCAAGCCCACAGCGGTGGTTTTGGTTTCACCGGACACATCGGCAGTGAAGCTGCCGCCATTGGTGGCCCAAGGTATGTTTTTGCTGACGCTGGTCAACAAATACGCCGAGGTGGCTTTGTCAAAGCTGTAATAGGCACCCAAGGTGGTGTCGTACAAAGCCCCTTCCACGGTGGCGATGCCGCTGTGTGCGACTGAATTGGTGTACTGGCCCGAGCCTGAACTCAGCGCCAAAGTGATGTTGTCGAAGGGTACGCGCACGCCCAAGGTGTTGGTGACCACTTGACCCTGGCCTTGGGTGTAAGCCCCTGCAAAGATGTAATTCACCTTGGCCATGCCCATGTCATAGGTGACTGAAGCGAATGCACGTTACAGCGGCTTGTTGGCACTGATGGCGATCATGGTGGTCTTGAAGTTGTTGGGGTCTGGCAGTGCTTTCACCACGCCCGCGTTCACTTCCCCTGGCAGGTAGTAAGCCAAGGGGGTGTTTGTGGTTGCGTCCCAAACCAATTTGGCGTTGAGCGCACCTTGTTGGAAGTTCAGTCCCAAGGACTTGAAGTCGTTGGTCTTTGCAGTGCCCTGGCCCACATTCACCTCACTGAAACCGCGCATGAACTCCACGTTCACCGGACCAAATTTTGGCGACATGAGTTTGACGGCGTTGTTGGCGCGGTCTTGCGTGGGTGTGCCTGCCAGATAGCGCCACAACTGCGGTTTGTATTCCACGCGTCCATTCACATCGGTGGCGAATAAAACATAGGCGGGTGTTTCTTGGGTACCCAAACGCACAGCACCACGGTCTTCGTGTTCCAAGCCCACAAACGCAGTTCGGTTCTTGGCTGGCATGAGGGTGGATTCATCGGGCGTCAACTCTTGCTCAAACTGGATCACACCTTTGACGCCTTGACTCAAGTCCCTCTCACCCTTGACGCCAAAACGACTGGTGGCAGCAGCGGCAAACAAACCCTTGTTGCTCAACAAGGGCGTGGCGGCATAGGGGCGTGAAATAGATTGCTGCACATAGGCCTGATCGATCACGCCATAAAGCTTGAAGCCTGCAGCTACATCCACATCGGCGTGGGCGCTGGCCGTGGCCAAGATCGACAAAAAGAATATGTTTTTATTCATGAACAACTCCGAATGAATACAGAAGAAAAATGAATGTTCGCAATCAGTCATTGATTATCAATTTATTGACTTTGCTCATGAATGTAAAACGTGCAAACCCTCTGAGCGTCATGGTTGGGACGCGCAAGAAAAAACCCGCTGTGTTGCCACAGCGGGTTTCAAGTTTCACCCTTGGAGGGGTATCAAACTTCTTTCAAGCTTAGAACTTGAATTGAGCGCCGATGGCGGTCGTTTTGGTGTAGCCAGCTGCGGAGCCTGTTGCGGTGTGGCCAGCGTTACTGTTCAACAAATAAACAGAAGTGGATTTGTCAAAGTTGTAGTAACCGCCGAGTGTGATGTCGGAAACTTTGCCAGAAGCAGCGCCTTTGTAATTGCCGTCACCATAGCTTGCGGCCAAGGCAAATTTATCCATGGGAACGCGCACACCAACAGTGTTTGTTGTCAATTTACCGATGCTATTACCTGAGTCTGCATAAATCCAAACGAATTGGGCAGAACCCATGTCGTAGCTTGCGCCAGCAATGTTTCTTGTCAAAGCACGGCTGACTGCACCTGTTGCGTAAGTGATTTCAGAACCACGTGTGTTCACCACGCCTTCATAAGCATCACCAGGGAAACGGTATTTGCCAGCTGCGGCAGTAGCACCAGTAGTGGTGTCTACATATTTATCCCAGACCAAATTGGCCTTGAAAGCACCAGCGTGGTATTTCAAGCCAACTGAATTGAAGCTTCCGGTGACTTTACCGCCACCCGAGGCGGTATTTTCTTGAGGGGCCGTCATTAAAGATGCTGTGAAGCCAGCGATCTCGGAGCTGGTAAGTTTGATGGCCTGACCAGCGCGGTCTTGCGTTCCGGAAGAAGCGACATAACGCCAGACTTGAGGTTTGTATTCCACGCGTCCGTTCACGTCCATGGCAAACAGTTCATAGGCAGTGGTTTCTTGGGTTCCCAACTTGATGGAGCCAATGTCTTTCTTTTCCAGACCGACAAAGGTGCCGCGGTTTTTAACTGGCAATAAACCGGCATTTTTATCTGTACCTACAGATTGGTCGCTGTTGTTATGGGGAGCCAATTCAATTTCAATTTGGATCAAACCCTTGATGTCATCACCAAGGTCTCGGGCACCACGCGCGCCCAAACGGCTGGTTGCGCCCGCTGCAAACAAGCCTGTGTTGTGACTTGAAGTTTGGTTTGTTCCAGATTTGAGCCAGGATTGTGATGTCAGTGCCTGATCCAACACGCCATACAGTTTGATGCCGCCGGAAACATCCACATCGGCGAAGGCGCTGATGGCGGACAATGCGGCCAAGGCAACGAGTGATTTTTTCATTGAGAACTCCTGAGGTTAAAAAAATAGTGAGATAGCTTTTTTTGGCTAACCCATGCATCTTCAAATCCTTGTGTGACAGTTCAGTGACGGTGTTGCTTTAAAACCATCAGACCCGCCATCGCACTCAACGTTTAGCAGTACTTTCCTCATGAACCCCTTCATCAACACGCTCGACCAAGCCTTGCGCACTGTGTTTGCGCCACACCACGCCTCTCGGCCCAACCCGGCAGCGGGTGTGGCCACGTTGCAAATGACGGACATTGAGCGCAAACAAGCCGGTGCGCTGATGCGGGTGAACCATGTGGGCGAGGTCTGTGCGCAAGCGCTGTATGCCTCGCAGGCCTTGGCCACCAACAACCCGCAGCTCAAGGCGCATTTTTTGGCGGCCAGCGCTGAAGAAACCGATCACCTGGCTTGGACCGAAACCCGTTTGAACGACTTGGGCGCACGGCCCAGCCTGTTGAACCCGCTTTGGTATGCGGGTGCTTTTGGTTTGGGTTTCATCGCTGGCAAGCTGGGCGGCGACGCTGTGAGTCTGGGCTTTGTGGTGGAAACCGAACGCCAAGTGGAGGCGCACTTGCAGTCACATTTGGAGCGCTTGCCGCAGGCTGATTTGGCTTCCAGAGCGGTGGTCTCGCAAATGAAAGCAGACGAAGCGCAACACGCCGCTGATGCGCAAAAAGCCGGGGCCGCGCCCCTGCCAAAACCCATTCCCGACGCCATGCGCCTGGCAGCCAAGGTGATGACCACCATCGCGCACCGCATTTGAGTTGGTCTTGTTGCTCAAAGCCTTTCCATCAGGCTTTGACACAGAAAACCTTCAAGCTTCAATCACCTCAAAGCTGGTGGTGATTTCAGCCGTTTTGCCCAGCATGATGCTGGCCGAGCAGTATTTGTCGTGGCTCATGGCGATGGCGCGTTCCACCACAGCGGGCGGAATGCCTTTGCCGCGCACCGTGAAATGCATGTTGATGGTGGTGAACACCTTGGGGTCGGTGGTGGCGCGTTCGCTGCTGAGCTTCACGGTGCAACCAGAGATTTGGTGCCGGCCTCGCTTCAAAATCAGCACGACGTCAAAAGCGGTGCAGCCGCCCGCGCCGGCCAGCAGCAGCTCCATGGGGCGTGCCGCCAGGTTTTGCCCACTTTGATCGGGCTTGGCGGGGTCGGGCGCACCATCCATGGCCACGATGTGACCGCTGCCGGTTTCAGCCACAAATCCCATCGCAGAGCGGGCGCCGCTCGCGCCGGTCCAACTGACGGTGCATTCCATATTTTTCTCCTAGGCTGTTGTCTTGGTGACATTGTCGGCGCAACAAATATTGCACCGCACCAATTTTCAGGCTATCATTTTCCCAACGCTTTGATTTAAAGCACCTTTTGTCTCCTCCACCCTCTGAAAAGGTGGATTCACAGCCCGGCAGCGCAAGTTGCCGGGCTTTTTTTGGGGCCGCGTCACATGCGGGACAATGGCGCTGTCTCAGCCTTCAGACCGATGGCTGCCCCCATTTCGCCAGCCCCCAAGCCCGCCATGACCGCCTCTTCCGCCCGCCCTGCCCGCAAAGTGCACCTGAAACCCGCCGACTACCTGAAAAAAATCCTCACCGCCAAGGTCTATGACGTGGCCAAGGAAACCGATCTGGATGTCGCCCCCATCCTCAGCAAGCGCCTGAAAAACCAGGTGCTGTTGAAGCGGGAAGACCAGCAACCGGTGTTCAGCTTCAAGCTGCGCGGGGCCTACAACAAGATGGCGCAACTGACCGCCGCGCAGCTGCACAAAGGCGTCATCTGTGCGTCTGCTGGCAACCATGCCCAAGGCGTGGCGCTGGGCGCTCGCAAGCTGGGCACCCGCGCCATCATCGTCATGCCGGTCACCACACCGGCCTTGAAAATCGACGCGGTGAAGGCGCTGGGTGGCGAGGTGGTGTTGCACGGCGACAGCTATTCCGATGCCTACGCCCACGCGGTGAAGCTGGGCACCAAGCAAGGCCTGAGCTTCATCCACCCGTTTGACGACCCCGAGGTGATTGCCGGCCAAGGCACGATCGCCATGGAAATGCTCAGGCAGCACCAAGGCCCCTTGCATGCGGTGTTCGTGGCGATTGGCGGCGGCGGCCTCATCAGCGGCGTGGCCAATTACATCAAGGCGGTGCGCCCCGACATCAAGGTGATTGGCGTGCAAATGGACGACTCCGACGCCATGCTGCAGTCGGTCACAGCGGGCAAGCGCGTGGCCTTGTCTGATGTGGGTTTGTTCGCCGATGGCACAGCCGTGAAATTGGTGGGCGAGGAAACTTTCCGCGTGGCCAAGCACCTGGTGGACGAGTACATCAGCGTCGACACCGATGCCGTGTGCGCGGCCATCAAGGATGTGTTTGTCGATACCCGCAGCATCGTTGAGCCCTCGGGGGCGATGGCGGTGGCCGCCCTGAAAAAGTATGTGGCGCAACACAAAACCCATGGCGAGACCTATGCGGCCATTTTGTGTGGCGCGAACATGAATTTCGACCGCCTGCGCTTCGTGGCCGAGCGTGCCGAAGTGGGCGAAGAACGCGAAGCCTTGTTTGCGGTCACCATCCCCGAAGAGCGCGGCAGCTTCAAGCGGTTTTGCGGGTTGTTGGGCGACTTGCCCGCCTTTGGTGGCAGCAAGTCCCCGCGCTCCATCACCGAGTTCAACTACCGCATCAGCGATTCAAGCAAAGCCCATGTGTTTGTCGGCATGACCACCAGCGGCCCAGGCATCAGCAGCAAGATCGCGCACCACTTAGGCAAGAACGGTTTTGAGGCGCTGGACCTGACACATGACGACTTGGCGCAAGAACACATTCGACACATGGTGGGCGGGCATTCGGCACTGGCACACAACGAACGTTTGCTGCGCTTTGTGTTCCCAGAACGTCCTGGTGCATTGATGAAGTTTTTATCAGCCATGCGGCCGGGTTGGAACATCAGCTTGTTCCATTACCGCAACCAAGGCGCCGACTACGGCCGGATTTTGGTGGGCCTGCAAGTGCCCGAGAAAGACAACGCCAGCTTCGAGAAGTTTTTGCAAACCGTGGGCTACCCCCACGTGGATGAAACCGACAACCCGGTTTACAAGTTGTTTTTGCGGCAGTGATCAGCTGAGGACCCATTCGCCGTGGGTTTTGATGGCTTGGTACATGGCGTCTGGGGCCAAATCCACGTTGCCGGGCCAGGTGACCGCGCCGCCTTCTATTTGGACGCGGTTGAAAATTTCCGGATCTAACAAAGCTTTAAAAACACCCGTGAAGTGACTTTTCTGGAATTGCACCTTGCCAGAAGTACCGTCAGCAAACTCGACCTGCAAGGCCCAGTGCGGCAAGGCTTGGACGTGAATGACATCTGGTTCCATGGCAGGCTTTCATTTCAATGGCGGAATGGCTTGGGGCGCCAGTTTGCTTTGGCACCGTTCCCAATTTTGAAGCAAAGCATCGCGGTGCAATTCTGCCCAATCTAACACCAACTCCTCGGCCCTGCGGGGCAATTCGCCGGTGGCGACAGTCAAGCTTTGGATGTGCACTGTGGCCTTGAATTCTGCATATTGGACATGGAAATGTGCTGGCTCATGGTCATTGAAATACATCCTGATCAGGATGCCGTAAAAGCTGCTGATGGTGGGCATGGTCAATCTCCGTTTGGAGATTGATTGTTGAAATTTGATACCGGTTCAGGGTGTGACCCCTGCACACATTCGGTGTGCGCTATGAACGCCTTTTGCTGTGCAGCAACTGGATGTTCATCTCGGCGGACAAGGTGGAGGCGTAGAACTTCTCGATCATTTCCACCGAGGTGCGGGCGTTGCGGGCCAGCGTCAGCAGGTCGATGTTGCCGCCGAAGATGAGGCGGAAGGTGATGGCGGTGTGGCGCAGGCTGTAGAAGCTCCGGTCCGCGCCGTGCGGCCCGGCTTTCAAACCCAGGGAATTCATGATCCAGTTGAATAGCCAGCCGATGGTGTTCAGGGCACGCAAGCGGTTTTTTTCTTCCGGGAAAAACACATAGTCCTCGGGGCCGCCAAAGCCTTGGGCGGTGTGGTGCTTCAACACGGTTTTGTAAATGTTCACGGCTTGCGGCAAGCTGACCGTGGGTGCTTTGTGGCGTTTGATTTCGGGCGGTGTGAGCCGCAGGTAATTGAACTTGCCCGAGATGATTTCGATGTGCTTGTTTTTCAGCTGCCGAATGTCGCCGGGGCGCAAAAACGTGTAGACCATGAAGCGAATCAGCCAGTTCATCTCGAGGGGCATGCTGCGGTAAAGCGGCTTGATGTGAAACCGGGTGTCGGGCTTGTTCCACACAAACACATGATTGCGAAGCAACTTGGCCTGGCGCAGAACGGCGGCGTATTCGGTGACGGTGAAGGCACCGCGCGGCTTTTGCGTCACCTTCATTTTGGGGAACAAGGGCATCTGCTGGATGATGTCTTTCTCCACGAGGTGGCGCAGCACTTTGCGCAGCTGCGCGATGTAGCCGACGATGGTGGGGGTGGACAGCTCCTTGTCGGACAAAAAATCGATGAACTGCTGGATGCTGGCGGTGTTGATGCGGCGCAAATCGGTAAATGCAAAAAATTCGGCAATGTTGGTTTCTAGCCTCACTTTGGTCATGCGGTAGGTGCCTTCGGTCACCTCGTTGCGCGAAACCTTGTGCTTTTCTTGCGCCAAGATGATGGAAATGACCTCTTGGATGCCGACAAATTCACCCGGCAGGGTGTTGTCTATATTCGAGTTATTTACGGCTACATGGTCTTTGAATAAAGACTTGTTTAAATTAAATTCTGCGGCCGGAATATGTACTTTGGCGCTTTTAAATGGCCCAGGCATCCAATTGAATACATCAGCGGCCAGGTTTGGGGTATTTACAGGCACGGCTGCTTGAATATGTTTAATTGAATAGTTCACGGTATGGGGGTGCATGGTCTTATATCCAAAGGTGGTCAAAGATTTTGAAAGTCAATAAATATTAACATTAATCAATCATAATAATTAAACAACCCTCGTTGCAGTAGCATCTTTGTTGTCATTTGGCGTCACTTTCGCTGAAGTGACTTTGGGCGGTTCCGTGAACCAGGTCTACACCCAAACCACTGACAATAAATTCATGATCGATAGTGACACCAAAAAGAAAACCACTTCCAAAACTACCAAAAACAGCATTGGTAGCGCTGCTGGTGCCACTGGTGACTCTTTCCTGACCTTCTCTGGCTCTGAAGATCTGGGCGACGGCATGAAGGCCAGCTTCAAGATTGAGCCACGTGTTGGGGTAAATGGAATTGATTCAAAAACCGCCTTGTTTGGAGGCAACCGCGAAGCTTGGCTTGGTCTGAGCGGTGCTTTTGGTTCAATCAACATCGGTAACAACTACACACCTTTGGCTTTGTACACCGTGTTCCCATTTGACCCCAATGGCACATCCAACGCCGGCGGTTACCTTGTGACCAACAACGCCACGTTCAATGCCGGCAACTCCATTGCCTACACCGCACCTACTTTTGTTGAAGGCCTGTCACTTCAAGCCAATGTCAACAAAGCTGGAAGCGCTACGGATGATGGCGATTCCACTGGTTGGGGCTTGCACTACCACGCAGGCGCTATTTCAGCTGGTTTGGCTGGAGAAACCACCCAAAACTCTCAGGTCTCACCTATTGGTTTGTTGCCATTTGGTAGCAAAACCAAGGACGTGGAAAAACTGGGCTACGCTTTGGGTTATGACTTTGGCATGGCCAAAATCACATTGAACAGCATAAACACCAAACAAGACAGTTACAAATTTGACACCGTGGGCTACGGCATTTCAGTACCAGTTGGCGCCATCACCTTGAAGGCCAGCATGAGCAATGCAACCAAAAAAGACACCACAACGACCAAATACGATGGCTACCAACTGGGTGCCAACTATGCTTTGAGCAAACGCACCAGTGCTTATTTCTTGTTGGGTAATTTGAAAGACAAGTCTGACAGCTCTACATACAACCAAACTTCTTTGGGCTTTGTCCACAACTTCTAATCTCAACGCTGGCTTTTGCCAGTCAGAGGTTTGAAACAAAAGCCCACCTCGGCAACGAGGTGGGCTTTTTAAACAGATAAGTCATAGCTTAGAGGCTATAATTTGCAATACAAACTTTTCTTCTTTAATCAAAAAGTTCAGAAAACCATTGAGGCCTGGCCCAAAGGCATTTATGCCAGTTTTTTGAGGATCACCGAGCAAATGCAAATTTCTGGCCCTGATCTTGGCTTGCCATACACACGAGCCATGGGACGAGGATTGTTTGAAGACTGAAAGCAGTGCAAGATGAAAACTTCTAAAGACAGCACATTCAAGCCGATTCCCTTCAGCCCTCAGAAATCAGCCGCCAAGAAGTCCGCGAAGGATCCTGAGTTCAAACAAACCTACGCTGATCTTGCGGAAGAGTTTGATCAACTCAAGGCGTTATTGGCTGCCAGAAAAGAGGCTGGATTGACGCAAGCAGATGTCGCTTTGCGCATGGGCGTGAGCCAACCCGTGTTGGCTCGCATTGAATCGAGTTTGATCAAAGAGGACTATTCGCCTTCCTTGAAAACACTGCGCCGTTACGCCCAAGCCTGCGGGAAAAAACTACAAATCAAGTTGGTATAACAACTCTGTATAGCAAACTAAGGCTTGTCAATAACCCCCCTAGCAGGCTCGGCCCGCTTGGGCATGTCCAACTGGATTTGCGCTGCGCTGCTGATGCTGGCGCCCAAGCTGGCTTGTTGCAGGCTCACGTTTTGCAACACCAAGCCGGGCAGCACTTCAGCGCCTTTGGCAAACGGCTTGGCGGCTTGGCCGTCCACGGCGATGAGTGCCGAAAATGTATTGCCGCTTTTAGCAATGCCCAGCAAGGCCAAGCGACTGACCACGCTGGGGGCAGCAGGTTCTGCCGCAACGATGGTGCTGGCTCCCAAGACCTTCCCCAAGTCGGCTGTGGGCGCATCTGTTTGTGAGGACGACGAACCCAAGTTGGATGTGTGCGCACCAGCTCGGTTGCTGGCGGTATCCATGGACACACTGTTGGCCAAAGGTTGGCCATCGCCCGGCCAAAACGCCAAACCCCAGGCCACCAAGGAAGCGGTGGCGGCGGCCCAGACCAACAAACTGGCCGTGGGCGCGGCCAGAGAAGACGAAGCGGACGTGCGGTTGAAGACGGTGGTTTGACGCATCGGCGCATTATCATGCAGGCTGTCTCCCACACGCGAAAAACACCATGACCCACGCTGCTCAAGCCACTTCCAACCCTCGCTTCATGACGCTTCAGCGCGGCTTCACGCTGATCGAGTTGATGGTGGTGCTGGTCATCATCGGCGTGTTGGCTGCGCTGGTGGTGCCCAATGTCTTGAACCGCGCAGACGATGCCCGGGCCACCGCCGCCCGCACCGATGTGAACAACCTGATGCAAGCCTTGAAGCTGTACCGCTTGGACAACCAGCAGTACCCCAGCGCCGAGCAAGGCTTGTCGGCATTGGTTGCCAAGCCTACGGTGGGCGCGGTTCCCGGCAACTGGAAGCCCTATGTGGACAAATTGCCCAACGACCCCTGGGGCCGCCCCTACCAGTACATGAACCCGGGCCTCAAAGGCGAGGTGGATGTGCTGTCCTTTGGTGCGGATGGTCAAGCCGGTGGCGAAGGCAAAAACGCCGACATCGGCAGCTGGGAATAAGTTGGCCTTCAAGGGCGATGTGCTGACTCACCCTATGCGCTGCCCTCAGGGTTTGAAAAGCAGCGCGTTGCCAAACTTGCTTCAACGTGGCTCACAGCGCTTCAACGTTGATGTGTTTCCCCCCAAAACTTGGCAACAGCTTGGCTTCACGCTGATCGAGTTGCTGGTGGTCATGGCCTTGGTGGCCATCGGCAGCAGCTTGGTGGTGCTGAGCTTGCGCGATGCGCCGCAACAAAAACTCAACCAAGAAGCCGACCGCTTGGTGGCGGTGTTGGAGAACGCCAAAGCCCAAGCCCGCAGCCGCAGCACGCCCATGGTGTGGCGCAGTGATGCGCAAGGCTTCACGCTGCGCAGCCTGCCGCTGCAAGGCCCGCCCTTGCAAACCATGACCTGGCTGCACCACGGCACCCAGGTGCAGCCCGCCGAATGGGTGATCAGCGCCGAGCCGGTGCAAGCAGCCATGCAGTTTCAGCTGATGCTCAATGGCGGCAGTTTGCAGCTCAAAAGCGATGGCGTCCAAGCCTTCAAGGTGCAGCCATGAACAACAAAGGCTTCACGCTGATCGAGGTGTTGGTGGCGCTGGCCATTTTGTCCATCAGCCTGATGGCGGGTTTGCGGGCCGCTTCCAGCATGACGGGCAACGCCGAGCGCCAATGGCAGGTGTTGTTGGCGCAGGTGTGTGCCGACAACGCCTTGCACCAATTGCGCCTATCGCCACAGTTTGCCAACGTGGGTGAGCAAAGCCTGGACTGCCCGCAAGCGCATTTCAACTTCAAGGTGGTGCTCACGGTGGCGACCACGCCCAACCCTTCATTCAGACGTGTGGATGCACAAGTGATTGACGCGCAAACCCCGGTGCTGCGCATCACCACCGTGCTGGGGCGTTACTGACATGCACAAGCCCCCTTCAAACCCACAGCACCCAGCTTGCGCCAACAAGCCAGCCGCATGGGAATGGGCGGCAAAGCCCAGCAACGCTGCTTTCAAACAATACGGCTTCACTTTGGTCGAACTCTTGGTCGGCTTGGCCTTGATGGCGGTGCTGGCGGTGCTGAGTTGGCGCGGCCTGGACGCCATGATGCGCACCCGCGACAGCACCCAGGCTCGCATCGACAGCGTGGCCGCGGCGCAAATGGGTTTGTCGCAATGGCGGGCCGACCTGCTCGCGATGCACCCATTGCCCGGCGTGTTGAATGGCAGCTCGCTGGCCTGGGACGGCCGCGTGATGCGACTGCTTCGCCGCAGCAGCACACCTTTGGCCCAAGGCCAAGACGCGGGTGTGTGGGTGACGGCTTGGACCGTGCGGGATGGCCAATGGCGACGCTGGCAATCAGCCGATTTGCGCAACCGCGCACAAATCGATCAAGCCTGGAGCGAGGCCGCGCAATGGGGCCAAAACCCCAGCAGCCAAGCCTTGCAACAAGAAGCCAAGCTGATGCCCGCAGGCAGTTGGCAGTTGTTTTATTTGCGGGACAACGCTTGGGCCAACCCGCTCAGCAGCGATGGCCAACAAACCCAAGCGCTGCTGAAAACCCCCGACGCGATTCGCATGGTCTTGCAACTCGACAACGGCAACAACCGCATGGATCAAGGGGCCATCACCCTTGATTGGGTGCGGCCCGACTTCAATCCCAATCGGGGTGGGGCCACAGCGCCATGAGCCTTAAGCAATGCTTTGCCCGCCATCACCTGTCCAAGGGCAGGTGCACCAAGGCTTGCAGCGAACAACAGCAAACCGGTGCCGCCTTGTTGATGGCCTTGTTGACGGTGGCCTTGATTGCCGTGCTGGCCTCGTCTGCGCTGTGGCAACAGTGGCGCACGCTGTCGGTGGAAACCGCCGAACGCGATGCGCAACAAGCGCATTGGTTGCTGATGGGTGCGCAAGACTGGGCGCGGGTGGTGTTGCGTGAAGACGGCCGATCCGGCAACACCGATCATTTGGCCGAGCCGTGGGCCACGCCTTTGCGTGAAGCGCGTTTGTCGAGTTTCTTGGCCGCGTCACCAGGCGGCACGCTCACGCTGCGCGATGGCTTGGCCGAGCAGGTGTTTTTGTCGGGCCGCATCAGCGACATGCAAGCGCGGTTGAATGTGGCCAATTTGGTCACGGGCGGCAGTTTGAACACGGCCGAGTTGCGCAGCTTTGTGCGGCTGTACCAACTCTTGAACCTGCCCGAGGCCGAGTTGCTGGCCTGGAGCAAGGCCTTGGAAGCCGCGCTGCAAACCACACCCAAACTGCAAGCGGCGTTGCCACCTCAGCGTTTGGAACAACTCGGCTGGCTGGGCATGAGCCCGCGCAGCTTGGCGCGTTTGTCGCCCTACATCACGGTCTTGCCGACCGCCACGCCGGTGAACATCAACACCGCCAGCGCCGAGGTGCTTTATGCCAGCGTGCCGGGTTTGAGCCTGGCCGCCGCGCAAAACTGGGTGCGCGAGCGCAACAAACAACCCTTTGACAATTTAGACAACGCACGCAGCCGCATGGGCGCTGAAACCCTGGGTTTAAGCGACAGCCGACACAGTGTCAATACCCGCTATTTCGAGGTGGTGGGCCAGTTGCGGCAACACGAGGTGAGCGTGTTGCAACGCGCCTTGGTGGTGCGTGATGGCGTGGACACCAAGACGGTTTGGCGTGAAGTGCGGCCGTTGCTGGGCGAACCAGGGTGTCTCTCTACAATCGAGCCGCCATGTTGATCATCCACTTGCCCCCTCACCACAGCACCACTTTCGAGTTTGTGGTGAGCGCCGATGGCCTGAGTATGTCGGGCAGTGGTCAAGCCTCGGCCGCGCAATTGCCCCAGAGCGGCGAGGTGGTGGCCGTTGTGCCTTGGCAAGTGTTGTCTTGGCACACCGTGCATTTGCCGCCCGGTGTCGGACAACGCAGCAACACGGTGTTGGAAAGCCTGTTGGAAGAACAGTTGCTGCAAGACCCCCAAGACATGCATTTGGTGCTGTCACCTGTTTCGGGCAAAGCGTTGCGCAACGGTGGCACGGTGTTGGTCTTGGCCTGCGCCAAAGCATGGTTGCGCCAAGCGCTGGCGGCCTTGCATGTCGCTGGTGTGCGGGTGCAACGCTTGGTCCCTGAATTACAAACCAGCGATGCGCCTGCATTGCATTTGCTGAACGACAACGGCCAATTGCAAGCCCTGCTTTCTCAGGCCGACACGGTGTGGCGTTTGCCACCCCAAGCCGCTGCTGCTGCCAGCGTGGCCTCTGTTGCCAACGCGGCCGTGTGGGCCGAGCCCTCGGTGGCCGAACACGCCAGCCGCTGGAGCGAACAGCCTGCCCAGCTTCAAAGCGCGCAGCAACGCTGGTTGCAAGCCGCGCAGTCCGACTGGAACATGGCACAAGGCGAGTGGGCACAAAACAGCCGCTTGCGCGGCCAACGCTGGTTGCAACAGGCTTGGCGCAGCCTGTGGCACGGTCCCGAATGGCAAAGCGTCCGGCGTGGTTTGTTGGGGCTGGTGTTGGTGCAACTCGTCGGTCTGAATGCTTGGGCCTGGCGCGAACAAACCGCGCTTCAACAACAGCAAGCAGCCCTGACGCAAGTCTTCAAAGACAGTTTTCCCAAAGTGACGGTGGTGGTGGATGCGCCAGTGCAAATGCAACGCGAAGTGCAAGCACTGCAACAAGGCGCTGGCTTGCCGCAAGCCGCCGACCTGGATGCCATGCTGCAAACCTTGTCGGCGCACTGGCCGGACCACACGCCGCCCGCCAAGATCGACTACCGATTGGGTGAGTTGCGCCTGACCGATGTGCCGGCCAACACCTTGCAAGCACTCTCGCAAGTGCCCTGGACCGAGTTAGGCTATCAATTCAAACAAGACGGTGCCCAAGCCGTGTTGCGCACCGAGGCCAAGCCATGAACGCTTGGCACACTTGGCTGTCACAGCGCAGCCCACGCGAACAAATCGGCATCCAATGGGCGCTGGGTTTGGTGGTGGTGTTGGTTGCATGGCAATGGGCGGTGTCGCCTGCACTGCAGGTGCTGCGCACAAGTGACGCACAACGCGCTCGCTTGGCGCAACAAACCGCGCAGATGCAAGCCTTGCAACAACAAGCCCAGCAATTGCGCCAGCAAAGCCGCATCAGCCCCGAGCAAGCTGCGCAAAGTCTTCAACAAATGGCCCAAGCCTTGGGCGGCCAAGTCAAGTTCAACCGCCAAGGTGAACGCGTCACGCTGGACGTCAAAGCCCTCAGCCCACAAGCATTGGCTGAACTGCTGACGCAAGCACGCAGCCAAGCCCATGCCAAAGTGCAAGAGGCGCACACGCAATACAAACCGACAGGCTGGGAGGGGCAGTTGGTGTTCGCACTGCCCATCAAACCATGAAGACCGCCCGCTTTTCAACCTGGGGCATGGCGCTGGGCTTGCTGCTGGCCGTGGTGCTGCATGCGCCCGCGCAATGGCTGGCCAGCGGTGTGAATGCCGCCAGCCGTGGCCATGTGCAGTTGCGTGACGCGCAAGGCACGGTCTGGCAAGGCGATGCGCAATGGGTGCTGACCAGCGGCCCCGGTGGCCAAGACGCTTTGGCCTTGCCCCAGCGTTTGCATTGGCAACTGCGCCCACAGTGGAACGGCTTGCAACTCACGCTGAACGCGGCTTGCTGCACTCCGCAGCCGGTGTTGTTGCAGTTGCAACCGCAGTGGCTGGGCCTGCAGGTCACGCTGTCGTCGCCGCGCAGTCTCTGGCCTGCACAATGGCTGTCGGGTTTGGGAGCCCCTTGGAACACCTTGGCCTTGGACGGTGTGTTGCAGTTGCAAAGCCAAGAACTGCGTTGGACCTGGCGCAGTCAAGAGCCGCAAGCGCTGCTGGATGGCAGCGCCCAATTGCAACTGCAAGGGCTGTCCTCGGGCTTGTCCACGGTCAAGCCCTTGGGCAGTTACAGCCTGCGTTTGCAAGGCGGTCCGCAGCCCAGCGTGGTGTTGGCCACCACCGAGGGCCAGTTGTTGATGCAAGGTCGCGGCGCTTTTGGCGCACGCGGTTTTTCTTTCGAAGGCGAAGCGCGAGCCAATACCGGCCATGAAACCGCGCTGGCCAATTTGCTGGGCGTGCTGGGTCAGCGCGTGGGCAACCGCACTGTTTTGAGATGGGGATGAGCATGTTGAACCGACACACCACGATGGCCTGTTTGCTGATTGCCAGCATGGGTTTGAGCGCCCCCGTTTGGGCGCAAACCAAAGCCACGACAGCGGCGCCCATCACCTTGAATTTTGTGAACGCCGAGATTGAAGCCGTGGCCCGCACCTTGGCCGGCTTGACCAAGCGCAGCTTGGTGGTGGACCCGCGTGTCAAAGGCACCATCACCCTCAGCACCGACAAGCCCGTGTCGGCGCAAGTGGCCTGGAACCAATTTTTAGCGGTGCTGCGTTTGCAAGGCTTTGCGGTGATTGAAACGCAAGGCTTGTACAAAGTGGTGCCCGAGGCCGAAGCGAAATTGCAAGGCGGCCAAGACGCGGTGGTGGTGACCGGCACACCGAACAACGCGCAGGTGATGACGCAAATCTTCAAGCTCAACCACGAAAACGCCAACAACTTGGTCACGGTGTTGCGCCCGCTCATCAGCCCGAACAACACCATCAATGTGACGCCCGGCTCGAACGCGCTGGTCATCACCGATTACGCCGACAACCTGCAACGCTTGGGCAAAATCATCGCGGCGCTGGACGTGGCCAACGCCACCGATGTGGACGTCATTCCCCTCAAGCACGCCATCGCCAGCGACATGGCCGCGCTGCTGACGCGTTTGGTGGAGAGTGGTGGCGCAGCCGCTGCACAAGGCCAAACCGACACCGGCTACAAAACCAGCATCTTGGCCGAGACCCGCAGCAACGCCATCATCGTGCGCTCGGCCAATCCGGCCAAGCAAGCGCAAGTGCGGGCTTTGGTCGATAAGTTGGACCGCCCCGGCAGTGACTTGGCCAACGGCAACATCCATGTGGTGTATTTGAAAAATGCCGACGCCACCAAACTGGCCAACACCTTGCGGGCCGCCATGAGCGCCAACACCGGCAGCAGCAGCCTCACACCCACACCCACAGCAGCCCCCGCAGGCAACGCCAGCGGCAGCGCCAGCACGAGCAGCTTGTCCAACCTGCCCAGCACCGGCGGGCAAATCCAAGCCGATGCCGCCACCAACTCGCTCATCATTTCTGCGCCCGAGCCGCAATACCGCCAACTGCGTGCCGTTATCGATTCACTCGATCAACGCCGCGCCCAAGTGCTGGTGGAGAGCTTGATCGTGGAAGTGGACTCGGCGAAAGAATCGCAATTTGGCATCCAGTGGCAAAACCTGATGGGCAGCACCAGCGCAGCCAACGTCGGTGTGTTGGGCACCAATTTCGCCACCAACAACCTGCTGGCCTTCAGCACCAGCCCCAGCGCCTCGGCCGTGTCGCAAGGCATGAACATCGGCACGGCCCGCAAAATTGACGGCAAGTACATCATGACCTCGCTGGCGAATTTCTTGCAAACCAATGGCGGCAGCAACATCTTGTCGCGGCCCTCGTTGCTGACCTTGGACAACGAAGAAGCCAAGATTGTTGTCGGTCAAAACGTGCCCTTCGTCACGGGTCAATACACCAGCAACAACAGCAACAACGGCTCGGTCAATCCGTTTCAAACCGTGGAGCGCAAAGACGTGGGTTTGACCTTGAAGGTGAAGCCGCAAATCAGTGACACCGGCACCGTCAAGCTGACCATTTACCAAGAGGTGTCCAGCGTCGACACCTCGAAAAAACTCACCGACGGTTTGATCACCAACAAACGTTCCATCGAATCCAACATCTTGGTCGCCGATGGCGCGGTGGTGGTGCTGGGCGGTTTGTTGTCCGACACCTATGAAGACAACCGCCAGCAAGTGCCTGGTTTGGGTGACTTGCCCTTCTTTGGCAACTTGTTTCGCAATGAAAGCCGCAGCCGCAACAAAACCAACCTGATGATCTTCTTGCGCCCAGTGGTGGTGCGTGACGACAACAGCGCAGAAGTCCTGAGTAGCGGCCGCTACGAGCAAATGCAAGGCCTGCAAAAAGACGCTGACAAGCCTGAAACACCGGTGCTGCCGGTGCCCAACGATCAGGTGCTGCCGCCCTTCCCGCGCAAAGACAGCGCACCGGCCAACTGACCATGCGCCACCCGCTGCCCTATGCCTTCGCCCGCGCCCACCAGCTGTTGCTGGAGGACGATGGTCGGCACCTGACGCTGTGGCATGCGGATGCACCGCATGCAGGTGCGTGGAGCGAGGTGCTGCGCTGCCACCCGGTGGACCGCTTCGCCCATGTGGACGCGGCCACGCTGCTGCAGCGCATTGGGGCCAGTTATGCAGGCGCGGAATCGAGCGCGGCCTTGGTGATGAGCGAGGTGGAAGGCGAAGCCGACCTGAGCCGCATGATGCAAGAGCTGCCCGCCGTGGAAGACTTGCTGGAAGCCTCGGCAGACGCGCCCATCATCCGCATGCTCAACGCCTTGCTGATGCAAGCCGCGCGTGACGGCGCCAGCGACATCCACATCGAACCCTACGAGCGCCACAGCAGTGTGCGTTTTCGCATCGATGGCACGCTGCGCGAAGTGGTCAGCCCGAACCGCGCGTTGCACGCTGCGCTCATCTCGCGTTTGAAAATCATGGCTGATCTGGACATCGCCGAAAAACGCTTGCCGCAAGACGGCCGCATTTCTTTGCGCTTGGGGCAACGCGCCATTGATGTGCGGGTCTCCACCTTGCCCAGCGCCCACGGTGAACGCGCGGTGCTGCGCTTGCTGGACAAAAGCGAAAGCCGCCTCACCTTGGAAGCGGTGGGCATGCAAGGCCACACGCTGCAAGGCTTCACGCAGTTGCTGTCGCAACCGCACGGCATTGTGTTGGTCACTGGCCCCACCGGTTCGGGCAAAACCACCACGCTCTACGCCGCGCTGCAACAGCTCGACGCCGCCCGCTTCAACATCATGACGGTGGAAGACCCCATCGAGTACGAGTTGTCGGGCATTGGCCAAACCCAGGTGAACCCCAAGATTGACCTGGACTTCGCCAAAGCTTTGCGGGCCATCCTGCGGCAAGACCCGGACATCATCATGATTGGCGAGATTCGCGACCACGAGACCGCGCAAATCGCCATCCAAGCGTCGCTGACCGGGCATTTGGTGTTGGCCACCTTGCACACCAACGACGCCGTGAGCGCGGTCACCCGACTCACCGACATGGGCATCGAACCCTTCTTGCTCAGTTCGTCCTTGCTGGGTGTGTTGGCGCAGCGCTTGGTGCGCAAGCGGTGTGGGCACTGCCAAGGAAAAGGCTGCAGCCACTGCGGCCAAACCGGCTACCAAGGCCGTACCGGTATTTTTGAATTGCTCAGCACGAATGACAGCCTGCGCAGTCTGATTCATGACAAGGCCAGCGAATCTGCACTGCGCGACGCGGCGCAAGGCAACGGCATGCGCAGCTTGCGTGACGATGGCCAGCGCTTGGTGGATGCGGGCATCACCTCGGCTGAAGAGTTGTTGCGCGTGACGCGCGATTAAGCCCCATGCCCGCCTACAGCTATGCCGCCCTCAATGCCCAAGGCCGCACCGAGCAAGGTGTGGTGGAAGCCGACTCGGAACGTGCGGCACGCAGCCAGTTGCGCAGCCAAGCCTTGGTGCCCATCAAGGTGTTGCCGGTGGCGGCACCCCAGGCTCGCCCGGGCGACATCGTGCTGTGGACCGCCCGTGTGTTCAGCCGCACCGATGTGGTGGTCTGGACACGCCAACTGGCCAGTTTGGTGGCCGCTGGTTTGCCGCTGGAACGCGCCCTCACTGCGCTCAGCGAAGAAGCCGCCACACCGGCCCAACGCGATTTGGTGGCGCAGCTGCGGGCCGAGGTGAACGCGGGTGCACCACTCGCCCAAGCACTGGCCATGCACCCACGCGAATTCGACACGCTCTATGTGGCGGTGATTGCCTCGGGTGAACAAAGCGGCCGCTTGAGCCAGGTGTTGGCGCAATTGGCCAACGAGATGGAAGCCGCGCACACCATGCGCAGCAAGTTGTTGGCGGCCTCGCTGTACCCGGCCATCGTGAGCAGCGTGGCCTTGCTCATCGTGCTGTTTTTGCTGGCCTATGTGGTGCCGCAAGTCGCGCAAGTGTTCACCAGCACGCAACGCAGCCTGCCGTGGCTGACGGTGGCCATGCTGGCCCTCAGCCAATGGGTGCAAGCGCTGTGGCTGTGGTGCTTGCTGTTCACGCTGCTGGGTGCGGTGTTGTTGCGATTGGCCTTGCGCCAGCCCGCGTTTCGCCAACAGTTTGACAACGCTTGGTTGCGCTTGCCGCTGGTGGGTCGCTTGAGCTTGGGCTACAACGCGGCCCGCTTTGCCAGCACCTTGGCGCTCTTGGTGGGCGCGGGTGTGCCCATGCTCAAAGCCTTGCAAACCGCCGCGCAAACGCTCTCGAACAGGGCGCTGCGCGATGACGCGATGCAGGCCATTGAACTCGTGCGCGAAGGCGCACCTTTGGCCTCGGCCTTGGCGCAAAACAAACGCTTGCCCAGCTTGCTGGCCATGTTCGCCCGCTTGGGCGAGCAAACCGGCCAACTGCCGCAGATGCTGCAACACGCTGCTGAACACCTGGGCAACGAGGTGCAACGCCGCGCCATGCAATTGGCCACGGTGCTCGAACCTTTGCTCATCGTCGTGATGGGCTTGGTGGTCATGCTGATCGTCTTGGCGGTCATGCTGCCCATCATTCAACTCAACCAGTTCGTTCGCTGAAAGCAGCTATGGCAAGCACCTTGGACGGCAAATTGGTGGTGGCGATTTCTTCGCGGGCCTTGTTCGACTTCGAGGAAGAAAACCAGGTCTTCGAGCAAAACGACGACCGCGCCTACATGGACTTGCAGCTTGGTCGCTTGGAAGAGCCGGCCAAACCGGGTGTGGCGTTTTCATTGGTGAAAAAACTCTTGGCCTTCAACCAGCCAGGTGCGGAGCGGGTCGAGGTGGTCATCCTGTCGCGCAACGACCCGGTAAGTGGTCTGCGCGTCATGAAATCAGCGGCGCATTACAACCTGCCCATCATCCGCTGCACCTTCACGCGCGGCGAATCACCCTGGCGTTATTTGCAGCCCCTCAAGGCCAATTTGTTTTTAAGCACCCACCTGCGCGATGTGCGGGCCGCGCTGGACGCGGGTGTGCCGGCCGCGCAGGTGTATCCGCATTCGGCCCATGCTTCACAAGCGCATCCGCATGAAGTGCGCATCGCGTTTGACGGCGACGCCGTGTTGTTCTCGGACGAGGCCGAGCGGGTGTATCAATCGCAAGGGCTTGACGCCTTTCAACAGCACGAAAAAGACAAGGCGCGACAGCCGCTGTCGGCCGGTCCGTTCAAGCCGCTGCTGGTGGCCTTGCACCGCTTGCAAGCCGAGGGCACACCCGCCATCCGCATCCGCACCGCCTTGGTGACGGCCCGCAGTGCGCCAGCCCATGAACGCGCCATCCGCACCCTGATGCAATGGAACATCCAGGTGGACGAAGCCATGTTCTTGGGCGGCTTGGCCAAGGGCGAGTTTTTGCGCGAGTTCGAGCCCGATTTTTTCTTCGACGACCAAACCGGTCACATCGAATCGGCGGCCCGTCACGTGCCCGCCGGCCATGTGGCCAGCGGGGTGCAAAATACCCCTCCAACCGATATTTCTTAAGTCTTCATGCGATTGTTCAATCCCATTCGCGCCATGTGGCGCAAAACCCGCGTTCATTTGCGCAATGTTTGGTTTTTGTCCCTGCCGTATTTCCGCTCGGAAGAACGTTGGTCGGCGCGTGCTTTGTTGCTGGCCTGCATTGGCCTGAACCTGGGCATGGTCTATGTGCTGGTTTTGCTCAACGACTGGAACCGGGTTTTCTACGACGCTTTGCAAAACCGGGATGCGGTGGTGTTTTGGGAACAGCTGAAAATGTTTGCCATGCTGGCCGCAGGCTTCATCGTGGTCGCGGTTTATCGTTTTTACCTGACGCAGTTGTTGGAAATCCGTTGGCGTGCTTGGATGACCAAGGACTTCTTGCAACGCTGGACCACGCACCATATTTTTTACCAAATAGAGTTGCGCCAATCGCTGCAAAACCACGACAGCATGAACGGCTCGGACAACCCCGATCAACGGATTCAAGAAGACATTCAACAGTTCACCTCGGACACCGTGGGCCTGAGCTTGGGGTTGTTGGATGCGCTGGTCACCTTGGGCAGCTTTGTTGGCATCTTGTGGCTGTTGTCGGGTGGCTTCAGCTTCCGCGCCGAAGGCTATGTGTTTGAAATCCCCGGCTTCATGGTCTGGATGGCGGTGCTGTATGCCTTGTTAGGCAGCGTCATCGGGCACTTCATTGGCCGCAGCATGGCGCCTTTGAATTTCGCCCAGCAACGTTTGGAAGCGCATTTCCGGCACCACCTGATGCGGGTGCGCGAGTACAGCGAAGCCATCGCCATGGACCGTGGCGCCGAGTTTGAAAACCAGTCCTTGCAACACCGCTTCAAACAAGTGGTGGGCAACTTCATGAACCTGTTGAAAGTGCAAAAGCGCTACACATGGTTCAGCTCGGCGTATGGCCAGGCCGCGGTGGTGTTTCCCATCTTGGTGGCCGCGCCGCGCTACTTTGCCGGCACGATTCAATTGGGCGAGCTGATGCAAATTTCCTCGGCCTTTGGCCAGGTGCAAGAGTCCCTCAGTTGGATCGTCAGCAATTACAGCCGCTTGGCCACCTGGTCGGCCACCACCCATCGTTTGAGCGTGTTCTTCACGCAGATGGAAACCTTGCGAGCCATCTCGTTCGCCGTGGTGCAGCCGCCCAGCGCCGACAGCCCGACACCCACCGACCTGAAAACCGCAGCGCTGACCATCACCCTGCCCGACCGCACCGTCTTGCTTGATGACGTGGTGTTGCAAGTGCGTGCCGGCGACTCGGTGTTGATTCGCGGGCCGTCTGGCAGTGGCAAATCCACGCTGCTGCGGGTGCTGGCCGGCATCTGGCCCTATGTGCGCGGCTGGGATGCGCAACACCAGCCCTTGGCCATCTCGGAGGCGATTGCCCTGCCCGCCAACGCCGTGTTCATTCCCCAGCGCCCCTACTTCCCCGAAGGCAGCTTGCGCAACGCGCTGAGCTACCCGAACGCGGTGGGCAGTTACACCGACGAGCAAATGAAGGACGCCTTGGTGCAGGCCTTGTTGCCCAACTTGGCCCATCAACTTGACCAAGTGGGCCAGTGGAGCCAGCAGCTGTCCGGCGGCGAAGCGCAGCGCTTGGCCATGGCGCGGGTGTTTTTGAAGCAACCCAGCTGGGTGTTTGCCGACGAGGCCACCAGCGCCTTGGACGAGGTGACCGAGAAGGTGATTTACGAACGCCTGCTGCTGATGGTGATGCGCCAAGGCGGCGCCTTGGTGTCGGTGGCGCACCGACCCAGCGTGGCGGTCTACCACCAGCGCTTGTGGCAACTGGTGAACGTGTCCGAGGGCAGCATCAAGAGCCATGTGCTGCAAGTGAGCCATTAGGCATGCTGTGAACGTGTCGCAGGGCAGCATCAAGAGCCATGTGCTGCAAGTGAGCCACTAGTTTTCAGTGCGTGTGCTGCACGTCGCTGCTGCACCGCTCTTGAGCGAACGATTCAAGAAACGGCAGCTGCGCCCGATACTCTTTGGGCGAGGGAAAGCAAGTTGCCAGTTTCAGACCGTCCTCGCTCATAGCCCTGGTTTTAAGGGCGCGCCTTGTGCGCCGGGGACGGTCGCCTTTTTTTCCCCTCAGCGATAAGCCCCAGGCAAGCCCTTGGGCGACATCAGCATTTGCCAAATTTGCGTGCTGCGGGCGCGGAAGCTGCCCGCGCTGGCCAACAGGTGGTAGCGCCACAGTCGGTAAAAACGCTCGTCATAGGCCAAGCGCAATTGCGGCCAGGCCAATTCAAAACGCTGGTGCCAAAGCAGCAAGCTGCGGTCGTGGTCGGCCCCCAAGTTGTGCACGTCTTCGACGACGAAATGCTGTTGCGCGTGGTCGGTGACATCGCTCAAGCTGGGCAACTGGGCCTGGCCCAAGATGTGTTTTTCCATCCACGGCTCGAGCAGCTGGCCACGCTGGTCGTTGCCCATGGTTTCCAGCAGCAACATGCCGTCTTTTTTCAGGCTGCGCCGCGCTGCCGCAAAAAACGCCGGGTCGTTGGCTTGCACGGTTTGGCTGAGCATCCCCAAAGACACCACCACGTCAAATTGGCTGCGGCCATCGGCGTTGAACTGGCGGTAATCGGCCAGCTCGATTTGCACCGGCAGGTTGGTGCTGCGGCTTTGGCCCAACTGCATCTGCGCTGGGGTGTGCGTGAGGCCAACGGCCTGCACGCCGTGGTGCTTGGCGGCATAGCGCAGGAAACTGCCCCAGCCGCAGCCCATGTCGAGCAAGCGCATGCCGGGTTGCAGCTTCAGTTTGCGGCAAATTTGCGCCATCTTGGCTTCTTGGGCTTGGCTGAGCGTGCTGGCACCCTCGTCCCAGCAGGCGCTGCCGTGGTTCATGTCGGCGTCCAGCATGGCGGCGAACAAGGGGTTGGAGAAGGTGTATTGGGCGCGGCCGACGATGCGCGATGGGCCCACCGGCAGGCGCTTGGACCACTGCGCCAACCAGCTGTGCAGGTGTGCGCGTGGCGTGCCCAGGTGCTCGTGCAAGCGGGCACGCACCATGCGGGTCATCATCTGGTCGATGGCTGGGCATTCCCACCAGCCGTCCATGTAGCTCTCGCCCAGGCCCAGGCTGCCCTCGCGCATGATGCGGCTGAGGGTTTGGGGGTGTTTGATTTGAAGGTCCCAAGGGCGGCTGCCATTGAGGTGGATATCGGCTGAGGCCAGCAACTGCGCAAACCAAGGACCGCTGGTTTGACCGGCGCTTGGCTTGGCGCGCGGTAGCGTGCTGATGACGGTGGACATGGTCCGGACTCCCTGTGAGAAATGGAGTCGGATATTACCAATTAATTATTCATTTGTTTGATTTAAATATGCAATTAAGGTTTATTTTTTGGCGGCAAGGTGGAGTAATTGGGGTCAGATTCCAATTGTTTTGGTTGATGGGGGTCAGCGGATTGGGAGCAACACTTTCAATTTGGCCAGCACTTCAGCCACCACTTCATCCGCCGCCCGCCCCGCCAATTTGGCTTGGCGAATTTGCCAATCCATGCTGCGCAGTTGATCGGCCAGCACCACGCCTTTCAACCCTTTGGAGCCCACCAACTCAACCTCAAACGGATAGCCTTTGACCTGCGTCGTCACCGGGCAGCACAACATCAAGCCGGTCGCCGCGTTGTAGGCTTTCGGCGAAAGCACCAGCGCCGGTCTGTGCCCAGCTTGCTCATGGCCCGCTTGAGGGTCGTGCTCAAGCCACACCACATCCCCGGCGTCTGGCGCAGCGGCTTTGCGTGTCACCATGTTTCGCGGCCGACCGGCGCACCAAAATCAACCAGTTCATGCTGATTTTGTGCATTGATTTGATCAACCATGTCTTTCAAGTTGTAGGCTTTGGCAGCGGGCTTGAGCACGATATGGCCGTCCACTGTTTCCAACTCCAGACGATCGCCAAGGGCGATTTGCAGGTCTTTCATGGCTGCTGCAGGCAGGCGCACTGCGCTGCTGTTGCCCCATTTCACGACTTCTAATTGCATCACTCCACCCCTTGTAAAGTAGATACATTGTATATCCTCTTGCCAAGATGTTCGGCGTCAGATTCCGGTAATTGGGGTCAGATTCCAATTGTTTTCATGTGAAGACAAAAGGCACACGCCCGCCTAGAATCTCCCCCCATGAAGCCATTTCGCTGGCACCCCGCTAAAAACGAGACGCTGTTGAAAGATCGACAAGTGTGTTTTGAAGCCATGGTGGTCGCCATCGAAGCCCATGGTTTGTTGGATGTGCTGGCGCATCCCAACCCGTCCAAATACCCCCATCAAAAAATGCTGGTCGTGGCCCATGATGGCTACGTTTTTTTGGTGCCGATGGTGGAAGAGGCAGACTATTTCTTCCTCAAAACCATCATCCCCAGCCGCAAAGCCACACGCGACTACTTGAACCCAGGAACGACCGATGAAAAAACTTGATGTCGAAGAACAAAGCATCCTCAGCGCCTACGAGGCTGGGGCGCTCACATCCGTGGCCAGCAAAGCAGAATTGGCCAAGTTCAAAGCGGCGGCCCGCAGCACGGCCGTCAAAGACAAGCGGGTCAATATCCGCCTGTCTTCAGGTGACCTGAGCGACATCCAGATCAGGGCCTTGCAAGAGGGTGTGCCCTATCAAACCTTGATTGCCAGCGTGCTGCACAAATACGTCACGGGTCGCTTGTCCGACACCAACTCTTGAGTTGGCAACCCTGAGGGGATGGTTCTGTTTGGTAATTGGGGTCAGATTCCAATTGTTCATTTTTCTGGTCTTTCGCTCCAAAAATGGTCCCCAGGCCGTGCGGCTCTAGGTGGTTTTTGGAGGTGCCCAAAATGCCTTGTTTTGAGGGGGTGGTCAGCAGGGACGGGGCTTACGGGCGTTTTTATGATACATAAATTCAAAGTTTTGCCGTTTCTTTGTATCACGTGGCGCGGAATAATCACTTCAGCTTGGCGAACATGGTGGGTCGGGCGCGTAGCGAACGTCGCAGCTCCGCTGCGGTGAGCGGCGGACGAGCCCACCGTGGTCGGCAAGCCGCGTGACTTCCAAACCAAACAATTGGAATCTGACCCCAATTACCCCAAACCAAACAATTGGAATCTGACCCCAATTACCCCAATTACCCCAATTACCGGGGTTTGAGCCGCATTTCCGCCGCCCGGGCATGGGCCTGCAAACCCTCGCCGTGCGCCAGCACCGAGGCGGTCAGGCCCAGCACTTGCGCACCCGCCTCGGACACCTCGATCAAGCTGCTGCGCTTTTGGAAGTCGTACACGCCCAGTGGCGATGAAAACCGCGCCGTGCCCGAGGTGGGCAGCACGTGGTTGGGGCCAGCGCAGTAGTCGCCCAAACTCTCGCTGGTGAAGGCGCCCAAAAAGATCGCGCCTGCATGGCGCAGCAGCGGCTCCCAGCGGTGCGGCTCGTTGCTCGACACCTCCAGGTGCTCGGGCGCAATCCGGTTGCTGATGGCGCAAGCCTCTTCCATGCTGCGGGTGTGGATGAGCGCACCGCGCCCGTTCAAGGACGCGCGGATGATGTCTTGGCGCGGCATCTCGGGCAGCAGCCGGTCGATGGCGGCTTGCACCGCGTCGATGTAGGCGGCGTCCGGGCACAACAAAATGCTTTGCGCCAGCTCGTCGTGCTCGGCCTGGCTGAACAAGTCCATCGCCACCCAGTCGGCGGGCGTCGTGCCATCGGCCAACACCAAAATTTCAGACGGCCCGGCGATCATGTCGATGCCCACCGTGCCAAACACACGGCGCTTGGCCGCGGCCACATAGGCGTTGCCGGGGCCGGTGATTTTGTCGACCGCGGGCACGGTGGCGGTGCCATAGGCCAGCGCGGCCACGGCCTGTGCGCCGCCGATGGTGAAGGCGCGGCTGACGCCGGCCACATAGGCGGCGGCCAACACCAAGGGGTTTTTCTCGCCATGTGACGCGCCCGCTGCGCTGCGGTCTTTGGCGGGCGTGGGCACGACCATGATGATTTCGCCGACACCGGCCACGTGGGCGGGAATCGCGTTCATCAAAACGCTGGAAGGGTAGGCGGCTTTGCCGCCGGGCACATAGATGCCCACGCGGTCGAGCGGCGTGACTTTTTGGCCCAGCAAAGAACCATCGGCGTCGCGGTATTGCCAGCTCTCGCCCGATGCTTTTTTCTGCGCCTCGTGGTAGCTGCGCACCCGGGCGGCGGCGTCTTGCAACGCGGTTTTTTGCGCGGCCGGCAAGCTCTCGAACGCGGCTTTCAACTCGGCTTGCGTCAGCTCCAGCGCCGCCATGTTGTCGGCTTGCAAACCATCGAAACGCGCGGTGTACTCGAGCACCGCGGCGTCACCGCGTTGTTTCACAGCGGCCAAGATGTCAGCCACGCGCTGCTCGATGGCGGCGTCGGTGTCGGCCGACCAATGCAAGCGCTGTTGAAACAGGGTTTCAAAATCGGCTTGGGCGGTGGACAAACGAAGTGGGCGGGCGGTCATGAAAGTGAGGGGGTTGAAGGAATCAAAATCTTGGGTGGACAAACGACGTGGACGGGCGCTCAAGCCGCTTTGGACGTGGCGCGGTCAAAGGTCTCGATCAAATGCCGAATGGTGGCGGTTTTGAGTTTCATCGAGGCTTGGTTCACCACCAAGCGCGAACTGATGTCCATGATGCGTTCCACCTCAATCAAGTGGTTCGCTTTCAAGGTGCTGCCGGTGGACACCAAGTCAACGATGGCGTCGGCCATGCCGGTGAGGGGTGCCAGTTCCATGCTGCCATACAGCTTCACCAAATCCACGTGCACGCCTTTGGCGGCAAAGAAGTCGCGGGCAATGGCCACGTACTTGGTGGCCACGCGCAAACGCGCACCTTGCTTGACCGCAGCCGCGTAGTCAAACCCTTGTGGCACCGCCACGCTCATGCGGCAACGCGCAATCTTCAAATCCAGCGGCTGATAAAGCCCAGCACTGCCGTGCTCGATGAGCGTGTCCAAACCGGCCACACCCATGTCCGCGCCGCCGTACTCCACATAGGTGGGCACATCCGAGGCCCGCACCAAGACCACACGCAAGCTGTCTTGGTTGGTGGGCAGAATGAGTTTGCGCGACTTCTCGGGGTCTTCCAACACCTCGATGCCCGCGGCACGCAGCAGCGGCAAGGTCTCGTCAAAAATGCGTCCTTTGGACAAAGCCAGGGTGATGCTCATCGGATTCTTTCGATGTCTGCGCCCAGGGCGCGGAGTTTGTCTTCCATGCGGTCGTAGCCGCGGTCCAGATGGTAAATCCGGTCCACCAAGGTTTCACCACTGGCCACCAAACCGGCAATCACCAGCGAGGCCGAAGCGCGCAAATCGGTGGCCATGACGGTCGCGCCCGAGAGCTTGGCGACGCCTTCGACCATCGCCACCTTGCCGTCAATTTGAATGTGGGCGCCCAGGCGCAGCAACTCGTTCACATGCATGAAGCGGTTTTCAAAAATGGTTTCGGTGACTTTGGCGCTGCCTTGCGACACGGCATTGAGCACCATGAACTGGGCTTGCATGTCGGTGGGGAAACCAGGGTATTCGGTGGTGCGAAAACTTTGCGCTTTCAGGTGCGCAAACGCGGGGCCATCGGCACGCACCCGCAAGCCACCGGGCACGGCTTCAATCTGGGCACCTGCGTCCATCAGCTTGTCGATGACGGCTTCCAAATGGTCGCCACGCGCATGCTGCAACACCACGTCGCCACCGGTGGCCGCCACAGCACACAAGAAGGTACCCGCTTCAATGCGGTCGGCCACCACGCTGTGCTGTGCGCCATGCAAAGACGCAACGCCTTGAATGTGGATGCGGCTGGTGCCGTGGCCTTCGATCTTCGCGCCCATGGCGATCAGCAACTCGGCCAAATCGGGAATCTCGGGCTCTTGCGCGGCGTTTTCCAACACGGTTTCGCCCTCGGCCAAGGCCGCGGCCATGAGGAAATTTTCAGTGCCAGTGACGGTCACCATGTCGGTGGCGATGCGCGCCC
Source organism: Comamonadaceae bacterium (assembly GCA_947448745.1). GTDB lineage: Bacteria > Pseudomonadota > Gammaproteobacteria > Burkholderiales > Burkholderiaceae_C > Limnohabitans. The sequence continues at coordinate 43,682 of CANFOQ010000013.1, forward strand.
CTTTCAAACGGCTGCGGCCGTCTTTCAATCGCGCCACCATGTAGCCTTGCTCCACATCAATGACGGCACCCATGGCTTGCAAGCCCTTGATGTGCTGGTCCACGGGGCGCGTGCCAATGGCGCAACCACCGGGCAAAGACACCTTGGCATGGCCGAAGCGGGCCAACAACGGGCCCAGCGCCAGCACCGAGGCCCGCATGGTTTTCACCAACTCGTAGGGCGCTTCGGGGGTGTGCAAACTGCCTGCGTTCATCACCATGTCACCGGCGTCGTTGCGCTCGGCGCTCACACCCATGTGGCGAATCAACTTGACCATGGTGGACACGTCTTGCAATCGCGGCACGTTCGACAGGGTGAGTGTGTCGGCCGTCAAAAGCGCGGCGCACAACTCGGGCAGCGCGGCATTTTTAGCGCCTGCAATGGCGACAGTGCCGTTCAAGGAACGACCGCCGCGAATCAGCAATTTGTCCATAGCGTGTCAGGCCCTCAGGCCTGGGTCTTCCATTCTGCGGGAGTGAAGGTTTTCATCGACAAAGCGTGCACCTCGTCGTTGGCCATTTTGTCGCCCAAGGTGGCATAAACCTTTTGGTGCCGTTGAATCGGACGCAAGCCCTCGAAGGCGGTGGTGACCACGGTGGCATACCAATGGCGGCCATCGCCTTCGACATGCACGTGGTCGCAGGGCAAGCCATTGGCGATCATGGTTTCAATCTGGTCTGCGGTCATGGTTCAACCTCGAATTTTGTAGCCGCTGCGCAGCAGTTGAAGGGCCAATGCGGCCACCAGCACATAAGCACCACCCACCAGCCCCAGGCTGAGCCAGGGCGACACATCGCTCACGCCAAAGAAGCCGTAGCGAAAGCCGTCGATCATGTAGAAAAACGGGTTGAGGTGACTGATTTGTTGCCAAAACGGCGGCAGCGAATGGATGGAATAGAACACGCCGCTCAGGAACGTCATGGGCGTGATCAGGAAGTTTTGAAAGGACGACATTTGGTCGAACTTGTCGGCCCACAAACCGGCAATGAGGCCCAATGTGCCGAGCATGGCCGCGCCCAACAAGGCGAATACCAAGATCCACAAGGGCGCGACAAAACTGAGTGGCGCAAACCACATGGTGACCAGCAACACGCCCAAGCCCACCACCAAACCGCGCACCACCGCCGCCAACACATAGGCGGCAAACCAACTGATTGGGCCCAAGGGCGTGAGCAAAATAAAAACCAAATTGCCCATCATCTTGCTTTGCACCATCGAGGAAGAACTGTTGGCAAACGCGTTTTGCAACAAGCTCATCATCACCAAACCAGGCACCAAAAACGCGGTGTAGCTCACGCTGTCATAGACCGTGACACGGCCTTCGAGCAAATGCCCAAAAATCAGCATGTACAAGAGCGCGGTGAGCACCGGTGCAGCAATGGTTTGCGCACTGACTTTCCAAAAGCGCAGCACTTCTTTGTAGAACAGGGCTTGCCATCCCATCATGGTGCGGCTCCCATCACATCGAGAAACACATCTTCCAAATCGGCTTTGCGAATTTCCACGTCTTGCGCTTGCAAGCCTGCGCTGCGCACGGCCGCCAAGTAGTGTTCAATTTGGGCCGCGTCATTGGCTGGGAACTGGACGATGCGCCCGGTGACGCGGGCTTGCGCGGCCAACTCGGGCGGCAGTTGCTCGTCAAGCTTGAAACGCAGCACATTGCTGGAGGCGTTTTTAAGCAAGGTGCTGGTGTTGTCCAAGGCGACTACCTTGCCTTGTTTCAACATGGCGATGCGCGAGCACAAAGCCTCGGCCTCTTCCAAATAATGCGTGGTCAGCAACACGGTGTGGCCTTCGCGGTTCAACCGCGCGATGAACTGCCACAGGGTTTGGCGCAACTCCACATCGACACCGGCGGTGGGTTCATCAAGCACGATGACCGGCGGTTTGTGCACCAGGGCTTGTGCCACCAAGACGCGGCGCTTCATGCCGCCTGAGAGTTGGCGCATGTTGTGGTTGGCCTTGTCGGCCAGCCCCAGGCATTCCAAGAGTTCATCCAACCATGCACCGTTGTCGGTGATGCCGAAATAGCCCGATTGAAAACGCAGGGCTTCGCGCACTGTGAAGAACGGATCGAACACCAACTCTTGCGGCACCACGCCCAACAACTTGCGCACTTGCAAAGCCTGTGACTTCACGTCCAAGCCATGCACTTGAATGCGACCACTGCTGGCTTGTTGCAAGCCAGCCAAGATGCTGATCAGGGTGGTTTTGCCGGCGCCGTTGGGGCCGAGCAAGCCGAAAAATTCACCGGCTTGGATGTCGAATGAAACCCCATCCAATGCGGTGAACGTGCCACGGGCATTGGTGAAGGATTTGCTGACGGATTGGAAAGAAATGGCGGTCATAGGAAGCCTTGCATTCTACGACCTGGGGTGTTTGCACCCCTGAAGAAGGGCTTCAGGCGGGCACGGGGGGCAATTGCAGCACCTCGGACAGGCCATACACCTGCGCCAAGCTGCGGGCTCGATCGGGCAGGCCTTGCACTTGCAGCTGGCCACCACGCTGTGTGGCTTCACGCATGCCGGCCAACAACACAGCCAAGGCCGAGGAGTCGAACTGCTGCAAGGCCGAGGCGTCGATGGTCAAGGAGGTCTGGGCTTGCACCGCGGCCACCAAGGCTTGCGCCGTGGCCGAGGCTTGGGCATGGGTCAGCACAGCAGGCAAACTGAAACTGGTCATTTGCGGTTGTTGGCTTTGTTGCGCTCGGCCAAGGTGGCAATCAGGCCGTCAATGCCCTTGGCATTGATTTCTTGCGAGAACTGGCTGCGGTAGTTGTCGACCAACCAAACGCCCAGCAAATTGAAGTTGTAAATGCGCCAGCCGGAGGCGGTGTCGGGGGTTTTTTCCAAGCGGTAGTCGATGGCCACGGGCTCATTGCCACCGCGCAACTCGGAACGCACCACCAACTCGGTGTCGGTAGGCGCGGCACGCACGGGTTTGACGACGATGCTGTAGTTGTCTTTCACCTGGGCCAAAGCACCCGAGTAAGAGCGCATCAACAGCACTTTGAATTCTTCAATCAGGCGTTTTTGCTGCTCGGGGGTGGCTTGCCGCCAAGCCGGGCCGACCGCAGAAGCGGTCATGCGCTTGAAGTTGATGTGCTCGACCAAACGGGTGTCGACCAAGGCCGCGATTTTTTGCAAGTCACCGGCTTTGAGCGCGGGGTCTTTGCGCACCGTGTCCAACATGTCGCTGGACAAACGCTGCATGAACACATCAGGGGCTTCTTCGGCCAACACCGGCGATTGCAGTGTCAAGAGCAGGCCCAGGCCGCACAAGACCTTCAACAGTTGTTGAAAAGAAAAGAGAACGGAGGTGGTGAGGGTTCGCATGGTGGAGCGAGTTTAGTATAAAAGTGGCACTGTCTACTGGTCGTAGCGTTCCTCTTTGCCGCTTTCTCCGGGCCCGTTGCCCTCCTCCTTGTCGGCCGCGCCACGCCGGGTCTGCGCCTTGCGCCGCTGCAAGTAGGCGTCGCGGATGAAGGCGTATTTGTCCAGCGCCACCTGGTCGAGCTGCTTGTCCATCCCTAAAAACTCGACACGCTTGTCGATCACCCGCACCGCCGTGCCGCTGTAGCGGGTGGCCGTGGGGTTGACGTTGGACCACAGGTTTTCTTGGATGTCGACCACCACCCCAACGGTGTCCCGCACACTGGACGGGCCCAACACCGGCAGCACCACATACGGCCCCGCAGGCACACCCCAGTAGCCCAGGGTTTGGCCAAAGTCGGCGTTGTAGCGTTGCAGCCCCAAGCGGGTGCCCCAATCAATCACGCCGTAAATGCCAAACACCGAATTGACAGCGACACGCAATCCGGTTTCAGCGGTTTCCATGGGTTTGAGTTGCAGCGCATTGTTGGCGGTGGACCAGATGTCGGTGAGGTTGCCAAAGAAGTTGTGCACGCCGTCTTGCAAGAGCTCGGGCACGGCTTTTTTGTACTGCGTGGCCACCGGTTTGAGCAGGCTGCGGTCTATGCTGTCGTTGAAATCACTGACGCGGCGGTTGGTGGTTTCAAACGGGTCTTGCGGGTTCAAGCCTTGGCCCGGCACACTGGCACAGCCCACGCTGAGCAGACTCAGACAGAGCAACAGCGTGTGCAGCAAGCGAGAAGACATCATGGGTCAATGGCCACCGGGTTGGTCGGCGGGAGCCGCAGCTTTGTCGTACAAGAAGCGGCTGATCAGGTTCTCCAACACCACCGCCGATTGGGTGGATTGCAAGCGATCGCCGTCTTTCAAATTGGCGGTGTCGGCACCGGCCTCGATGCCGATGTACTGCTCACCCAGCAAACCGCTGGTGAGGATTTTCAACGAGCTGTCTTTGGGAAATTGGTATTGCACATCCATGGCCAGAATGACCTTGGCTTGAAAGCTCTTATCGTCAAACCGAATCTCTTTGACACGGCCCACCACCACGCCCGCGCTTTTCACCGGCGCTTGTTTTTTCAAACCGCCGATGTTGTCAAACAAGGCATTGACGGTATAGGTTTTTTGCCAATTCAGACTGAGCAAATTGGCCGATTGCAGCGCCAAAAACAGCAGGGCTGCGGCACCCAACAGCACCAAGAAACCCACCCACACATCGGTTGTCGAGCGTTGCATTGCTAGTCTTCCTTTTTCACAGCTTGAACATCAGCGCGGTCAATACAAAATCCAGCGCCAGCACAGTCAACGAGGCCATCACCACGGTGCGCGTGGTGGCCCGCGCCACCCCATCGGGTGTGGGCTGGGCTTCATAGCCTTGGCGCAGCGCGATGAAACTGACCGTCAAACCAAACACCAGGGTTTTGATGACGCCATTGCCAACATCGGCCCAGACATCCACGCCATCGCGCATTTGACCCCAAAACGAACCGGGGTCCACGCCGATCATGACCACGCCCACCAGCCAACCGCCGATGATGCCGACCGCGCTGAAGATCGCGCCCAAAATGGGCATGACCAAGACCCCTGCCCAAAAGCGCGGTGCCAAGATGCGTTGCACCGGGTCGATGGCCATCATTTCCATGGCACTGAGTTGCTCACCGGCTTTCATCAAACCAATTTCAGCAGTGAGGGATGTGCCCGCGCGGCCTGTGAACAACAAGGCCGAGATGACAGGACCGAGTTCGCGCACCAGGCTGAGCGCCACCAACATGCCCAGGGCCGACGCCGAACCAAAACGCTGCAAGGTGTTGTAGCCCTGCAAGGCCAACACAAAGCCGACAAACAAACCCGACACCGAGATGATGGCCAAGGAGTAGTTGCCCAAGAAATGCATGTGATCGCGCACCAAACCAAAACGGCGCAAACACGCCGGGGCCAACAAGATGAGCCGCACAAACAATGCGGTGGCGTGTCCCACATCGGCCAACCAAGCGCGGGTGGCAGCACCGACACGCGCGACGAAATTCATCATGCGTGCTCCTCCTTGGCCACGCCATAGTCTTGCGCTGCAGGCTTGGCGGGGTAATGAAACCGCACCGGGCCTTCGGGCGCGGCGCTGACAAATTGATGCACCAGTGGGTCGGTGCTGTGGCGCACTTCTTCAGGCGTGCCTTGCGCGGCGATGCGGCCATTGGCCAAGATCACCACCTTGTCGGCGATGCGAAACGTTTCTTCCAAATCGTGCGACACCACGATGCTGGTCAAGCCGAGCGCGTCATTGAGTTGGCGAATCAAACGCGCCGCCGTGCCCAAAGAAATCGGGTCGAGACCCGCAAAGGGCTCGTCGTACATCATGAGTTCGGGGTCGAGTGCCATGGCGCGGGCCAAGGCCACGCGACGTGCCATGCCGCCTGAAATTTCACTCGGGAACAAGTCCCGTGCGCCACGCAAACCCACGGCTTCGAGTTTCATCAGTACGATGTCGCGCACCATGGCTTCAGACAAGTTTGCGTGTTCGCGCAAAGGAAAGGCCACGTTGTCAAACACGCTCATGTCGGTGAACAAAGCCCCAAACTGGAACAACATGCCCATGCGACGCCGCGCTTGGTAAAGCGCTTCTTTGTTCAAGCAGCCAATGTCTTGCTGTTCAAACAGCACCGCGCCCGATTGCGCTTGGTGCTGGCCACCAATCAGGCGCAGCACGGTGGTTTTGCCACCACCCGAGGCACCCATGAGCGCGGTGACCTTGCCACGCGGCACCTGCAAGCTGACACCCTCCAACACCGGTCTGTCGCCATAGCCAAAGTGGATATCGCGCAGTTCAACGAGGTTGGCAGACGTGGTCATCGTGGCAGTGTACTGTCCCCCATCAAGAATTGGTCAATGGTGCGGGCCGCTTGACGGCCTTCGCGGATGGCCCAAACCACCAAGGACTGGCCACGCCGAATGTCACCGGCGGCAAACACCTTGGGCACATTGGTGATGTAGCCACTGCCCTCTTCGGTGTGCGCTTTGGCGTTGCCACGTGCGTCTTTGTCCACGCCAAAGGCTTCCAGCACCGAGGCCACCGGGTTGGTGAAGCCCATGGCCAACAACACCATGTCGGCTTTGTGGATTTCTTCGGTGCCGGGCACTTCGGTGAGCTTGCCGTCTTTCATTTCAACCCGCACGGTTTTCAAGCCAGTGAGTTGGCCTTTTTCGCCGATGAATTCTTTGGTGGAAATGGCGAACTCGCGTTTGAGCACGCCTTTCTCGGCGCTTTCATCGTGGCTGGAACTGGTGCGCATTTTCAGCGGCCAATACGGCCACACCAAGGGCTTGTTTTCTTGCTCGGGGGGCATGGGCATGACTTCGAATTGCTCGACGCTGACTGCACCGTGACGCGTGCTGGTGCCCACGCAATCGGAGCCGGTGTCGCCGCCACCGATGACGATCACGTGTTTGCCATCAGCACGCAATTGGTCTTTGATTTTGTCGCCTGCGTTCACTTTGTTTTGCTGCGGCAAAAACTCCATGGCGAAATGCACGCCTGCCAGCTCGCGGCCGGGCACGGGCAAATCACGCGAAACTTCTGAGCCACCGGTGAGCAGCACCGCATCGAATTCTTTTTTCAATTGATCGGCGCTGATGTTTTCTTTGGACCAGTTGGTGACCTTGCTGTCTTTGGGCCAGTGGCCCACCAACACGCCGGTTTTGAACACCACGCCTTCGGCTTGCATTTGCTCAACGCGGCGGTCGATGTGGCTTTTTTCCATTTTGAAGTCGGGGATGCCATAGCGCAACAAACCACCAACACGGTCATTTTTCTCAAACACCGTGACCGCATGACCAACACGTGCCAACTGCTGTGCTGCGGCCAAGCCAGCAGGGCCAGCACCAATGACCGCGACTTTCTTGCCGGTTTTGTGCGCGGCGGGTTGGGGCTTGACCCAGCCCTCGGCCCAGCCCTTGTCAATGATGGCGTGCTCGATCGACTTGATGCCCACCGCGTCATCGTTCACATTCAAGGTGCAAGCCGCTTCGCAAGGTGCGGGGCAGATGCGACCGGTGAACTCGGGGAAGTTGTTGGTGCTGTGCAAAACCGTGAGCGCGTTTTGCCATTGGTTGTTGAACACCAGGTCGTTGAAGTCGGGGATGATGTTGTTGACCGGACAGCCGTTGTTGCAAAACGGTGTGCCGCAGTCCATGCAGCGTGCGCTTTGGGTTTTGGCCTGCTCGGGCGACAAGGCCACGACAAACTCTTTGTAGTGTTTCAAACGCTCGGGCACGGGCTTGTAGCCCTCTTCGACCCGTTCGAATTCCATGAAACCGGTGATTTTTCCCATGATGGATCCTGTGACTGCTTAAGACTTGACGGTGGCTTTTTTGGCCTTGGCGGGTTTTTCGGCGGCGGCTGCCAGCTCGCCGAGCGCGCGTTTGTATTCATTGGGGAAGACTTTGACGAACTTGCCCCGTGCCTCGGCCCAGTTGTCCAACAAAGCGCGGGCGCGTTTCGAACCCGTCCAACGGTGGTGGTCCTCCAGCAATTTTTTCAACTGCATTTCGTCGCTTTGACCTCGGTGCCACAACGCAGCAGGCACGGCAGCGGCTTGTTCTTTTTCACCCAGCACCGGCTCCATGCTGACCATGGCGGTGTTGCAGCGTTTGTCAAACAAACCGTCTTCGTTGTAAACGTAAGCAATGCCACCACTCATGCCGGCGGCGAAGTTGCGACCGGTGTTGCCCAACACAGCGACGGTGCCGCCGGTCATGTACTCGCAACCATGGTCGCCCGTGCCTTCGACCACCGCGGTGGCACCTGACAAACGCACGGCAAAACGCTCACCGGCGACGCCGCTGAAAAAGGCTTCGCCGCTGGTCGCGCCATACAGCACCGTGTTGCCCACAATCGTGTTCGACACCGCGTCGCCACGGAAGTCGATGCTGGGGCGCACGATGACACGACCACCCGACAAGCCTTTGCCGGTGTAGTCGTTGGCGTCGCCAATCAAGTACAGCGTGATGCCCTTGGCCAAGAAGGCGCCAAAGGATTGACCACCTGTCCCTTCAAGTTGAATGCGCAACGTGTCATCAGGCAAACCTTCGGGGCGCACTTGCGTGAGCGCACCCGACAACATGGCACCCACGGAACGATTGACGTTGCGTGCGACTTCCATGAACTGCACCTTCTCGCCCTTGTCGATGGCGGCGCGGCTTTTCTCGATGAGGCGTTTGTCCAAGGCTTTGTCCAAGCCGTGGTCTTGGGTTTGCGTGTGGAACAGCGCGGTGCCTTGCGGCACGGCGGGCATGGCCAGCAATCGGCTGAAGTCCAAGCCTTTGGCTTTCCAATGTTCAACGCCTTTTTTCATGTCGAGCAAATCGGCACGGCCAATCAAGTCATCGAACTTGGCGATGCCCAATTGCGCCATGATGTGACGCACTTCTTCGGCGATGAAGAAGAAATAGTTGACGACATGTTCGGGCTTGCCTGAGAACTTCTGACGCAGCACCGGGTCTTGCGTGGCCACACCGACTGGGCAGGTGTTCAAGTGGCACTTGCGCATCATGATGCAGCCCTCCACCACCAGCGGTGCTGTGGCGAAACCAAATTCATCAGCACCCAGCAATGCGCCAATGGCGACATCGCGACCGGTTTTCATTTGGCCGTCGGTTTGAACCCGAATGCGGCTGCGCAAACCATTGAGCACCAAGGTTTGCTGGGTTTCGGCCAAGCCGATTTCCCAAGGGCTGCCGCAATGCTTGATGGACGACCAAGGCGATGCGCCGGTGCCGCCGTCATGACCCGCGATCACCACGTGGTCGGCCTTGCACTTGGCCACACCGGCAGCGATGGTGCCCACACCCACCTCGGACACCAGTTTGACGCTGATGTCGGCGTGCGGTGCCACGTTTTTCAAGTCGTGGATGAGTTGCGCCAAGTCTTCAATGGAATAAATATCGTGGTGCGGTGGTGGCGAGATGAGGCCGACACCGGGCACCGAGTAACGCAAGAAACCGATGTACTCGGACACCTTGCTGCCGGGCAACTGACCGCCCTCACCGGGCTTGGCCCCTTGCGCCATCTTGATCTGGATTTGATCGGATGACGACAGGTATTCAGCGGTGACACCAAAGCGGCCCGAAGCCACTTGCTTGATTTTGGAGCGCAATGAGTCGCCCGCCAGCAAAGGCATGTCAACTTCAACTTGCTTGTCGCCAATCACGCTCTTCAAGGACTCGCCCGCTTTGATGGGGATGCCTTTGAGTTCATTGCGGTAACGCGCAGGGTCTTCGCCGCCCTCACCCGTGTTGCTCTTGCCGCCAATGCGGTTCATGGCGACAGCCAAGGTGGCATGGGCTTCGGTGGAAATCGAACCCAGCGACATGGCCCCTGTTGCAAAGCGTTTGACGATTTCAGTAGCAGGTTCGACTTGGTCGAGGGGAATGGCTTTGCTCGGATCGATTTTGAATTCGAACAAACCACGCAAGGTCATGTGGCGACGGCTTTGGTCGTTGATGATTTGCGCGTACTCTTTGTAGGTGCTGAAATTGTTGGCACGGGTGCTGTGCTGCAACTTGGCAATCGCGTCGGGCGTCCACATGTGGTCTTCGCCACGTGCACGCCAAGCGTATTCACCACCGGCGTCGAGCATGGTGGCCAGCACCGGGTCATCGCTGAAGGCGCTGGTGTGCATTCGAATCGCTTCTTCGGCGATGTCAAAAATACCAATGCCTTCGACACGGCTGGGGGTGCCGGTGAAGTACTTGGCGATGGTTTCGCTGTTCAAGCCAATCGCTTCAAACAACTGCGCACCGCAGTACGACATGTAGGTGGACACGCCCATCTTGGACATGATTTTCGACAGGCCCTTGCCAATCGCTTTGACGTAGTTGTAGATGGCTTTGTCAGCGGACAAATCACCGGGCAACTCGGCGTGCATGGCGGCCAAAGACTCCATCGCCAAATACGGATGCACGGCCTCTGCGCCATAACCGGCCAACACCGCGAAGTGGTGCACTTCGCGTGCGCTGCCGGTTTCCACCACCAAACCAGCCGTGGTGCGCAAGCCTTCTTTCACCAGGTGTTGGTGGATGGCCGACAAGGCCAGCAAGGCAGGGATGGCGACTTGGGTCGCGGTGATAGCGCGGTCGCTGATGATCAAGATGTTGTGGCCGCTCTTGATGTGGTCCACAGCTTCAGCGCACAGTGAGGCCAACTTGGCTTCAACGCCTTCATGGCCCCAAGACAAGGGGTAGGTGATGTCCAAGGTGGCGCTCTTGAACTTGCCGTTGGTCATGCTTTCGATGTGGCGAAGCTTGGCCATGTCTTGGAAGTCCAGCACCGGCTGACTCACTTCCAAGCGCATCGGCGGGTTCACTTGGTTGATGTCAAGCAAGTTGGGTTTGGGGCCCACGAACGACACCAAGGACATGACGATGGCTTCGCGGATTGGGTCGATCGGCGGGTTGGTCACTTGCGCGAACAACTGCTTGAAGTAGTTGTAGAGCGGTTTGTTTTTGTCACTCAACACGGCCAAGGGGCTGTCGTTGCCCATCGAGCCCAAGGCCTCTTCGCCATTGGCCGCCATCGGGGCCATCAAGAATTTGAAGTCTTCTTGGGTGTAGCCAAACGCTTGTTGGCGGTCCAGCAAAGCCAGGCCGCTTTGCTCGGGTGCGCCCACAGGGTGCTCGGCCACATCGTCCAAACGGATGCGCAGGTTTTCAATCCATTGCTTGTAGGGCTTGCTGTTGGCCAGACCGGACTTCAATTCTTCGTCGTCGATCATGCGGCCTTGTTCGAGGTCGATCAGGAACATCTTGCCGGGCTGCAAGCGCCATTTGCGCACGATCTTGCTCTCGGGCACGGGCAACACACCCGACTCAGACCCCATGATCACCATGTCGTCATCGGTGATGCAGTAGCGTGAAGGACGCAGGCCGTTGCGGTCGAGGGTGGCGCCAATTTGGCGGCCATCGGTGAACACGATGGACGCGGGGCCGTCCCAAGGTTCGAGCATGGCGGCGTGGTATTCATAGAACGCACGACGACGTGTGTCCATGGTGTTGTGGTTTTCCCAAGGCTCGGGAATCATCATCATCACCGCTTGGCTCAAGGGGTAACCGGCCATCGTCAACAGTTCCAAACAGTTGTCGAAGGTGGCGGTGTCGGATTGATCGGCGAAGCTGATCGGGTAGAGCTTTTGCAAGTCTGCACCCAACACAGCAGAAGACATCACGCCTTCACGCGCTTTCATCCAGTTGTAGTTGCCCTTGACCGTGTTGATCTCACCGTTGTGCGCCACATAGCGATAGGGGTGGGCCAGCGGCCACTCGGGGAAGGTGTTGGTGGAGAAACGCTGGTGCACCAAACCCAGAGCGGATACGCAACGCGTGTCTTGCAGGTCTTTGAAATAGGTGCCCACCTGGTCGGCCAACAACAGGCCTTTGTAGATGACGGTGCGGCTGGACATGCTGGGCACGTAATACTCTTTGCCGTGCTTCAAGTTCAGGTGTTGGATGGCGGCGCTGGCGGTTTTGCGAATCACATACAGCTTGCGCTCTAAAGCATCTTGCACGATGACATCGTTGCCGCGGCCGATGAACACTTGGCGCATCAAAGGTTCTTTGGCACGCACCGTGGGTGACATCGGCATCTCTTTGTTGACCGGCACATCGCGCCAGCCCAACAGCACCTGGCCTTCGGCTTTGATGGCGCGCTCGAGTTCTTGCTCACAAGCCAAACGCGAGGCGTGTTCTTTCGGCAAGAACACCATGCCCACGCCGTATTCGCCAAAGGCCGGCAGGTTCACGCCTTGCTTGGCCATGTCTTCGCGGTACAAAGCATCGGGCAATTGAATCAAGATGCCTGCGCCATCACCCATCAAGGCATCGGCACCGACCGCGCCACGGTGGTCGAGGTTTTCCAAAATCTTCAGCGCTTGGCTGACGATTTCGTGGGTTTTGTTGCCTTTGATATGAGCGACAAAACCAACGCCACAAGCGTCGTGCTCTTGGTTGGACTGGTACAAACCCTCGGTAAATGCCTGTTGCATGGCGCGCATCCTTCGTTTTTTCGATCAAGGGCGCCAAGCATAGTGCACCGCAGCACGCTTTTCAAAGAAATTAATTGGGGTCAGATTCCAATTAATTCCCGAATTTTTTACTTGGTTATTTAATTGGGGACAGATGAGAACGGCCGACCGGCTGCGGCTTTGCTGACTCGCCGAGGCGTGAGCTGCTGCAAACCCGAGACAAAACTCTCTTCCCCCAAGGCCCAGCCGCTCAGGGTGGCAGATGTGAGCGCGTGCTGTTGTGATTGCTCAATACCAGCTTGCACCAACTGGGCATAGGCCAGTTCTCGGGCAAACGGCGTGTTGCCCAAAGACCAGTACAAAGGATGGGGCGTGAGCCAGGCATCTTGCCGGGTGCCGGTGTAATGCGCATGGCTGGACCAGGGGAAATCGGCGGCCTGGGTCACCATGCCCGCACGCACCGGGTTCAGATCGATATAGACCATGCAGGCCAAAAAATAGCGCTCGGTTTGAATCAGCGTCGAGCGGTAACGCCCTTCCCACAGCGTGCCGGTGCGGCCATGGCGTTGGTTGAACTGCCGCACATAACTGCGTCCCACGTCTTGCATCATGAGCGGCAGGCCCTTGTCTTGTCGGGGCGTGACCAGCAAATGCAGGTGGTTGCTCATCAACACATAGGCATGCACCTCGACCTGGTGCGCCAAGGCCTGGGTTTCCAGCAGACCAAGCATGCGTTGGCGGTCGGCGGCGTCGCGAAAAATATCTTGGCGGTTGTTGCCGCGCAGGATGACGTGGTGCGGGTGGTCGGTGAGGGTGAGGCGGGGCAGGCGGGCCATGGCGGCATGTTATCGCCCTTGGTTTGCCCGCAGTTGAGTGCGGCTTACTTTTTGGTGCAAGCGTGACTTCAACGCCAAAACAATTGGAATCCGACCCCCATTTTTTTGTGGCTTAACATCAGAACGACATGAACAACGCCACCGCAACAACCACCCCACCCAGCCTCTGGGTGCTGTGTCTGTGCGCCGAATGGTGCGGCACCTGCCGCGAATACCAGCCGTTGTTCAACCAACTGGCGTTGGACATGCCACAGGCCAGGTTTGTTTGGGTGGACGTGGAGGCGCACGACGACCTGCTGCAAGACCTGGACATCGAAAACTTCCCCACTTTGTTGATTGCCGACGCGCAACAACAAGCTCGTTTTGCCGGCACGGTGTTGCCGCACTTTGAAACCTTGCAGCGCATGTGCAAAGCCGCTCTGGCTGGCGA
>CANFOQ010000014.1 GCA_947448745.1 Comamonadaceae bacterium
AAATTCGCCTGCCGTGAAAGCCGACGCTTGCTTGGTCAACCCGGTCATCACCGAGTTGGAAATCGCTTGCTTGCCTGCCGACCTGCCTGAGTTCATCGCGGTGGACCTGAGCGGCCTGAAAAAAGGCACTTCACTGCACGTGAACGACATCAGCCTGCCCAAGGGTGTCAAAGCCGTTGTTCATGGCAAAAACAACCCCGTGTTGGTAAGCGTGGTGTCGGTGGCCGAAGAAGCTGCACCTGAAGCTGCTGCGGCACCTGCAGCAGCGCCCGCCAAAGGCAAAGGCAAGAAGTAATTCTTCGCTGCTGTTCTTGAAGAGCCCGCTTGAAGCGGGCTTTTTTTTGGTCTTTTTGATGCGCCGGATAATCCCACACCATGATCAAACTGTTTGTCGGCCTGGGCAACCCGGGCAGTGAGTACGAGGACACCCGCCACAACGCAGGGTTTTGGTGGATCGATCAATTGGCGAGACAACTGAAGGTGCAGTTGCAGCCGGATAAAAACCACCACGGCTGGGTGGCCCGCACCACGCTGCAAGGCGACACCCTTTGGCTGTTGAAACCTGCCACCTTCATGAACCTGTCGGGCAAGTCAGTGGCTTCGTTGGCGCGGTTTTACAAAATCGAACCGGCGCAAATCATGGTGGTGCACGACGAGTTGGATGTGGTGCCGGGTGAAGCCAAACTGAAGTTGGGTGGCAGCCACGCCGGTCACAACGGTTTGCGCGACATCCATGCCCAGTTGGGCAGTGATGCCTATTGGAGACTGCGCCTAGGCATTGGTCACCCCGGTGTCAAGTCGGAAGTGGTTCACTGGGTTTTGAAGAAGCCTGCACCTGAACAGCGAAAAGTAATTGACACTTGCATCGACCGCAGCCTGTTGGCCGTACCGTGGATGGTGAGCGGCGACATGGTGAAAGCGACCCAGCAAGTGCACACCAGCAAGCCGCCCAGGCCCAAACCGCCAAGACCGGCGGCGGCCATTCCATTAAAGGAAGGCGCATCGCATGAAACACCTCAAACTCCCGCAGGCCCTGAGCCTGGCTCTGCTTAGCCTGTGCTTGGCCACGCCACTGGCGGCTGTGGCCAAAGCCAAAAAACCACCACCCCCTTTGCAATGCGAGCGCGACGGCAAGCTGCAAGCCTGTGACGACCAACCTGAGGTGGCCAAGCCTCAAAAAGGGGTGGCCTTCAAAGCCCAGGCTAGCGATTTGAACGGCGACACGGCCAAACCGGCGAAGAAAAGCAAAAAGAAGGGGAAGAAAACCGCCAAGAAAAAAGCCAAGCGCAGCGTGGCTGAATAAGGCTTAAACCGTGCGCCCGGCTTGGACTTGCAAAGCGCGGTACTTGGCCCACAGCGTGTCTGGGCTCTCGACATGCTGGGGATTCACCGGAATACAAGCCACCGGGCACACCTGCACGCACTGAGGCTCCTCATGGTGGCCCACACATTCGGTGCATTTTTTCGGGTCTATCTCGTAAATCTTGACACCCATGTAGATGGCGTCATTGGGGCATTCCGGCTCGCACACATCGCAGTTGATGCACTCATCTGTGATCATCAATGCCATGTCAACACCTTACTTTTGGGCACCCATGTGGGCTTGCATGTAGGTGAACACCGCAGGCGAGACAAACTGCGCCACATCACCACCCAGCACGGCCACCTCGCGCACCAAGGTGCTGGAGATGCATTGGTGCACATCCAAGGTGTTTAAAAACACCGAGTCAATTTCGGGGGCCAAGCGGCGGTTCATGCCGGCCAATTGAAATTCGTAGTCAAAGTCGGTCATGGAGCGGATGCCACGCACCATGGTGCGTGCGCCAATCGCCTGGGCAAACTCAATCACCAAGCCTTCAAAGGTTTCCACGCGCACATTGGGGCAGTCGGCCAAGGCTTGGCGGGTCATGTCCACGCGCTGCTCCAGGGTGAACATGGTTTTTTTGTGGTGAGCGCGGGCCACGGCAATCACCACCTCGTCAAACATGGCAGCGGCGCGGCGCACGATGTCTTCGTGCCCCAAGGTGATGGGGTCGAAGGTGCCGGGGTACAGCGCGATCACTTGGCTCATGGACAGTCCTTGTGCAAGGGGGTGCGGGGCATTATGCCGCCCTCTGCAACAAGTGGGCATGCACCGCCCCAGCCTTCAAATGGCGTTTCAAGGTCCACCCCAGCGCCAGCAAGTCGGCCTCGGCCCAAGCTTTGCCCGCTTCCAAATACACCCAGCCGCTGGGCTTGATGCAGGCCAGCGCGATGCTGAGCAGCTTGTCGTACAGCGGGAAATCGTAGGGCGGGTCCAGCAACACCAAATCCAAGCTGTTGGGTGCCGCTTGGCGCAGCAAGGCCAAACCGTCGCCGCGTTGAATGCGCATTTGCTTGGCGCCCAACTTGGCTTGGCTTTTCATCATGGCTTCCACGCAAGCGCTGTTGGACTCGCACAAAACCACCGAAGCCGCACCACGCGACGCCGCTTCAAAACCCAAAGCGCCCGTGCCTGCAAACACATCGGCGCAGTGCCAGCCCGAGAGGTCTTGGCCCAACCAGTTGAACAAGGTTTCGCGCACGCGGTCCGGGGTGGGTCGCAAATTCTCGACCTTGGCCAGCGGCAGTTTGCTGCGCTTCCATTGGCCGCCAATGATGCGCACCTCGCCCTTGGTCATGGCTGGGCACCCAAGATGACGGTGACCATCCGCTCAGGTTGCAGGTTGCGTGCAAACGCTTGTTGAATGTCTTTGGCGGTGAGTTTGTCCACTTGGGCGGTCCAAGTGTCGAGGTAGTCGAGCGGCAGGTTGTACCAAGCGATGTTGCTGAGGTTGTCCATCAGCTTGCGGTTGCTGTCCAAACGGAGTGCGAAACCCCCAATCAAAAAGTCTTTGGCGGCTTTCACCTCTTTGTCGGTCGGGCCGTATTTCACAAACTCGGTCACCACCTCGGTGGCCACTTTCACCGCTTGCTGCGCTTGGTCGGGGCGGGTTTGCAAGCCCACAGTGAACGGACCAGTTTGTTGCCAAGCACCGAAATAACTGTAGACGCTGTAACTCAGGCCCCGTTTTTCGCGCACCTGCTCGGTCAAGCGCGAGACGAAACCACCGCCGCCCAACACATAGTTGCCCACCGTCAAGGCCAGGTAATCCGGGTGTTGACGCGCAATGCCGGGCTGTCCAATGAACACATGGGCTTGCGCGGATTCAAATGGCAGGTTCAAGGTTTGCGCCGCTTTCAAGGGCTGAACTTCGGGCAGTGCGGGCAACACAGGACAAGAGGCTTCCACCGGCAAATGCTGCAGCAGCTGCTTGACCCGCTCTTGGGCCTGGGCGCGATTGACAGCGCCCACGATGCTGACCTTGGCCATGCAGGGCTTGAAATGATCGGCATGGAACTTCGCCATCTGCGCCGTGTCGATGCGCTTCAAACTGGCTTCGTCCACTTCGGCCCCATAAGGGTGGTCGCCAAACAAGGCTTTGTTGTAGGTCCGGCTGGCCACGGTGGCCGGTTTGGTGTTGGCTTCCTTGATGCTGGCCACCCAGCGATCGCGTTCGTTTTGCCAGATGGCATTGGGAAAGCTGGGATGCGCCAATTGCCGCGCTGCCAACGCCACCGCCGCGTCCAACAACTCGGGGCGGGTCAGGCTGCGCAAAGACAAGCTCATGCGGTCACTGGACGATGAGGCATTCACCTGCGCACCCAGATCGGCCCAGGCTTCGCCCAAGGCGTTCTCGTCCATCGCTGCTTGATTGCCGACCGCTTTCACGCCTTTGGCCATCATGCTGGCTGTAGCGCTGGACAAGCCGTTGAAACTGCCGTCACGACGGCTGCCCGCATCAAACTCCACCTGCATGTCGACCATGGGCAAGCCCGGCACTTCCACCAAATACACCTGGGCACCGTTGTCCAAGGTCCAGTGTTGAATCGGGATGCCTGCGCTGGCGATGCTGTGCAACCACGCCATGCTGAAAGCGAACAAAAAGCGTTTCATCGTGCACCCTCCCCACCATGCCGCGCACCGGGCGGCGGTTTGCGAAACGCTGGTCGCGGTCCCGACTGCGGCAGCAAAGTGGCCACCGTCAGGTTGTCGTCGCCGAAATAGGTTTGCGCCACTTTTTGAATTTGCTCGGGCGTCACGGCTGCCAAACGCTCGATCAAGCGATCCGAGGTGTCGGCTGGCAAGCCTTCCACCCAATAAGTGCCGATTTCACGCGCTTGGTTGAACAGCGAATCACGCTGGTAGATGTTGCCTGCCAACCATTGGGCACGCACCCGGCGCATCTCGGCGTCGTTCACGCCCTCTTTGGCAATGCGGGCCACTTGGGCACGCAAGGCGGTTTCGAGTTGCTCTGTGGTTTTGCCTTTGGCTGGGACACCTTCCAAGCTGAAGGTTTGCGGCCCACGCCCGCTCAGGCCGTTTGAAGCCCCAACGCTGTCGGCGATGCGGTCGTCACCTTGTGCCAAGGCGCGATCAAGCCGAGCGCCTGCATAGCCATCCAGCACCGCAGCCAACATGGTCAGGGCCAAGGCGTCTTGGGTGCTGGCCTCGTTGTCAAAAGCTTTGAAGCCGGGCACTTTCCAAGACAGCACCACATAGGCTTGTTCGGCGGGGGCTTTCACTTGCACCCGACGCGTGCCGGTTTGCTCGGGCTCAACGCGTGGTTTGCGTTCGGGCACTTTGGCCGCGGGAATGCGACCGTAAAACTCTTCGGCCCACTTTTTCACTTGCGCCGGGTTCACATCGCCAACGATGACGACAGCCGCGTTGGCGGGCACGTACCAGCGTTTGTAGAAGTCTCGCGCGTCTTGCGGCGTCATGGCGTCCAAGTCGTTCATCCAGCCCACCACCGGGCGGCGGTAGGGCGAGGTGCTGAACTGTGTGGCGGTGAGTTGTTCGTAAAGCTGCATGCGGGGCACGTCGTCGGTGCGCATGCGGCGTTCTTCTTTCACCACTTCGAGTTCACGTTTGAACTCGTCATCGGGCCACTGGTTGTTGGTGAACCGATCGGCTTCCAAACGCATCACATCGGGCAAGCGATTCGCCGGAATTTGCTGGAAATAGCCGGTGTAGTCTTTGTTGGTGAAGGCGTTCTCGCGGCCCCCCATGGCAGCCACGCGGCGTGAAAACTCACCCGGCTTCACCGTGGGCGAGCCTTTGAACATCATGTGTTCCAGCACATGGGCCACGCCCGACACACCATCCACCTCGTCCATCGAGCCCACGCGCAACCACACCATGTGAACAGCGGTGGGGGCTTTGGGGTCGGCTTTGACAATGACGTGCATGCCATTGGCCAACGTGAATTCTTGCAAGCTTTGCGCCACAGCAGCAGGCGCCTGCAGCGCCGTGCCAAACAACAAAACACCACTGAAGAAATGGCGCAGCACAAACGAAAAATGGGGTTTCATAGAATGACTTGTTCATAGGCTTGCCAACTTGCAAGCTGTCTGCATTCTAGAAACCTCCCATCCATGTTCAGTCTGTTCAAGCGAAAAACCCCTGCGCCCTCCACGGCACCCAGCAGCCAAGCCGCCCAAGTGGCCAGCCAAGACTGGTTGGGTCGCTTGCGCAGTGGCTTGCAGCGCACCGGTAGCAGCATTGCCGGGGTGTTTGGCGGCAAGGTGATTGACGATGCGCTTTACGAAGAACTCGAATCTGCTTTGCTCATGTCCGACGCTGGTATGGCCGCCACCCAACATGTGCTGAAAGCCCTGAAACAACAAGTGAAAGAAGCGGGCAGCAAAGACCCTGCACAAGTCAAAGTTTTGTTGGTGCAGGTGCTGGCCGATCTGTTGCGCCCGCTCGAAGGTGAACTCCAGTTGGACCAGCACAAACCCACGGTCATCATGGTGGCAGGGGTCAATGGTGCCGGTAAAACCACTTCGATTGGCAAGCTCACCAGGCACTTGAACGACGCCGGTGCCAGCGTGTTGTTGGCGGCAGCGGACACGTTTCGCGCGGCTGCCAAAGAGCAGTTGCTGGTCTGGGCTGACCGCAACCAAGTCGACATCATCAGCCAAGACAATGGCGACCCGGCTGCGGTGAGTTTTGATGCAGTCACCGCTGGCCGCGCCCGTGGTCGTGATGTGGTGTTGGTGGACACCGCCGGGCGTTTGCCCACTCAGTTGCATCTGATGGAAGAGCTGAAAAAAATCAAACGTGTGCTGCAAAAAGCCGACGACACCTCACCCCACGAAGTGCTGTTGGTGATCGATGGCAACACCGGTCAAAACGCCTTGGCACAGGTGAAAGCTTTTGACGACACGTTGGGCCTGACCGGCTTGATCGTCACCAAACTCGACGGCACGGCCAAAGGCGGTGTGCTGGCCGCCATCGCCTTGTGGGCGGCGCAACGCAGCGCCGACAAACCCTTGTCTGTATATTTCATTGGCATTGGCGAGCAACTGCAAGACCTGCAAGCCTTCCGCGCCGATGAATTTGCCCAAGCCCTGATTGCTTGACCCACGAAAGGCTGCCCATGGACGACATCACCCTCGACACAGAACCCCGCCGCATCGACCAGCTGCTGGCGCACTACAGCGAAAGCCACCAACACCCGGTGAATGAGCGCATCCATTTCTTGGCGGTGCCCCTCATCATGCTCACCCTCATTGGCTTGATGTTCGAAGTGCACCCCGCCGTGGCCTATGTGTTTTTGGCGGCCAGCATGCTGTATTACCTGCGCTTGTCCTTGGTGTTCTCAACCGTCATGGCGGCTTGGACGCTGATCATGCTGGTGCTGGTGAACGCCATGGGCGAGCATCGACTGGTTATTTGCGTGGCGGTGTTTGTGGGCGCTTGGGTGCTGCAATTCATCGGCCACAAATTGGAGGGCAAAAAACCTTCCTTCTTTGAAGACGTGCAATACCTGTGGGTGGGTCCGCTCTTTGTGCTGCGCCCCCTGCTGCTTCGTTTCAACCTCACTTGGTAAACCTCATGACTGACAAACTGTTTCAACCCGTTCGCATGGGTGACTTGCAATTGGCCAACCGCGTGGTCATGGCACCCCTTACGCGTTGCCGCGCCGATGAGCCCGCTGGCGACGTGCCAGGCAGCGCCATGAACATCGAGTACTACCGCCAACGCAGCAATGCTGGCCTCATCATCAGCGAGGGCACGCAAATTTCGCCGGTGGGCAAGGGCTACATGGCCACCCCGGGCATGTACTCTGAGGCCCAGGTGAAAGGATGGCAAGCCATCACCAGCGCTGTGCACGAAGCAGGTTCAAAAATAGTGGCGCAAATTTGGCACGTGGGTCGGGTCAGCCACCCGGACTTGACCGGCGGCGCACAGCCTGTGGCGCCCTCGCCCATCGCCGCCAAATTGTCGGCTTACACCCGCAACGGCAAGCAAGAGGCGGCCGTGCCGCACGAGTTGAGCGTGGACGAAATTCACACCGTGGTGCAACAGTTTCGCCAAGCGGCGGCCAACGCCATCCGCGCCGGCTTTGACGGTGTGGAAATCCATGGCGCCAACGGCTATTTGGTCGATCAGTTTTTGCGCGACGGCAGCAACCACCGCACCGACGCCTATGGTGGCTCGCCTGAGAACCGCTGCCGTTTCGCCTTGGAAGTGGTGGACGCAGTGGCGGCTGAAATTGGCGCTGGCCGTGTCGGAATTCGCTTGTCGCCTGTGACGCCCGCCAACGATGCCTCGGGCAGTGACCCGCAAGCCGTGTTTGGTCATTTGGTGGAAGCGCTCAACAAGCGCGGAATCGCCTTTATTCACTTCATTGAAGGGGCCACTGGCGGCCCGCGCGACGTCCCGGGCTTTGATTTTGCTTGGGCCCGCAAGACCTTCAAAGGCACTTACATCGCCAACAATGGCTACGACCGCCAAATGGCCTTGGACGCGGTGGAATCGGGTCAGGCCGATGCCGTGGCCTTTGGACGTTTGTACATTGCCAACCCCGACTTGGTTCAGCGCTTGAAAGCGGATGCGCCCTTGAGCAAACCCAACCCCAAAACCTTTTATGCGCCGGGGCCTGAGGGCTATATCGACTACCCTGTTCTTTAACGTAAAGCATTCTTTTCACGGCACTTTGGCACTCCAAGCCCGGGAGTGCTAATATAAGGGTTATGACTGATTTGGACAGGAGCCATTGATGACTACGCTGATGCTGACCACCCCCGCCGCTACGCCGGTTGCGGCCAATCCCTGGGCCTTGCTGCCCCCGTTGGGCAATCTGGACGCCTACATCTCGGCGGTCAATCGTTTGCCCATGTTGACTTTGGAGCAAGAGCAAGAATTTGCCAAAAAACTCAAAGAAAACAACGACTTGGACGCAGCTGGTAAATTGATTTTGTCGCACCTGCGTTTGGTGGTGTCTATTTCACGCCAATACGCCGGTTATGGCTTGCCCCATGCCGACCTGATTCAAGAAGGCAATGTCGGCCTGATGAAAGCGGTGAAACGCTTCGATCCCGAGCACGGTGTGCGCTTGGTGAGTTACGCCATGCACTGGATCAAGGCCGAAATTCACGAGTACATCATCAAAAACTGGCGCATGGTCAAGCTCGCCACCACCAAAGCTCAGCGCAAGTTGTTTTTCAACCTGCGTTCTATGAAGCAAGGCTTCAGAGCCGATGCCGGTGAAGACCGCAACACTGTCACACGCGACACCCTGAGTGATGCACAAATCGACAGTGTGGCCAAAGAACTCAACGTCAAGCGCGAAGAAGTCATCGAGATGGAAGCCCGCATGGCTGGTGGTGATGTCTTGCTCGACCCCAGCCCCAGCGACGACGGTGAAGACGCGTTTGGCCCCATCGCCTACTTGGCTGATGTGCAGCACGAACCCACGGCCATGATCGAAGCGCACCAGCGCGACTTGATGTCTAGCGATGGCATCAGCCAAGCCTTAGAGGTGTTGGATGCACGCAGCCGTCGCATCGTTGAAGAACGCTGGCTCAAGGTGAATGACGACAACTCGGGCGGCATGACGCTGCACGAATTGGCCGCTGAATACGGTGTGAGCGCAGAACGCATTCGCCAAATTGAAGTGGCGGCCATGAAGAAAATGAAAACCGCTTTGTTGGAATTCGCCTAATTCAGCAGCTTGCCAATGTCCTCGGTCATGGCGGCAGGCCCCAATCCATAGCGGGCATACAAGCGCAAGCGGCCCTCTGTGTCGTAAATGTAGGTGCCGGCTTGGTGGTCCATGGTGTAGCTCGTGGGCGTGGGGCCGGGCACTTTTTTGTAATAGACCTTGAAGCTTTTAGCCAATGCAGGCAGTTCCTCTAAAGACGGGATCAAGGCCAAGAAAGTTGGGTCGAAATGCGCCACGTAATCCTTCAGTGCTTCCGCCGTGTCGCGCTCGGGGTCCACGGTGATGAAAACCGCTTGCAGCCGTTTGCCGTTCTCACCCAAGGTTTGCTTGACCTGTACCCATTCACCCAAGGTGGTGGGGCAAAAGTCGGGGCATTGGGTGTATCCAAAAAACACCACCACCACCTTCCCTTTGAAGTCTGCCAAGGTGCGCTGTTGACCAAATTGGTCTTTCAACTGAAAGCCTTGCGCGTAATCAGCACCCGTCAAGTCGATGGCTTTGAAGCTGGGTTTTTCAGGGGAACAAGCCGTCAACACAATGGCCAACAAGCCTAATAACAGCAATCGTTTGGCATTCATGCAACCCCCGGCAGATAGTGGTCAATCAACAAAGCGGCAAACAACAGGCTGAGGTGGATCAAGGAAAACCGAAAGGTCTTGCGGGCCAAGTCGTCTGAATAACTCAGCCACAGTTTCCAGCCGTACCAACAAAACATGACGCTCAAAATGAAGGCGCTCACCAGGTAAAACCAGCCACTCATGCGGTACACAAAGGGCATCAGGCAAGCCGCCAACAACACGATGGTGTAGAGCAAGATTTGCAAGCGGGTGAACTCGTTGCCATGCGTCACCGGCAACATCGGCAAGCCCGACTTGCGATAGTCCTCGACGCGGTACAGCGCCAGCGCCCAAAAATGTGGCGGCGTCCACAAGAAAATGATGAGAAACAAGATGAGCGCTTCAGGGCCCACGTCGCCCGTCATCGCGGCCCAGCCCAACACCGGCGGCATCGCACCAGACGCACCACCAATCACAATGTTTTGCGGTGTGAGGGGCTTCAAGATCACGGTGTAAATCACCGCATAGCCCACGAAGGTGGCGAAGGTCAGCCACATGGTGAGCGGGTTGACCCAAATGTACAAAATGGCCGAGCCCAACACGCACAACACAGCTGAGAACAACAAGGTGTCGCGGTCGCTCAACTCGCCTTTGGCGGTGGGCCGCCACGAGGTGCGTTTCATGCGGGCATCGATGGCTTTTTCCACGATGCAATTGAAAGCGGCTGCAGCACCCGACACAAACCAAATGCCAACGCAGGCAATGGCGCCCAATTGAACTTCGGCCCATGAAGGGACACCAGGTACGGCCAACACCATGCCAATCAACGCGCAAAACACAATGAGTTGAATCACGCGCGGTTTGGTGAGTGCGTTGAACTGTTGCCAACGCACGGGAAGGAATTCTGAAAGCGACTTCATAGCATGGACCTGGAGAAAGTAGCGGCAATTTGCCTGGGGTTTTGCGCCTGAGTCACACCCAACACCCAACTGAGCAAGACCAACATCGAAACAGCTGCACCGGTGTGCAACAAGGCCGCCAGCATGGGCCAGCCCAACACGGCATTGCTAACACCCGTGGTGAATTGCAACAACAACAAACCCGCCAGCAGCCAGGCTTGTTGTTTGAATCCATGTTGGGTTAAAGACACTGACACCAGCAACAGCAACAGCACCACCCAAACAGCATGCCAACGGTGCACAAAGTGAATGGCCGTCAAGGCTTGGAAAGGCAAAGCTGCACCAGCAGCATCCATGCCCAGCGGTCGCCACAGCTCAAAGCCT
The DNA here is from genome assembly GCA_947448745.1 of Comamonadaceae bacterium. Classification (GTDB taxonomy): domain Bacteria; phylum Pseudomonadota; class Gammaproteobacteria; order Burkholderiales; family Burkholderiaceae_C; genus Limnohabitans. The sequence goes on from CANFOQ010000014.1 coordinate 10,876, forward strand.
TTGTCAAAGTTCATCTCCGGCCACCAACTGCCCTGACATTCAGGATAGGTGTTGCACGCCATCACCGCGTAATTGCTGCTGACCCAGGCACCCAACAAAATTTGCAGCACCAAGCAAAGCGCGGCACCCAACACCAACAAATAGACCAAGGTGGGCAAGGGTTTGCGTGCCTCGGTCCATGGCGAATGGCGTTGACGCACCAGTTGCAGTGTGAGCAACACCGCCAACAACATGCCGCCCAGCAAATGCATGCTGACAATGGCTGGGAACAATTTCATGGTGACGGTGAACGCACCAAAAGCGCCTTGCACACACACCCACAACAAGGTGAGCGTGGGCCAGCCCCACATCGTGCGCTCGGTGCGCCAAGAAAACACGGCCAAGGTGAGGATCAAGACACCGACCGTCATGGCCAAGTAGCGGTGGATCATTTCAATCCAAGCTTTGTTCCAGGTCACAGGGCCGGTGGGCATGGCCGTTTGTGCGCTCTCAATGGCCTCTTGTGCGCCAACAGGACTGGCGTGGCCATAACAACCCGGCCAGTCGGGGCAACCCAGGCCCGAATCTGTGAGCCGAGTGAACGACCCAAACAAAATCAAATCGAAGGTGAGGAACAAGGTGAGAAGCGTGAGTTGGCGCACACGCTGTGGCACCTCGGCATGGCGATGCTTGAGCCACACCCAAGACAGCGGCCCCAAGGCCAGCACCAAGGCCATCAAGAACAACTTGATGAGCGGCGCGGCATTGAACAGAGCAACTTCATTCATGTCATCAGCGTCCAGGTTGGTCCCATGACACAGCAGCACGCAGCAGACGCTCCCAATCACGGCGCAATTGCGGTGCTTGTTCTGTCGTCAAGTGGGGCGGGAAGCGCATCATCCAATCGCCATGCGGATCGACCAAGTACAAATGCGCATTCAAGGCTTGACCGGCTTGTGGGCTCAGCCACTTTTCGATGTCGGCCGCAGGCATGCGAAGCACCACGGCTTCGGTCAAACCCGACAGCAGTTGTTCATCCACCTTGGCCTCATCGGCGACCAGCCAGACCCAATCGGTTCGGTCTTTTTCGCGGCCCAAGGCAGCGCGAATTTGGCGCTGCAAATACAGGTTTTGTTGGCAAGCAGCGTCGCAAGCTGCGGGCGCCACACTGACCAACAACCACTGCCCTTTCAGGATTTGCAGAGCCACTTCTGTGCCCTTCAAGTCATGGGCTTGCAACGCGGGCATGGCTTTCACCGGCAAGATCAACTCACCGAAGCTTTTCACGCTGCTGGGTCGAATCACATAAAAGGTGAGGTAGGACGCCGCCACGGGTGCCGCGCAAATCAACAAGACAAAGATCATGCGCAAGCGACCTGCAGCCGTGCGGCGGGCATCTTCATCGGCCACCGCGCCCGGGTTGGGCAAATCGTAGACCGTCATGCCCAAGGCATGGGGTTCGTTGGCGTCAGTGTTTTTGTTTTGCATACGTCAGAGGTTGAATCCATTGAAACCACAGGTACAGCCCGGCGATCAGTGCACAGAGCGCAAACCATTGAAAGGCATAGCCTTTGTTTTTGTCGGCACTCAAGGCCACCACCGGCCAATCACGGCGCAGCCCTTCTGAGGCCTCCCCCGTTTGAACCATGATGCCGCTCACATTGTCGGTGACCAGCGCTTGCATCTGAGCAGGGTCTAAATTGGCCTGAATCCGCGGACGGGATTGGTTTGCTGGGTCGGGTGGTGCCAACTCCACCATGTGCGAGAGCGTTGCGGCTACACGCCCATTGACAGTGACCATGCCGCTGGGCGTCTCGATGACCGGGGCTTTGAGGGCATCGACGCGGTCACGCTGTACCCAACCGCGCTGCACCCACACCACTTGCCCTGGCGCCCAGCGCAGGGGCGTCATGACCCAAAAGCCGGGTTGGCCCAGATGGCTGCGGTTGTCCAAGTACACGGTGCTGTCAGGCAGCCACTGCCCTTGCAATTGCACGGGGCGGTGAATGCTTTGCCACAGGCTGGGGTCTTGTTGCAAGTCTTTGGTCGTCAATGTCACTTGCAAAGCTTGGGCCTCTATGCTGGCTTGCAAGGACAGTTTTTCTTGCGCCCGCGACAACTGCCACAGGCCCAAATTGAACGTGATCAAGACCCCTGCCAAGGCTGCCACGGCCACAATCACGCGCCGCCATGAGGTTTTGCGATCAGAAGAAGGATGGGGGTTGGAAGTCACAGGATAATCACACTCATGAACATATTGATTGGTGTTGCTTTTCTAGGCGTGTTGGCTGCATTGGCCACTGCGTTTTTTTTCATGATGCGCGGTGATGCTGAAGGCGCTCCCAAAACACAGCGCATGATGCGTGCCTTGGCGTTTCGGGTGGGCATCTCTATTGTCTTGTTTCTGTGCATCTTGATCAGTTGGAAGATGGGTTGGTTGCAGCCGACCGGCATCCCCCTTACCCCCACTGCTTGACCACTTCGATCCATAGCCAGCTGAAGCTGCTTGTGCAATGAAAAGGGCCGCTGTCGCGGCCCTTTTGTCGTGCAGAAATCGATCAGATCCAGTAGACCAGGATGTACAGGCCCAACCAGACCACGTCCACAAAGTGCCAGTACCAAGCCGCACCTTCGAAACCGAAATGGTGGTCAGCCGTGAAATGGCCTTTTTGCAAACGCAAGGTGATGAACAACAACATCAACATGCCAACGAACACGTGGAAGCCGTGGAAGCCTGTGAGCATGAAGAAGGTGGAGCCGTAAACGCCGGAGGACAACTTCAGGTTGAGCTCGTGGTAGGCGTGGAAGTATTCGTAGCCTTGAACACACAAGAAGACGATGCCCAGCAACACAGTGATCCACATGAACTGGATGGTTTTGGCGCGGTGGTTTTCCAACAAAGCGTGGTGCGCGATGGTCAGGGTGACGCCAGAGCTGAGCAACAAGGCCGTGTTGATGGTGGGCAACCAGAACGGGGTCATGGTTTGGAAGGGTTCGATGATGCCTGCAGGCGAAGCGGTGGCACCGGCCACCAAGCTGGGCCACACGGCTTTGAAGTCGGGCCACAGCAGTGCGTTTTCAGCATTGCCCAACGCAGGCACCGAGTGCACACGCGCCCACCACAGCGCCGAGAAGAAGGCACCGAAGAACATCACTTCAGAGAAGATGAACCAGCTCATGCTCCAGCGGTAAGACAACTCGATCTTGTGACCAAACTTGCCTGATTCGCTTTCGTGAACGGCATCGCTGAACCATTGGAACAACACAAACAACCAAACGGCCAAACCGGTGAACAGGGCGTATTTGCCCCATGTGACATCGTTCATCCACTGGCTCGCGCCCAGAATGACAAAGAACAAACCCAGGGCCGCTGACGCTGGATGGCGTGAGGGTTCTGGGACATAGTAATAAGGCTTTTCGCCATGTGCTGTGCTGCTCATCTCTCGACTCCTTTTATTTCGCAACCACCAGGTTGACGACAACGATCAACCCGATCACAAACAACAAACCAGCCACCAAACCCACACCCAAAACATGCAAGGGTGTGATGTGGGACAGGTCTTCTTGAAAACCACTGTTTTTCCTGATGCCAATGAAAGACCAGGCGACGGCCACGATAGAGCGCCACAACGGACGCTTGACCGTCACCACGGGATCAACCACAACCTGCTCGCTCATACACCTGCTCCAAGGACTGAAGATGCCGAAACCTTGCTCACAGGGGCTGCAGGTGTTTTGCTGCCAACTTCGAAGAAGGTGTAGGACAAGGTGATGGTGCTGACGTTCTTGGCCAACTTGGGATCAATCACAAACACCACCGGCCATTGCTTTTTCTCGCCAGGTGCCAGGGTGTATTGGTTGAAGCAAAAGCATTCCAACTTGTTGAAATGCGCAGCCGCTTCACGGGGCGCATAACTGGGAATGGCTTGGGCGGACATGGTGCGGTCTTGCACGTTTTGAAACTCGTACATGACCGTGGTCATTTCGCCAGGGTGCACTTGCACCGAATTTTGCATGGGCTTGAACTGCCAAGGGCCGCGTGCATTGGCATCAAACTCGACCGTGATGGTGCGGCTGGTGTCAATTTGGCTGTTGTCCGCTTTGGCCAAACGGGCGTTGCCCGTGCCCGGCAGTTCTTTTTCACCCAAGGCCAAGATGTTGATGCCGGTCGCCTCGCAAATCGCCAGGTACATCGGCACCAAGGCGTAGCCAAAGGCGAACATGCCCAAAGCCACCACCGCGAGCTTGCGCAGCATCCACACATTGTTTTGGCGCAATCCCATGGGCGGTGTCTTCGATCAACTCAACTCAAGCGACGATGCGGGTGGCATCTTCATTGAGCTTGGGAGGGGTTTCAAAGGTGTGGAAAGGTGCAGGTGAAGGCACTTCCCATTCCAAACCTTGTGCAGCTTCCCAAGGACGTTGAGGCGCAGGCTCGCCCTTGCCACGCATGGTGGGCAACACGATGAAGAAGAAGAAGAACACTTGGGCGAAACCGAAGGCGAAGGCGCCCACTGAAGCCAGTGCATTGAAGTCAGCGAACTGCATGGGGTAGTCGGCGTAGCGGCGGGGCATGCCGGCCAGTCCCAAGAAGTGCATCGGGAAGAAGGTGACGTTGAAAGAAATCAGGGTCCACCAGAAGTGAATCTTGCCGCGTGTTTCGTTGTACATCACACCTGTCCACTTGGGCGACCAGTAGTAGTAGCCGGCGAACATGGTGAACAACGAACCCGCCACCAACACGTAGTGGAAATGGGCCACGACGTAATAGCCGTCTTGCAATTGCAGGTCGATTGGGGCCATGGCCAAGATCAGGCCTGTGAAGCCGCCCATGGTGAACACAAAGATGAAGCCCACAGCAAACAACATGGGGGTTTCAAAGGTCATGGAACCTTTCCACATGGTGGCCACCCAATTGAACACCTTCACGCCGGTAGGCACAGAGATGAGCATGGTGGCGTACATGAAGAACAACTGACCGGTGACAGGCATGCCAGTGACATACATGTGGTGTGCCCACACGATGAACGACAAAATGGCAATAGAAGCCGTGGCATACACCATGGAGGCATAGCCAAACAGGCGTTTGCGTGAGAAGGCAGGAATGATCTGGCTGATGATGCCGAAGGCCGGCAAAATCATGATGTACACCTCGGGGTGGCCGAAGAACCAGAAGATGTGTTGGAACATCACAGGGTCACCGCCGCCAGCGGGGTTGAAGAAGGTGGTGCCGAAATGGCGATCGGTCAGCACCATGGTGATGGCGCCAGCCAACACAGGCATCACAGCGATCAACAAATAAGCGGTGATGAGCCAAGTCCACACAAACATGGGCATCTTCATCAGGGTCATGCCAGGAGCCCGCATGTTCAAGATCGTGACGATGATGTTGATGGAACCCATGATGGAACTGGCACCCAACAAGTGCAGCGCCAAAATACCGGCGTCCATGGACGGGCCCATTTGCAGGGTCAGCGGTGCGTAAATGGTCCAGCCAGCAGCAGGTGCGCCACCGGGCATGAAGAAAGAACCTGCCAACATGACGGCTGCAGGAATCATCAACCAGAAGCTGAAGTTGTTCATGCGGGCGAAGGCCATGTCAGCCGCGCCAATTTGCAATGGAATCATCCAGTTGGCGAAGCCCACGAAGGCCGGCATGATGGCGCCGAACACCATGATCAGGCCGTGCATGGTGGTGAGTTGGTTGAACAACTCGGGGTTGACGATTTGCAAGCCGGGCTTGAACAACTCGGCACGGATCAACAGGGCCAAGACGCCGCCGATGATCAACATGGTGAAGGCAAACAGCAAATAAAGCGTGCCGATGTCTTTGTGGTTGGTGGCGTAAACCCAGCGACGCCATCCGTGGGGGGCACCGTGGTGATCGTCATGCCCGTGGTCTGCGGCCCCGTGGCCGTGGTGATCGAGAACTGCGCTCATGGTTGTTCCTTAGATATCGATGGGTTTACTGACGCGCTGCACGCACATCGGCAGGTTGCACCAACTGGCCGGTTTTGTTGGACCAATTGTTTTTAGTGAAGCTGATGACAGCGGCAATTTCAGTGTCGCTGAGCTGTTTCCAAGAAGGCATGGCCAGGTTGTTTTGACCGTTGAGCAACACCTTGATTTGCTTGGATTTGTCAGCATCGAGCACGACGGCTGCGCCATCCAAAGGCTTGATGGGGCCCATGCCCTTGCCAGTGGGTTGGTGGCAAGCTTGGCAATTGGCGGTGTACACCTTCTCGCCTTTTTGGGTCAGCTCGGCCAAGGTCCAAACTTTGCTGGGGTCGTCTTGTTTGGCGGCCAATTTTTTGTTTTGTTCCGCCACCCAGGCGGTGTAGTCCTCAGCGCTGACCACTTTCACATGGATCGGCATGTAGGCGTGTTCTTTGCCACACAGCTCTTGGCACTGACCGTGGAAGTCGCCCGTCTTTTCAGCACGGAACCAGGTGTCGCGCACGAAACCGGGGATGGCATCTTGTTTGATACCAAACGAGTTGACCGCGAAGGAGTGGATCACGTCGTTGGAGGTGGTGATGATGCGGATTTTTTTGCCAACGGGCACCACCAAAGGGTTGTCCACTTTCAGCAGGTAATCGTCCGTGGGTTCGGGCTTGCCGCTGTCGGACATGGCACGTTGCTTCTCGTCCAAGCTGGAGATGAAGCCAATGCCTTCGCCTTCACCTTTGATGTAGTCATAACCCCATTTCCACTGGTAACCGGTGGCTTTGATAGTCAGTTCGGCGTTGGAGGTGTCTTTGCTGGCAACCACGGCTTTGGTGGCGGGCAGTGCCATCAAGATCACGATGATGAACGGCACGATGGTCCAAGCAATCTCAACTTTGACAGATTCGTGGAATGTGGCGGGTTTGTGGCCCAAGGATTTGCGGTGTTTCCAGATGGAATAGAACATCACGCCAAACACGGCCACGAAAATCACCGTACAGATGATCAACATGAACCAGTGCAACCAAACTTGCTGTTCAGCAATTTTGGTGACAGGCGGGTGCAAATTCAGCTGGTTGACAGCAGGGCCACCAGGCAAATCGTTGACAGCCCAAGCTGCGGTTGCACCGTAGGCCATTAATGCCAAAGATGCCGTTTCCAATTTTTTGTAAATGTTGTTCATCATGTTTGTAAAGAGTCAACAGAAAAAGTCTTGCCGCTTAACCCGCAGATTCTAGCAACGGAACACTTGACGGAATCTGACGGCAATCTTGCAAGACCCTAGAAGCAACTTGAAAAGCCTTCGCACAACAAAGACACGACAGCAGATGGATGAAACTTCCGACTGACAGGCAGGTGATCAACCGCGTTGAAGCTGCGCTTTCATTTGTTCCAGGCTCACCTGGGTCTCGGGTTTGACAGCCAAGCGCGTCGGTGCTTTGAAAGCGTGACCATAAATCACTTCGAAGGTCAGCGCCAAGCGGCCATCCTGCGCGGGTGACGCCAGTTGTTGGCGCAATTGCTGGTGCAGTTGCTTCAACCAAGACCGGCCTCGGCAAGCCGCGAAACGTTGCGGGTTCAGGTTGCGGCCCAAGCTGCGCAAGTCGTTCAACAAAGCCTCTGGCGTTTCGTAGGTGAGCGTGATGCGCTCCATGTCCATGATGGGCGCAGCAAAGCCCGACTGCAACAACATATCGCCCCAATCGTGCATGTCGGTGAAATAGTGGCTGGGTGCAGGCCAACCCAAGTTGGCATAGAGGTCGCGCAATTCACGCAAGCTGTCCGGCCCCAAACATGAAAACATGACAAAACCTTCAGTTTTCAAACTGCCGGCCCACTGCGACATCCATTGCGCCGGTTGAGCTTGCAGGTGCAAGCCCATGTTGGACCAGAGCATGTCGGCGGGCTCGGTTGTGACCACGCCAAACCGCCGCGCCGGTCGCAGCCATTTTTTCCACCAGGGTTGTTGCAGCGCAAGGCTGGCCCACACCACATCAGGCACTTCGGTTTGCACCACGCTGGACGTGGCTTGGGGAAAAGCTTGTTCCAATAAATCTTGTGAGACCAAGCCGCCGTTGCGCGGCGCCCAATGCACCCAGTGTTTGACGGGATGGCGAATCAGGGCCAGTCGTTGCGCCATGCGCGACGCCACCTCGTTGTGCAACCAAGGCTGGCCTGCACGGCTGGTTTTCACGGACAGGCGTTGGCTGGCCAAGGCGTCCAGCGGTGGCAAGGGATCACTGTTTTCAGGTGCAGGCGTCACAAGCATTTAGGCTGCTTTTCTCTACATTGCGGGCATGAATGTCATCCGCAAAGCATACCGAAGCTGGCAGGCCAACCCCCTGTTTCAAAAGACCTGGTCTTGGCCCAGCCTGTGCCGGGTCTGCCATGCGTGGGCCACGCAAACCGTCTGCGCCGCGTGTTTGTCTGCCGCGCCCAAGCCGTTGCATCGTTGCGCACGCTGCGCCATGCCGCTGGCCGCCTCGCCTCCAACGGCGTTGCTTCAAAGTGCTTTCATGCGCGAACCCTCTGTTTGCATCGCGTGTTTGTTGTCGCCCCCGCCTTGGCAACGCTGCTGTGCCGCCCTGCCCTACGCACCGCCTTGGTCGGGCTTGATCAGCGCCTACAAATACCAAGGCGAAGCAGGTTTGGTGCGTTTTTTGGCGCTTCAAATGAAGGCCCATGAAGACATCCAGCAGTTGATAGCGCAAGCTGATCTGCTGCTGCCAGTGCCCTTGTCGGCCCAGCGTTTGCAGCAGCGCGGCTTCAACCAATCGCTGTTGTTGGCGCGGGCGTTGTCGCCGCGCCAAACCTTGCCCGACGCCTTGCTGCGGTTGCGCGACACGCCATCCCAAGCCGGTTTGCCCCGTGAAGAACGGCTGCACAACCTGACCCATGCCATGGCTTGCAACCCACGATACCTTTCAACATTGCTCGGCCAGCGGGTGGTCTTGGTGGACGATGTGCTGACCACCGGCAGCACCTTGCGGGCCTGCACCGAGGCTTTGCGGTCGGCGGGCGTGTCCAGCGTCGATTGCATTGTGTTGGCAAGGGCCACCGGCCACGAGCCCCCACAATCAACGCTTGGCCACTGAGTTCCCCATGTTCAATATCGTTCTGGTTCACCCTGAAATCCCACCCAACACCGGCAACGTCATTCGCTTGGCGGCCAACACTGGCTGCGCCTTGCACCTGATTGAGCCGCTGGGGTTTTCCATGGAAGACAAGCAAATGCGCCGTGCCGGTTTGGACTACCGTGAATATGCCACGGTCAAACGCCACGCCAGTTGGCATGCATTTTTAAGTGCCGAGCAGCCTGCGCCCACCCGTTGCTTTGCCTTGACCACCCACGGCCAACACGCGGTGCATGGTTGCCAGTTTCAAGCCGGTGATTGGTTGGTGTTTGGGTCGGAGACCAGTGGTTTGCCCACCGATGTGCGGGGCTTTTTTCCCGAGCCCCAAAAAATGCGTTTGCCCATGTTGGACGGCCAGCGCAGCCTGAATTTGTCCAACGCCGTGGCCATCACGGTGTATGAAGCTTGGCGGCAACAGGGCTTTGCCATGCCCACCAACGCAGCGCCCTGAGGCTCGGCCACCTCAACCATCGGGCTTGGCTTCAAGCGTATTGGCGCACCACCGACTCGGCCACGCACACCGGCTTGTCGCTGCCCTCGCGCTCCACCGTCACCTGCCACGTCATTTGCAAGCCCTGGGGTTCGATGTTGTCGCAAGCCAGCAAATGCATGTGACCGCGCAAACGGCTGCCCACCGGCACCGGCGCGGTGAACCGCACCTTGTTCAAACCGTAATTGACGCCCATGCGGGTTTGGTGAATTTCAAACGCCGACTCGAACATGCAGGGCAACAAAGACAAGGTGAGGAAACCGTGGGCGATGGGGCCGCCAAATGGACCGGCTTGGGCGCGCTCGGGGTCGGTGTGGATCCACTGGTGGTCGTGGGTGGCGTGGGCAAACTGGTTCACTTGGTCTTGGGTGATGGTCAGCCAGTCGCTGATGGCGACGTCTTGGCCCACGTGCTGGGCCACCTCGGCAAAAGTTTCAAATGTTTTTTTCATGGGCGCAAATGTCGTTCAAACACCCCCTGCCGTCAATCCTGCGCGGGACAGCCGTGCCAGAGCCCCGCAAAGGCGTCACCTAAAATCTGTTTTTTCAAATTAGAAACCCAACGCCATGAGCGCTTTTCACGAAGAAACCGTTTTAACCGTCCACCACTGGACCGACCGCCTGTTCAGCTTCACCACGACCCGTGACCAAGCCCTGCGGTTTTCCAACGGCCACTTCACCATGATTGGCCTCAAAGTCAATGACAAGCCCTTGCTGCGCGCCTACAGCATTGTGAGTGCCAACTACGAGGAACACCTCGAATTCTTAAGCATCAAGGTGCAAGACGGCCCCCTCACATCGCGGCTGCAGCACATCCAAGTGGGCGACAAAATCATCGTTGGCCGCAAGCCCACCGGCACCCTGCTGATTGACTATTTGCTGCCCGGCAAGAACCTGTATTTGCTGGGCACAGGCACCGGCATGGCCCCCTACATGAGCATCATCCGCGACCCCGAGACCTACGAGCGCTTTGAAAAAGTCATCCTGGTGCACGGTGTGCGCGAAGTCAAAGAGCTGGCCTACCACGACTACCTCACGCAAGAACTGCCGCAGCACGAGCTGTTGGGTGAGATGGTCAGCGGCCAAATGTTGTACTACCCCACCGTCACCCGCGAGCCGTTTCGCAACCAAGGCCGCATCAACGACCTGATGGACAGCGGCAAGCTCACCAGCGACCTTGGCCTGCCCGCGCTCAACCCCGAAACCGACCGCGTCATGCTGTGCGGCAGCCCGCAGATGCTGAAAAGCCTGAAAACCCTGCTGGAAGAACGCCACTTCAAAGAAGGCAACACCACCACCCCCGGCGACTTCGTGGTGGAGCGGGCGTTTGTGGAGCAGTGACCCTGTTTGAAGCCTGTCAGCTTGGGGGCCAGTGCCTTCGCTTGCTGGTGCTCTGCTTGGCCGCCCCACTGCTCGCGCAAGCTGCTGAAGCTGATTTATCTTGTTTGACATTTCAAAAAAAACACCAAATAATGTGCTTTTATAGGTGCTAAATATGTCCATCACGCAAACCATTTTTGCCAAAAACACAGTCAGCATGACGGATTTGCGCCGCAATCCGTCTGAGGTCATTGAGGTGGCCAACGTCGCTCCTGTGGCCATCTTGAACCACAACAAACCTGCCGCGTATTTGATTTCCGCAGCCGCTTATGAGGACATGTTGGAACAACTGGAAGACGCCGCGCTGACCAAGACCGTCCAAGCCCGTGCTGGCGGTCCGACCGTGAAGGTGAAGCTTGAAGACCTATGAGCTTGAGTTTCATGAGCTGGCCCTGAAAGAGTGGAAAAAACTCGACGGCTCGGTCAGAACACAACTTATCAAGGTACTTTCAAAACGCCTCCAAGCGCCACATGTGCCATCTGCCAGATTGAGCGGGGACTTGCAAAACACCTACAAAATCAAATTGCGAGACTTGGGCTACCGCTTGGTTTACGAAGTGATTGATCAACGATTGATCGTTTTGGTCATTGCCATTGGCAGACGTGATCATGATGAGGCTTATCAGATCGCAGTTAAACGCACCAAATAAAGCTCAAATTAAACCCGCTCAATCACCAACGCAATCCCCTGCCCCACGCCAATGCACATGGTGCACAAGGCGTAGCGCCCGCCGGTGGCGTGCAGGCGGTTGATGGCGGTGGTGGCCAATCGAGCGCCGGATGCGCCCAGCGGGTGACCCAAGGCAATCGCGCCGCCCCAAGCATTCACGCGCGGGTCCTCGTCTTGCAAGCCCAACAGCCGCAGCACCGCCAAGCCTTGCGCGGCGAATGCTTCGTTGAGCTCAATCACATCCATCTGCTCCAGCGAGAGGCCAGTGAGGGCCAACACTTTTTGCGTGGCGGGTGCGGGGCCGATGCCCATCACGCGCGGAGCCACGCCCGCTGTGGCCATGCCCACCACCCGGGCTTTGGGCGTGAGGCCGTGTTTGGCGGCATCCGCCTCGCTGGCCAACAGCAAGGCGCAAGCGCCGTCGTTCACGCCTGACGCGTTGCCCGCGGTCACGGTGCCGTCGGGGCGCACCACGCCTTTGAGTTTGGCCAGCGCTTCCAAGCTGGTTTCGCGCGGGTGCTCGTCGGTGTCCACCAGCAGCGGGTCGCCCTTTTTCTGGGGGATGGTGACCGGGCAAATTTCACGCGCCAAGTGCCCGGCTTTGATGGCCGCCACGGCCCGCAGTTGGCTGTTCATGGCCATCCGATCTTGGGCTTCGCGCTCAATCTTGTAATCGGTGGCCACGTTCTCGGCCGTCTCGGGCATGGCGTCCACGCCGTATTTTTCTTTCATCAGCTTGTTGACGAAGCGCCAGCCGATGGTGGTGTCGTACACCGCGTTGGCGCGGCTGAAGGCGGTTTCGGCTTTGGGCATCACGAAGGGCGCCCGGCTCATGCTTTCCACGCCGCCGGCAATCATCAAGCCCGCTTCGCCCGACTTGATGGCGCGTGCTGCCGTGCCCAAGGCGTCCAAACCAGAGCCACACAGCCGGTTGATCGTGGCGCCCGGCACATCCAGGGGCAAGCCGGCCAGCAAGCTGCTCATGTGGGCCACGTTGCGGTTGTCTTCGCCGGCTTGGTTGGCGCAGCCATAGAGCACATCGGTGATGGCCGCCCAGTCCACGCTGGGGTTGCGGGCCATCAAGGCTTTGAGGGGAATCGCGCCCAGGTCGTCGGTGCGCACGCTGCTCAAAGCGCCGCCGTAACGGCCGAAGGGGGTGCGGATGGCATCACAAATAAAGGCTTGGTTCATGAAATTCTCTTGGTTGACAATCTGAGGCTATGTACAGCCCCTCTCAAGACGATGTTCGTCGCTTCTTCTGCCAAGTCTATGCCAAGCAACAAGCGCGTTCTTTGATCGACCCGCTCGAAGTGTTGGCCGGTGAATGGGTGGCCGAACACCCCGAATACCACGCGGTGCTGGCCAATGAAGCCAGCGCCTTGGCGCAGCAGTTCACTGGCGAGAACGGTCAAAACAATCCCTTCTTGCACCTGTCCATGCACTTGTCCATCAGCGAGCAGTGCTCGATCGACCAGCCACGCGGCATCCGCCAAGCGGTGGAGTTGCTGGCCTCCAAGCGCAGCAGCGTGCACGAGGCGCACCACGAGGTGATGGAGTGCTTGGGCACCATGTTGTGGGAGAGTCAGCGCAGTGGCCGCCCGCCTGACGGACAGGCTTACATCGATGCGGTGCAGCGCCGCGCCACCCGCGACTGAAATTTTTCAGCGCCCACAAAAAAAGCCCGCTTCATTGAAGCGGGCTTTTTTTGTTTGAAACGCTGTAGTTTCAGCGGAACTTGGATTGGGGAACGGTTTTGAGTTCGCCTTGTTGTTGAGAAATGTAGGCCGCAATTTCTTTCAACTCGGCCAAGCTGAATTGCTTGGCCACGCCGCCCATGACGCCGTTGCTGCGGCCCCAGGTGGCTTGGTTTTCAGATTTGTAGGACTTGAGCGCCATGAACAGATAGTCTTTGTGCTGGCCCGCAATTTTGGGGTAACCAGGTGCCAAAGGTTTGCTGTAGTTGGCACCGTGGCAAGAATTGCAAGCACCTTTGGTGACCAACTCGGCGACTTTGCCGGTGGGCTCGGTGGCTTTCTCGGGCAAGGTGGCAGCGGGGTCTTTGCCGTGCACTTCGTAATAGGCGGCGATGTCAGCCATGTCTTTGGCGGACAAAGCGGAAGCAATGCTGCGCATGGTGGGGTGTTTGCGTTCGCCTTTTTGATACGCGGTCAGGGCCGACACAATGTAGGCGGCGCTTTGACCGGAAATCATGGGGACTTTGTAGACCTCGGGAAAGCTGGCTTGGTAGCCTTTGATACCGTGGCAACCAATGCACAAAGCGATTTTGGATTCGCCTGCTTTGGCGTCACCAGCTTCTTGGGCTTGGACAAAAGAGGTCGCGCAAGCGACAACGATGAAAAGGGCTGACGAGAGGAAATTGTTCATTTTGGATAGACAATCATTGGGAAACTTAAAAGATTATATCGACGCGATTTGTAAGCTCCGTGTCGGTAAACCACAAAGGCTTGATTCATGAAATTTGCAGGAACAGAAAATTACGTTGCCACACAAGACCTGATGCTGGCCGTCAACGCCGCCATCACCTTGAAGCGGCCCTTGCTGGTCAAGGGCGAGCCAGGCACCGGCAAAACCATGTTGGCCGAAGAAGTGGCGCAGTCTTTGGGCATGCCCTTGCTGCAATGGCACGTGAAATCCACCACCAAGGCGCAGCAAGGCCTGTATGAATACGACGCAGTGAGCCGTTTGCGCGACAGTCAAATGGCCGACCTCGACGGCGGCGAGCGCGTCAAGAACATCGAGAACTACATCATCAAAGGCGTGCTGTGGCAGGCCTTCACCGCCACCGAACCAGTGGCCTTGTTGATTGACGAAATTGACAAAGCGGACATTGAATTTCCAAACGACTTGCTGCGCGAACTCGACCGCATGGAGTTTTATTGCTATGAAACCCGCGAGCTCATCAAAGCGCAAACCCGCCCGCTGGTCTTCATCACCTCGAACAATGAAAAAGAACTGCCCGACGCGTTCTTGCGCCGCTGCTTCTTTCACTACATCAAGTTCCCCGAGGCCGAAACCATGCGGCAAATCATTGATGTGCACTTCCCCAACCTGAAAAAAGACCTGTTGGCCGCCGCCCTGAAAACCTTCTACGACGTGCGCGGCTTGCCCGGCTTGAAGAAAAAGCCCTCCACCTCAGAGTTGCTGGACTGGCTCAAACTGCTGGTGGCCGAAGACATTCCGCTGGCCGCCCTGCAAACCCAGGACGACAAAGTGGCTGTGCCGCCGCTGGTGGGTGCACTGCTGAAAAACGAGCAAGACGTGACGCTGTTTGAAAAACTGGTGTTCATGCAAAGCCGCAACCGCTGATCGGCCATGCATCCACAGCCCATCTCTCTGACTGGCCAGCATGTGCGCTTGGAGCCTTTGGCCTTATCGCATCTGAGCGGTCTGAAAGATGCGGTGAAAGACGGTGAACTTTGGCAGCTTTGGTACACGCTGGTGCCGCAGCCTGACCAGATGGCGGCCGAAATTGAGAGGCGACTCGGGCTTCAAGCGCAAGGCCACATGCTGCCCTTTGCGGTCATCGACACCCAGCGCCAGCAAGTCGCAGGCATGACAACTTACATGAACATCGACAACTCCAACCGCCGCTTGGAAATTGGCTCTACTTGGTACCGCCACAGTGTGCAGCGAACGGCACTGAACACAGAATGCAAACGGCTACTCTTGGGCCATGCGTTTGAAGAACTCAAATGCATTGCGGTGGAATTTCGCACCCATGTGTTGAATCAGCAAAGTCGCCGCGCGATTGAGCGTTTGGGAGCCAAGTTGGATGGCGTGCTGCGCCAACACCAAATCAACAGACATCCCCTGGCGCAAGAAGCATTGCGGGATACCTGTGTTTACAGCATCATCCATAGCGAATGGCAAAATGTGAAATTGCATCTGGACTTCCAAATCAATGATCGGAAATTTGTACGAACTCATGCCACGCATACCGTTTGAAATTCAATCTAGGACTTGCCATGAATACATTGATCCAAAACATCCAACAGCTTGGCTCCCAAGAAAAATTGCAGTTGGTTGAAGACTTATGGGATTCCCTGGAAACAGAATCAGTCCCCCCTATTTCAGACAGCTGTTTTGAAGAATTGCACCGCCGATTGGCTTGGTCCCAAAACCATCCAGACAGCGCTGTTTCCATCCAAGACATTGCCCAGCAACTTGGGGTTAGGCTTTGACCTTTATCGTTCAATTCAACCCTGAAGCCTCTCAGGATGTTGAAGCGGCATTTGCTTGGTACGAGCGATTGCGCTCAGGATTAGGAGACGCCTTTGTGAGAAGCGTTGCGGCTGGTTCTGAAAATTTGTCCCGAACCCCTGAACGGCATCCCGTGACACGAGAACCCTTTCGCTGGTTGAAGTTAAGGCGCTTCCCCTATGGCTTGCACTATTACATTGAAGGAAAAAAGGTGATCATTCTTGCTTGCTTGCATTTCCGTCAATCTGCTGAGCGTTGGCCCAACAAGGATTGATCCCCCATGCTGATCGACTTCTTTTACACCTTGCGCGCCGCCAAACTGCCGGTGTCCGTGAAGGAATACCTCACGCTCTTGGAAGCACTGCAAGCGAATGTGGTGGGGCCGCAAAGCGAGTCGAGCAGCATGGACGATTTTTACCACCTGAGCCGCATGATTTTGGTGAAGGATGAAAAGCATTTCGACAAGTTCGACAAAGCCTTTGGTGCGTATTTCAAAGGCGTGGAGATGCTCACCGACTTCACCGCCGATGTGCCGCTGGAATGGCTGAAGAAAACCCTGGAAAACGAACTCACGCCCGAGCAAAAAGCCGCGATTGAAAAAATGGGCTGGGACGAGCTGATGGAAACCTTGAAGAAGCGCTTGGAAGAACAAAAAGAGCGTCACCAAGGCGGCAACAAATGGATTGGCACCGGCGGCACCTCGCCGTTTGGCAATGGCGGCTACAACCCGCAAGGCATCCGCATTGGCGGCAAGGGCGGCGGCAAAAGCGCTGTGAAGGTGTGGGAGCAACGCGCTTTCCAAGACTATGACGACAGCGTCGAACTGGGCACACGCAACATCAAAGTGGCGCTGCGCCGACTGCGCCGCTTTGCCCGCGAAGGCGCGGAAGACGAATTCGATTTGGACAACACCATCCGCAGCACAGCCGCCAACGCCGGCTACTTGGACATCAAGATGCGGCCCGAGCGGCACAACAACGTGAAGGTGTTGTTGCTGATGGATGTGGGCGGCACCATGGACGAGCACGTGGCGCGGGTGGAGGAGTTGTTTTCAGCGGTGAAAGGCGAGTTCAAGCACCTGGAGTTTTTCTACTTCCACAACTGCGTCTATGACTTTCTGTGGAAAAACAACCGCCGCCGCTATGCCGAAAAATTCGACACCTGGGATGTGATCCGCAAGTACAACAAAGACCACAAGCTCATCTTTGTGGGCGATGCCACCATGAGCCCCTATGAAATTTTGCAGCCCGGTGGCAGCGTGGAATACAACAACGAAGAAGCCGGTGCGGAATGGCTGCAACGCTTGACCCACGCCTACCCCAAGTTTGCGTGGATCAATCCCGAGCCGCTGGGTGTGTGGCAATACCGGCAAAGCATCAGCATCGTCCAGCAGTTGGTCAGCAACCGCATGTTCCCGCTCACCTTGAAGGGGCTGGAAGATGCGATGCGGATGCTGAGCAAATAACTGACGGAAGAACCAGTTTCAACTTGAACGTTGTTGCGCCATCGCTACCCGCTTAGGTTTCCTTTGGCGATTCGGCTTCCGCTGCCGCTTTTTGTTGCTCGCGCTTCAATTTCTCTTTTTTCAAGTCGTTCCACTGGTGAAGCGCGAACACAAACACCAGTCCAAACACGCCCATTTCAATCCACATGCCCATGAGAAGCCCCCTGTGTCTTTGTTCGTGACAATCTGCGCAAACCCGAAGCCTACAATTCTTTGGCAGCCACCGTAGTTCAATGGATAGAACTCTCCCCTCCTAAGGGAGTGATACAGGTTCGATTCCTGTCGGGGGCACCAACTGCCTTCAATACTTCTTGCTGAGCGCCGTATCCGCAAACGCCTCTGGAATGGTGGCCACCTGACCGCAATGCGCGGCGGTGTAGCCGGGCAACTGGTTCACCGCAAACTGAAACTCGTCGCTGTTCAAAATTTTCAACACCGCTTGCAAATGCGGCTTGTCCAAATCGGACTGGTTGCACAGCAAAAAATAGCGTTCGGTGGCCAAGGGTAAAAACTCCAGCTTGAAGCGCCGCGCCGGGGTTTCCACGCCAAAGCCGACATCGGCCATGCCACTGGCCACGAAGGCCGCCACCGCTGCGTGGGTGAACTCGGCTTGCTCGTAGCCATTGATGTCGTTGGGGTTGACGTGGGCTTTCTTTAAAAAACATTCCAGCAAAAACCGGGTGCCCGAGCTGGGCTGGCGATTGACAAACCGGATGCCTTTGCGGGTCAGGTCTTGCACCTCGTAAATTTTGTGGGGGTTGCCGCTGGCCACCATGAAACCTTGACGGCGCGTGGCCACATGAATGATGCGGCTTTCTTTGGGCTTGAGCCATTTGGCGTAATGCTTGAAGGCCAGTTCTTCAAACTCGCCTTGCGGGATGTGAAAGCCTGCAATTTCACACGCCCCGGCATGCAAAGAGGCCACCGCCTCGACGCTGCCCACGTATTTGCGCTCGACCCGGGTGCCCGAGAGCGCCAGCTTTTCAATCATTTTTTCAACCGCGAAACCATGGCTGGCATGCACCCGCAACACCTCGCTGCTGGTGGCCAAGACGCGTCCAATTTCACTTTCCAACTCCGAGGCCAAGGTCTCCAACATCGGTGTGAGCCGTGCCGAAATACGGTGCCCGGCCCAAACCAGCTTTTCGGCCAACGGCGTGAGGGTGGAGCCCTTGCCGCGCTCCATGTTGAGCAGGGCCATGCCGAGCTGTTCTTCACCTTGGCGGATCAGGCTCCAGGCGTGTCGGTAGGAAGCGCCGGTTTTTTTGCACGAGCCCGACAAGCTGCCGTGGCTTTGCACCTCGGCCAGCAATTCCAGCAGGCGCGGGGCCAAATTGTGGCCGGTGGCGTCACTGATGGTCCATTGGGGCTTGATGGAGACTTTGTGCATCAAAGATATAGGCTCTGAAGAGCATATTAGTTGTGTTGGTATGAATGATGTTAACTGAGGAGCGCTTGCATATTGCGGAGCCTCAGTGATTTCCCCTAGACTCGTTTGTGCTGGGAAAGCATACGTTAAAGTCCAACGCTGGCACAACAACCAAAAAAATGGAGACAACATGAGCACATCAGTTGACGCATCCGCGAGCACGGCCAACGGCACACCCGGCTTTTTGTCGAAGGAACGCATCATTGCCGGTGACGGCTTCAACCGCTGGCTGGTTCCCCCAGCCGCGCTGGCCATCCACCTTTGCATCGGCATGGCCTATGGTTTTTCCGTGTTCTGGCTGCCGCTGTCCAAAGCTCTGGGCATCAAGGAGGCCATCAAATGCGGCCCCGAAATCGGCTTCTTCCAAGAACTCTTCATCACCACCTGCGACTGGAAGGTTTCCACACTGGGTTGGATGTACACCTTGTTTTTCGTTTTGCTGGGCAGCTCTGCAGCCTTGTGGGGCGGTTGGCTAGAACGCGCTGGTCCGCGCAAAGCCGGTGTGGTCAGCGCTTTGTGCTGGTGCGGCGGCATGTTGATTTCAGCTGCTGGTGTCTACCACCACCAGTTTTGGATGATGTTGATTGGGTCAGGCGTCATTGGCGGCATTGGTTTGGGGCTGGGCTACATCTCCCCTGTCAGCACACTCATCAAATGGTTCCCTGATCGTCGTGGCATGGCCACCGGCATGGCCATCATGGGCTTTGGCGGCGGTGCCATGATCGGCTCGCCCCTGGCCGCGGAGTTGATGAAAATTTTCGCCTCTGACACCGGTGTGGGCGTCTACCAAACTTTCATTTGCATGGCCTTGGTCTATTTCGTCTTCATGATGGGCGGCGCTTTGGGCTACCGCGTGCCCGCCACCGGCTGGAAGCCAGCTGGCTGGACACCCCCAGTGCACAAAGAATCCAAGGCCATGATCACGCCACACCATGTGCATGTCAGCAAGGTCTGGGGCATTCCCCAGTTCTGGTTGGTGTGGGTGGTGTTGTGCATGAACGTGTCGGCCGGTATTGGTGTGATCGGCATGGCCAGCCCGATGTTGCAAGAAGTGTTTGGCGGCAGCTTGATTGGTGTGGACGCCAAGTTTGTCGATCTGGACAAAGCACAACTGACCATGATTGCAGGCGTGGCAGCGGGCTTCACTGCCTTGTTGAGTTTGTTCAACATTGGTGGCCGTTTTGTCTGGGCCAGTTTGTCCGACAAGCTGGGCCGCAAGCTCACTTACATCGTGTTCTTTGTGTTGGGTGGCGCTTTGTACGCATCCGTGCCCGCCAGCGCCATGGCCGGCAACAAGCTCTTGTTTGTGGCCGCGTTTTGCATCATCTTGAGCATGTACGGCGGCGGCTTTGCCACCGTGCCCGCCTACTTGGCGGACTTGTTTGGCACGCAAATGGTGGGGGCCATTCACGGTCGCTTGCTCACGGCCTGGGCCACCGCTGGCATCTTGGGCCCCGTGGTTGTGAACTACATGCGCGACTACCAACTCGGTTTGGGCATCCCGCGTGAGCAGGTTTACAACCAAACCATGTTCATCTTGGTGGGCATGTTGGTGGTGGGCCTGATTGCCAACTTGTTGGTGCGACCCGTGGCCGACAAGCATTTCATGACTGCCGAAGAACTGGCGCACGAAAAGCAACTGGCCAGCGAAAAAGCCCATGCCAACGAAGTGCATGGCGCTGGCCAAGTGACCCATGTCAACCCTGCGTTTGTGTGGTTCGCATGGGCTGCGGTCGGCATTCCATTGGCTTGGGGCATTTACCGCACCATCCAAAGCGTTGCGAAATTTTTCAACTGATTGACCTATGAACAAGCCCCTTGCATCGCCTGAACTCTTGCTGGTTCGCCAGCTCTTGACCAACCACCAATCGCAACCGGGCGGCTTGCTGCCCTTGTTGCACGCGGTTCAAGATGCATTGGGCTTTATTCCTGCCAACGCTGTGCCCTTGATCGCTGAGGGCATGAACCTGTCGCGTGCCGAGGTGCATGGCGTCATCACTTACTACCATTTCTTCAGAAGCACACCCCCTGGTCAACACGTGGTGCAGGTTTGTCGCGCTGAAGCTTGCCGTGCATGTGGCAGCGAAGAACTCTGGGCCCATGCGCAAAGCGTGCTGGGTTGTGGGGCGCATGAAACCAGTGCCGATGGCAAGTTTTCTCTAGAGCCGGTGTATTGCCTGGGCCTGTGCGCCTCTTCACCTGCCGTGCAAATTGACGACAAGATGCATGCCCGCATGACCGAAGCCAAGCTGAGCGCCGTCGTCGCCAAACTCGGGAGCGTTGCATGATCACGCTCTACGTTCCTTGCGATTCAGCTGCCTTGGCCGCCGGTGCAGATGAGGTGGTGGACGCTTTGCACCAACATGCAGACCAGCACGGTGTGGCCATCGACATCCAACGCAACAGTTCACGCGGCCTGTTTTGGCTCGAACCTTTGGTGGAAGTGCTTACACCGCAAGGCCGCATGGCCTATGGCCCGGTCAGCGCCGACGATGTGGCTTCTTTGTTTGATGCGGGTTTCTTGAACGGCGGCGCACATGCCTTGGCCTTGGGCCTCACTGATCAAATCCCCTACCTGGCCAAGCAACAACGTTTGACGTTTGCCCGCATGGGCATCACCCGACCACTGTCCTTGGACGACTATGCCGCGCACGGCGGTTGGGTTGGCTTGAAAAACGCAGTGACCATGGACGCTGCCGCCGTGGTGCAACAAGTGCTCGATTCGGGTTTGCGTGGCCGCGGTGGTGCAGCATTCCCAGCAGGCATCAAATGGCGCACGGTGCTGGGCACAACTGCCGCGCAAAAGTATGTGGTCTGCAACGCGGATGAAGGCGACTCGGGCACTTTCTCTGACCGCATGACCATGGAGGGTGACCCCTACATGCTCATCGAAGGCATGGCCATTGCTGGCTTGGCTTCAGGTGCCAACAAGGGCTATATCTACATCCGCTCCGAATACCCGCACGCCATCGCCACCATGAGCACGGCCATTGCCTTGGCCGAATCGGCGGGCTTTTTGGGCGACAACGTGATGGGCAGTGGCAAGGCGTTTCGCATTGAAGTACGCAAAGCAGCAGGTGCTTATGTGTGTGGCGAAGAAACCGCCATGTTGGAAAGCATTGAAGGCAAGCGCGGCATCGTTCGTGCCAAGCCACCCTTGCCTGCGTTGCAAGGTTTGTTTGGCCAACCCACCGTCATCAACAACGTCATCACCTTGGCCAGCGTGCCCATCATCATGGCCAAAGGTGCGGCCTTCTACAAAGACTTCGGCATGGGCCGCTCGACCGGCACCTTGCCATTCCAAATCACTGGCAATGTGTTGCAAGGTGGTTTGGTGGAACGCGCCTTTGGTTTGAGCCTGCGCGAATTGCTGTTTGATTTTGGTGGTGGCAGCCGCAGTGGCCGCCCCATCAAAGCGGTGCAAGTCGGTGGTCCATTGGGTGCCTATGTGCCCGAGTCGCAATGGGATGTGCCACTCGACTATGAAGCCTATGCCGCCATGGGTGCGGTGGTTGGACACGGCGGCATCGTGGTGCATGACGACACGGCCAACATGGCCAGCTTGGCCCGCTACGCCATGGAATTTTGTGCGCTGGAAAGTTGTGGCAAATGCACGCCTTGCCGCATTGGCTCCACACGCGGCGTGGAAACCATCGACCGCATTGGCACCGCTGCCAACAAAGAACAACAAGTGCATTTGCTGCGCGACCTGTGCGACACCATGTTGCATGGCAGCTTGTGCGCCATGGGCGGCATGACACCTTACCCGGTGTTGTCCGCACTCAACCATTACCCCGCAGACTTTGGCTTGGAAGCCAAAGCTGTTTCTGCCGCTTAAGGAAACACCATGTTGATGTACCTGAAACAAGAGCGTGACCACGGCACCCCAGCCCGCACCTCGACAGAAACTGTGCAACTCAATATTGACGGCTATGACGTCAGTGTGCCCAAGGGCACATCGCTCATGCGGGCTGCGGTGGAAGCCGGCATTCAAGTGCCCAAGCTGTGTGCCACCGACAGCCTCGAGCCCTTTGGCTCTTGCCGTTTGTGTTTGGTCGAAGTTGATGGCCGCAAAGGTTTTCCCGCTTCTTGCACCACACCCGCCGAAGCAGGCATGGTGGTGCACACCCAAACACCCAAACTGCAAGACCTGCGCAAAGGTGTCATGGAGCTCTACATCTCCGACCATCCTTTGGATTGCTTGACCTGCAGTGCCAATGGCAATTGCGAATTGCAAGACATGGCCGGTGTCACGGGCCTGCGCAATGTGCGCTATGGCGTGGGCGCGGCTGCTGGTGCACACCATTGCGATGCCAAGAAAGACGAGTCCAACCCCTATTTCACCTATGACGCCAGCAAGTGCATTGTGTGCAACCGCTGTGTGCGTGCTTGTGAAGAAACACAAGGCACCTTTGCGCTCACCATTTCAGGGCGTGGTTTCGAGAGCCGCGTGTCCCCCGGACAAGACCAGCCTTTCATGGACAGCGAATGCGTGTCTTGCGGTGCTTGTGTCGAAGCCTGCCCCACTGCCACCTTGCAAGAAAAATCCATCATCGAATTGGGCCAGCCCGAGCACAGCCTGATCACCACCTGCGCTTATTGCGGTGTCGGTTGCGGCTTCAAAGCCGAGATGAAGGGCAACACCGTGGTGCGCATGGTGCCTTGGAAAGATGGCAAAGCCAATGAAGGCCACTCGTGTGTGAAAGGCCGTTTTGCATGGGGCTATGCGACCCACCAAGACCGCATCACCAAGCCCATGATCCGCGCCAAGATCACCGACCCGTGGCAAGAAGTGAGCTGGGACGAAGCCATCAACCATGCAGCGTCCGAGTTCAAACGCATTCAAGCCAAACACGGCAAAGACGCCGTGGGCGGCATCACCTCATCGCGTTGCACCAACGAAGAAACCTACCTGGTGCAAAAACTCGTGCGTGCCGCTTTCGGCACCAACAACGTCGACACCTGCGCCCGTGTTTGCCACTCCCCCACCGGCTACGGCTTGGGTCAAACTTTTGGCACCTCGGCGGGCACCCAAACTTTCAAATCGGTGGAACACACCGATGTGATGCTGGTGATTGGTGCCAACCCCTCGGATGCGCACCCTGTGTTTGCTTCGCGCATGAAACGCCGTTTGCGTGAAGGTGCGAAATTGATCGTGGCCGACCCGCGCAAAATTGATTTGGTCAGCAGCCCACACGTGAAAGCCCAACACCACCTGGCTTTGAAGCCCGGCACCAATGTGGCTCTCATCACCGCACTAGCCCATGTGGTGGTCACCGAAGGCTTGTTGGCCAAAGACTATGTGGCCCTGCGTTGCGACGACAAAAGTTTCAACGAATGGTGTGAGTTCGTATCCAAACCCGAGAACTCACCTGAAGCCTTTGAAAGCGTCACGGGTGTACCGGCTTCTGAAGTGCGTGCCGCAGCCCGCCTCTACGCTGCCGGACCGAACTCGGCCATCTACTACGGCTTGGGCGTCACCGAGCATTCACAAGGCTCGACCATGGTGATTGGCATCGCCAACTTGGCCATGGCCTGTGGCATGGTGGGTCGTGAAGGCGTGGGCGTGAATCCTTTGCGCGGTCAAAACAATGTGCAAGGTGCTTGCGACATGGGCAGCTTCCCCCACGAGTTGCCGGGCTACCGACACATCTCGGACACCACCACCCGCACTTTGTTTGAAGGCGCTTGGGGCGTGGCCTTGAGCCCCGAACCGGGCTTGCGCATTCCCAACATGTTTGACGCCGCCATGGATGGATCGTTCTTGGGCTTGTACTGCCAAGGCGAAGACATCGTGCAATCCGACCCCGACACCCAACACGTGGCGGCTGCTTTGTCAGCCATGGAATGCATCGTGGTGCAAGACATTTTCTTGAACGAAACCGCCAAGTACGCGCATGTGTTTTTACCGGGCTCTTCCTTCTTGGAAAAAGACGGCACCTTCACCAATGCCGAGCGCCGCATTTCGCGTGTGCGTCAAGCCATGCCCCCCATGGCCGGTTTGGCCGATTGGGAAGTCACTGTGAAGCTGGCCAAGGCTTTGGGCTACGAGATGCACTACAAGCACCCTGAAGACATCATGAAAGAAATTGCCGCACTGACCCCCAGCTTTGCCGGTGTCAGCTACGCCAAGATCGATCAGCACACCAGCTTGCAATGGCCTTGCAACGACGACACGCCAGACGCTGGCATGGACATCATGCACACCGCAGGTTTCATGCGCGGCAAAGGCAAGTTCTTCCCCACGCAGTATGTGGCCAGCCAAGAAAAAGTCACGCGCAAATTCCCGTTGTTGCTCACCACCGGTCGCATCTTGTCGCAATACAACGTGGGTGCCCAAACCCGCCGCACCGACAACAACCAATGGCACAGTGAAGACCGTTTGGAAATCCATCCGCACGATGCCGAAGAGCGCGGCATCAAGCAAGACGATTGGGTGGGCATTGAAAGCCGTGCAGGCCGTACCGTGCTGCGTGCTGAAATCAGCGAGCGCATGCAAGCCGGTGTGGTCTACACCACCTTCCACTTCCCCGAGTCCGGTGCCAACGTCATCACCACCGATGCCTCCGACTGGGCCACCAACTGCCCCGAATACAAAGTCACGGCGGTGCAAGTGGTGGCGGTGAGTCAACCGTCCGAGTGGCAGCAAAACTACCAACGCTTCAATCAAGACCAACTCGGTTTGCTGGCCAAGGCCCAGCACAAAACCGAAGCCTTTGAAGTGATGGGCAAATGAACAGCCGCCACAGCGCTGCTTTGGCCTTGGCCGAAGAAGTGCCTGTGGCACTGGTGTTCAATGGCATCACCCATGCTGTGATGATGGCCAGTCCCACCGACTTGGAAGACTTTGCACTGGGCTTTGCGCTCACCGAAGGTTTGCTGCACAACCCCTCACAGCTCTTCGGCGTGGACACCGAGGTGTTGGCCCAAGGCATTGAAGTGCGGCTTGAAGTGGCTGCACAAGTTGAGCAAGGTTTGAAAGAACGTCGCCGCAGCATGGCCGGTCGCACAGGCTGTGGTTTGTGTGGTGCTGACAGCTTGGGCCAAGTGCGCTTGGCCTTGCCCCAAGCGCCTGATGTCAATGTTCAACAAGAAGCCATGTTCAAAGCCCACAGCATGTTGCGTTCCAAACAACCTGAAAAACTGCGCACCGGTGCCACCCATGCCGCTGCCTGGGCTGACTTGCAGGGCGACATCGTGCTGGTGCGCGAAGACGTTGGCCGTCACAACGCCTTGGACAAACTCATTGGTGCTTTGGTCAAGGCCAAACAAAACATGCAGCAAGGTTTTGTCTGCATCACCAGTCGTGCCAGTTTCGAGATGGTGCAAAAAACCGTGAAGGCGGGGGCTGGTGTGTTGACCGCGGTTTCCGCGCCCACGTCCTTGGCCGTCGAATTGGCCCAAGACCACAACCTGGTGTTGGCGGCCATGGTGCGTGGTGAGCAATTCAACGCCTACAGCCACGGCCACCGTTTGATTTCAACCCAACCCACATTGACGACTGAAGCACATCATGGACATTGACAACCTGGTTCACATGGCCAATCAAATTGGCGAATTTTTCTCGGCCTTCCCCGATCAAGAAGAGGCCAAGAGCGGCATCGCCAACCATATTCACAAATTCTGGGAACCGCGCATGCGCAACTTGATTTTGGATGGTATTGATCAGCAAACATTGCCGACATTGATGCCCTTGGTGCGCCATGCCTTGGAACAACATGGCCATGGCTTGCGGCCAAAACTTGCCACAGGCACGGCTTGAACACCGCGATTCCTGAAATATTTTTTAAACTGAACATCAAATTCCATGTGATTTGAAATCTTCAGTGTGCAACGCCTAAAGCCTTTGCAAGCTTTGGGCGTGTACCGTCAAAAAACCAGCGCAATGCTGGACTTTGAATTGCTTTTCTCCTGCGCAGACCACAGGAGATTGACATGCAAATCAAAGTTTCTTCACAACACCGACAAACCAAACCAGTTCGGACCAAGCGCCAATCACGCAACGAGGGTGTGCTGGGTCTTATCCTGAGTTTGACCTTGCTGTCACCTGTGGCTGCCCAAACAACCACCCTCGGTTTGCATACTTGGAGCTACCATGACCATGGCAATTTCAACAATGAAAACTACGGCTTGTACCTGGAGCACAACGGTTACACCGGCGGCTTTTACAAAAACAGTTTGAACAAAGATTCGGCCTATGTGGGCTACACCCTGCAATGGGCGTTGCCTGAAAACCCCTTGTTTCAATCAGCGGCCTTGATGGGTGGTGTGGTGTCGGGCTACCGCACCCGCAGCTACCCCCACGACTATTCAGTCATGGGCGCCTTCAGTTTGAAGCACGACTTCACCGAGCAACAAGGTTTTCGCTTGTCGGTGCTGCCCACGCACCGCAAGAGCCCCGCCAACTATGTGTTGCACTTGAGCTATGAGGTCAAGTTTTGATGCACCAAGCTTTCAAGGCGCAGTGAAGCCATTTTTCTTCAAGACGGCTTGACCCGCTTCGGATTGCACGAAGGCGATGAATTTTTGCGCTTCGGCGGCTTGTGTGCTGCTTGCTACTTTGGCGATCGGGTATTGAATCGCTGAGGCGGTCGCCACTTGAAGGGCCACATTCACTTTGCCAGCCATCAACTGCGCATCACTGGCATAAACAAACCCTGCATCGACTTCATTGCGGGCCACATAGTCCAAGGCTTGCCGCACATTTTGGGTGCTGATGATTTTGTCTTTCACATCAGCCCAAAGACCGGCTTTGTCCAAAACCCCTTGGGCGTAGTGACCAGCCGGCACACTGGCGGGCACGCCCATGGCAATGCGTTTCACTTCAGGTTTCTTCAAATCAGACAATTGCTTCAATGCCAGATCGGACTTGGCAGGTGTCACAAGGACCAACCGGTTGGTGGCAAACACCTTGCTGTCCGACGCATTCACCACCGCTTTGGCCACGGCTTTGGCCATGGTGTCGGTGTCGGCACAGGCCAACACATCCACAGGTGCGCCGTTGACGATTTGTTGAAGCAGTGCACCGGATGCGGCGAAGTTGAAGCGGAGCTTGGTGCCCGGGTTTTGGGCTTCAAACTGTGACCCCATCTCCTGGAATGCTTGCGTCAGACTGGCGGCGGCTGACACCGTCAGGTCTGCGGCCCACGAAGAGACGCTGAGAAAAAATGAAAGCGCGATGGTGATGCGGTTCAAATGTTTCATGGGCTGAACTTAAAAACTGAGTTGTGTGCGAACAGAGAAGAGCTTTTCTTTGTTGGTGAAGCCCACGTCGGAGGCCGTGGTGGTGAGGTAGGTCACCTTGGTACCAAACTTGGTTTCAGCATAGTTGAACATCACACGTGCATTCGGATTCAAAAGCCAATTCACACCAAGGGTGTTGGTGGTTGCCGTAGCTGAATTTTCACCTCGTGAGGTGTTGGTGTTGATCGTGCCAAAGGTGGTGGTGTTGGTTTTGGAGACACCCGAGCCTGCCAGTGCCGTGCCCGATGGTTCACCCACTTTGTAGCTGGAAACACGCCATCCCACTTGCCATCCACCGGTGCCGCCACCACCAAAATTCGACTTTGGTTTCACACTCCCAAATGCACCTGACTTGTAGGCTGTCGCCCAATTTTCACCAGTGATGTTGTACAAAAATTCATAGTAATTTGTTTTTGCAGTCACATCCAACGTGGCCGTGCCTTTCAATCCTGCTGCGCTCAATCCAGTGTCTGTGTTGTAGTTCAAAGCCTTGGCACTGTAAGCAGCATCAAAAAATTCAGATTGAAATTTCCAAGGGCCTGTGGCCAAGGCCATTTCCAAACCTTTGAGTTCTTTGCTGATGTTGGCTGCATTGTTGGCCACACCACCAAATGTGGGGTTGATGGTGTCGCCACTGATTTGAGCCCGGTAGACATTGGTCATGCCTCTGTCTTCGGATCGAAATGCCAGCACAGTGCCACGGGTTAAACCGCTGATGGCCGCACCGGTATCCGTGCTGACCGTGGGTGTGGTTTGGTAACTGCCTTTGTCCAAACCCACACCGAAGTGAAGAATGGTGTCGCTGATACCGCGCAGTTCAGCCAAGTTCACAGTGGCGCGGGCTGCGCCCAATGCACCGATGTTTTCGGTGTTGGATATTTCATTGAAACCGTCTTGGTAAACAGACACGCCATAGGTGAAGCCTTTGACGGGCTCACCATGGATCATGGCCCCCAACCGGTGACTGGGCACCAACTGGTTGCCATAAGAGCGCTCCATGAAATCCAATCCATTGGCACTGGACAACTCTTCCAATGAAAACGGTTGCTTGAATCGACCCACACGCACTTGCGCTTGCTGGTTGTAGCCATAGTTGATATAGGCACGGTGAATCAAGTTGGCGTTGCTGCCCAAGGTGTTGGTGATGAGTTCGTAGTCGATGTCTTTGAGCACGGTGCCTGTGATGCCGAGTCGACCCCGACGGACTTCAAAATTGTCAGCCCCTGATCCGGCGTCTTTGTCATTCACATGATTCAAACCATTGTTGATGTCACGCATGTCAAAGTGAAACTGTCCATAGAGATTGACCGAACTTTGGCCATCGGCGGACACCAAACCAAAGCCGCTGGGCTTCACCGCGCCATCAGCCGCGAACAAGGCGCCCGAGGTGGCCACCAACAAGGCCGCAGCCAGGGGTTTGATTTGTATGCGATGGACGGCTTTGAATGGATGCGACATGCTTTGCTTTCGGCTTGAGAATTCTGAAATAGAATAGCGAATCGAATCGCTCTTCTTTTTTGGAATAGCGAATTTACCATCTTTTTTGGAATCCCGTTGATGGTTGGCAAAAGCACGAAAGACCTAGGGAAAGCCCTGGGCCACAGCAAGACGGACAAACGCATCGACATCCTGCGTCGCCTCCAAGACGCGGGCTCGATTTCCGAGGCCGCTCGCCGCGCCGGTGTCAGCTACAAAGCCGCGTGGCAAGCCATCGACATCCTGAGCAATTTGGCGGGCACCCCCTTGGTGGAAAAAGTGGTGGGCGGTGCAGGCGGTGGTGGCGCCCAACTCACCAAAGCGGGCATGGAGTTGCTGAAAGCTTCCACCGATTTGGAGGTGGTGAAGTCACAGCTCACCAAGAAGTCCGGTGGCAAATCGGGCGCTGACCATGCCGACAGTGGCATGTTGGGCTTGCGCACCACCATGCGCAACCAGTTCCCCTGCCTGGTGTCTGGCATCCGTAAAAAAGGCAGTTTTGTGCGGGTGGAACTCAGCTCCAAAGGTGGAACGGTTTTTTATTCCAAGATCACCAGTGCCAGCGCCGAGTTGTTTGAATTGCATGTGGGCCAAGCCGTGCTGGTGTTGTGCAAGGCCACCGCGGTCAGCATCAAACAAGCCTCCAGTGAAAAGCACAAAAACGTGGTGCATGGTGTGGTCGTGCGCAAAGCGCGTGGCAACGCCAGTGGCGAAATCAATCTGCTGGTGGAGCCGGGCATCACCATCGTTGGTTTTGCTGAGCACTTGAGCGACTTCCACATCAGCGATGAAGCGATCGCCGAGTTGGATGAAACAGCGGTGGTGTTGGCGCTGGCCAACTGACAACAAGGACAGGGTTTGCGCCCTGATGCACGAATGGATGAAGCTTGGATTGCATTGCGGTTGACCTTGAAGGTGGCGGGCTTCGCCACCCTCATCAATCTATTGTCAGGTATCGGTATCGCCTACGTGTTTGCCCGCAAAAACTTCTGGGGCAAAGATGTGTTGGACGCGGTACTCACGCTGCCCATGGTGATGCCACCCACCGTGTTGGGCTACTACCTGTTGGTCTTGATTGGCCGCAACGGCCCCATCGGTGCGTTTTTACAAAACAACTTCAACATCAACCTGATCTTCACCTGGCAAGCCGCGGTGATGGCCGCCGCCATCGTGTCTTTTCCTTTGGTTTTCAAAGCCGCACGAGCAGCCTTTGAATCTTTAGAGTCTCAATACGAGCAAGCGGCCAGGGTGTTGGGCATCAGCGAATTCGCCCTCTTTTTTCGCGTCACGTTGCCGCTGGCGTGGCGCGGCATTTTGTCGGGCGTGTTGTTGTCATTTGCCCGCTCCTCGGGCGAGTTTGGTGCGACCTTGATGGTGGCCGGCAGCATTCCCGGCCAAACCCAAACGCTGTCAATTGCGGTGTATGAAGCGGTGCAAGCAGGTCGGGACGATGTGGCCAATTTCTTGGTGCTGCTCACCTCGGTGGTGTGCATCAGTGTGTTGCTGGTGTCGGGCAAACTCATGCCCGGCCGCGTGGTTGAGTCACGCTAAGGGGTCGCCATGCTGTGGGATGTGTCACTTCAAAAAACGTATAAGAGCCAGCAACATCAATTTGACATTGATGTCAGTTTTCAAAGCAATGCCTCAAGATTGGTGTTGTTTGGCCCCTCGGGTGCTGGCAAAACGCAGTTGCTCAAAATGTTGTCCGGCCTGACCACGCCAGACCACGGCCATATTCGTTTCAACCATATCGATCTGTTCAATTCATCTGAAGGAATGTGCACAACGCCCCAAGAACGTGCACTGGCCTATGTGTTTCAAGAGTATGCTTTGTTCCCGCACCTCACTGTCATGCAAAACATCGCCTTCTCCCTCAGCAAAAGCTGGTTCAACCCAGCCCCACAGTTCAGCCACCCCGATGTGGACAACTGGTTGGACAAGTTCGAGTTGCGTGCCTTGGCCCACCAATACCCACATCAACTCTCTGGCGGTCAAAGCCAACGCGTTGCCTTGGCACGAGCGTTGGTGATGCGCCCCAAAGCCATTTTGTTGGACGAACCTTTTTCTGCGTTGGATGAAAGTTTGCGCCAAAGCCTGCGCCAAGAGCTGTCACAGGTGCAAGCGCAATTGAACATCCCCATGATCCTCATCAGCCACAACCCGGATGACGTCGCCAGCTTTGGCGATGAAATCATTGAAATTTCAAAAGGCCGTGTGGTGAAGCACACGGCTTGAACGCCCCTTTTTTGACGTCACTTGAAAGACCTGCCATGCGACTCCCATACTTCACTCTGCAACTTGCAAGTGCTTTGCTCCTGTTCAGCATGCCAGTGATGGCACAAGACGCGGCCTCTGCGTTGCATCAACGCGCCAATGCCGCCACCTGCGCCAACTGCCATGGCAGTGAAGGCCGCACCGTGCCTGGCTCCACCGTCCCGTCCATCGCGGGTTTGCCACGCGACTACATGGTGGCGCAAATGAAAGCCTTCAAAGACGGCAGCCGACCCGCCACCGTGATGCACCAAATTTCCAAAGGCTTGAGCGAGCAGCAAATCGCCAGCATGGCCGACTATTTCGCCGCTCAAAAACGCTAAGGACACATCATGCAAAGAAGAACATTGCTTCAAACCGGTTTGGCCTTGGGCTCCTTGTCCGCGCTGTCGGGCTGCGCCTCACTCACCAGCAAAGCCCCCGCCAAAGTGCAAGTGGTGGTCATTGGTGGCGGCTACGGCGGCGCCACTGCAGCCAAGTATGTGCGGGTCTTGTCCAATTACAAAATCAGCGTGGTGTTGGTGGAGCCGAACAACACTTTCATTTCATGCCCCATGTCCAACTTGGTCTTGGGTGGCAGCAAAACCATGGCGCAAATCACCACGCCCTACGATGCCCTCAGCAGCAAACACGGCGTGACCTTGGTGCACGACCGTGTGGCATCCATTGATGCCGCCAAGAAAACCGTGACCTTGCAAAACGGCCCCACCATCGGTTACGACAAACTCATCTTGTCACCCGGCGTGGACATGAACTTTGACAGCATCGAGGGCCTGCAAGCGGCGAATGCCAGCGGACAAATTTTGCAAGCGTGGAAAGCCGGTGCAGAAACCACGGCGCTGCGCAAACAACTTGAAGCCATGCCCAATGGTGGTGTGTTTGCCATCACCGTGCCCGAAGCCCCCTACAAGTGCCCCCCAGGGCCGTATGAACGCGCCAGCCAGGTGGCGCATTACTTCAAGCAAGCCAAGCCCAAATCCAAAGTGCTGATTCTGGATGCCAACCCGGATGTCACCTCCAAACCAGCCTTGTTCAAAAAGTTTTGGAGCGACAACTACAAAGACATCATCGAGTTCCGTTCCAACCACAAAGTGCTGTCGGTGGACGCCAAAACAAGCACCTTGAAATTCGATGTGCAAGAAAGCGTTCGCGCCGATGTACTCAACGTCTTGCCTGCCATGCGTGCAGGCTCGATTGCCGTGCAAACGGGCTTGACCACAGTCAACAACCGTTGGTGTGGCATCAACTACCAAACCTTCGAATCATTGGCCGCCAAAGACATTCATGTGCTGGGTGACGCTATCTTGGCCGCCCCTGCCATGCCCAAGTCGGGGCACATGGCCAACTCACATGGCAAGGTGGCTGCTGCTGCGGTGGTGGCGCAACTCTCCGATTTGGCCATCAACCCCAGCCCACTGCTCACCAACACGTGCTACAGCTATGTGAGTGACAAATTGGTGATTCACGTGGCGTCAGTGCATCAGTACAACGCCGAAGAGAAGACCTTCAAAACCGTGCCTGGTTCAGGTGGCTTATCTACCGAGGCAAATGCGCTTGAAGGCACGTATGCCTGGAATTGGGCACAGAACATTTGGGCTGACACCTTGCTCTGAAGTCAAATCAAAACAATTGGAATCTGACCCCAATTAACCAATTAACTTTGAAACGCCACTTTGCCGGCAACAAGTGTGGCTCTGACCTGCCCCACCATTTCACTGCCACTCATGTCAAACGCAAACGGCGTGTGCTTGCTCTGACTGCGCAGCACTTCAGGCGTCACAGCCCATGAAGCCTCGGGGTTGTAGACGCACACATCGGCAGGGCCGCCAACACTCAATTGCCCCAAGCCCTGACCGCGCACACCCAACAACTGCGCGGGTGCCGAGGTGACGACTTGCAAGGCACGCAGCACATCGACTTGGCTTTGCGCCGCCCATTTCAACGTGGCGCTGAGCAACATCTCTAAAGCCGTGGCACCCGCGTCGGCTTGCGCAAACGGCAAGGCCTTGGCGTCGCCCTCCACAGGTGTGTGGTCGGACACCAGCACATCGATGGTGCCGTCTTTCAAACCTTCACGCAGTGCATCGCGGTCGCGTTGTTGGCGCAGCGGTGGTGTGAGCCGTGCGCGGGTGTCAAAGTAGCCCATGTCGGCGTCGGTGAAATGCAAGTTATGGATGCTCACATCGGCGCTGATGGCCAAGCCTTCGGCTTTGGCTTGACGCACCAACTCGACGCCTGCCGCGCTGGACAAACGGCACACATGCACCCGAGCCCCACTGGTGCGCATCAAGTCGATGATGGTGTGCAGTGCAATCGTTTCTGCCGCCACCGGCACACCACTGAGCCCCAAGCGCGTGGCCAAGGGGCCACTGGCAGCCACGCCTTTGCCCAGCGCCGCGTCTTGCGGTCGCAACCAGATGCAATAGCCATACGTGGCGGCGTATTGCATGGCGCGTTGCAGCGCTTGGTTGTGGCTCATGTTGTGCTCGGCTTGCGAAAAACCAATGCAACCGGCCAAGGTGAGTTCGGCCATGGGCGTCAGGGCTTCGCCATCCAAACCACGTGTGAGCGCACCCAGCGGAAACACGCGCGACAACTGCAATCGCGCCGCGCGAAATTGCAGCATCTCCACCAAGCCGGGTTCATCCAACACGGGTTGGGTGTCGGGCGGACACACCACACTGGTGACACCACCAGCGACTGCCGCCGCCAACTCGCTGTCCAACATGCCTTCGTGTTCATGGCCGGGTTCACCCAATCGTGCACATGCATCCACCAAACCGGGCATCACGATGCAACCCGTGGCGTCGATGGTTTGTTGGGGTTTGAAACTGGCATCCACCTTGCCGATGGACAAGATGCTGCCGTGTTGAATCGCCACATCGGCGCGGGTGTTCAAGCCTGAGGCCGGGTCGATGACCTGGCCGTTTTGAATGAGGATGCTCATGCGTCGTTTCCTGCCACGATGGACATCACCGCCATGCGCACAGCGATGCCAAAAGTTACTTGCGTCAAGATGACGCTTTGCGGTCCGTCCACCACCGCCGATTCGATTTCCACGCCCCGGTTGATGGGCCCAGGGTGCATCACGATGGCGTCTGGTTTGGCCAATTGCAGCTTGGCTTGGGTCAGGCCAAAGCTCTTGAAATATTCTTGACTCGAGGGCAACAAGGCACCGCTCATGCGTTCGTTTTGCAAGCGCAGTGTGATGACCACATCGCAGTCGCGGATGCCTTCTTCCAAACTGTGGAACACCTTCACACCGAGTTGCGACAAGTCCGAGGGCACCAAGGTTTTGGGGCCGACCACACGCACCTCGGCGCAGCCCAAGGTGGTGAGTGCGTGAATGTCCGAGCGTGCCACCCGCGAGTGCAGCACATCACCGACGATGGCCACGCGCAAGTTGGCGAAGTCTTTCTTGAAATGACGAATGGTGTAGGCGTCCAGCAAACCTTGTGTGGGGTGGGCATGGCGGCCGTCACCTGCGTTGATGACGTGCACATGGGGCGCCACGTGTTCGGCAATCAAATACGGTGCGCCCGATTCGCTGTGGCGCACCACAAAAATATCGGCGGCCATCGCGCTCAGGTTGGCGATGGTGTCCAGCAGCGACTCGCCTTTGCTGGCCGAGGAACGTGCGATGTCGAGGTTGAACACATCGGCGCTCAAGCGTTTGGCGGCAATCTCGAACGTGGTGCGGGTGCGGGTGCTGTTTTCAAAAAACAAATTAAAGACGCTTTTGCCGCGCAGCAAAGGTACTTTTTTCACCTCACGGTCGTTCACCGACACGAACTGACTGGCGGTGTCCAAGATCTGCGTGAGGATGTCGCGCGACAAACCCTCGGTGGACAACAGGTGAATCAATTCACCGTTGCGGTTGAGTTGCGGGTTGCGTTTGTAAAGCATCTCAGCCCTCCACCGAAAAAGCGAATTGATGTTGTGCGTCACGTGTCAGGCGCAAGGATTGGTTGCCCGGCAAACTCAATCGCGCCGCCGCGTAGTCGGCTTGCACCGGCAACTCGCGCCCGCCTCTGTCCACCAACACCGCCAAGTGCACGGCAGCCGGTCGGCCATAGTCGAACAATTCGTTCACCACCGCGCGGATGGTGCGCCCCGTGAACAACACATCGTCGATCAACCAAATGACCGCGCCATCCACGGAAAACGGCAACTTGGTGGCCGCACTGTCGGCCATGCCGCGCTGCGCGAAGTCATCACGGTGCATCGAGGAAGACACCACACCCATCGCAGCAGTGCGGCCTAAATCTGCATGCAAGCGTTCGGCCAACCAAGCACCGCCCGAGGTGATGCCCACCAAGTGCGCGGTCGGGCTCAGACGTTCACGCAGGTCTTTCAACATCTGGCCGTACAAGGCCTGGGCGTCGAGGGATAAATGGCCAATGCTCATGGTGCGAGGTTTCTTAAAAATTGATCAAGGATGACGCAAGCCGATGCCGCGTCCACATCGGTGGCACCGGCAGCGCGGGCTTCGGTGGTCGAGTAACGCTCGTCCACTTCAAAGACCGGCAAACCAAAACGACCCTGCAATTGACGCGCAAACTTTTGCGCACGGTCGGTGTTTTCATGGCGTGCACCATCGGGGTGGTAGGGCACACCGACCACCAGTGCATCGGGTTGCCAGCGTTCAATGTGTTGGGCAATCAGCGGCCAACGTGCGTCCCCTGCGGCTTTCACCGTGCCTTGCGGTTGTGCCTGACCAAGCAAGCGCGACGCATACGCCACGCCGGTGCGTTGCAGGCCGAAATCGAAAGCCAAAAAGGATTGCAGTGCAGTGGCAACGGGCGGTGCAGCCACGTTCATGCGTGACCCGCCTGGGGCGACAGCATCCAAGCTTGCAAACCGAGCAAGGCCAAGGCGCTGTCGTAGCGGTGTTCAATCGGCGTGTCAAAAATCACTTGGGCATCGGCTTCCACCGTGAGCCAACTGTTTTCAGCGAGTTCACTTTCCAATTGCCCTTGCGCCCATGCGGCATAGCCCAAGGTGATGAGCACCTTGCGCGGGCCCGCGCCCGTGGACAGCGCTTCGAGCACATCTTTGGAGGTGGTCATCTCCAGGCCGCCGGGAATCATCAGCGTGGAGGCGTAGGTGTTTTCAGCCTCGGGGCCATTCGGGTCGGATTGGCTGAGCGGCTCGTGCAGCACAAAGCCGCGCTCGGTGTGCACCGGACCGCCTTGCAACACAGGAATTTCAATCAGATCGGTGCGACCCAGGTTGAGGTCGACTTTTTCAAACAACTCTTCCATGCGCATGGGGCTGGGCTTGTTGATGATCAGACCCAAGGCACCGCGTTCGGAGTGTTCGCACATGTAAACGACGCTGCGGCTGAAAGATTCGTCCATCAAACCCGGCATGGCGATCAGGAAATGATGCGTCAGGTTGATGGGTGCAGAATCCGTGGTCATGCCAAGATTTTAAGGTGAACATGCCTCCCCAAGTTTTAGACCAGTTTGACAGCGTGTTGGTGTGGTTTCGCCGGGATTTGCGCTTGGACGACCACACCGCGCTCAGCACAGCCTTGAAGCATGCCAAGCGTGTGCACGCGGCCTTTGTGTTTGACACCGCCATCTTGGACAAATTACCGCGCCAAGACCGGCGCGTGGCCTTCATCCACGCGTCGTTGCACGAGCTTGATGCCGCTTGGCGCGAACGCGCGGGCCATACAGAGGCGGGCTTCCTGGTGCGCCACGGCGAAGCCATCCACGAGATGGTTCAACTTGCCCAACACTTGGGTGTGCAAGCGGTGTTCACCCACCATGATGACGAGCCCGAGGCTTTGGCCCGCGACGCCCAAGTGCGCGGCAGCTTGGCCAACCACGGCATCGCGTTTCACAGCTTCAAAGACCATGTGGTGTTCGAACGCAGCGAGGTCTTGACGCTGAGCGGCACACCCTATGGCGTGTTCACGCCGTACAAAAATGCGTGGTTGAAAAAAGTCACGCCTGCCGATTTGGCGGCCAGGCCCACCTTGGTCAAGCCTGGTCAATTGGCCAGCATCCCCAAAGCTTTGCGCCAGCCCATCCCCAGCTTGCAGGCCATGGGTTTTGAAGCCATGGATTTGGCGGCGCTGCACATCCACCCCGGCATGTCAGGTGCGCAGATGTTGTTGAAAGATTTCGACAAACGCATGAGCGACTATGAAGCCACACGCAACTTTCCGGCGGTGAAAGGGCCCAGTTATTTGAGTGCGCATTTGCGCTTTGGCACGGTGTCGATTCGGCAGTTGGCGCGGTTGGCCCATGCTCGTGCCCTGAAGAATGATGGGGGCGCACAAACCTGGTTGTCCGAATTGATTTGGCGCGATTTCTATCACCAGATCATGCACCACCATCCGCACGTGGTGCACAGCGCTTTCAAGCGCGAGTACGACGACATCCACTGGGACAAAGACAAACACGCCAAGGCCTTGTTCAAAGCTTGGTGTGATGGTCAAACCGGCTACCCGCTGGTGGACGCGGCCATGGCGCAGATCAACCAAAGCGGCTACATGCACAACCGCTTGCGCATGGTGGTGGCAAGTTTTTTGGTGAAAGATTTAGGGATTGATTGGCGCTGGGGCGAGGCTTACTTTGCCCAGCACTTGATTGACTTTGACTTGGCCGCCAACAACGGCGGTTGGCAGTGGGCCAGCTCGAGCGGCTGCGACGCCCAGCCCTACTTTCGCATCTTCAACCCGATCAACCAAAGCGAAAAGTTTGACCCGCAAGGCAAGTTCATCAGGCGCTATGTGCCGCAACTCAGCGGCTTGTCCGACAAAGCGATTCATGCACCATGGTTGGCCAAACCCATGGAGCTGCAAGCAGCGGGTGTGGTGTTGGGCCAGAACTACCCGATGCCGGTTGTGGACCACGCGCAAGCGCGGGCCAAAACCTTGCTGCGCTATTCGGTGGTGAAAAAAAGTTAGACCGGCACCATTTCAAAGTCTTCTTTGCGCGCGCCACATTCGGGGCAAGTCCAGTTCATGGGCACTTGTTCCCACGGGGTGCCGGGGGCGATGTTGCTGTCGGGGTCACCCAAGG
The DNA here is from genome assembly GCA_947448745.1 of Comamonadaceae bacterium. Taxonomy (GTDB): domain Bacteria; phylum Pseudomonadota; class Gammaproteobacteria; order Burkholderiales; family Burkholderiaceae_C; genus Limnohabitans. The sequence continues at coordinate 49,655 of CANFOQ010000014.1, forward strand.
CTTCGTCGTAAATCCAGCCACAAATCAGGCACATCCAAGTCTTGTTCACGGGGTCTCTTTCATTCGAGGAAGCACACAAACCACGTTAAAACCGTGGCATAGAATGAATCAAAGTATAGACGGCCATGAACCCCACCCTCCCGCTCCCAGACGAAGGCCAGACCCCGGAAATGGCCCATCCTTGTGTGCTGTGTTTCAACAGCAATGACCCCAGCGGTGCAGGTGGTTTAACCGCCGACATCTTGGCCATGTCCTCGGTGGGGGCGCATGTGTTGGCCATCAGCACCGGCAGCTATGTGCGCGACTCGGCTGAAACCTTCGACCACATGGCCATGGACGAAGACGCGGTGGATGAACAAGCCCGCATCATCTTGGAAGACATCTCGGTGCAAGTCATCAAGGTGGGCTTTTGCGGCACGCCCGAAATTGTGGCCACCATCGCAGAGCTGTGCTCCGACTACGCCGATGTGCCTGTGGTGGCTTACATGCCCAGTTTGTCGTGGTGGCAAGACGACCCGATTGAAGCCTATCAAGATGCGTTCATGGATTTGTTGTTGCCGCAAACCACGGTGTTGGTGGGCAACCATTCCACGCTGTGGCGTTGGTTGTTGCCCGAGTGGGGCAGCGAACGCCCGCCCACCGCCCGCGACATCGCCAAAGCCGCCGCCGACAAAGGCGTGCCCTACACCTTGGTCACCGGTTTGCCGCAAGGCACCCAACATTTGGAAAACGCTTTGGCCACGCCGCTCACCGTGCTGGTGAGCGAAACCATTGAGCGTTTTGACGCGGTCTTCACCGGCGCAGGTGACACCTTGAGCGCGGCCTTGGCCGGTTTGCTGGCCATGGGCGACGACCTCGAGGCCTCGGTGGGTGAAGCGCTGGGCTTTTTGGATGGCAGCTTGGACGCGGGCTTTCGCCCCGGCATGGGCCACGCGGTGGCCGACCGTTTGTTTTGGGCGCAAAGCGTGGAAGAGCCCGCTGACGATGAAGCCGATGGCGCTGCCACCGCTGAAGATTTCTCGCTGCCCGGCCACCAAACCCGGCATTGATTTTGTTGCACGACTGGGAAGACCATGACCGATTTGAACCAAACCTTGTTTGACCGCGCCCGCCTGGTGATTCCTGGCGGCGTCAATTCACCTGTTCGCGCTTTTCGCGCCGTGGGTGGCACACCGCGCTTTGTGAAGCGTGCCCAAGGCGCTTATTTTTGGGACGCCAATGACCGTCGCTACATCGATTACATCGGCTCTTGGGGCCCGATGATTTTGGGCCACGGCCACCCGGCGGTGGTTGAAGCCGTGCAAAAAGCCGTGCTCGAAGGTTTCTCGTATGGCGCACCCACCGAGCGCGAAATTGAACTCGCCGAAGCGCTGTTGAAACTCATGCCGTCGATGGACATGGTCCGCTTGGTAAGCTCGGGCACCGAAGCCGGCATGAGCGCCCTGCGCTTGGCACGCGGTGCCACGGGCCGCAGCAAGATCATCAAGTTTGAAGGCTGCTACCACGGCCACGCCGACGCGCTGTTGGTGAAAGCCGGTTCGGGCTTGGCCACCTTTGGCAACCCGACCAGCGCTGGTGTGCCCCCCGAAGTAGTGCAACACACCTTGGTTTTGGAATTCAACAACATCCCTCAATTGGAAGAAGCGTTTGCTTTGCATGGCCAAGAGCTGGCATGTTTGATGATCGAGCCGATCGCCGGCAACATGAATTTCGTTCGCGCCAGCGTGCCCTTCATGAAGCGCTGCCGCGAGCTGTGCAGCGCGCACGGCGCCTTGCTGGTGTTTGACGAGGTGATGACCGGCTGCCGCGTGGCTTTGGGCAGTGCACAAAGCGTGTATGCCAAGTCATTGCCTGGCTTCGAGCCCGACCTCACCGTGCTGGGCAAAGTCATTGGTGGCGGCATGCCGCTGGCCGCGTTTGGCGGCAAACGCGCCGTCATGGAACAGCTGGCTCCGCTGGGCCCGGTCTACCAAGCGGGCACTTTGAGCGGCAACCCGGTGGCCACCGCCTGTGGTTTGGCCACCTTGCATGAAATCTCCAAACCCGGTTTCTTCGACGCGCTGTCGGCCCGCACCCAAAGCTTGGTCGATGGTTTGAAAGCAGCTGCCGCCAAAGCCGGCGTGCCCTTCAGCGCCGATTGCCAAGGCGGCATGTTTGGCTTTTTCTTGCTGCCCGAGCTGCCGCAAAACTACGCCAAGGTGATGACCAGCGACAGCCCCAAGTTCAACAAGCTGTTCCACGGCCTGCTGGACAAAGGCGTGTACATCGCACCAGCGCTTTATGAAGCGGGCTTTGTGAGTGGTGCCCACACCGCCGAGGACATTGCCGCCACGGTGCAAGCCGCGGCGGATGTGTTTGCCACACTTTGATGCGCAAAGTCGCCTTTTCGTTGGGCGTTTTGTTGGCCACGATGGCTTGGGCTGACGGTTCCTCAGAGAGCCCGCCAGCAGCCACCCCACCCCTGGCCGCGCGGCACAGCATCTGGCTCAACCCTGGTTTTTACTCGGCGCACTTTGACACCAACAAGGGTTTGCGCAACGAGAACTTCGGCTTTGGCGTGGAAGTGCAGCTCAACGAAGACTGGTCGGCCACGGCGGGGCGGTTCATCAACAGCGACAGCGCCCATTCCAACTACGTGGGCGCCTACTACCAGCCTTTCACCTTTGCCAACGCCAAATGGGGCGTGGTGATGGGCGCTTTCAACGGCTACCCCAAGGCGTTTGACGGCGGCTGGTTTCCCGCCGTGCTGCCGGTGGCCACTTGGGAAAGCCGCTGGGTTGGCCTGAATGTGGCGCTGGTGCCGCCGCTGAAAGACCGCTTGTATGGCGCGGTCAGTTTTCAGCTGAAGGTCCGGGTGCCGGACTGAGCTGGGTGTCGATACCGTAAGTCATTGATTTAATTGAACTTTTTAAAATCGATGTTCAAAATTTCAAAGGACTTTGTCGAGATTTAACGCAAAGGGCTCAGCTTGCTAAGCGCCGACCAACCCCACACCTGCACGCCCTCACGCTCATGAGAATCAGTGCCGCCGTAGACCAGTGAGGGCTGAAAGCTTTCTTCGCCCGCAAACTTTTGCCACTTCTTCAGGCCATCGGTCCAGTCGCTGGCGAAGGTACTGCCGGACTTGATTTCAATGGCTTGCAGCCCTTGGGCGCTTTCGATCAGCACATCCACTTCATTGCCCACGCTGTCGCGCCAGAAGTACAGATCACGCGCCTGGCCGGCATTGAGCCGCTGCTTCAGGAGTTCGCTCACCACGAAGGTTTCAAACAGCGCACCGCGAGCGGCATGGGTGTCCAGGCTGGCGGCGTCGCGAATGCCCAGCAGCCAAGCGGCCAAGCCCACATCGCAGAAATACAGTTTGGGCGCTTTCACCAAGCGCTTGCCGAAGTTGCGGTGGTGCGGCTGAAGCAAGCTCACGATGTAACTGGCTTCCAGCACCGACAACCATTGCTTGGCCGTCACCGACGAGATGCCGCAATCTGCGCCCAGAGATGTGAGGTTCAACAACTGGCCGCTGCGGGCGGCGCACATCTTCACGAAGGTTTGAAACTGCGACAAATCGCGCACCGCAATCAACTGCCGCACATCGCGCTCGATGTAGGTGCTGATGTAGTTGGCAAACCAATCTTGCGGCGACACATCGCGGTCGTACAGCGCCGGATAGCCACCTTGGAACAGGGTGGTGTTCAAGTCTGTGGGCGCCTTCTGAGACGCGGCCAGCTCATCAGCACAAAGCGGCAGCAACTCGACACGCCCCACGCGCCCCGCCAGGGTTTGGGTGACACCCACGATCAAGTCGAACTGTGCCGAGCCGGTCAACACAAAGTCACCCATGATGCCGCGCTCATCCACCCAGCCCTGCAACCAGGACAGCAACTCGGGGCAGCGCTGCACCTCGTCGAGCACCGCACCCTGGGGAAAGCGCTGCAAAAACCGCTTGGGGTCTTGCAAGGCAAACGCCCGCTCGTCGGGGTTCTCTAAGGACACATAGATTTTGCTGCTGAACACCGACTTGGCCAGCGTGGTTTTGCCCGACTGCCGAGGCCCGGTGAGCACGACCACGGGAAAGCCTTTGGCCAGGCGTTCGAGTGTGGGGGTGGCGTTACGGGGAATCATTTTTGCAATTTTAAAGTTGAAATTTAAATTTGCATAGATTTCTCATGAAAACTGTGCTGAATTGGGTCTTTTTCTGGGGCTGTGCCTTCCCAATCGGGCTTGAATGGCTCAAGCCAACACTTGCAACCGACTGAGGTTGAACCGCTCGAAATCTGGGTCGAAGGTGACCATGCGCAAACCGGCGGCCTCGGCGGTGGCGGCCAACCAGGCATCGGTCCACAAGCGGTTGGGCAGCGGCGCGGTGTCGGCGCCCAACAAGCCTTGCACATGCGCCTCCAAGCCCAGCGGTTCGGGCAACAAAGCCACGGCGGGCGTGGACAACCATTGTTGGTAAACGGCCATGGCTGACGGCAGACTCAGCACATCAGCGCCCATGACTTTGGGTTGCGCCAGCAAGCGCACCAGCGCCAGCATGGTGCTGCGGCAAAACCACAAAGGCGTGTTGCTGGTGCAAGCCTCCTGCCAATAAGCCGTGGCCCGGGCGTGAAACTGGTGGGCGGCGTAGGACAGCGCCAGCCAGACGTTGACGTCGGGCAAGTCCCCCGAGGCCAGCCGCCATGAGGCAGGCACCTCAGCGACTTTGAAGGATTTGGCGGGCTCGCTCATCGTCTTCTTCGCTGAGGATGTCGGACAAGTCGGCAGAGGTGAGTTGGCTTGGCGGCATGCGCATGGGCGTCGTGCCCGCGATCAGCGGCCGCGCCTGAAAGCGCTGTTGGGCATCGACCAGGTCGCGGGCGGACAGCCCTTTTTCGACCAATTCCACCACCAGGTCGCGCAAGGTCCTGCCCTCTTGCGCCGCACGGGTTTTGAGGTGCTTGAACAACGGGTCTGGAAGGTCGAGGGTGGTGCGCATGGACGCAGTTTCGCACAAAAACATATTTGTGCGCAATGGGTGGCGCTTGGTTTTCCTGTGAAGGTTCGGGTTCAGGACTGAACTGACGCTTTCAAAATTAATCCAATGGATTAGAATTCTGCACATGCTGACCATCGCAGAACTCCCCGAATACACCCGCAAAGCCCAGCGCAATAAATTGGCCGAATTGGTTGATTTACTGGTGAAATTATGGATTCAGGACTGAAAGGGAAAACCATGTCAAAAGCATTCAACAGCATCAAGCAAGGCCTGACCGAAGCCATTGCGCATGCCAAAAGCAAGGACAACAAAGCAAGCGGCGTCAAGCTTTACCAACCGCATGCTGTAGATGTTTCCAACCTGCGCCAGCGCTTGAGCTTGACGCAAGAACAGTTTGCAGCGCGCTTTGGTTTTTCGGTCGCTACCTTGCGCCATTGGGAGCGTGGCGATCGGTCTCCCAGCGGCGCTTCGCTGGTGTTGCTGAATGTGATTGACCGCAATCCCGCCGCTGTGCTTGAAGCTTTGCAATAAATTTCGACTGTCCACATTCGACCAGGCGCGCCGGTGTCATCAAAAGCTTGCGTGGACTTAAGCGCATGCCCAGCCGCGTCTTGGGTCGCCATGCGCCGAACCGCATGATCTCGGCAAATGGTGAATCGACGCCTTTGGAAACCCTTGCTAAGGCACTCCAAGACATCGCTTCTGACTATGGCCCGCGGACAGCAGCTTGGGTAGCGCTCAAGATGGAATATCCGGGCTACTGAAATCCACATTCATCTGTCTCCTTACATACAATGTACATATGATAAAGTTTGAATGGCATCCAACCAAATCATCTGCCAACCTGAGAAAACACAATGTGTCATTTGAGGAAGCGCAAACCGTTTTTTATGATGATGACGCGGTTCAATTTTTTGATGAAGAACATTCGATTGAAGAGAATCGGTTTCTGTTGTTGGGCATGAGTGTTGAAGCCAAGCTATTGATTGTTTGTCATTGTGAACGCCAGGATGGCGAAGTCATCCGAATCATTTCAGCCCGCAAGGCCACCAAGCGTGAAAGCGTGTTTTACAAAGGTACCTGACATGAAAGCCGAATACGATTTCTCCAAGCTCAAAGCTCGCAAAAATCCCTACGCCTCAAAACTCAAGAAGCCCGTGACCATGCGACTGTCTGAAGACGTGTTGGTGTATTTCAAAAGCATGGCCGATGAAGCTGGCGTCCCTTATCAAAGCCTCATCAACTTGTATTTGCGCGATTGCTTGGCCAACAAGCGCAAAGTTCAAATCCATTGGCCCAAACTGGCTTGAAGATTTCAAGTTAAAAACAAAAGCAAGGGCGGCGTTTTGGTTGACGCCAAGCTGCTAGAAAAGCCCCACACTCAATGCCTGAAGTGCCTCACGCCCGTGAACACCATCGCCACGCCGCGTTCATTGGCGGCGTCAATCACTTCTTGGTCGCGCATCGAGCCGCCGGGCTGGATCACGCAGGTGGCGCCTTGGTCCACCACCACGTCCAGGCCGTCGCGGAACGGGAAAAACGCGTCGCTGGCCACCGCCGTGCCTTGCAAGCTCAGAGACGCGTGGCCGGCTTTGATGGCGGCAATACGGGCTGAATCGAGTCGGCTCATCTGACCCGCGCCAACGCCCATGGTCATGCCGTTGGCGACAAACACAATCGCGTTGCTCTTCACGAACTTGGCCACTTTCCACGCGAACAACAGGTCTTGCATTTGTGCGGGGCTGGGTTGCTGGGTGGTGACCACTTGCATGTCGGCCAGAGTCAGCACATGGTTGTCAGCGGTTTGCATCAACAGGCCCGAGCCCACGCGCTTCACATCCACCAGGTTGTGGCCATTGGCCCAGGCGCTGCTGCCGCCAGGTGGCAAGGCGATTTGCAACACCCGCACATTGGCTTTGGCTTGCAACTGTTGCAGCGCTTCGCCGGTGAAGGACGGCGCAATCAACACTTCCACGAACTGCTGGCCCAGCGCTTGCACCGCAGGCAAATCCACCGGGCAATTGAACGCGATGATGCCGCCAAACGCCGAGGTGGGGTCGGTTTGATACGCCTTTTTGTACGCGCCCAAGGCGTCGTCGGCCACGGCCACGCCGCAAGGGTTGGCGTGTTTGAC
>CANFOQ010000015.1 GCA_947448745.1 Comamonadaceae bacterium
ATCAGTGAGCCACCCAAGGGAACGCCGAAGTTGGCGGTTTCTGTGGCGGAAAGGGCACGTTGCTTGGCAATCACTTTGCGGTCAATTTCCAAAATGGCGCTTTTCGGATCGTCTAACAAGGCTTTCACCTCGTTGTAAACCGTGCCAAATTGGGTGATGAGTTCGCGCATGTGGGCAGCGCCACCGCCTGAAGCGGCTTGGTAGGTTTGGGTGCTCATCCATTCCACCAACCCGGCTTTGTACAAAGCGCCAACGCCCATCAACATGCAACTGACGGTGCAATTGCCACCGACCCAGTTGTTGCCACCATGGGCCAAGGCGTTCTTGATGACCGGCATGTTGACCGGATCCAGGATGATGACGGCGTCGTCTTTCATGCGCAGGGTGGAGGCGGCGTCAATCCAGTGACCTTGCCAACCGGCCGCGCGCAATTTTGGGAACACCTCGGAGGTGTAGTCGCCACCTTGGCAAGTGATGATGATGTCGCAAGCCTTCAGTGCATCGATGTTGTGGGCATCCAGCAACTTGGTTTCGTTTTTGGCCATGGCGGGCGCAGCGCCGCCGGTGTTGGAGGTGGTGAAGAAGACGGGTTCGATGCGTGCAAAGTCGTTTTCAGTTTGCATGCGGTCCATCAGTACCGAACCAACCATGCCCCGCCAACCGACGAGACCGACGCGGTTTCCAATTTTTTTCATTTTTCTGCCCTTTCAATCAAAGTGTTTTTGACCCCCGGCTCGTCTGGCCGGGGTGGGCACGACGAACCAGAGCTGCTCAGCCCTTGGTGGTGGTCGTTGTGATGGAGACGGTGCGCGCCTTCACACCAAGCAAGGAGCTGGTGGCTGCTGTCAGCAAAAAGGATGCGGCACGTTTCATGGGTGGGTATTCTAGCCGCTCGAAACAGGCCTTATTCACGCCAACGCCTTGACCACCGCATCACCCATTTGCGCCGTGCCCACCTTGGTGGTGCCTTCGCTGTAGATATCGCCGGTGCGCAGGCCCTGGGCCAGCACTTTTTTCACGGCGTCTTCAATGCGCACGGCTGCGGCTTCTTGACCAAGGCTGAAGCGCAGCATCATGGCGGCGGACAAGATGGTGGCCAGCGGGTTGGCCACGCCTTTGCCAGCGATGTCGGGGGCGCTGCCGTGGCTGGGTTCGTACAAACCTTGGCTGCTTGAATTGAGCGAGGCCGAGGGCAGCATGCCAATGGAGCCGGTCAGCATGGATGCTTCATCGGAGAGGATGTCGCCAAACATGTTGCCCGTGACGATGACGTCAAATTTTTTCGGCTCTTTCACCAATTGCATGGCGGCGTTGTCCACGTACATGTGGTCCAGCGCGACATCGGGATAGTCTTTGTGCACCTCGGTGACGATGTCTTTCCAGAACTGGAAGGTTTCCAATACATTGGCTTTGTCCACGCTGGTCACGCGTTTGTGGCGCTTGCGTGCTGCTTCAAAGGCGACGCGGGCAATGCGTTCGACTTCAGGGCGGCTGTAGCGCATCGTGTCAAAAGCTTCATCGGCACCAGCAAAGGCACCATCGGGTGAGACACGGCGGCCACGCGGCTGGCCAAAATAAATATCACCCGTCAGCTCACGGATGATGAGAATGTCCAAACCGGCCACCAACTCGGGCTTCAAGCTCGACGCATTCACCAGTTCTTTGTAGCAAATGGCAGGGCGGAAATTGGCGAAGAGGCCGAGGTTTTTGCGCAAACCCAAAATGGCTTGTTCGGGGCGCAAAGGGCGGTCGAGGGTGTCGTATTTCCAGTCGCCAACAGCGCCAAACAAAATCGCATCGGCCTCTTTGGCCAGCTTCAAGGTGCTCTCGGGCAGCGGGTGGCCGTGGGCGTCATAGGCCGCACCGCCTACCAAGGCGGTTTCCATCTCGAACGTCAGGTCCAGGGCATGCAAGACCTTGATGGCCTCTGCAACGATTTCGGTGCCAATGCCATCTCCGGGCAGAACTGCGATTTTCATAGGTGTGGTCTCAAAGGGAATTCATGGTGTGGGCCAACCAAGGCTTGGTGGCCAAGCGCTCGGCTTCAAAGGCTTTTATTTTCTCGGATTGGCGCAAGGTGAGGCCAATATCGTCAAAGCCATTGAGCAAGCAGTATTTGCGAAAGGCTTGCACCTCGAAAGGAATGGCTTCACCTTGGGGTCGGATGATGACTTGGCGCTCCAGGTCGATGGTCAGTTCATAGCCCGGGAAGGCCAGCACGTCATTGAACAACTGGTCCACGGTGGACTCGGGCAAGACGATGGGCAACAAGCCGTTTTTGAAACAGTTGTTGAAAAAGATGTCGGCAAAGCTGGGCGCAATGACGCACCGGAATCCGTATTGGTCGATGGCCCAGGGGGCGTGTTCACGAGATGAACCACAGCCAAAGTTTTTGCGGGCCAACAGCACCGATGCGCCTTGGTAGCGCGGCTGGTTCAACACGAAGTCGGGGTTGGGTTGGCGGCTGGCCGGGTCTTGGCCAGGCTCGCCGTGGTCAAGGTAACGCCATTCGTCAAACAAGTTGGGGCCGAATCCGGTTTTGCGGATGGACTTCAAGAACTGCTTGGGGATGATGGCATCGGTGTCGACGTTTTCGCGGTCCATCGGGGCCACGATGCCTTTGTGGAGGGTGAATTGTTGCATCTGGGGCTCCTCAGGCGAACTTGCGGACATCGACAAAATGGCCGTGGATGGCCGCGGCGGCGGCCATGGCGGGGCTGACCAAATGCGTGCGACCACCATTGCCTTGACGTCCTTCGAAGTTGCGGTTGCTGGTGGAGGCGCAGCGTTCGCCGGGCTCCAAGCGATCGGCATTCATGGCCAAGCACATGGAGCAACCAGGCTCGCGCCACTCAAAGCCTGCGGCTTTGAAAATCTCGTGTAAACCTTCTTGCTCGGCTTGCGCTTTCACCAAACCCGAACCGGGGACGACCATGGCCAGTTTGATGTTCTTGGCCACTTTTTGGCCGAGTTTTTTCACCACAGCAGCCGCTTCGCGCATGTCTTCAATGCGGCTGTTGGTGCACGAGCCAATGAAGACCTTGTCGACAAACAAGTCGTTCAAGGCCTTGCCGGGTTCAAGCGCCATGTAGGTCAGGGCACGCTCAATTGCACCGCGTTTGTTCGGGTCTTTTTCTTTGTCGGGGTCGGGCACGATGCCATTGATGTCCAACACCATCTCGGGCGAGGTGCCCCAAGTGACTTGCGGCAAGATGTCCTCGGCTTGAAGTTCAACCACGGCGTCAAACTTGGCGTCTGCATCGGAGTGCAGGGTTTTCCAATAAGCCACGGCATGGTCCCATTCCACGCCGGTGGGCGAGAGAGGGCGACCCTTCACATACTCGATGGTTTTCTCGTCCACCGCCACCAAGCCAGCGCGAGCGCCGCCTTCGATGGCCATGTTGCACACCGTCATGCGGCCTTCCATGCTGAGTGAGCGAATGGCCGAGCCTGCAAATTCGATGGTGTAGCCGGTGCCGCCGGCTGTGCCGATTTTGCCGATGATGGCCAGCACCACGTCTTTACCGGTGACGCCTTTGGCCAAGGCGCCTTCCACCTTGATGAGCATGTTCTTGGCCTTTTTGGCCAACAAGGTTTGCGTGGCCATCACGTGCTCAACCTCGGAGGTGCCAATGCCATGGGCCAGCGCACCAAATGCGCCGTGGGTGGACGTGTGGCTGTCGCCGCAGACCACGGTCATGCCGGGCAAGGTGGCACCATTTTCAGGGCCAATCACATGCACGATGCCTTGGCGTTTGGACATGAAAGGGAAGAACGCGGCCGAGCCGAACTCTTTCATGTTGGCGTCGAGGGTGGTGATTTGTTCTTTGCTGATCGGATCGGTGATGCCGTCGTAACCCAACTCCCAGCCGGTGGTGGGCGTATTGTGGTCGGCAGTGGCGACGATCGAACTGACCCGCCACACTTTGCGCCCAGCTTGGCGAATGCCTTCAAAGGCTTGCGGGCTGGTGACTTCGTGCACCAAATGGCGATCGATGTAGAGGATGGCGGTGCCATCTTCTTCGGTGTGGACGACATGCTCGTCCCAAATCTTGTCGTAAAGAGTGCGTCCCATGAGGGGTCCTGGTGGGCTGACGGGGTTGTCAGCGGGCTATTTTAAGTTTGCGAGGTAGCGCTTGAATTCATCGGCGGTTTCGGGGTGGCGCAAGGCCAGTTCTACCGTGGCCTTCAAAAAACCAATCTTGCTGCCGCAGTCGTAACGAACGCCTTCATAGGCATAGGCATAAACCGCTTCTTGTCTGAGAAGACTTTGAATCGCGTCGGTCAGTTGGTATTCACCGCCAGCGCCGGGTTGAAGCTGATCGATGTGTTGGAAGATGGATGGCGTGAACACATAGCGACCCACCACCCCCAAGTTGGAGGGGGCTTTGTCAGGCGCGGGCTTTTCCACGATTTGCGACATCTTGGTGAGGCGTTCGCCTGCCGGGGTGCCCGCCACCACACCGTAAGAACGGCTTTGTTCGGGCGCAATGGTTTCCACCGCCACCACCGAGCTGCGGTAGTGCTCGTACAAGCCGACCAATTGTTTCAAGACGCCGGGTTGGTGGTCCAGCAAGTCGTCGGCCAGCACCACGGCAAAAGGCTCGTTGCCGACCAACGACGCAGCGCAATTGACCGCATGGCCCAAGCCCAGTGCTTCGGGCTGGCGCACATAAACACAGTTCACATGGGCGGGTTTGATGTTGCGAACGAGTTGCAGCAACTCTGTTTTTTGTTTGGCTTCAAGCTCGTGTTCAAGTTCAAAGGATTTGTCGAAATGGTCTTCAATGCTGCGCTTGCTGCGACCAGTGACAAAAATCATTTCGGTGATGCCGGCCTCGATGGCTTCTTCCACCGCGTATTGAATGAGCGGCTTGTCCACGATGCACAGCATCTCCTTGGGGCTGGCTTTGGTGGCCGGTAAAAACCGGGTACCCAAACCTGCCACAGGGAAAACAGCTTTGCGAACGATGGCCATGGCGATCAGCGTTTGTTGAGAGGAGGGACGTCGCGCTTGACCGAACCGGTGAACAACTGGCGAGGACGACCGATTTTGTACTCGGGGTCGCTGATCATTTCGTTCAACTGTGCAATCCAACCGACGGTGCGGGCCAAGGCAAAAATACCGGTGAACAAATTCACTGGAATGCCGATGGCGCGTTGCACGATGCCAGAGTAGAAGTCGACGTTGGGGTAGAGCTTGCGAGACACGAAGTACTCGTCTTCCAATGCGATTTTTTCCAGCGCTTTGGCCAGTTTGAACAAGGGGTCGTTTTCCAAGCCCAGCTCTTTCAGCACTTCGTCGCAGGTTTCTTGCATCAGCTTGGCGCGGGGGTCGTAGTTTTTGTACACACGGTGGCCAAAACCCATCAGCTTGACGCCAGAATTTTTGTCTTTGACTTGCTCCATGAACTCGCCGACTTTGGCAATGCCGCCGTTGGCTTGGATTTCTTCGAGCATGTTCAAACAAGCTTCGTTGGCACCGCCGTGAGCCGGGCCCCACAAGCAAGCCACACCCGCAGCGATGGCTGCAAACGGGTTGGTGCCTGACGAACCGCACAAGCGCACGGTGGACGTGGACGCGTTTTGTTCGTGGTCGGCGTGCAAGGTGAAGATGCGGTCCATGGCGCGTTCGAGCACCGGGTTGACCACATAAGGCTCGCAAGGTGTGCCAAACATCATGCGCAAGAAATTGCCCGCATAAGACAAGTCGTTTTGCGGATAAAGGAAAGGTTGACCGACGCCATATTTGTAAGCCATGGCCACCAAGGTGGGCATCTTGGCGATCAGGCGAATGGCCGCCACTTCGCGGTGTTCGGCGTTGTTGATGTCGGTGCTGTCGTGGTAGAAGGCCGACAAAGCGCCAACCAAGCCGGTGAGCACGGCCATGGGATGGGCGTCACGGCGGAAACCGCGCAAGAAAAATTGCATTTGCTCATGCACCATGGTGTGGTGCGTAACGGTTTGCGTGAACTCGTGTTTGCGTTGGGCGTTGGGCAGTTCTCCGTACAACAGCAAATGGCAGGTTTCCAAGAAATCGCAGTTGGTGGCCAATTGTTCAATGGGGTAGCCACGGTAGAGCAATTCGCCTTTGTCGCCGTCGATGTAGGTGATGGCCGATTGACAAGATGCGGTGGACAAGAAACCAGGGTCGTAGGTGAACATGCCGGTTTGGCCATACAGCTTGCGGATGTCAATCACGTCGGGGCCAATATTGCCTTGGTAGACAGGCATGTCAATGGCGTCTTTGCCATTGCTGAACTGGAGAGTGGCTTTGTAGTCGGCGAGTTTCATGGTCATTTCCTGTGTCAATCAAATTCAAAAAATCAAGTTCTCATCAAGGTCAACAGCGCTTGCACATCGGGCTGGGCCAGCACCTGCTGAACCACCTCGGTTTCCGGGTCGGACGCCGACAGCGGCTTGGCAGGGCGGTTCAACAAGGTGTCGAGCAAATCGTTGTCAGCCAAATCCATCAGTGCATACATCCCACGCGCCATGCCCACCGTCATGTCATCCGCGTAGCGGTTGAAAAACCGTTCGATGAACAAATCGTTTTCCAGCAAACCACGCCGGCTGCGCCAGCGCAATTTGCTCAGTGCTGCCGCTGACAAGGGTGCATCGGCAGTCAGCCCAACGAGTTCATCGTCCCCCATCAAACTGCGCGGCTGATCATCAACTCTTTGATCTTGCCAATCGCCTTTGTCGGGTTCAAACCTTTGGGGCAAACATCAACGCAATTCATGATGGTGTGGCAGCGGAACAATCGGTAGGGGTCTTCCAGGTTGTCCAAGCGCTCGGCGGTGCCGTGGTCGCGGCTGTCCGCGATGAAGCGGTAGGCCTGCAACAAGCCAGCAGGACCGACAAACTTGTCGGGGTTCCACCAGAAAGAAGGGCAACTGGTCGAGCAGCTGGCGCACAAAATGCATTCGTACAAACCGTCCAGCTCCTCGCGTTCAGCGGGCGACTGCAGACGCTCTTTTTCAGGCGGCAAGCTGTCGTTCATCAGGTAAGGCTTGATGGAGTGGTATTGGTTGAAAAACTGCGTCATGTCAACGATCAGGTCGCGCACCACCGGCAAGCCGGGCAGCGGCTTCAAGGTGATGACGCCGGGCAAGGTCAGCATGTTGGTCAAGCAAGCCAAACCGTTTTTGCCATTGATGTTCATGGCGTCCGAGCCACACACGCCTTCGCGGCAAGAGCGGCGGAATGACAAGGTGGGGTCTTGCGCCTTGAGCTTCATCAGGGCGTCCAGCAACATGCGCTCATGACCGTCGAGTTCCACCTCGATGGTTTGCATATACGGCTTCGCGTCTTTTTCGGGGTCGTAGCGGTAGATGTTGAAAGTGCGTTTCATTAGAAAGTCCTGACGGTGGGTGGGATGCTGTCGGTGGTCAGCGGTTTCAGCTTGACAGGTTTGTAGCTCAGGCTGTTGCTGGCGCTGTGCCACAAGGTGTGCTTGAGCCACTGTTCGTCGTTGCGGCCATTGGGATGCTCGGGCGTATCGGCGTAGTCATTCACCGTGTGGGCGCCACGGCTTTCATGGCGTGCCGCGGCAGACACCATGGTGGCTTGAGCGCATTCAATCAAATTTTCAACTTCCAGCGCTTCAATGCGGGCGGTGTTGAAAATCTTGCTCTTGTCTTTCAAGCCGATGTGCTTGACGCGTTCGCGCAGTTCGGCGATTTGCTGCACACCTTCGTCCATGGTGGTTTGCGTGCGGAACACGCCTGCATGTTTTTGCATGCTGGTGCGCAAGTCGTTGGCCACGTCTTGGGCGTATTCACCACTGGTGGTGTTGTTCAATCGGGCCAAGCGGTCCAAGGTGCGGTCGGCGGCGTCAGCAGGCAGCGGTTTGTGGGTTTTGTTTTTCTCGTGGAACTCGACGATGTGGTTGCCAGCGGCTTTGCCAAACACCAGCAAGTCCAACAAGGAGTTGGTGCCCAAGCGGTTGGCGCCGTGCACCGACACGCAAGAACATTCGCCCACGGCGTACAAACCATTCACTACGGCGTTGTGGTCGGTGGCGGTTTGCGTCACGACCTGGCCGTTGATGTTGGTGGGAATACCACCCATTTGGTAATGGATGGTGGGCACCACCGGAATAGGCTCTTTGGTGATGTCAACGTTGGCAAAGTTGTGACCGATCTCGAACACCGAGGGCAGGCGCTTCATGATGGTTTCCACACCCAAGTGGTCCAACTTCAAGTGCACGTAATCTTTCTTGGGGCCACAACCACGGCCTTCCTTGATTTCCTGGTCCATGCAGCGCGAGACGAAGTCACGCGGTGCCAAGTCTTTCAAGGTGGGCGCATAACGCTCCATGAAACGCTCCCCCAGGCTGTTCAAAAGAATCGCGCCTTCACCACGGCAACCTTCGGTCAAGAGCACGCCTGCACCGGCCACGCCGGTGGGGTGAAATTGCCAAAATTCCATGTCTTCCAAAGGGATGCCAGCGCGTGCTGCCATGCCCAAGCCGTCGCCGGTGTTGATGAAGGCGTTGGTGGACGCGGCAAAAATGCGGCCAGCGCCACCGGTGGCCATCAGCACGGTCTTGGCTTCCAAGATGTGGAGGTCGCCGGTTTCCATTTCCAAGGCGGTCACGCCCACTACATCGCCTTCGGCGTCGCGGATCAGGTCTTGCGCCATCCATTCCACAAAGAAATTGGTGTTGGCCTTCAAGTTTTGCTGATACAGCGTGTGCAGCATCGAGTGACCGGTGCGGTCCGCAGATGCGCAAGCGCGTTGCACGGACTTTTCGCCGTAATTCGAGGTGTGTCCACCGAAGGGGCGCTGGTAAATGGTGCCGTCGGGGTTGCGGTCGAACGGCATGCCCATGTGCTCCAACTCATAGACCACTTTCGGGGCTTCGCGGCACATGTACTCGATGGCGTCTTGGTCGCCCAGCCAATCCGAACCTTTGACGGTGTCGTAGAAGTGGTAGTGCCAGTTGTCTTCCGACATGTTGCCTAAAGACGCGCCAATTCCGCCTTGGGCGGCCACAGTGTGTGAGCGTGTGGGAAACACTTTGGTGAGCACCGCCACGTTCAGGCCAGCGCGGGAGAGTTGCAGTGAAGCACGCATGCCAGAGCCACCGGCTCCAACAATGACCACATCAAAACGGCGGCGGGGAAGGGTGGAACGTGTCATCTGTCAAAGTCTCCAAAGAACCTGAACCGCCCAGCCCAAACAAGAGAGCAACCAGACGATGGTGAAAAGGTGCAGCGCCAGGCGCAACCCCACGGGCTTGATGTAGTCCATCCAGATGTCGCGCATGCCCACCCAGACGTGATAGGCCAGCGCCAAGAAGATGGTGAAGGTCAGGGCCTTCATCCATTGCGGGCTGAAGATGCCGGCCCACTTGTCGTAGCCGATCTCACCGCGGGAAAAAATCACCTGCACCAGTACCAGCAAGGTGAACAAGGCCATCAGGGCAGCGGTCAGGCGTTGTGCCATCCAGTCGCGCAGACCATAGTGCGCGCCCACCACCAAACGTTTGGAACCGATTTTGTCTGTCATGTTGGAGCTCCTTGAATCAGTACAGGCCAAACAACTTGGCACCCAACAACACGGTCAGGCCGATGCTGGTTACCAAGGTGAAGATGGCACTGGAGCGGCCAAACTCTTTGCTGACCGAGTGGGTGGCGTCCATGTACAGGTGGCGCAAACCGGCGATCAGGTGGTGCAAATAGGCCCAAATGAGTGCCAAAGTGACCAAACTGATGAACCAACCGGGGTACCAGCCGATGCCGCCGTTGTAGGCCGCTTTGAATTTGGCAAACGATATTTCAGAGGAGACGGATTTGTCGAAAAGCCAAATGATGAAGGGCAGCAACACAAACATCAGTGCGCCGCTGACACGGTGCAGGATGGAGACCCAACCGGCGGGCGGCAAACGGTAGGAGGGCAGGTCGTTGAAGGCGTTGATGTTGCGAAACTCAGGCCGTTGATGGGCGTTGTCGGTCATGCGTCAGGCTTTCTCGGGGTCGTTTTTGGGGCGGGAAACGTGCTTTTTCAGGGCTGAACAAATCATTCTATTGCAATGCACAAAAATGACAGCTGGCTTGCATTCAGAAGGAAATCAATCAATTCAATTCATTCAAATAGTGGTGGTGATCGGTGCGATAAACGCCAATTCGCCACTCCATGGGGGTGTCTTGGTAGGTGAAGGACAGGCGTTCGACCCGCAACAGCGGAGTGTTGCCGGCCACTTGCAGCAGGTGGGCTTCGTCCGGGGTGGGATTGACCGCCCGCAGTTTTTCTTGGGCCCGCAGCATCCTGATGCCAAATTCGGCCTCGAACAAGGCGTACATCGGGCCGGTGTCGCGGCTCAGGCGCTCGGCGGTCAGCCCTTTGAAGGGCGCGCCGGGTAGCCAAATGTCTTCATAAATCGTGGGTACCGCGCCAAACGACAGCACCCGCCGCACCTGGAACACCGGGTCACCGCTGGCCAAGGCCAGGGCCTGGGCCACGTCTTTCGGGGCTTTCAGGCGTTTGCAGTCAACGATCTGGCGCTGGGCAGGGCCTTGGCTGATGATGTCGCCATCGTCGGGCTTCAACTTCAAAAACCGAAATTGCACATGCTGCTCAGCGTGGGTGGCGACAAAAGTGCCCTTGCCTTGGCGGCGCACCAGCAAATGGTTTTTCGCCAGCTCGTCAATCGCCTTGCGCACCGTGCCCTGGCTGACTTTGTAGCGGGCTGCCAGCTCGAATTCGCTGGGAATCGGGTCACCCGGCTTCCACTCGCCCAGCTGCAGGCTTTGCAGGACCAGGCTCTTGATCTGCTGATAAAGTGGACTGAAAGCAGGCGAGGCCAACACGGGCGTGTCGGCCAACTCGGCACTGTTTTCTGCAGGTGTTGAAGGGTTCACGGTGGACGCGTCAGGCGCATGTCATGGTCGAGCCGCTATCATATCTTCTATAAGACACATGTCTAGCGGTTGACACCGCTTGGCAGGTGCACCCCGCTAAAGTCCTTTCTTTTTCTATTTCGGAGATTTCTCATGAGCAAAAAGCCCGTCCGCGTTGCCGTTACCGGCGCAGCAGGTCAAATCGGTTACGCCTTGCTGTTTCGCATTGCCTCTGGCGAAATGCTGGGCAAAGACCAGCCCGTCATCCTGCAATTGCTGGAAATCCCTGACGAGAAAGCCCAAAAATCCCTCAAAGGCGTGATGATGGAGTTGGAAGACTGCGCTTTCCCACTGTTGGTGGGGATGGAAGCCCACGCTGACCCGATGACCGCCTTCAAAGACACCGACTACGCCTTGTTGGTGGGTTCACGTCCTCGCGGCCCCGGCATGGAGCGCGCTGAACTGTTGTCCATCAACGGTGCCATCTTCACCGCACAAGGCAAGGCTTTGAACGCCGTGGCTTCGCGCAACGTGAAGGTGTTGGTCGTGGGCAACCCCGCCAACACCAATGCCTACATCGCCATGAAGTCTGCCCCTGATTTGAAACCTGGCAACTTCACCGCCATGCTGCGCTTGGACCACAACCGAGCCGCGTCCCAAATCGCTGCCAAAACCGGCAAAGCCGTGGCCGACATCGAGAAATTGACCGTTTGGGGCAACCACTCGCCCACCATGTACGCCGATTACCGTTTCGCCACCATCAAGGGCGAGTCGGTGAAAGACATGATCAACGACCAAGAATGGAACGCCAATGTGTTCCTGCCCACCGTGGGCAAGCGCGGTGCCGCCATCATTGAAGCGCGTGGTTTGTCTTCTGCCGCTTCAGCCGCCAATGCAGCGATTGACCACATGCACGACTGGGCGCTGGGCACCCACGGCAAGTGGGTCACCATGGGCATTCCTTCACAAGGTTGGTATGGCATTCCCAAAGACGTGATGTTTGGCTTCCCCGTCACCTGCGAAAACGGCGAATACAAAGTGGTCGAAGGCTTGGCCATCGACGCCTTCAGCCAAAGCTGCATCGACAAAACCTTGAAAGAGCTGACCGACGAGCAAGCGGGCGTGGCCCACTTGGTCAAGTAAGTCGCTCAACCCGGACCGCGTGCATGAGCCAGGTTGCCCCCCCTGAAACGTCGCTTCGGGTGGGTGCGCACCCGCGTGATGTGTTGCAAGGGGCGCAAGCTGGGGCCATCAGCTTGCCGGTGTGTGACCACTACAGCGGTGTGGAGGCACGCATGCGCAAAAGCCTGCAACTGCAGGCCGAGATGATGCAAGAATTTGGCGTCTGCGTGTTTGATGTCACCCTGGATTGCGAAGACGGCGCCCCTGTGGGCGGCGAAGCCGAGCACGCTGCGCTGGTCTCTGAACTGGCCTTGGCCGCAGCGTCCGATGCGCGTGTGGCCGTGCGCGTTCACCCCGTCGATCACCCAGCGTTTCAGGCCGACATCCAAACGATTGTGGGCAGTGCTGGTGCCCGTTTGTGCCACATCATGTTGCCCAAGGTTGAATCGCTGGACGATGTGGTGTTGGCTGTTCAAGCCATCGACGCCGCCGGGGCCAAACACTTGCCCGTTCATGCTTTGATCGAATCACCAGCAGCCGTGCACCGTGCCTTTGACATTGCTTCGCATCCCCGTTTGCAGTCCTTGAGTTTTGGCTTGATGGACTTTGTGTCCGCGCATGGCGGCGCGATTCCCGCCGATGCCATGGGCAGTGCGGGGCAGTTCAGCCACCCGCTGGTGTTGCGTGCCAAGCTTGAAATTGCCAGTGCCTGCCATGCACACGGCAAGGTGCCGTCACATTGTGTGGTGACCGAGTTCAGCAACCCCGAGGCCATGCAAGCCGCTGCCCGTCGTGCATCGCAAGACCTGGGCTACACCCGCATGTGGAGCATTCATCCGTCGCAAATCCGACCCATCTTGCAAGCCATGGCGCCGTCTGAGAAAGACATTGAACAGGCCTGCGAGGTCTTGCTGACCGCACAAAGCGCCGACTGGGCGCCCATCAGCGTTGGCGGACAGTTGCACGACCGCGCCAGTTACCGTTTCTTTTGGCATGTACTTGAGCGGGCACACGCCACGGGCCGCGCCATGCCGACACCTGCCCAATCGTTTTTCCAAGCATGAAACGGAACATGACCTCAACCCTGTCATTGGCGATTGGCTTGTTGGTTATCTTGTGGTCTGCCACGGCCTTGCGTGCCCAAGAACTGCCGCATGTGTATGTGGGCCGCTTGCCCTGTGAGCTGAACCAAATCGTCAGCTTGCAAGCGGTGCCCGGCGAACCTGGCCGCTATGTGTTGAATTTCAAAAAATTCAAATTCACCATGGTGGCGGTGTCCACCCATTCGGGGGTGGTGCGTTTGGAAGACCCCATCAGCGGAGCCACCTGGGTGCAGCTCAACAGCAAGTCGATGTTGATGGACAGCCGACGCGGCGTGCGCATGGTGGACGATTGCCAACACCCCACCCAAAAAGCCATGGCCGAGGCCATGAAAACCAACCCCAACCCACCTTTGATCGAGGTCGACACCTCGACCCGTTGATTCATTACTTTTCAGGAGAACCACATGTTGAAAGCCTACCGAGACCATGCTGCCGAACGCGCCGCTTTGGGCATCCCCCCCCTGCCTTTGGACGCCAAACAAACCGCTGAACTGATTGAGCTGATCAAGAGCCCACCCGCTGGCGAAGACACTTTCCTGATGGACTTGCTGACCCACCGCGTGCCTCCTGGTGTGGACGATGCAGCCAAAGTGAAAGCCTCGTTCTTGGCCGCTGTGGCCCATGGTGAATTGAAAGTGGGTTTGATCTCCAAGTCCAAGGCCACCGAGTTGCTGGGCACCATGGTGGGCGGCTACAACGTGCATCCCCTCATTGAGCTGCTTGACGACGCTGAAGTCGCTGGTGTGGCCGCTGACGCCTTGAAGAAAACCTTATTGATGTTCGACTTCTTCAACGACGTGGCCGACAAAGCCAAAGCTGGCAATGCAAAAGCCAAAGAAGTGATGCAAAGCTGGGCAGATGCCGAGTGGTTCACCAGCCGCCACGAAGTGGACAAAAAAATCACGGTCACCGTGTTCAAGGTGCCCGGCGAAACCAACACCGACGATTTGTCACCTGCGCCTGATGCGTGGAGCCGCCCCGACATTCCGCTGCACTATTTGGCGATGCTGAAAAACACCCGCGAAGGTGCAGCATTCAAACCTGAAGAAGACGGCAAACGCGGGCCCATGCAGTTCATTGAAGACCTGAAGAAAAAAGGCCATTTGGTGGCCTATGTGGGCGATGTGGTGGGCACGGGTTCCAGCCGCAAATCGGCCACCAACAGCGTGATTTGGGCCACCGGCCAAGACATCCCGTTCGTGCCCAACAAGCGTTTTGGCGGTGTGACTTTAGGCGGCAAAATCGCCCCTATTTTCTTCAACACCCAAGAAGACTCGGGTGCCCTGCCCATTGAAGTCGACGTCACCAAATTGGAGATGGGCGACGTCATCGACATCCTGCCTTACGAGGGCAAGATCATGAAAAACGGCACCACAGTCACCGAATTCAAATTGAAGAGCGATGTGCTGTTTGATGAAGTGCGTGCTGGCGGCCGCATCAACCTGATCATTGGTCGCTCACTCACCGCCAAAGCCCGAGAGTTTTTGGGCTTGCCTGCCTCCACCGTGTTCCGTTTGCCGTCGGTCCCTGCAACCACCAAGGCGGGTTTCACCCTGGCGCAAAAAATGGTGGGACGCGCCGTTGGTTTGCCTGAAGGCCAAGGCGTTCGCCCCGGCACTTACTGCGAACCCAAGATGACCACCGTGGGGTCGCAAGACACCACCGGCCCGATGACCCGCGACGAGTTGAAAGACTTGGCTTGTTTGGGTTTCAGCGCCGACATGGTGATGCAGTCCTTCTGCCACACCGCGGCTTATCCCAAGTCGGTGGACGTGAAAACCCACCGCGAATTGCCAGCCTTCATCAGCAACCGTGGTGGCGTGGCTCTGCGTCCTGGTGACGGCGTGATTCACTCTTGGCTCAACCGTTTGCTGTTGCCCGATACCGTGGGCACCGGCGGCGATTCACACACCCGTTTCCCCATTGGTATTTCTTTCCCGGCCGGTTCTGGTTTGGTGGCCTTTGGTGCCGCCACGGGCGTGATGCCTTTGGACATGCCCGAGTCGGTGTTGGTGCGCTTCAAAGGCGAGATGCAACCCGGCGTCACCCTGCGTGACCTGGTGCACGCGATTCCTTTGTACGGCATCAAGAAGGGTTTGTTGACCGTGGCCAAGGCCGGCAAGATCAACGAGTTCTCGGGCCGCATTTTGGAAATTGAAGGTCTGCCCAATCTGAAAGTGGAACAAGCATTTGAGTTGTCTGACGCGTCGGCCGAACGCTCGGCCGCTGGTTGCACCATCAAGCTCAACAAAGAGCCGGTCATTGAATACCTCAAGTCCAATGTCGTGCTGATGAAAAACATGATTGCCGATGGCTATGCCGACGCCCGCACCTTGGCGCGTCGCATCGAGAAAGTGGAGGCTTGGTTGGCCAAGCCCGACCTGCTTGAAGCCGATAAAGACGCCGAATACGCGCATGTGATTGAGATCGACATGAACGAGATCAAAGAACCCATTCTGTGCTGCCCGAACGATCCAGATGACGCCAAGTTCTTGTCCGATGTCGCTGGCACCAAGATCGATGAAGCCTTCATTGGTTCTTGCATGACCAACATCGGGCACTTCCGTGCCGCCGCCAAATTGTTGGGCGGCCAGCGCGATATTCCCGTCAAGTTGTGGGTGGCCCCGCCTACCAAAATGGACGAGAGCGAGCTCATCAAGGAAGGCCATTACGCCGCCTTTGGCACAGCGGGTGCACGCACCGAAATGCCCGGTTGCAGTTTGTGCATGGGCAACCAAGCGCAGGTGCGCGAAGGCGCGACCGTGGTGTCGACATCCACGCGCAACTTCCCCAACCGTTTGGGCAAAAACACCAACGTGTTTTTGGCCTCGGCTGAATTGGCGGCGATTGCATCCAAGCTGGGTCACATCCCCACAGTGGCCGAATACCACCAAGCCATGGGCATCGTGAACCAGGATGGCGCGGCGATCTACAAGTACTTGAACTTCAACCAGATTGACGAGTACGTGGAAACAGCCAAAGGCGTGACAGCCTGACGCAACGGTTGCCTTGACAAGTCCCTTTTTTATTCTGTACAGTCTGTACGGAATAAAGGGGGATTCATGAGCAAACGCAAGTCGTATGGTTTAGAGCAGGCCAGGGCGCAGTTGCCGCTCATCGCCGCCGAGGCCCAAGCGGGCTACAGCAGTGTCATCACCCGCCACGGCAAGCCCATGGCGGTGGTGGTGCCGGTGGCAGATTGGCAATCAGCGCAGGGGCAGAAGGTGGCCGAAGGCGGCATCTTGGCGCTGCGTGGCACGGGGCATGGTCTGTGGCCTCAAGGTGCGGCCAAAGCCGTGGCGCAGTTGCGCCAAGAGTGGTGATGCATGGTCACGGCAATACCTGCCACCTTGTGGGGAGGTTTAAGTCCCGGTGCCTTGGTGTTGGTAGACACCGCACCTTGGATTTACCTGCTGGAAGACCACCCCCAGTTCGCGCCACTTTTTTTGGGCCTGTTTGAAGCCGCCGAGCGCGGCCAGGTTCAGCTGGCGCTCACCACCATCACCTTGGCCGAGGTGTTGACCGGACCTTTGAAGCACAAGCAAACAGCGCTGGCCAAGCGCTATGAAAACGCCTTGAATAAATACCAAGTGCTGCCTCTGTCAGCCACCATTGTCAGTCTGGCTGCGCAGTTGCGCATTCAATACCGCCTGAAGCTCCCTGACGCGGTGCAACTGGCCTCGGCCCTTGACCTGGGCGCTGCGGCGCTGGTCACGCACGACCGGGATTTTTCAAAGGTCAAGGGATTGCCGGTGTTGCAGGGTGGGGAATGAATCTGGAAAGTCAGTGTTTAACTTTTTCGGTAGGCCTTGAGCACTTGTTTTGCGCCAAGGCTGGGGTAGTGCTTCAAGTTCAGGGTGTAAAGACAAGCATTGCAATGCGCCGCCGTGGCGGCAATCAGCGCGTCGTTCAGTCCCACGCCATGTGATTTGCTGAAATCTCGTCTGATCAACCCGCCGGATTGAGCGATGTCTCGGTTGAGTTCCAGCACATCCAGGGTGTCAAGCAAATTGGACAAAGCATCGCTTTCAACGCCATCTCGAACACCCGCGTACAACTCGCCAATGCTGATGCTGCTGATGGCAACACGGTGGGGCAATTGATCGACAAAGGTCAAGGCTTGTTTTGTGCCACGCAGAAAGTCGATCCACACATCAGTGTCAACCATCGGTATGCGGGCGTTGCTCAAAGAGTCCGCTCCTCAGAGCGCAGTTGTTTCAAGGTGGGTCTAGCGAGCTTGGCATCCCACTGGCCTGCAGATTGCATGCGTTTGGCCATTCTGCTCACGGGTTGGTGAATCTTCAAAAAATCATCAATGGCAGAGCGTATCAAGGCACTGCTGCTGCAGCCTTGTTGTTTGGCTAATTCAACCAACTGCATCTGCTGTTGAGCTGTTAAATAGATTTGAGTTCTTGATAAATCTGAGGGGAGTGCCATGAGCGAATCTCCAGTTGATGTATATGAGTGATGTATGTTAACAGCCAGGCCTGAATTGGGGGGTGATCTGTTCACACTTCAAACGTGATGCAGTTCTCCTCGCCCTGAGGCCCCGTGCGATCCACCACCCAAAAATCGCTGTCGTGCAGCGCCAACAAAGGGTGGTGCCACGTGCCTTTGGCGTAGTTCACGCCTTGTTGACCACTGGCATCAAAACACCTGAGGCTCTTCAAGTCGGGTTGGTCTCCACCCAAAGCCACCACCACCAGATACGGCTGCCCAGACAAGGGCATGAAGGCTTGCGAGCCCAGCGGGTGTTTCTCCAGCATCGTCAATTGCAGCGGTTGGGGTCGCGCTCTGGCTCTGAAAATACTGACAGCCGCTTGGCCGCCATCTTGCGCCACATCAACCAGTGTCAGTCGGTCGAAGCGTTCTGCAAAACCTTGGTTGATCGTGAAATGTTGAGCGCTCGGGGTGGCTTCAATCACATCACCAAAAGGCTTGAACGCCTCTGCGGTGAGTGGCTCCACCGCAAGCGGCTGACCTGCCAACAGAACTTCAATGTCAGACGCGCTCATCAAAACGCTTGCACCTGACCGCGTGGCACAAAGCGCCCCAGGCCCTCACGGCCTTTCCATGCTTGGCCGTCCACAATCAGGTGCCCACGCAAAAACACTTTCTCCACGCGGCCTTGCAGGGTGCGGCCCTCGAGCAGCGTGTAGTCCACGTTGCTGTGCAGGTCTTGGGCGCGGATGGTTTGGGTGACGCCGGGGTTGAACAAGACCACATCGGCGTCGCTGCCCACGGCGATGGTTCCTTTTTTCGGAAACAAGCCAAACAACTTGGCCGGTGAAGTGGCGGTGAGTTCCACAAAGCGGTTGAGCGAAAACTTGCCCTTCATGACGCCAATGTCGAACAAGCTCACCAAGCGGGTTTCAATGCCGGGTGCGCCGTTGGGGATCATGGAGAAATCGTCTTTGCCCATTTGCTTTTGCTTTTGATAGCCCAAGTGGCCTTCTTTCATGCAAAAAGGGCAATGGTCGGTGGCAATCACCTGCAAGTCGTCATAGCGCAGGGCACGCCACAAATGCTTTTGGTCGTCGTTGGTGCGCAGCGGCGGCGTCATCACGTACTTGGCAATTTCAAAGTCGTCCGAGCTGTACACCGACTTGTCGAACAACAAATAGTGCGGACAGGTTTCGGCAAACACCGGAATGCCCTCAGCACGGGCTTGCACGATGTGTTTCAAGGCATTGTTGCTAGACACGTGCACAAAGTAGATGGGCGCTTCGGCCAACTCGGCCAAACGGATGCCGCGGTGTGTGGCTTCGCCTTCCATGATGGAGGGGCGTGTCATCTCGTGGTAGCGCGGTGAGGTGTTGCCTGCGGCCAAAGCCTCTTTGATGAGCAGGTCAATCACCGTGCCGTTTTCCGCGTGCAGCGCCAACATGCCGCCGTCTGCGCCCACTTGCCGCAACATGCGAAAAATAGCGGCGTCGTCGGCCATCATCACGCCGGGGTAGGCCATGAACATTTTGAAACTGCTCACGCCTTCGTGGTGCATGGCGTAGCGCACATCTTTCAACACCTGTTCGTCCACGCGCGTGACGATGACGTGCAATCCGTAGTCGATGTTCACCTGCGATTCAGCGCTGCGCTGGGCCCGGGCGATCGCCCCCAAAGGTGAGTCTTCGGCGGTTTGCAAAGCGAAGTCCACCACGGTGGTGGTGCCGCCAAACGCCGCAGCCTTGGTGCCACTGGCGAAGGTGTCGCAGGTCATCGTGGGGCCGACCACGTTCTCCATGTGCACATGGGTGTCAACGCCGCCGGGCAACACATACAAGCCGGTGGCGTCCACCACCTGCACATCCTCACCCACTTCGAGGTGCTGACCGATGGTGTGCACGATGCCGTCTTTCAGCAGCACATCGGCCACGTAGTCGTCGGTGGCGGTGATGACGCGCCCATTGCGAATCAGGGTAGCGGTGGTGTTGTCAGACATGTGGGGCTCCCTGAGGTGTGGGTGTGTTTACAAAAGACGCGCCAACAAGCCGCCGTCGGCTGGCCCGTCCATCGGAATCCAAACGTGCGTGGGACTGCCTGCAGCCACATCAATGGCAGTGCCGTTTTTGTCTTTCATTTGGTCGAGGGTGACGATGCGGTTGCCGCTGGGGTGGATGATCTCGATGCGGTCGCCCACTGAAAATTTATTTTTTGTTTCAATTTCAGCCCAGCCATTGGCCACGCCGCGCACTTCGCCGACAAACTGGCTGCGGTGGCCCACCGAATGACCTGTTTCGTAGTTTTGATAGTCATTGGCAGGGCGGCGATCCATCAAACCCGCTGTGTAGCCGCGGTTGGCCAGGCCATCCAATTCAGAAATCAGCTCGGGGTTGAATGGGCGGCCAGCCACAGCGTCGTCAATCGCGCGGCGATACACCTGCGCGGTGCGGCTCACGTAATACAAACTCTTGGTGCGGCCTTCCACCTTGAGCGAATCCACGCCGATTTTGGTGAGTCGGTCCACATACTCAACAGCCCGCAAGTCTTTGCTGTTCATGATGTAGGTGCCGTGCTCGTCTTCCATGATGGGCATGAGTTGACCAGGGCGGCCTTTTTCTTCCAGCAGGTAAATCTTGTCGGCTTCGGGGTGGCGTTGGCCATCGCCACACGCCGAAAAGGTTTGCTCGGCTTCTTGCTGCGACTTGGCGAAATCGAAATCGGTGTCCATGGGCACCGCCATGGCTTCACCCGTGTTGGGGTCGGTGGCGCTGGCTTGGGTGCCATAGCTCCAGCGGCAGGCGTTGGTGCAGGTGCCTTGGTTGGGGTCGCGGCGGTTGAAGTAACCCGACAACAAACAACGCCCCGAATACGCGATGCACAAAGCGCCGTGCACAAACACTTCGAGTTCCATGTCGGGGCATTCTTGGCGGATTTTTTCAATTTCATCCAGGCTGAGTTCGCGCGACAAGATGATGCGGGTCACGCCCACGTGTTGCCAAAACTTCACGGCTGCCCAGTTCACCGTGTTGGCTTGCACCGACAAGTGGATGGGCACTTCAGGCCATTTCTCACGCACCATCATGATCAAACCCGGGTCGGCCATGATCAAGCCATCGGGTTTCATGGCGATGACGGGCTCGATGTCGCGCATGTAGGTGCGCACCTTGTCGTTGTGCGGCAGCAAGTTGCTGGTGACAAAGAACTTTTTGCCCCTTTGGTGCGCTTCGGCAATGCCGATGCCGATTTGCTCCAACTTGAATTCGTTGTTGCGGGCACGCAAGCTGTAACGCGGTTGCCCCGCATAAATGGCGTCGGCGCCAAAGTCGTAGGCGGCACGCATCTTGTCGAGCGAGCCAGCAGGCAACAGCAGTTCAGGGGCTTTGAGTGTGGTCATTGTTTTTTACATCAGCAGGTGTTCGCCAGCATTGTCGCCGCCCAGGATGACGTAGTTGACTTTGCGCACATCCATGAGTTTGGTGCCTCCGGCGTAAGAGATGGAACTTTGCACATCTTGCTCCATTTCAATCAGGGTGTTGGCCAGTTTGCCCTTGATGGGCTCGAGGATGCGTTTGCCTTCCACGTGCTTGTACTCGCCCTTGTTGAAGTCCGAGGCTGAGCCGTAATACTCCTTGAACATCTCTCCGTTGACTTCAACGGTTTTGCCAGGCGACTCTTCGTGGCCTGCAAACAAGGAGCCAATCATCACCATGCTCGCGCCGAAGCGGATGCTCTTGGCAATGTCACCGTGGCTGCGGATGCCACCGTCAGCAATGATGGGCTTGGTCGCCACTCGGGCGCACCACTTGAGGGCTGAGAGTTGCCAGCCGCCAGTGCCAAAACCGGTTTTGAGTTTGGTGATGCACACCTTGCCTGGGCCCACGCCCACTTTGGTGGCGTCTGCGCCCCAGTTTTCCAAATCAATCACCGCTTCGGGCGTGGCCACGTTGCCAGCGATGACAAAGCTGTTGGGCAACTTGGACTTGATATAGCCAATCATGTCCCGCACGCTGTCGGCGTGGCCGTGGGCGATGTCGATGGTGATGTATTCGGGCGTCAAACCTGCTGCAGCAAAGGTGTCCACCGTGGCGCGGTCCGGCGCTTTCACGCCCAAAGAGATGGACGCATACACGCCCTTGCTGTGCATGTGCTTGACAAATTGCACATTGTCCAAATCGAAGCGGTGCATCACATAAAAGTAATGGTGCTGTGCCATCCACAAGCAGATGTGTTCATCCACCACGGTTTTCATGTTGGCCGGTACCACGGGCAAGCGGAAAGTGTGGGCGCCCAAGGTGACTGAAGCATCACACTCAGAACGGCTTTCTACGCGGCATTTGCGGGGCAACAACAGGATATTGTCGTAATCGAATATTTCCATTTTCCAAGCTCCAAAAAATTAAGGATTGAGCGCTTGGGGCTTGGTCGGTTGAGCGTTGTCACTAACCGAGCAGCAAGATTCTTGGGCTCGGTGCCCGATTCTACGCAGAATCAAAACGGGGCTGCCTACAATCGCCGCATGCTTTCTTCTCACCCTGCCCACGCCTCCGACACACCTTCTCTGCACAGTCCTTTGCTGCAGGGTTTGAACGAAGAGCAACTTGCTGCGGTCACCTTGCCGCCCGAACATGCACTCATCCTGGCTGGCGCCGGTTCGGGCAAAACACGGGTGTTGACTACCCGCATTGCGTGGTTGTTGCAAACCCGCCAAGTGGCCCCTGGAGGCTTGATGGCGGTCACCTTCACCAACAAGGCCGCCAAAGAGATGCTGACCCGCTTGGGCGCCATGTTGCCCGTGAATGTGCGCGGCATGTGGATTGGCACTTTTCATGGCCTCTGCAACCGTTTTTTGCGGGCGCATTGGAAGCTGGCCAACCTGCCCCAAGCCTTTCAAATTTTGGACACGCAAGACCAACTCTCGGCCATCAAGCGACTGGTCAAACAACACAACATTGATGACGAACGTTTTCCACCCAAGCAATTGCAATGGTTCATTGCAGGCTGCAAGGAAGACGGTCAACGACCCAAAGACGTCCAAGTGCGCGACCCTGAAACGCGCCAAAAGGTGGAGATCTACCAACTCTATGAAGATCAGTGCCAGCGCGAAGGCGTGGTGGATTTTGGCGAGCTGATGCTGCGCAGCTATGAATTGCTGCGTGATAACGAGCCGCTGCGCGAGCATTACCAGCAACGCTTTGCCCACATCTTGATTGACGAGTTTCAAGACACCAACCGCTTGCAATACGCTTGGATCAAGATGCTGTGCGGCACGCACAGCGCCGTCTTGGCGGTGGGTGACGATGACCAAAGCATTTACGCTTTTCGCGGTGCGCGGGTGGGCAACATGGCCGACTTTGTGCGCGAGTTCGAGGTCAAGCACCAAATCAAACTTGAACAAAACTACCGCAGCCACAGCCATATCCTGGACACCGCCAACGAACTCATCAAGCACAACAAAACCCGCTTGGGCAAAAACTTGCACACCACGCAGGGCGCGGGTGAGCCGGTGCGGGTGATGGAATCCACGGGTGATTTGGCTGAAGCCAATTGGATGGTGGAAGAAATCAAACAACTTTTGCGCGATGGCCGTGATGGTGATGGCCACAAGGGCGTGGCAACCCGCAGTGAAGTGGCGGTGCTTTACCGCAGCAACGC
This sequence comes from Comamonadaceae bacterium, assembly GCA_947448745.1. Taxonomy (GTDB): domain Bacteria; phylum Pseudomonadota; class Gammaproteobacteria; order Burkholderiales; family Burkholderiaceae_C; genus Limnohabitans. The sequence goes on from CANFOQ010000015.1 coordinate 23,165, forward strand.
CCAAAGCCGGGTGATTGAAACCGCCTTGTTCAATGCCGCCATGCCTTACCGTGTGTACGGCGGTTTGCGCTTTTTTGAACGCGCAGAAATCAAACACGCCCTGGCGTATTTGCGTTTGTTGGAAAACCCGCGTGACGACACCAGTTTCATGCGGGTGGTCAATTTCCCACCACGTGGCATTGGCGCACGAAGCATCGAGCAATTGCAAGACGCCGCGCGTGCCAGTGGCTGTGCTTTGCATGACGCGGTCAGCACCATCTCGGGCAAGGCAGGCGTCAATTTGTCTGCCTTTGTCGCCAAGCTCGACGTGTTGCGTGAGCAAACCCAAGGCCAAACCTTGCGGCAAATCATCGAGATGGTGTTGGACCACAGCAAGCTGATTGAACACTATCAAGCTGAACGCGAAGGTGCCGACCGTGTCGAGAACTTGCAAGAGCTGATCAACGCTGCTGAAAGCTTTGTCACCCAAGAAGGCTTTGGCAAAGATGCCGTGGCCTTGCCTGTGGACGAAGCCTTGCAAAGTCAAGCCGACTTCGCTGCGGCCCAAGCGGCCAAGGGCGAAGGTCCTCAGCCTGACGCTGAGACTGGCGAAACCTTGTCCCCCCTGGTGGCCTTTCTCACGCACGCGGCTTTGGAGTCGGGGGACAACCAAGCCCAGGCCGGACAAGACGCTGTGCAACTCATGACGGTGCACGCCGCCAAAGGATTGGAATTCGATTGCGTTTTCATCACCGGCTTGGAAGAAGGTTTGTTCCCGCATGAAAACGCGATGAGCGATTTTGAAGGCTTGGAAGAAGAGCGACGTCTCATGTATGTGGCCATCACACGTGCCCGCAAACGTTTGTATTTGAGCCATTCACAAACCCGCATGTTGCACGGCCAAACCCGCTACAACATCAAGAGTCGTTTCTTTGATGAGATGCCCGAGCACACCATGAAGTGGCTCACTCCAAAATTGGGTTTGCCTTCGCAGGCTCAGTGGGGCGCACGTCCCAGCAGCTTTGGCCACAGCGACAGCAACCGTGCCGGTTTTTTCACTGCCACACCACCGGCAGTGCCGCAGCGTGCAGCACCGCAAGCCAGCGGCCCCAACGCTTGGGTGCGTTCAGGCTTGCAGGTGTTTCACACCAAGTTTGGGGAAGGCACGGTGGTGTCGGTTGAAGGTGTGGGCGAAGACGCCCGTGCGCAAGTCAAGTTCAATCGGCACGGCGTCAAGTGGCTGGCCTTGTCGGTGGCCAAACTCACCCAGGTCTAGCTCAGGCCAGCACGGGCTCGCTGACAAAACACGCCCGAAAGCTGTGGTAGCTGGAGGTGAAAAACATGGCAGCCAACAGCATCATGGCTGGCAGCAGCAACATCATAGACAACTGACCGTCTTCGGTGATGACGCTGACCAAACCCAACAACAAACTGGTGGTTAAAAAGATGCCCATCCAGGTCAGGCCAAACACGGCGAAAGCACGCCAGTTGGCCAAGCACGCCATGGTGCTGAAGAAAATACTTTTGGCCAGGGGTTGGTTGTGCCAATGCACCAAGGCGGGGGCATGCCAAAACAGGGCCGACAAGGGCACATACATCAGCATGCAAAACACTGCTGCAGTTTGAAAATGCTCGTTCAGCAATACCTCTTCGCTCAGGGTGCCGCCCATCAGGTACATGCGGGCGAAGTCGCCACCATCGAACACGCTGGACATCGCCAAGACAAAACCAAACAGCACCGCGTACAAAGCGCCCATGGCCACCATGCGCTTGCTTTGGGCTGCGCCTTGCTGAAACGCCACAAACATGATGCGCGGCATGGGGAAACGACCCAACTCGGCTTCGCGTGCTGCGGCCATCAAGCCCAAGGTGATGGTGGGCAACAGCATCAAGCCCAGTACCGTGCCGAGATAAGACAAATACGAGGTGAGTGAAATCAGACCAGTGAACAAAAAGAACAAGCCACTGAGCGCCAAAGGCTGACGCCAAAAGGTGCGAATACCTTGCTTGACCCAGTCAACACCAGTGCGAGCAGGGACGACGTGGAGTTTCATGGGATCAAAGGGCAATGGGATGGTGCAAGCGCTGATGCAGCACCCGCTCGAAGTGAACCGGATCGTGGGCTTGCAACATGCTGGCTTCACGTGGCAAATGGAAATCCCACAAACGAGAAATCCAAAAACGCAAAGCGGCGGCACGCAACATCGGGTTGAAGAGTTCGCGCTCTGATGCGCTGAGCGGGCGCACCGATTGATAAGCATCCAACATGGCTTGCAAGCGCGGCATGTTCAACACACCTGTGTTGTCATCAATACACCAGTCATTGATGCACACGCCCAAATCAAACAACCAACTGTCCACCCCGGCGAAATAAAAATCAAACACCCCGCTCAGGGTTTCAGCCACAAACATCACGTTGTTTCGGAACGCATCGGCATGCACCGGGCCACGCGGCAAGGCGGTGTAACTGGATGAGCCGCTGATGTGGTTTTGAAAAGCCAGTTCGTGGGTCAGCAGCTGGGCTTGCTCTTTGCTGAGAAAGGGCAAGATCTGTGGCACGGTGTCGTTCCACCAAGGCAGGCCACGCAAATTGGGCTGTTGCTTGTCAAAGTCTTGGGCAGCCAAATGCATGTGTGCCAAGGTCTGGCCCATGGCGGCGCAGTGGGCCAAGCCTGGTTGCATTTCTGATTCGCCTTGCAAACGGTTCACCACAGCGGCCGGTTTATCAAGCAGTGTCAGCAAGATATCGCCTTGGCTGTTGGACTGGGGGTCGGGCACTGCGATACCGCGGTCGGCCAAGTGCTTCATGAGGTACAGATAAAACGGCAGTTGTGCGTGGCTGAGTCGCTCGAACACCGTGAGGACATACTCGCCTTGATCGGTGGTCAGAAAATAGTTGGTGTTTTCAATGCCGCTGCTGATGCCTTGGAGGGACTTCAAGTCGCCAATAGACAGTTGGGTCAACAAGTCGCTCGCTTGCTGTTCGGAAACTTCTGTGAAAACGGCCATGGAATGAGGGAGAAACAGCAAGAGCCAAGGGAAGCCGAGATTGTAGGCACAATCCTTCCCATGCAAGACACATCCACCCTGTTGCTGGTTGACGGTTCCAGCTATTTGTACCGTGCGTTTCACGCCATGCCCGATTTGCGCGCCGATCGCAACGACCCCAACAGCCAAGCGACCGGTGCCATCCGTGGCATGGTCAATATGTTGCAAAGTTTGCGCCGAGACTACCCCACGCAACACGCGGTTTGCGTGTTTGACGCCAAGGGGCCAACTTTCCGCGACGCCATTTATCCTCAGTACAAAGCCACGCGTTCACCGATGCCCGATGATTTGCGCAGCCAAATCGAGCCTATACATCGCTTGGTGCGCATGTTGGGTTGGCCCTTGTTGGATGTGCCCGGGGTCGAGGCCGATGACGTGATTGCCACCTTGGCGCACCGCGCTGCATCCATAGGCATGAACGTGGTGGTTTCCAGCGGCGACAAAGACCTGAGCCAACTGGTGAACGAGCGCATCACCATCATCGACACCATGAATGGCAAGAAACGGGACGTGGCCGGGGTCACTGAAGAGTTTGGTGTGCCGCCCAATTTGATGATCGACTTTCAAACCTTGGTGGGCGACACCGTGGACAACGTGCCTGGTGTGGCCAAGGTCGGCCCGAAAACCGCTGCCAAATGGTTATTGGAATACGGTTCTCTGGATGCGCTCTTGATGCGAGCCTCCGACATCAAAGGCGTGGCCGGTGAAAACCTGCGCCAAGCGTTGGACTGGTTGCCCACGGGCCGTCAACTCGTCAGCATGAAAATCGATTGTGATTTGCAAGAGCATGTGCCGGGTTGGCCGTCATTGGAGGGTGTGTTGATGCAGGCCCCTGATGAAAAAGGCTTGATCGATTTTTACCAAGCCCATGGTTTCAAAGGCTTGGTGTCCTCAATGTCCACCAAAGACCAAGGCAGCGTCACCGCCAGTGTCGGTGGTTTGAGCGAAGTGGGGCAGTTGGCCGATGCGCCGCTGTCTGATGCTGTTCATCCTCAGCATTACGACACGGTGTTGGACTGGGCGACGTTTGACACATGGCTGGCCAAAGTTCAAGCTGCCGAGTTGGTGGCCTTGGACACCGAAACCACGTCGCTGGTGGAAATGCAAGCCCAGGTGGTGGGCATCAGCTTGTGCATTGCGCCGGGCGTTGCCGCCTATATCCCATTGGCCCACAACGCCGCCGATGCACCCACGCAATTGCCCTTGGACGAAGTCCTTGCGCGTTTGAAGCCTTGGCTAGAAGACCCCGGCAAATTGAAGCTGGGTCAGCATGTGAAATACGACCGCCATGTGTTGGCCAACCATGGGATTGAGGTGCAAGGTTTGGCGCACGACACCATGTTGCAAAGCTATGTGCTGGAAGTGCACAAACCGCATGGCTTAGAGAGCTTGGCGCTGCGTCATTTGGGCCGCAAAGGCTTGTCTTATGAAGAACTCTGCGGCAAAGGCGCACACCAAATTTCGATTGCCCAAGTGGACGTGGCCACCGCAGCCCAGTATTCTTGTGAAGACGCCGACTACACCTTGGCCGTCCACAGCAAACTTTGGCCCTTGTTGCAGGCTGATGACAAGCTGAATTTTGTTTACCAATTGGAGATGCAAAGCAGCGAAGCGCTGTACCGCATCGAGCGCAACGGCGTGTTGATCGACGCACCCACCTTGGCCGCGCAAAGCCATGCCTTGGGGCACCGCATCATGCAACTCGAGCAAGATGCTTATGCCATTGCGGGTCAACCCTTCAACCTGGCCTCACCCAAGCAGTTGGGCGAAATCTTCTTTGACAAACTGGGCTTGCCCGTCATCAAGAAAACCGCCACGGGCGCACGCAGCACCGATGAAGAAGTGTTGGAAAAACTCGCTGAGGACTACCCCTTGCCCGCCAAGATTTTGGAGCACCGCTCGCTCAGCAAACTCAAGGGCACCTACACCGACAAACTGGCGCATCTTGCCAACCCCCGCACTGGACGTGTGCACACCCACTATGCACAAGCCGTGGCCGTCACTGGCCGCTTGTCCAGCAACGACCCCAATTTGCAAAATATCCCGATCCGAACACCCGAGGGGCGCAAAGTGCGCGAAGCTTTTGTGGCCGCACCTGGTCATGTGATTGCCAGCGCCGATTACAGTCAAATCGAATTGCGCATCATGGCCCACATCAGCCAAGACCCGGCGCTGTTGAAAGCGTTTCACGAAGGCTTGGATGTGCACAAAGCCACGGCGGCCGAGGTGTTTGGCCTGACGCCCGACACCGTCAGCAGCGAGCAGCGCCGCTATGCCAAGGTGATCAACTTCGGGCTTATTTACGGCATGAGTGCGTTTGGTTTGGCCAAGGCGCTGGGCATCGACAACACGGCAGCCAAAAACTACATCGAACGTTATTTCCAACGCTTTGCGGGCGTGAAGCGCTACATGGACGAGACCCGCGCCCAAGCCAAGGCGCAGGGTTATGTGGAAACGGTTTTTGGGCGTCGCCTCTACCTGCCCGAAATCAATTCACCCAACGGGCCACGCCGGGGAGGTGCAGAACGCGCTGCCATCAATGCGCCCATGCAAGGCACCGCCGCGGACCTCATCAAACTCAGCATGGTCAAGGTGCAACACGTGCTGGATGCACAGCACAAGGGCACCCGCATGATCATGCAAGTGCATGACGAGTTGGTGTTCGAAGTGCCCGAGGCCGAGGTGGATTGGTTGAAAAGCGAGATCCCACGGTTGATGGCGGGCGTCGCGGAATTGAAAGTGCCTTTGTTGGCAGAAGTGGGTGTGGGTGCCAACTGGGACCAGGCGCACTGACTTTACTGAAGCGCTGCGGGCACAGTGATGGTGATGTTGCCCACCGATGGATTGCGCACCAACTCTTGATAAACCAGACTTTGGTAGCGTGCATTTTGGGCAGGGGTGGTTGAGTGGTAAGCCGCCACGCCAAACCAATTCAGGCCATGCTTGGCAATTTGCTTGCTGAGTAACCATGCGCCCACATAGGTGTTGACACATCCGTCTTGCAACTCTTTTTCACCAATGCCATGCTTTTCCAAGGTCGCCAAGTGGATCGTGTTCACCTGGGCCACGCCAATGTCTTTGGTGCCGTTCGTGTTGTAGTTGACCGCTTTGGGGTTGAGTCGGCTCTCCACCATCAAGATGGCTTTGAGCAATCGAGGGTCTACCCGGTGGAATTGGGCGGCGCTGGCAATGCATTGATCCATGATCACACCCGGTGTTTTGGGGTGGTTGCCGGCATGGGCTGCACCCAAACAGAGCAGGCTGGCGAACAAGCCCCGCCAAAGCCATGACAAGGCGCAGATCTGTTTTCTTTGGCGTTGAACGAGCTTCATGAATGAATACTTTGATATAAATTAAATAGAATTAAATAACAAATTAATATATTTAAGGGCGATAGATCTTCAAATTTGCGTAATTTGTACTCATTTGTGGATTTTTTGCCACGATCCACAGAGGCCCAAGTTCGTTTTGGCTTCAACAATGGCTCGAAGCGGCGGCGCATAATGGCCCGCCCAGCCACTCACCAAGCCACCACATGCAAGCTTCTTTGTTGACAGATGCCCAAGCCTTGTTGGCCCAAGCCCATCAGTGGACCCAGCCAAACCGGCGCCTTTGGCTGCAAACCGCCTTGGGTGTGGGCTATGCCGCTTCCGCGCTGCCGGTGGTGGCCCAAACCGCGGTCAAAACCTCGGGTGATGGGCTGGTTCATGGCGAAGTCATGATTGATGTGGCGGGTTTCAACATGCCGGCTTACCGCAGCGCACCGGCTGGCAAAACCAACTTGCCCGTGGTCTTGGTGGTCTCTGAAATATTCGGCGTTCACGAGCACATTGCTGACATCACACGGCGTTTGGCCCATCAGGGTTACCTGGCCATCGCGCCTGAATTGATGGTGCGCCAAGGCGATGCTGGAAGCTACGCTGAAATCGGCAAGCTGATCGCCGAGGTCGTCTCCAAAGTACCCGATGCGCAAGTCATGAGCGACCTGGACGCCTGCGTGGCATGGGCTGCACAAAACGGCGGCAACACAGACAAATTGGCCATCACCGGATTTTGTTGGGGCGGTCGCATCACTTGGCTGTATGCCGCCCATCAAGCCAAGGTCAAAGCCGCTGTGGCTTGGTATGGCCGATTGGTCGGACCTGCCTCGAACCTGAATCCACAACAACCCGTCGATGTGGTCGCGAAATTGAAAGCGCCAGTACTGGGTTTGTATGGCGGTGCGGACAGCGGCATTCCACAAGAGAACATCGACACCATGAAAACAGCTATGGCGCAAGGCAACACAGCCGCAAAAGCCAGTGCGTTTCAGGTGTATGCCGATGCGCCCCATGCATTTCACGCCGACTACCGAACCAGTTACCGTGAAGCTGCAGCCAAAGATGGTTGGTCGCGGATGCTGGCCTGGTTCAAGCAACAAGGCGTGGCATGAACATGTTCGTCATGCAAAGGTTTGGTGACCAATGAGCATGGTCTTTTGGGGCACCGTGGCCGGTACCCTGAGTGCAGGTGTGGGCAGTGTCTTGCTGGCAGCTGTGTTGGCCCGCGCGGTCTTGGGAAGATTCACCCAGCATTTGCTCAGCTTGGCGGCGGGCGCTTTGCTGGCCACCGCCTTCATGCATTTGTTGCCAGAAGCTTTTGAGTCGGACATTGCACCCAATGTGTTGTTCACCACCTTGCTATTGGGCTTGGTGTTTTTCTTTTTATTGGACAAGGCCGAGTTATGGCACCACGGCCATGAGCATCACCATGACCATGACCATCCTGCAGATGGCGACCATCAACACCATGACCATGCACATCCAGCCGCAGGTTTCACCGGCAGTTGGGCGGTGTTGGCCGGCGACAGCGTGCACGCGTTTGGCGATGGCATTTTGGTCGCGGCTGCATTCATGACCGACATCCGTTTGGGTGCTGCCGCTTCGGTGGCGGTGCTGGCCCATGAAATCCCACACCACATGGGCGACTTGGCTGTGTTGCAACGGGGGTTTGGCCAAGGGCGGGGTGCTTTGCTCAAGCTGTGCATGGCCGGTGGCGTCACGGTCTTGGGTGGTTTGCTGGGTCATTTTTTGATTGAAGGGCACGAGGCCTGGTTGCCCTTCATGCTGGTGGTGGCCAGCAGCAGTTATGTGTATGTGGCCTTGGCCGACCTGATACCCCAACTGCAAAAACGCTTGTCTGCCTCTGCTACCGCGATGCAGGTGCTGTGGTTGTTTGCGGGGATTGCCTTGGTGACGGCGGCCACCGAGTTGATGCACGTGCACTGAAGCGGCAAGACACCTGCGCTCTAGGCAAGCGCATCGGCTTACTCCCCCCCACTTCAAAGTTCAAACCTTGCGGGGCAGGGCGATAAAAAACGACAACAAAACTTTGTGCAACACCTCGCCTTGGCGTTGGAGGTAGGTGGGGGAATAAACATCCTTGCCATAGGCACGTTGGATGACGCCAGACTCTAAGAACGGAAAGTTCATCACGCCCAAAACGGTGGGCACCACATGCTCGGCCTTGGGTTTTTGGGCGCCCAATTTCAAGTCTTTGCTGACCCGATCTATCAACCCTTGGCACAAGGCATAACTGGGCAATAAAAATTGTTCTAGCAACCATTCCGAGCGGGGACCACCCTTGCCCGTTTCATCCACCACGATGCGTACCAACTGCGGATGGTGGGCCGCAAATTCAATGAGTTTTTTAGACAGCAATTCGATGGACTGCATCGGGTTCAGGCTCGACATCAAGCCTTGAACCGCCATCAATTCTGTCATCAAGGCCTGCTGCGCTTGGCTCACGGCCGCTTGCCACAACACTTCTTTGGTGGCGTAGTGGTAATGGATCAAGGGTTTGGCGACATTCGAGGCCTTCGCAATTTCCACAATGCTGGCACGCTCAAAGCCTTTTTGTGCAAACACATTCAGGGCGGCTGAGCGAATGGCTGCACTCGCATCCATGTTGGTGCGTGCGGGGCGACCTGGTTTGCGCTTGGCTGTGAGGGTTGTCATGAGATGCGAACTCTAACGGATGCGTCCTAGGGAAGTCCCTAGCTTGTTGATTAATTATGCCAAGCGACATAATTAAATGCAACAAACTTTCAACAGGACACAACCAGCATGCAGATGCCAAACGGAATGCACTTGGGCTACAGCGCCACAGAGATGGACAGCAGTCCGTATGCGGCGTTTTATCGGGATGACATGGCGCCACTGGCCGAGCATGTGAAAGACGCTTTGCTGGTGGGTGGCCAAGCGCATGAACTTTTTCCACTGGTCGATCGTGCCATTGAATTGCAAGCATCAGGCTATTGGCCCGTGGAAACGGGGTATGGCCTGGGGTCAGATGGCTCGCTACAGGTTTTTGTGTTGACGCAGATGCCTGGTGTGACACCTGCCATGTGGGACTGGTGGTTTGCTTGGCACGGCAGCGAAGCACAGCGCTACAAGCTGTGGCATCCTCGCGCACACATTCATGTGGGGTGGGCCGATGGACGCACTGATTTAAACCACTACATCGGTCGCACCTCACAAGTGGTCGAGTATGTGGGCCATGAATTACTGAACCTGACCATCCGCTTTGTCTCGCCCGCCAGCATGGGCTTGGATGAAGATCGATTGAAGCAACAAGGCGAAGTGGCTATTTGTGCGCGCGGCGGCATCGCAGGCACACCCATGGAAACCGGCTGGTTGATTCACCATCTGCGTCCCACTGATGGGGGTTGCGAGATGCGATCTCGGTTTTGGCTGGGGGGCCACAACGTGTGCGCTCGCGGCATGAACAACAACATGGGGCGATGGTTGGGTCGTGTTGCCGCGCACTTCAATCCCTTGAGCCCCACACAAGCGTCAGAACTGTTGGTGCACTGCGCCCAAGAAATGAGCCACTTGGCCGAGCTCTTGCCGCACATTTACAAAACCTTTGGCCCTGACAAGGCGTGATGAACACAAGGAGACCTTATGCATCAAAGTCGTACAACGGGGCAGGTATTCAGGCAAGGTGAGGCTGGTTTTGAAGAAGCGGTACTGGGCACCAGTTTCACGGTACGCGACCCGGGACGTCGGCCTGAGATCGTGGTGCAAGCCAATGATGTGTATGAAGTGATGGCCGCCGTGCGGCAGGCCGCCAAAGATGGCATGCACATTGGCATGTGCTCGGGCGGCCACAGCTGGGCGCAAAACCACATTCGTGACGGTGGACTGATGCTGGACTTGTCCAGGCTCAAAAGCATCGACATCGACCCCAGCAAGATGACCGCTGTGATTGGTCCGGGTGTGTTGGCCGGTGAACTCAACGCTGCCGTGGCACCGCACCGTTTGTTCTTTCCAGTTGCGCATGCCTATACGGTGGGCATGGGCGGCTTCTTGTTGCAAGGCGGCTTTGGATGGAACAGCCGCAACCTGGGCATGGGTTGTCAAAACGTGATTGGCATCGATGTGGTGTTGGCCGATGGCACCTTGGTGCATGCCAGTGCTACTGAACACCCCGAGTTGTTTTGGTCGGCCAGAGGTGCGGGTCCAGGCTTTTTCGGTGTGGTGGTTCGCTTTCATTTGCAACTGCACAAGCGTGCCAAATTCATTGGCTTGAAAACACAGGTGTTTCGCATTCAGCATTTAGAGCAAGTCATGCACTGGGCAGACGCTGTGGGGCCGCAGGTTTCACCGCAAGTGGAATTTCAGATCGTCATGAACCCCAAAGCGTTGCTGATCAACGCACATGGCATGGAAGTCATTGCGCCCGTGATGGCCGACAGCTGGTCTGAAGCACGTGAGATGGTGGACTTCATGACCCACAGCCCGGTGCGGCATTTGTCCAGCTTGCACCTGCCATTGGTGCCCATGTCCTTGCAATTCATGATGAAGACCGGCGAGAAAACCTTGTTTCTTTCCAACACCCGCTGGAGTGCGGACAACATGTGGATGAGTGATCCCATTGAACCGCTGTTGCCAGCTCTTCGAAGCATTGCAGACAGTCAGCCACCGCACCCCAGCCATGTGCTTTGGCTCAACTGGAACGGCCCCGCTCAACGACCCGACATGGCGTTTTCAGTCGAGAACCGCACCTACTTGGCCTTGTATTGCGGCTTAGGCAAAGGTGTGGATGAATCAAAACATGTTCATTGGGCAACCGATCACATGAAGGCGCTGGAGCCATGGAGCCGTGGCATCCAACTCGCAGATGAAAACCTGTCCCGCCGTCCTGCCAAATTTGTGTCGGACGCCAACATGGCGCGTCTTGATCAAGCCAGAGCAACGTACGACCCCCATGGGCGCTTTCATCCTTGGATGGGCCGCTTGCCAACTCAGCGTCCATGACCGTGGCTGCCGACGTTGAGCCCAAAGCTCATTACATCCTTTGGGGTACACCACACTCGCTGTACACGGGGAAAGCCAGGTCCTGCCTGATCAAGAAGGGTCTCGTGTTTGTTGAGAAGTGTCCTTCTCATCCGGACTACAAAGCCCGCGTTAGAGATGCTGTCGGTATGGTGACTTTTCCCGTGCTTGAAACGCCTGAGGGCCACTTCATTCAAGACTCCACGGATATCGTCACCTATTTGGACGCGTTGGACAGTCCCACTTCAGTAGCGTCCATGACGCCCACTTCACCGGTGCAACTGGTGGTGGCAAGGCTGATCGACGGTTTTGGTCTCGAAGGCTTGTTGCAGGCTGCCATGCATTACCGATGGAGCTACCGCAATGAACAGGAGCTCTTCTTGCAGACCGAATTTGGACGTGGACTGTATGCAGGCGCAGACCGCGAGGCACGGCGTAACGCTGGAAAACGGGTCATGGATTTTTTCAGTTCCAGTTTGCCATCACTTGGAATATCGAATGAGACAGTGCCTGCCATAGAGACTGCTTATGAAGAATTGCTGGAAGCCCTCGATGTTCACTTTCAAAGCTACCCCTATGTGATGGGATGGCGAGTGAGCATTGCCGACTTGGGTCTCATCGCCCCCATGTATGCACACCTCGGACGCGACCCTTACCCCACCGCATTGATGAAGAAGCGAGCGCCCAACGTTGCGCGGTGGGTGGAGCGAATGCAACTGCCCAACACCCCAGATGGCGAATATGCAACCCACGACGCCGACTGGTTACCCGAGGACGCCATCCCCAACACTTTGGAGCCTGTACTGGCTTTGGTATTCAAGGACTGGGGACCACAGCTTGGTGCCGACATCGCAAGCTTTCAGCAATGGCTAGAGATGCATCCACACATGCAAGCAGGTCACTTGATTAATGCCAACGATAAACACATGGTGCATCCCACTTTGGGCATGGTGAGCTATGCCTGGCGAGGTGTTCAGGTGCAACGAGCCAGCGCTGTTCATGGGTTGTGGTTGTTTCAAAAAGCACAGGACGCGGTGAACGCAGTGTCGGGGGACGCCAAGCCAAAAATGGACGCATGGGTCGAGCGCACAGGGGGGCAGGCGGTGATGGACTTGCGTCTGCCACGTGCCATAGAGAGGCAAAACAACTTGCTGGTACTTGAGTAACAGGAGATACACCACATGAGCAGCTCATCCGACATGCTGGCCTTGCAACGGCTGTACCACTGGGAAACAACGGCACCACATCGCGTGTGTTTCACACAACCTTTTGGACAGGGTGTTGTCAAGCAGTTCACTTGGGCCGAAGTCGCCAAGGAAGTGCGCTGCATGGCGAGCTACTTGCAGTCGCTGGGTTATCCGCCCGGCAGTCGCATCGCGATTTGGGGCAAAAACACGGCGCACTGGATCATGGCCGATTGGGCTATCTGGATGGCAGGCCATGTGTCCGTGCCCTTGTATCCCACTTTGGCCATCAAGACAGTGCGACAAATCTTGGAACACAGCGGTGCTTGTTTGATGTTTGTTGGCAAGCTTGATGACGCGGAAGCAATGCGCACGGGTGTTCCTGCGCATTTGCCTTGCATCAATTTGCCCTTGGGACCTCAATGGGCTGGCACGCAATGGGAAGACATTGTGAAGCTGCAATTTCCACTACAAGGCCAAGTCTTGCGTCCGGCAGAAGATTTGTGCACGGTCATGTACACCTCTGGAACCACAGGCCATCCCAAAGGTGTGATGCACAGTTTTGGTACCTTTCAGGCCATCATTGCACAGGGGTTGGAGCGTATTCCTCTGAATGAGAGCGACCGGATGTTGTCGTATTTGCCGTTGTCGCATATTGCAGAACGGGGTTTGGTTGAACACATGTTGTTGGCCACGGGCATGCACGTCTTTTTTGCCGAATCACAAGAAACATTTGCACAGGACATGCAGCGTGCGAGGCCAACATTTTTCTTTTCAGTCCCCAGGTTGTGGCTGAAATTTCGCGAAGGTGTGCACGCCAAGATACCGCCGAAAAAACTGGCTGTGTTGCTCAAGATTCCTTTGCTCAATCGACTGGTTCAGAAAAAAATCTTGACCGCCCTGGGTTTGGATCAATGCCGTGTGGCGGCGGGTGGCGCTGCACCCATGCCGGTTGAATTGATGCGATGGTATGCCGCATTGGGTTTGAACCTCATCGAGCTGTATGGCATGACCGAAAACGGGTGCACCCATTCGACTGATATGAAAGATCCAATGCCCGGCAGCGTAGGTCAAGCGTTGAATGGGGTGCAATGCCGGCTCGACCCTGTCAGCAGTGAAGTGCAGGTTAGGTCTTCTGGGCTGATGCTGGGATATTTTCAAGAGCCCGAACTCACCGCCCAAACCTTCACGCCAGATGGCTGGCTGCATACGGGTGACAAAGGTTCAATGGATGCGCAGGGCAACCTGAAGATCACGGGACGCGTGAAGGATTTGTTCAAAACCAACAAGGGTAAATATGTCGCCCCTGCGGCTATTGAGGCGTTGTTGACAGTGATGCCTGGTGTGGAAGCGTGCTGTGTTGTGGGGGCGAATCTGGCACAACCATTGGCCATCTTGGCACTCACACCGGATGTCATCACGCAGTCTCTTGATCCTCAAAAGCAAGCGCAATTGCAAGCTGACTTTCAGCGTGAATTGCTAAGCCTGAATTTAAAACTCGACCCACATGAGCGCTTGTCTTGCCTGGTGCTGGACGCAACACCATGGACTGTCGGTTCCGGTTTCGTCACGCCCACGCTCAAAGTCAAACGCAACCAGATTGAAGAGGTCTATGGGGTTTTGTTTGAAGCCTGGGCGGCACACAGTTCAGACATTGTCTGGATCAACGGAACGAATGCTTCAGTTCAGGTCATTGGGTGAGATGAATTGATCGCATCCCTTGGCACCTCCACATCAGTCAACAAGAAGGAATTCTTCACATGAACCAGCAACAAACCCATAACCCTTCAGCATGGGATCGGGCCTACGAATTCAAGGTGGTGGCCTTGATGACCATTGGTTTTGGTTTGGTGGGCTTGGACCGCTTCATCATCAACCCCCTGTTTCCGGTGATTCAAAAAGAATTGAACTTGAATTACCAAGACTTGGGTTTGATATCAGGCATCTTGGCACTGGCATGGGGCTTGGCGTCTGCGATGTCCGGACCCTTGTCTGACCGTTATGGGCGAAAGCGGGTGTTGGTGCCCGCAGTGCTTGTTTTTTCTCTGCTGGTGGCCAGCACCGGTTTGGCCACGGGCTTGTTCAGCATGTTGCTCTTGCGAGGTTTGATGGGGTTGGCTGAAGGTGCTTATGTGCCCTCCAGCATCGTGGCCACCATTGAAGCCTCTAAACCCAGCCGCATGGGATTGAACATTGGCATTCAGCAAATGGCTGCTCCCTTTGTGGGCTTGGGTTTGGGCCCCGTCATTGGCATCGCTTTGCTGGATTTTTTGCCCAGTTGGCATTGGGTGTTTGCTGTGATTGCGCTGCCAGGACTGGTATTGGCTTATGTTTTGTCCAAGGTGATGCGCAATTCCCATGCAACGGGTCATGCCATTCAATCGGCAGATCAAGTCTCATTCAAAGACATCCTGCCCATCAAAAGTGTGTGGGTTCATACCTTGGTGATGGTGTGCATGTTTACCAGTGCCATTCCATTGGCTATTTTCTTTCCCAACTACATCACAGACTATTTGCATCTGTCGCTGGAAAGCATGAGCCAAATGATGATCGGCTTGGGTTTGGGTAGTTTGACCGGCACCGTGATCTTGCCAGCGTTGTCTGACAGGTTGGGTCGCAAAGCATTGATGCTGTTGGGCATCTTGGTGTCGGTGGCGTGTGTGGCCTGGCTGCCCACGGTTCATACGGCCGGCTTGGAAATGTTTTCAGTCATTTTTGCGATCTCGTTCATGAATGCAGGCGTGATCGCCATCACGATTGGCCCCATGACGCATCTCACCACTCCTGCGCATTTGGTGGGAACTGCAACTGGCTTAGGCGTAGGGGCAGCAGAAATGATGGGCGGCGCGATTGCGCCCGCCATCGCAGGAGCGATGGCACAACAGATTGGCATCGAAACGGTCTTGACGCAGTCCTTGGTCATGTCTGTGGTCAGCTTGTTGGTCATCCTTGTGGCAGTGAAAGAACCCAAACCTGCCATCCATTGAATTCATTCCCACATGTCTATTGAAAGAGAACATCCATGAAAACACGAATCACAGAACTCTTGGGTATCCGGCACCCCATCATGCAAGGCGGTATGCACTATGTTGGCTTTGCGGAACTTGCCGCAGCCGTTTCAAATGCCGGCGGGTTGGGGGTCATCACAGGTTTGACACAAAAAACGCCCGAGTTGCTGGCCAAGGAAATTGCACGTTGCCACGACATGACCGATCAACCCTTTGGTGTGAATCTCACCTTTTTGCCTGCATTCACTTCACCACCTTACCCAGAGTACATCCAAGCCATCATCGAGGGCGGGGTGAAAGTCGTGGAAACGGCTGGGCGAAGTCCACAAGCCTACATGGAGACCTTCAAATCAGCAGGCATCAAAGTCATTCACAAATGCACATCCGTTCGACATGCATTGAAGGCTGAGCAAATAGGTTGCGATGCGGTCAGTGTGGATGGCTTTGAATGCGGTGGTCACCCTGGCGAAGACGATGTGCCAAATTTCATCTTGTTGCCATTGGCCGCGGAGAAACTCACGATTCCCTTTTTGGCTTCCGGCGGCATGGCCGATGGCCGTAGCTTGGTAGCCGCCTTGGCCATGGGTGCCGATGGCATCAACATGGGCACCCGGTTCATTGCCACGCAAGAAGCGCCTGTTCATGCCAAGGTCAAACAAGCCATTGTCAATGCCACCGAACTTGACACGACTTTGATCATGCGGGCGATCAACAACACGGAACGCGTGATGGTGAACCAAGGCGTCAAAAAATTGCAGGCCATTGAAAAAGAAAAAGGTGAAGCTTTAGACATCAAAGACATCATTGAGCAAGTCGCTGGCATTTACCCCAAAGTCATGATCGATGGTGATGTTGAATCCGGCGCATGGAGCTGTGGGATGGTGGCTGGTTTGATTCATGATGTCCCCACTTGCCAAGCCCTGATAGACCGTATCATGCTGCAAGCAGAACAGTTGATTCGTCAAAGATTGGTTCTTGCGCTGAACTGAATTCACCACATTTTCTCATTCATTCGATTGGTTTTTTCATGGACTTTTCAACCCTCATCAAAGAGCGCAAGAGCATTCGGGGCTATTTGCCAAAACCAGTTCCACGTGAAGTGATTGAGGAAATCATTGACGTGGCCAAGTGGGCTCCTTCCAGCATGAACACCCAGCCTTGGTATGTGCATGTGGTGACGGGCGAGCCCTTAGATCGCATCCGCCAAGGGAACTCGGACAACATGATGAATGGCGTTCCCCCGAAACGTGATTTCCCCATGAAAGAAGAGTACGAGGGCATTCACCGCAGACGCCAGGTGGACATTGCCATTCAGTTGTTTGAAGCCATGGGCATTGAACGCGACGATAAAGCGCGTCGCACCGATTGGGTGATGCGTGGCTTTCGCCAATTCGATGCGCCCGTCTCGTTGGTCTTGACCTATGACAAGTACCTCGAGCCGGCAGCCATCAGTCAATTTGACTTAGGTGCCTTGTCGCATGCCATTGTGCTGGCAGCTTGGGAACGTGGTTTGGGCTGTGTCATCAACGGGCAGGGCATCATGCAATCCAAGGTGGTGCGCGAGCATGCCGGAATTCCAGATGATCAAAACATCATGATCTGCATCGCCATGGGCTACCCAGACGACAATTTTGTGGCCAATACCGTGAAGTCCGTGCGTGAAGACAATGAAAAATTTGTTCGCTACGTGGGTTTTTAATCGGGCCCATGTCTTCTGAGTAAATCGTATAAATGCTCAGCCGCTGGCGTCATGGGCAAGTCTGCCCGGCGGATACACACCACATCCGGTGCGGGCAATGATTCCTGGATAGGGATGACTTGCAAATGGCCTCGAGTCAAAGGAAATTCATTCCATTGCACAGGCAAGATGGCCAATAAATCTGTGTGAGCCAAAGCCACCATCACGGACATGGTGGACTGCGCCTGCAGCATGATGTCGGGGGGTGACATGCCAAAGCCATCGAACAAAGTATTCAAGTCGTCAGAGGCATTGTGACTGAGCGACGTGGTGGCCCATTGGGCTGCGGCCAAGTCGCGAATGGATTTGGCCTTGCCAAGCGGATGGTTTTTTCTGCAAACAATGGTGCGCGTGTTTTCAAACAGTTTTTCACTCACCAAGCCTGGTGCCACCACACTTTGCGGCGTCGCCCCCATGTAAAAGTCAACTGTGCCATTGCGCAGTCCCGCTTCAATGGCTGGGTAAAGTCCTTCGATGATGTGCAGTTTGATCTTGGGGAATTTGCGCCTGAACACGGGCAAGGCTGCAGGCAGCATGCCCACGTGCGGCATGATGGACAGACCAACAGAGACGGTGCCTTGCATATCGCCTTGGCTTTGCCCCAGCTCTTCAGTGGCGCGTTTGAGCTGGTTCATGGCCATGGCCGCGCGTTCATAAAAAAGTTTGCCGGCAGACGTCAGCACCATGCCGCGAACTTCTCTTTCAAACAGGGTGACCCCCAGTTCACGCTCCAAGGTGCGGATGCTTCGGGTGAGGGCTGGTTGTGCCAATTCCAAATGGCGTGCAGCTGAACGCAAGCTGCCGTGCTTGACGATGGCCACCAAATCTCTGAGTTGAGTGAGTTTCATGGGTGAATATCAAATTTGCATCACTCATTGAATTTTGCCATCTTTTTTTTATACCCCTGATGTTGAAAACTGCCCCCAAAGCGGCGTGAATACTGAGCTAAATGGCCATTTCACGACAAGCAGGATCACATCAGAAGGAATAGACATGAGCGATAGAAAAAAAGCCTTGGTCACCGGTGGCGCAACCGGCATTGGAAGAAGTGCTGTTTTGGCTTTGGCCAAAGCAGGTTATGACGTGGCTATCAACTATGCTTCCAGTGCCAAAGCTGCACAGGCCACGGCCCATGAAGCCAATGCCTTGGGCGCCAAAACATTGTTGTTGCAATGTGATGTCAGTGACGATGCTGCAGTGCGCGCCATGATGGCTGAGATTGAAAAGCAATTCGGCCACTTGGATGCATTGATCAGCAATGCTGGCACCACAGCCACATGGAAAGTCAAAGACCTTGAAAGCCTGGACATGGCCGAATGGGACCGCACCTTTGCCGTGAATGTGCGAGGCACTTTCCAAGTGGCGCGTGCAGCTGTGCCGTTGCTGAAAAAGGGCCACAACCCCAGCATTGTGAATACCGCCAGCATCGTGGGTTTGCGACCCGGCCCACAACCGCTGCCATACGCCGCCAGCAAAGCGGCCGTGGTGAACCTGACCAAAACTTTGGCTTGGAATTTGGGTCCAGACATTCGTGTCAATGCAGTGGCACCAGGTTGGATGGAGGGCGATTGGATGGAACGCATGTTGGGCGACAAGTACGACGATTTGATGGGCAAACGCGCCAAAGCGACCCCACTCAAACGCTGCGTCACGGCAGACGATGTGGCCGAGACCATGTTGAATCTGATTCAGTCCAATCGATTTGTCACCGGTGAAATCATCGTCATTGACGGTGGCTTCACCAGTTCTACTTGAAGGAGTGCGCACCATGTTGCAAGGTTTTGTTCCTTTTCCCTCGGAGTTTGTCCAACGTTATCGTGCCAATGGTTATTGGCAAGACAAGTCATTGGCTCAAGAGTTTGACGCGGTTTACAAACGATTTGCCGATCGGGTATTGCTGGTCGATGGCGATCATGTTTTCACGTATGCAGACATCGATCGCATCACCACCAATCTCGCTTTGAACCTGCTGTCCATTGGCTTGAAGCCCTTAGACCGCGTGGTACCTGTCTTGCCCAATGTTCACGAGTTCGTGCTTTTGTACTTGGCGCTGCAAAAAATTGGTGGCATCCCGATTGCTGCGTTGGTGACGCATCGGTTTGCTGAAATAAACCAATTCGTGAATTTGTCGGGTGCAACCACCTGCGTCTACCCTGAAACTTCGGGCGACTTCAGCTTCTCGCCCATCATTGACAGGGTGCAACAAGAAAACCCAGCGATGAAGATTCGCATTGTGTTGGGCCACCCGAAAGAGGGCGAGCATTCGCTTCGAGAATTGATTGACAAGCCGGCAACCCTGCCCATGTCTGCATTGGCGCAAATTCAGATTGATCCCATGGATCCCTGCATCTTTCAATTGTCTGGTGGGACCACAGGCATTCCCAAATTGATACCGCGCACCAACAATGACTATGCCTACAACTCGAAAGTGGCTGCCGATGTCTGTGATTTGGATGCCGAATCCGTTTTGCTCTTGGTTTTGCCTATTGCACACAACCTGCCCCTGGCTTGTCCTGGCATTCAAGGCTATATGTTCAAAGGTGCCAAGGTGGTTTTGCACCACAACACCCGACCCGCAGAAATGTTTGCCTTGATTCAAAAACACAAGGTGACACACCTCAAGGTGGTGCCCGCACTCTTGATTCGTTTGATCAATGATCCCAGTGTCACAGAACACGACTTGTCGAGCTTGAAGATCATCCAAAGTGGTGGGCAGCGCATGCAACCTGAAGTGCGCGCTAAAACGCGGCAGTTGATACCCGGTGTTTTTGTTCAAGAAAACTTTGGCATGTCCGAGGGAACCTTGATGTTTGTGCGCTCCAGCGACCCCGAAGTCGTCAAGTTGGAAACCTGTGGCCGACCTGTGTGCCCAGACGATGAAGTGAAATTGCTGGATGAAGAGGACAACGAAGTAGCCATGGGTGAGGTGGGTGAGTTGACCGTTCGCGGTCCCTACACATTGCGCGGCTACTTTGGAGTGCCAGAGTACAACGCCAAGCAATTCACGTCCGATGGTTTTTACCGTTCCGGCGACTTGATGCGCATGCACCCCTCAGGCAACTACGTGGTGGAAGGACGCAAGAAAGACCTGATCAACCGAGGCGGTGAAAAAATCAGTGCCGAAGAAGTGGAAAACCTGATCCTCATGCACCCTGCTGTGCAAAACGTCGCCTGTGTCCCCATGCCGGATGACAACATGGGCGAAAAAATGTGCGCTTACGTGATATTGCGCGCAGGACAGACACTGGAATTCAAAGAGTTGATTGCCTTTTTACTCACCAAAGAAATTGCCAAGTTCAAGCTGCCTGAGCGCCTGGAAAAGCTGAACGATTTCCCCGTCTCAACCTTTGGCAAAGTATCCAAAAAAGCCTTGGTTGAAATGATCACAAGCAAACTCCAAGCAGAAAAAGCTTGATGATTCATAGATAAAAGAAGAAAGAGACAAGCCATGCGCATCATCGATTTGCACTGCTACCCCGGAACACAAACCTGGATTGATTCACAAGGCCCCTACCCAGAGGCTTTGGCCACTTATTGGAAGCGCGACTGGGTGGCCAAGAGTGAAGAGGATGTGATTGCTGAATTCACAACTGCGGGCGTTGATGCTTGCTTGGTAGCGCTGGATTTGGAAACCACGGTGGCCACGCCACCCTGCACCAACGAGTATGTGCATGCCATGTGGCAGCGTCATCCAAAACGCGTTATTCAATGCTGGGGTGCTGTCGAACCCGCCAAAGGAGAAATGGCCATTCGTCAAGCAAAAAAGGCTGTTGAAGAATTGGGCTTCATAGGCTTTCACTTTCACCCCATCATGCAGCACTTTGCAGTGAATGACAGACGGCATTACGACCTGTTTGAAGTCATCAATGAACTGGGTGCCGCTGTGATGATTGATGTGGGCACCACGGGCATGGGCGCAGGCATGCCCGGCGGCAACGGCGCACGCGTGCGCCATGCCCACCCCTCGCACATCGACGATCTGGCGGCTGATTTCCCGAAGATGAATATCATCATGGCCCATCCCGGCTGGCCATGGGTGGAGGAAACCACAGCAGTTGCTCTGCACAAAGGCAATGTATTTTGGGAAATGTCTGGGTGGGCGCCAAAGCACTTTCCAGGCAACCTGAAAGTCGATATACGTGGTCGACTGCAAGACAAAATCATGTTCGGCAGTGACTATCCAAGTCTGCCCTATGAGCGCATTTTCAAAGAATGGCATGAGCTTGGCTATAAAGACGAGGTGATGGAAAAAATCATGCACGGTAATGCCGAGCGGGTGTTGGGACTGTGATGCTTCAGGCTTTCATTTGTGATGGCATTCGCACACCAGTGGGTCGCTACGGCGGTGCGCTATCGGGTATTCGAACCGATGATTTAGGGGCACTTCCGATCAAAGCCCTGATGGCAAGACACCCCCAGCTTGACTGGGCTCAGCTTGAAGAGGTTTATTACGGTTGTGTCAATCAAGCAGGCGAAGACAACCGAAATGTGGCGAGGATGAGTGCATTGTTGGCTGGGTTGCCGGTTAGCGTGGCTGCGGCCACGGTGAATCGATTGTGCGGCTCGGGCTTAGAAGCCATTGCCAGTGCTGCAAGGGGAATCATGACGGGCCAACTCGACTTGGCCATGGCGGGAGGTGTGGAGAGCATGAGTCGCGCCCCCTTGGTCATGCCCAAGGCCAGCAGTGCTTTTTCTCGACATGCTGAAATTCACGACTCCACCATTGGATGGCGTTTTGTGAACCCTGAGATGCAAAGAATGTATGGAATCGATGCCATGGGGGAAACGGCTGAGAATGTGGCGCAGGAGCATGGTATTTCCAGGGAAGATCAGGATGCATTTGCGTTTCGCAGTCAACAGCGTGCTGCCCATGCCATGCAAGCGGGCATCTTGAAAGATGAAATTTTCGCTGTCACAGTTCCTGGCAGAAAAAAAGGAGAAACGCAATCCTTTGAGCAAGACGAGCATCCTCGGGCTGAAACCACATTGGCTAGTTTGAATGCGTTACGCCCCGCCTTCCGATCGGGTGGCAGCGTGACAGCAGGCAATGCATCGGGTGTCAATGATGGTGCTGCAGCCATGTTGCTGGCCAGCGAAACAGGAGCGCAACGCGCTGGCCTCAAGCCTGTGGCTCGTGTGATTGGCTTTGCAACCGCGGGCCTGGCGCCGCGTGTGATGGGATTTGGACCAACTCCTGCAGTTCAAAAGTTGCTGCTTCAAACCAAACTTTCCATTGGTGACTTTGATGTCATCGAACTCAATGAAGCCTTTGCTGCGCAGGCCTTGGCCGTGCTCCGTGCATTGGGCTTGCCAGATGATGGCTCGCATATCAATCCCAATGGTGGTGCGATTGCATTTGGTCATCCGCTGGGCATGTCTGGGATTCGACTCACACTCACAGCGGTTCGTCAATTAGAGCGTAGTGGCGGCCGAAGAGCTTTGGTCACCATGTGCATTGGTGTGGGTCAAGGCATCGCATTGGCGATTGAGCGTATCTAGGGCAATGACATGACTTCTGAACCCATTCTTTTCGAAATGCGCGGCCATGTGGCCGTCTTGACCTTGAATCGGCCGCATACGCGCAACGCTCTGAGCGGCGAGGAGATGTTCGCCGCCTTTGAACGCTTGTTTGAACAAATCAACCTGGACATGCAAATTCGGGCTGTCGTACTCACCGGGGCTGGCACCGCTTTTTGCTCCGGTGGCAACGTGGCTGAGATGCGCGACAAGTTGGGGATGTTTGGTGGTGACCCTGCACAAGTGGCTGCCAATTACCGTGCTGGCATTCAGCGCATCCCCCGGGCGTTTCAAAAACTTCAAGTGCCTGTCATTGCAGCTGTCAATGGACCTGCCATTGGCGCAGGCAACGATTTGGCATGCATGTGTGACATTCGCATTGCCTCAAGCGCTGCTAAGTTTGCTGAAAGTTTTGTGAAAGTCGGCATCATCCCAGGCGATGGTGGTTGTTGGTTGCTTCCTCGCGCAGTCGGTATGTCCAATGCGGCCATCATGGCCTTCACGGGTGACACCATCCATGCGCAACAAGCCCTGGACATGGGCTTGGTGTCATCGGTGGTTGCCCCAGAAGAATTGATGAATACGGCTTTTGAGTTGGCCAATCGGATTGCAGCCAATCCCCCGCAGGTGTTGAGATGGACCAAGCAATTGCTCCAACAGGGCAGGCAAAGCAGTTTGGATGAAGCCTTAGACACTGCGGGACAATTCCAAGGCAGGGCCCACCAAACTGCCGATCATGCAGAGGCGCTTTCGGCTTTTTTTGAAAAACGCACGCCTGTCTTTAAGGGGTAAACCCATGAACACCAACTCTATTTTGCTGAAAGAGCATCCCGCCGAGGGTGTGGTGTTATTGCGATTAAACCGTCCAGAGGTGCTCAATGCGCTGAATTTGGCGCTTCGTCAATCGATTGCTTTGGCCATGGACCAAGCCAGCGATGACCCACATGTCAAGGTGGTGATCTTGGCGGGCAGCGATCGTGCTTTTTGTGCAGGCGCAGATTTGAACGAGTATGTGGATGCCACGCCCGCTGAAATCGTGTCGCGTCAGATGGATAAATTGTGGGGTGCCATCAGTGGATGCAGAAAGCCTGTGATTGCAGCGGTGAAAGGCCATGCATTGGGCGGGGGCTGCGAGTTGGCGATGCATGCCGATATCATCGTGGCGGGAGAGGGTGCCAAGTTTGGGCAACCAGAAATCAAAATTGGCATCATGCCGGGTGGTGGTGCCACGCAAAGGCTTACCCGTGCGGTGGGCAAGTTTGCGGCGATGAAGATCTTGTTGACGGGTGAACCATTCTCGGCTTCAGAGGCCAAGAGCCTGGGTTTGATCAGCGAACTGGTCAGTGATGACGAGGTTGAAGCGCGTGCTTTGTCATTGGCCCAACACATCAAAAACTTACCGCCACTGTCCGTCCGATTCATCAAGGAGGCTGTCATGGAAAGCATGAATACTTCCTTGGATGCCGGCTTGCGGTTTGAAAGACGCGCGTTTCAAACTTTGTTTTCTACCCACGACAAAACAGAAGGCATACGTGCCCGACTGGAAAAGCGCCAACCTGTTTTCAAGGGCGAATGAGCCTTGCCAAAATGACTTCATCAAACCATCACTGAATCTGGAGACAAACATGGGTATCAAGCGCATCGCAGTGGAAGAAGCCTTTGTGACCGAAGAGATTGCACAGGAATGGAAAAAAGTGCTGGCAAGCAAATTTGTAGAGCCAGGTTTTCAAATGATGGGCAACACCATTTTGGGTGACGATCCAGGTGCGCGCATGGTTCATTCCCGCTTGGTGGATACAGGCGCAGGGCGCATCCAACAAATGGATGCCGACGGCATTGACATGGCTGTTTTATCGATCACCTCACCAGGCGTGCAAGCCTTCGACGCAGTCACTGCCACGCGCTTGGCCAAAGATGCCAATGATGTCTTGGCCAAGGCTGTTCAAGCCCATCCCACACGTTTGGCTGCCTTAGCGGCAGTCGCCCCGCATTACCCACAGGGTGCCGTTCAAGAACTGCAACGCGCAATGACTTCGTTGGGCATGAAGGGGTTTTTGATCAACTCACACACCATGGGTGAATACCTGGACGACCAAAAGTTCTGGCCCATTTTTGAAGCTGCAGAGGCACTTGACGCGCCCCTTTATCTGCACCCACGAGAACCGGGTCCCGATCTGGTGAAACCTTTTTTGGATTACGGCTTGTATTTCGCGGGATTTGGTTTTGCAGTCGAAACCAGTTTGCACGCCATGAGACTGATCATGTGCGGTTTGTTTGACGAATTCCCCAAGCTCAAAATTATTTTGGGTCACATGGGCGAGGGTTTACCCTTCTGGTTGCAGCGCATTGACAACCGTTATTTGCTGCAAGTCAAAATTGGTGCCGTCAAAAAGATGAAGCGTTTGCCGAGCGACTATTTCCTCGACAACTTTGTCATCACCACCAGCGGCGTCATGTCTGCACCCGCCTTGAAACTCAGCATGGAAGTGCTTGGAGCCGAGCGCATCATGTTTGCCGCCGATTACCCTTATGAAAGTGTCTCTGAAGGCGTTCAATTCATGGACACGGTGGACATCACGGATGCGCAGCGACAAATGATTTATGCAGGGAATGCCGAAAAACTGTTCAAGCTCTGAGTAGTTTGCGGGTTTACCCGCTCTATTGTTCTGCTTCCTCGAACAATCTACTTTTCATTTAATGACTACCCATCTGTCAGGGGTCATCCTACATTCTGCATGCCGCTGTTCGTTGGATGATGCAAGTTGGTTGACTCGCACCAGGTATTGTTTTGCTGAAAGGACGTTGGATTGAATGGCAGAGTTAGGGATACCGCAAATGCATCGCAGATGAAAATCTGCCATCTTTTTGTAATCTCCCTTGATCGTTAAATTTGATTGAAGAACCGGTTTGACACACAAGAATTTGACCGTTCTTCAGGGGCTCACACATATAAATCAGGAGACAAGCATGACACTCAATCGAAGAACATTTATTCAAACAACTGCAGCCGCTGCAGTTGCCTCAACCAGCACCACCTTGTGGGCTGCAGACACCATCAAAATTGGATTTGTCACCCCCTTGACGGGTCCACTGGCATTGTTTGGTGAGGCCGATAAATGGACTGTGGAGCAGATGAAGCAATCATTCAAAGATGGCATCACGGTTGCAGGCAAAAAGTACATGGTTGAAATCTTGATCAAAGACAGCCAATCCAATCCCAATCGCGCTGCTGAAGTCGCCAGCGACTTGATTCTGAAAGACAAGATCACGCTGATGGTCGTGACCAGCACACCAGACACCACCAACCCGGTTTGTGATGTTTGCGAGCTCAATGAAATGCCTTGTATTTCCACCAACTGCCCTTGGCAGCCGTGGTTCTTTGGGCGCAAGGGTGATCCAGCGAAAGGCTTTGCCTGGACGCACCATTTCTTCTGGGGTCTGGAAGATGTCATTGGTAACTTCACCAATGGTTGGAAGAGCCTCAAGACCAATAAAAAAGTGGGTGGCTTGTTCCCCAATGATGCCGATGGCAATGCATGGGGCGACAAAGCTTTGGGCTTTCCTAAACCCTTGACCGATATGGGCTTCACGCTCACGGATCCTGGTCGCTACCAAAACGGAACGCAAGATTTCAGTGCACAAATTGCGGCCTTCAAAAAAGAAGGTGTGGACATCATCACCGGCGTGATGATTCCCCCAGATGCCAAAACTTTCCTGACCCAGGCGAAACAACAAGGTCTCAACCCCAAAGCCATCACGCTGGGCAAAGCTTTGTTGTTCCCCGTTGGTATTGAAGCCTTGGGTGACTTGGGTGCTGGACTGTCCACTGAAGTGTGGTGGAGCCCTTCACATCCCTTTACCTCTTCGCTGACCAAGCAAAGTGCGAAAGACTTGGCTGCTGCCTATGAAAAGGGCAGCAACAAACAGTGGACCCAGCCCGTTGGTTTTGCCCATGCTTTGTTTGAAGTCGCGGCCGACACCTTCAAGCGTGCCAAGTCCACCAAGCCTGCTGACCTGCGTGATGCGATCGCCGCAACCGACATGGACACCATCGTTGGCCACGTCAAATGGGGTGGTCCAG
This sequence comes from Comamonadaceae bacterium, assembly GCA_947448745.1. Taxonomy (GTDB): domain Bacteria; phylum Pseudomonadota; class Gammaproteobacteria; order Burkholderiales; family Burkholderiaceae_C; genus Limnohabitans. The sequence goes on from CANFOQ010000015.1 coordinate 50,038, forward strand.
GCCCATTCAAAAATGTCAGCAAAACACCGCTGGTATTGGGTCAATGGGTTAAGGGCAGCAAGTTCAAATATGACCTGGTGATCGTCAACAATGAACTGGCCAAAAACATCCCAACCGGAGGATCCCTTAAACCCATGTAAGGGACCAAACTGATGGGCTTGCTCAAACTGCAATCGGTCAGCAAGTCCTATGGGGCATTACAGGTGATTCACGGCGTCTCTTTCTCTGTCACAGAGGGAGAGACGCTGGGTATTCTGGGGCCCAATGGGGCTGGCAAAACGACCTTGTTCAATCTGATTTCCGGCGATGTGGCCTGCGACAGTGGGCAAGTGAATTACCGTGGGCGTGACATGACCCAAGAACCTGCCCATCAGCGCTGCCGCGCTGGCATCGGACGTTCATACCAAGTCCCCCAACCCTTTGGCAACATGACGGTTTTCGAAAACCTGGTGACTGCCGCTTGCTTTGGTGGTGGACAAGCAGAACAGGAAGCCTGGGAGACGGCGCATCAAGTGCTTGGGTTGACCGGTTTGATGTCATTCGCCAACAAATCAGCAGGCTCACTGACCTTGCTCAACCGCAAACGATTGGAACTGGCACGCGCTTTGGCGACACGTCCTCAATTGCTGTTGCTCGACGAAATCGCCGGAGGCTTGACCGTCTATGAAGCCGAAGAGTTGTTGCAAGAATTGCATCGCATCAAAGCCAGTGGCGTGACCATGATTTGGATTGAACATGTAGTCCATGCATTGCTCTCCATTGCCGATCGGCTTTTGGTGATCAATTTCGGCACCCTTTTGGCACAAGGAAAACCGGCTGAAGTGATGGCTGATCCTGAAGTTCAACGTGTCTACATGGGTTTGGAAGTCGCCGCAACATGACCGCTTTATTGCAGACGCACGCCTTGACGGCTTTTTATGGTGACGCACAAGCCTTGTTTGGTGTTGATTTTGAAGTCCATCAAGGTGAAATGGTGGCCATCATCGGTGCCAATGGCGCTGGCAAAAGCACGTTCATGAAAGCCCTGACTGGTTTGGTCTCGACGCAGACGCAGCAAATCACGTGGAAAGGGCAGGCCATTGGTGGTCTTGCGCCATCTGACATCGTCAAACGTGGGATCGCCCTTGTGCCTGAGGGCAGACGCTTGTTTCCCAGTTTGAATGTCGAAGAAAATTTATTGATGGGTGCGAGTGCTGGTCGAAAAGGGGAATGGAACCTGCAGCGCGTCTTCGCACTGTTTCCCATTCTGAAAGAAAAACGCTTGCAGCCATCAACCTCGTTGTCAGGTGGTCAGCAACAGATGGTGGCCATTGGTCGAGCACTCATGAGCAACCCAGCTGTGTTGTTGTGTGATGAATTGAGTTTGGGGTTGGCGCCGATCGTCATCAAAGAAATATATGCAGCCATGCCTTTGATTTGCGCTCAAGGCATGACAGCTGTCATCGTGGAGCAAGATGTCAGCAAAGCCAAAGAGGTCTCCAGCCGCTTGTATTGTTTCCAAGAAGGACAAGTGTCTTTGCATGGTGCGTCTTCAAGCTTGACACAGGAGCAAATTTCCAAGGCCTATTTCGGCATGCCAGATGCGCATGCTGCTGTGGGGAGCGTTGCTTGATGGACATGCTGTTGCAGACCGTATTGCAAGGTGCTTTACTAGGCGGCCTTTATTGTCTTTTTGCGCTGGGCTTGTCTCTGATGTATGGGGTCATGCGGCTAACGAACACGGCCCAGGGAGACTTCATCTTGCTAGGCTCCTTCACAGCGATTGCGGTCATCGCTGGCTTGAAATTACTGGCGCCGGAAAACATCTGGCTTCCTTTGTTGCTATCGCCATTGCTATTGATCGTGGCATTTGGGTTTGGCTACGTGTTGCAACGTCAGGTTCTCAATCAGGTATTGGGTAAAGACCCCTTGCCTTCGTTGGTCGTTACCTTTGGCTTGTCCATTGTGATTCAAAACCTGTTGCTCGAAGTGTTTTCAGCCGATCCGCGCTCGATCGAGTCAGCGGGCCTCAATACCGCCAGCTTGCAATTGCCAGGAGGCGTCACCTTGGGCGTTTTGCCTGTGCTGATTTTGTTGTTGGCCATCACAACCACGTTTGGTTTGCAGTGGATGTTCAACCACACAGCCTTGGGACGGGGATTCCGCGCTGTGTCCGATGACCTGGAAATTGCCCAATTGATGGGCCTCAATGCCAAGCGTTTGTATGCCTACGCGACGGGCATTGCATTCATGCTGATCACCATGGCTGGCGTGTTGCAAGGCATCAGAACGACTGTTTCACCATCGGACGGCCCGATGTTGCTGTTGTTTGCATTCGAGTCCGTCATCATCGGTGGCATGGGCTCTTTTTGGGGAACCTTGGCAGGGGCCTTGTTGTTGGGCATTACCCAGCAAATCGGTTTTCGATTTGACCCCGGTTGGGGCATTTGGTTCGGTCACATCGTGTTCTTGCTGTTATTGCTGGTAAGGCCACAAGGTTTATTTCCCAAAACAGTAGGCTGATCGAATGGAAACCCTCAAAGTCAGCAGAAGCAATGCAGCCAGCCGGCCAGCGTTGATGGTCGCGATCCTGTTGGTGACAGTGGCTGCAAGCATTCCCATATGGGCACCCGAAGAAGTTCGATCCGCATGGATGCGTGAGTTTGTCGAGATTGCTTGCTATTTGGTTTTTGCTTTGATGTGGAATCTGTTGGCGGGCTATGGCGGCATGGTGAGCATTGGCCAACAAGCCTATTTTGGTTTTGGCGGCTATGTCATGCTGATGCTCAGCAATTTTTCAGGGGTCAATCCCTTTTTGTCTGTGTTGCTTGCAGCACTTTGCACTGCAGCCATGTCCATTCCTGTCTCGTTCGTGGCCTTCAGACTGCAAGGCGGCTACTTCGCCGTCGGCACCTGGGTCATTGCGGAGGTTTTCAGATTGAGTTTTGCCAACTTGGCTTTTGTCGGTGGCGGTTCTGGCACCAGTTTGACCGCCTTTGCAGGTATCTCTAAAGCCATGCGTGAACAAACCACTTTTTGGCTGGCCCTGGCTTGCATGGTTTTTTCCATTGCGCTTGTTTACATCTTTTTGCGCAGCAAACGTGGCCTGGCATTGATGGCCATCCGAGACAATGAAGTGGCTGCTGAGTCTCAGGGCATTGCAGTTCAAAAGACCAAGCTTGCTGTCTATGTCGTGGCTAGCCTTGGTGCTGGATTGGCAGGTGGTTTGTACTACCTGAGTAATCTGCGCATCACACCGGACGCTGCATTCAGCGTGAATTGGACAGCCTTTGCTATTTTCATGGTGGTCATTGGCGGCATTGGTCGCATTGAGGGCCCCATTGTTGGCGCTTTGATTTTTTGGATCCTGAATAAATTTTTCAGCGATTACGGTAGTTGGTACTTGATGGGCCTGGGCTCTTTGGCCATCGTCATCACGATCTATTTCAAGCAAGGTTTGTGGGGATACGCGCAGCAACAATGGGGATGGTCGTTGTTTCCAACTCAGCGGCGTTTGAAAGAATCAATCAAAGGTAAATCATGATCAACATTGATGAACACACCATCACCCAGGCCGTCATTGATCGACTAGACGGTTGCGACAATCCAAGATTGAAATTGGTCATGACCTCTTTGGTCAGACACCTGCATGATTTTGCGCGTGATGTGCGGCTGAGTGAATCTGAATGGATGACGGCCATTGCGTTTTTGACAGCCACTGGCCAAAAATGCGATGACAAGCGTCAAGAATTCATCTTGTTGTCTGACACCTTGGGCCTGTCCATGTTGACAGTGGCCATGGAAAATGACAAGCCTGCTGGTGCAACCGAGGCCACGGTGTTCGGCCCTTTCCACATTGACCATCCCCCTGAATTCAGGGGTGGAGATAACATCTCTGGTGGTGCCAGCGGTGAACCACTGTTTGTCAGTGCCAAAGTGATTGACACAAATGGAAAACCCATCAAAGGCGCACGTGTGAATATTTGGCAAGCCGATGCAGAAGGCTTGTATGACGTTCAGCATTCTGAATTGACAGGGCATCAAGCGCGAGGCATCTTGTTTTCGGATGAGCACGGTGCCGTGGATTTTCAAACGGTCTTACCGGTGTCCTACCCGGTTCCTACCGACGGCCCGGTTGGACAAATGCTGCTCAGCACCGGCCGGCATCCATGGCGACCAGCACATGTGCATTTCAAAATTGATGCCGAGGGCTACCAAACCTTGATCACCCATGTCTTCAGAGAAGATGATGATTATTTGCAAACCGATGTGGTCTTTGGCGTCAGATCTTCATTGCTTGGTCAATATGTTCGCCATGAAGGAGGCAAAGCACCCGATGGTCGCACGCTGGACCATGCTTTTTACACGCTGAATTTTGACTTTGTGTTGGCAAACCTTGTTGCTTCATGAGTGAAGTTTTGCACATGGTGATGTGGAAATTCAAATCCACCACCGCTGAAGAAAATGCCTCCCAAGCCAAAGGCTTGGTAGAGGACTTTCAGGCCATGAAATCATTTGTGCCAGGCTTGTTGGAAGTGCATGCTGGCGCCAATGTCTTAGCGGTTGATGGCGCTTTCGATTTCGCCATCAGCATGCGCTTTGCGACCTGGGCAGACCTGGAAACGTACAACCAACATCCGGAGCACCAAAAGATCAAAATCAAAATGCGCGACATTCGCACCGAGCGCGCGCAAGTTGATTTTGAGTTGGCAGTTTGAGGGGATATTCAGATGATCAACAAAATTGCCAACTCGATTGCCCATGCCATTGGAGCTGTAGCAGACGGATCAACCGTCATGGTGGGTGGATTTGGAACGGCCGGCATTCCTGGTGAATTGGTTGACGGCTTGATAGAGACGGGCGCCAAAGAATTAACGGTCATCAACAACAATGCTGGCAATGGGGATACGGGATTGGCTGCCTTGCTCAAAGCCGGCAGAGTCAAAAAAATCATTTGCAGCTTTCCACGCCAAACCGACAGCCATGTCTTTGACGAGTTGTATCGCTCAGGAAAGTTGGAATTGGAATTGGTTCCTCAGGGCAATTTGGCAGAACGCATTCGCGCTGCTGGTGCAGGCATTGGTGCATTCTTCACGCCTACAGGCTATGGAACAGATTTGGCTTTTCATGCTGATGGTTCTGAAAAAGAAACACGTGTCATCGACGGTAAAAACTATATTCTTGAATACCCACTTCACGCCGACCTGTCACTGATCAAGGCTGAGACTGGGGATCGATGGGGGAATTTGACGTTCAGAAAAGCAGCGCGCAATTTCGGTCCCATCATGGCCATGGCCGGCAAGCGCAGTGTTGCTTCAGTCCATGACATCGTTGAACTGGGGGCCATAGACCCTGAGCACATCGTGACACCCGGTATTTTTGTCAATGCCCTGGTTCAAGTGCCGCGTTCGGCGACCCAAGGTGGCGGGTTCAAGGTGGCCCCATGAATCCATTGAAGGAACGACTCCCATGACAACGCTCAAACGCAGCAAAGACCAGTTGGCGCAACGGGTGGCGCAAGACATGTTTGACGGTGCTTATGTGAATTTGGGCATTGGCATGCCGACCCTGGTTG
>CANFOQ010000016.1 GCA_947448745.1 Comamonadaceae bacterium
ACAGACCTCAGCAACTGGCAAGCCCGATTCACCCTCGCCCAATATCCCAACAATTTGGCTTTCCGTAAATTTCGACTTCCTCATCCCTCATCTCCAAAGAAATGGAAGTCTCTATTTTCAACTTGTTCACCGTTTGGGGGAGCTTACGAGATAACGTGGATTTGTGAAGCCACAAACCACCTCAAACTACAACTTAATTAGAAAAAGGATTGGAACTCGAAGCCAACCGCAAAGTTGATTTCATCGGCATGCATACTCCCCTAAATAGGGAGGAGGCCGGAAAGTGGGCAGATTACCAAATTAGGCAAGAAAAAAGCCCCTAAAAAAGGGGCTCTTTCCGCATCCAAATCAGCCTGTAGGCCTCATGGGTGCTAGGTTTGGCGGAAACGAAGGGATTCGAACCCTTGATGAGGCTCAACACCCCATACTCCCTTAGCAGGGGAGCACCTTCGGCCACTCGGTCACGTTTCCAGCTGTGTCAAATTATGCCTGATTCTGCTCCAAGTCAAAGGCTTTGTGCAGGGCGCGTACCGCCAGCTCCAAATACTTCTCGTCAATCACCACCGAGGTTTTGATTTCGCTGGTGGAAATCATCTGGATATTGATGCCCTCGTCGCTGAGGCAGGCGAACATTTTGCTGGCCACGCCCACATGGCTGCGCATGCCGATGCCGACGATGGACACCTTGCAAATCTTGGCGTCGCCCAGCACCTCGGGTGCGCCCAGCTCGGGCAGCACCTTGGTTTTCAGCAGGTCCATGGCGCGGGCATGGTCGTTGCGGTTCACGGTGAAGCTGAAATCGGTCAAACCACCTTTGCTGATGTTTTGAATGATCATGTCCACTTCAATATTGGCCTCGGCCACGGTGCCCAAAATTTTGTAGGCGATGCCGGGTTTGTCGGGCACGCCCAGCACAGAAATTTTGGCTTCGTCGCGGGTGAAGGCAATGCCAGATACGATGGCTTGTTCCATTTGTTCGTCTTCCTCAAAAGTGATCAAGGTGCCAGATTTGGCTTCCTCTTGGATGTCGATGTCCCAGGACGTGAAACTGGACAGCACGCGCAGCGGCACTTTGTACTTGCCGGCAAATTCCACCGAACGGATTTGCAACACCTTGCTGCCCAAGGACGCCATTTCCAGCATCTCTTCAAAGCTGACGGTGTGCAGCCTGCGGGCTTCGGGCACCACGCGCGGGTCGGTGGTGTACACACCATCCACGTCGGTGTAAATCAAGCATTCAGCGGCTTTCATGGCGGCGGCCACGGCCACGGCCGAGGTGTCTGAGCCACCCCGGCCCAAGGTGGTGATGTGCCCGTTGGGGTCCACGCCTTGGAAGCCGGTGATGATGACCACTTTGCCCGCGTTCAAATCGGCACGCACACGTTGGTCGTCAATCGATTCGATGCGGGCTTTGGTGAAGGCGCTGTTGGTGTGAATGGGCACTTGCCAACCAGCGTAGCTGACGGCGGGCACGCCTTCGGCTTGCAAGGCGATGGCCAACAAGGCGGAAGACGCTTGTTCGCCGGTGGCGGCCAGGGCATCGAGTTCGCGCAAATGGGCGTCGGTGTGGGCGTTGCCTGCCAGTTCTTTGGCCAAGCCCAACAAGCGGTTGGTTTCGCCGCTCATGGCGGAGGGCACCACCACCATTTGGTGACCGGCTTTGGCCCATTTGGCCACGCGCTTGGCCACGTTTTGGATGCGTTCGGTCGAGCCCATGGAGGTGCCGCCGTATTTGTGAACGATGAGAGCCATCTTGTAGAGGTTTGCGTCTGGAAAAGCTAGAAATTGTACCAACCGAGCACGGGCCCATCGCGCCTCACAAAGCCCTCGCCCACTTTGATGTCGATCTGGTGGCCACGGGTTCGACACGCGTCAATTTGCACCAGCAAAGCGTCCAGTTGTTTGGTGCTGACCTGGGCCCCGCTTTGCCGCAGCCAATGGCGCAACACATTGGCTTGACGGGCGGGGCTGAGCGATTGCAGGTCTTTGATGCGCGGCGGGTGCCCGGTGTGCTGCAAGTCTTGCTCGGCCAATTCGCGCAACAAGCTTTGCGCTTGTGCCGCATGCCGTGCACTGCGGGCAAAGGTTTGGCGAAACGCGGGAAAGGCTTCCTGCAATGCTGGCAACAGCTGGTGACGGATTTTGTTGCGGGTGAAGCGGGTGTCGGTGTTGCTGGGGTCTTCCACCCAGGCCACGCCCAAGCTTGACAAGCATTCGCGCAAAGCCGCACCGGGCACGCCCAACCAAGGCCGATGCAACACCAAACCCTGACGTTCAATCCGCTCGGGCATGGCCGACAGCCCCGGCAAACCGGCTCCGCGCGACAAGGCCAACAACATGGTTTCCACCTGGTCATCCGCATGCTGGGCCAAAGCCACGTCACGCACTGTGCCACCCCAGTGCTGTTGTAAGGCCTCGGACAAAGCCGCATAGCGGGCCAAGCGTGCCGCGTCTTCCGGGCTTTCACCGGGCGCGTGTTGGGCGTTCACATGCTGCACCACCAAGGGCACTTGCAATTGATCGCAGAGTTGTTGGCAGTGGCTTGCAAACAGGTCGGCGGCGCTTTGCAGGCCGTGGTGCACATGCACCGCCCTCACCTGCCCGGGCCATTGCTTGACGCAGGCCAACAGCAGCGCACACGAATCTGCGCCGCCGCTCAAGGCCACAGCGAAAGGCAACGGGGGATGGAAATGGTCTAGTGACAAGGCCGCAGGCAAGGCGGCTTGTCTTAAAGCATCAACGAGCGTCGGCTTTGGTGTCGTTGAATCGGCCATAGCTTTGCAGCCGTTCATAACGCCGTTCGAGCAACTCTTTGACTTTCAAGTCGCTGAGTTGTCGCCAAGCGTCGTTCAAACCGCGCTTGAGTTGGGCGCACATTTGTTTGGTGTCGCGGTGGGCACCGCCCACGGGTTCGTTGACGATCTTGTCCACCAAGCCCAAGGCTTTCAAACGGTGCGCTGTGATGCCCAGCGCTTCGGCTGCATCAGACGCGCGGTCGGAGGTTTTCCACAAAATGGAGGCGCAACCTTCGGGGCTGATGACGGAATAAATGGAGTACTGCAACATCAGCAACTGGTCGGCCACGCTGATGGCCAACGCGCCGCCCGAGCCACCTTCGCCAATGATGGTGGTGATGATGGGCACTTGCAGTTGGGCCATCTCGAAAATATTGCGGCCAATCGCCTCAGACTGGCTGCGCTCTTCGGCATCGATGCCGGGAAACGCACCGGGCGTGTCAACAAAGGTGAACACCGGCAACTTGAATTTCTCAGCGGTCTTCATCAAGCGCAGTGCCTTGCGGTATCCCTCGGGGCGTGTCATGCCGAAATTGCGGGCGGTGCGCTCTTTGGTGTCGCGGCCTTTTTGCTGGCCAATCACCATGCAGGCATTGCCATTGAAACGGGCCAAACCACCCACGATGCTCAGGTCGTCGGCAAAGTGGCGGTCACCGTGCATCTCCACGAAGTCGGTGAAGATGTCGCCGATGTAATCCAGGGTGTAGGGGCGCTCGGGGTGGCGGGCAATCTTGGTGATTTGCCAAGGCGTCAAGTCAGCGTAAATGTCTTTGGTGAGTTGCAAGCTCTTTTTGGAAAGTTGGTCGATCTCATCTGAGATGTCCACCGCAGACTCCACTTGCACGTAGCGCAGTTCTTCGATCTTGGTTTCGAGTTCGGCAATCGGTTGCTCAAAGTCGAGAAAAGTTTTTTTCGCCAATCGGGTCTCCTTGTTCACCAGGCCGTGGCCCGTGTCAATAAGCAACGGGTTGTGGGTCGAGCGAGCGCCAAATATACCAAGTTGCCACGCTGCAATAAGGGGCCCAGGCCGAGGCCACTTCGCGGGCATCGCTGCGGCTCACGGCCTCGCCCGAAAAATAGTTGTGGCTGATGCCGTTGATCAGCCCCACATCATCCAGCGGCAACACATTGGGTCGCAACAAATAAAAGATGAGAAACATCTCGGCGGTCCATCGACCGATGCCACGGATGGCCACCAATTCTTCGATGATGGACTCGTCGTCCATGTCGGCCCATTGTCGGGTGTGCACCGTGCCATTGGAGAAATGCAGGGCCAAGTCCACCAGGTATTCCACCTTGCGAGCCGACAAACCTGAAGCCCGCATGTCGTCCACCTTCAGCTTGAGCACATTGGCAGGTGTCAGGCTTTTGCTGAGGGCTGCGAAACGGTCCCACACCGACTGCGCGGCCTTCACCGAAATTTGCTGACCCACGATGCTGCGGGCCAAGGTGACGAAGGCGTCACCACGCGACTCGAGGAACACATCGCCAAACTGCGGGATCAAGCGTCGCATGACCCGGTCTTTTTTGGCCAGGTGTTTGCAGGCCTCTTCCCAATAGTCGGGTTTGGTTCGTTTGACTGGCAAAGCACGTGTGGCCATCAAGCACGCTCCCATTGGGTGCCTTGCGGCGAGTCTTTCAACACAATGCCTTGCGCCAACAAGTCTTGGCGAATGCGGTCCGCTTCAGCAAAGTTTTTGGCGGCTTTGGCCTCTGCGCGTTGGGCGATCAGCGCTTCAATGCCGGTGGCTTCGTCAGTTGCAGACGGGCCTTCTGCCGTGTCAGCGTGGCGGGCCTTGCCTTGCAAAAACGCTTGCGGCGCCTGCTGCAACAAGCCCAACACCGCGCCCAAGCTTTTCAGCAAGCCACTGAGGGCCGTGGACGCACTGCGATTGACTTCAGCGGCCAACTCAAACAACACAGCCACGGCTTCGGGGGTGCCAAAGTCTTCGTCCATGGCGGCTTTGAAACGCGCCGCATGGGCTTGCGTCCATTCGATGGTCACGTTGTCAGGCTTGACCGCATGTAAAGCGGTGTAGAGGCGTTTCAAGGAAGCGCGGGCGTCATCCAAATGCACGTCACTGAAATTCAATGGGCTGCGGTAATGGCTGCGCACCACAAAGAAACGCACCACTTCGGGTTCGTAATTTTTGAACACATCGCGGATGGTGAAAAAATTACCCAGGCTCTTGGACATCTTCACGTTGTCCACGTTGATGAAGCCGTTGTGCATCCAAAACGAGGCCATGGGCACGCCATGGGCACCTTCGCTTTGCGCAATTTCGTTTTCATGGTGCGGGAACTGCAAGTCTGCGCCACCGCCGTGGATGTCAAACGACTCACCCAGCAGTTCACAAGCCATGGCCGAGCACTCAATGTGCCAGCCAGGGCGGCCCGTGCCAAACGCACTGTCCCATTTCACATCGGCGGGTTCATCGGCTTTGGCCGATTTCCACAACACAAAATCAAGCGGGTCTTCTTTGCCATCCAGCACAGCCACACGTTCGCCAGCGTGCAATTCATCGAGGGACTTGCCAGACAACTTGCCGTAGCCCACAAACTTGCGCACCGCGTAATTCACGTCGCCACTGGGCACTCGGTAGGCCAAGCCTTTGTCTTCCAACCTCGAGATGATGGACAACATGCCGGGAACGTGGTCGGTGGCGCGGGGTTCAGCGCTGGGGCGCTCGATACCAAGGGCATCCGCGTCTTCATGCAGCGCGGCGATCATGCGGTCGGTGAGTGCGCGAATGGTTTCGCCGTTCTCGGTGGCGCGGCGAATGATTTTGTCGTCAATGTCGGTGATGTTGCGCACATAGGTGACTTGGTAGCCCGACAGTTTGAGCCAGCGTTGCACCACATCAAAGGCCACCATGGAACGTGCATGACCGATGTGGCAGAAGTCATAAACAGTCATGCCGCAGACATACATGCGCACATGGCCTGGTTGCAGGGGCACGAAAGCTTGCAAATCACGCGTGAGCGTGTTGTGAATGCGAAGGGACATGGTGTGAGCTTAAGCGTGAACTGCGCGACAGGGCGCGTAAGGTCTCTCTACTACAATGCCCGCAGTATATCGAGACCGACTTATTTTGCATCTCCCCCGACTGTCCATCCCCTTTGTTTTGAAAAAACATGCGCTGATGCCACATCTGTTGGCCGCATGTTTGATGATGGCCGCATGGTGTGCGCAAGCCCAAACGTCCAGCCTGCAAAACTTCAAGGGCACACCGCACGATGAAGTGCAAAAAAGCATGGTGCAGCGCAATTGGACTGCGGCCTTGAAGCAAATTGATGCTTACTTGGTGAACCAGCCACGCGACCCGCAAATGCGTTTTTGGCGGGCTCGCCTCATGCAACAAATGCAACGCAAGGACGAGGCGTTGGACATCTACATTCAATTGGCCCAAGACTACCCCGAGCTGCCCGAGGTGCAAAACAACCTGGGCGTCATGCTGGCGTCCATGGGCAAACTTGAAGAAGCCAAAGCCGCTTTTGAACACGCCCTGTTGAACAACCCCAATTACGCCATCGCCTATGAAAACCTGGGCGATGTGCAACTGCATTTGGCCAAGCAGTCATTCCAAAAAGCCCAAAGCTTGAGCGGCGGTTCGCGTGCTTTGAACACCAAATTGCAAGCCCTTCAACCTGTTTTACAAACCACCCTGAGCCCACCATGACCTCTTCACGCCGCGTTTTCTTGGCCGCCCTGCTCGCCCTCTCCAGCGCCTTGGGTGCACATGCCCAGACCGCCAACCCCCAAGTGAAATTCGTCACCAGCGCTGGTGAATTCGTGGTCGAGCTTGCTGCTGATAAAGCGCCAGCCACGGTGGAAAATTTCTTGGGCTATGTGCGCGATGGCCATTACAACGGCACCATCTTTCACCGGGTCATCAACAACTTCATGATCCAAGGTGGTGGTTACGACACCAAGTACCAAGAAAAACCCACCAAAGCGCCCATCAAACACGAAGGCGCTGAAGTCAAAGCCAAAGGCGGCCCGCGCAACACCATGGGCACCCTGGCCATGGCCCGCACCAACAACCCGCATTCCGCATCGGCCCAGTTTTTCATCAACGTGAAAGACAACGACTTCCTCGATCACCAAGCGCCACAAGGCCAAGGCTGGGGCTATGTGGCTTTCGGCAAAGTGGTGTCAGGCATGGACGTCATCACCAAAATCAAACAACTGCCCACCGGTCACGGTGGCCCCTTCCCCACCGATGTGCCGCAAACACAGGTGGTCATTCAATCTGCAACTTTGGTGAAGTAACCATGTCCAACCCGCAAGTCGAACTCCATATCCAAGACCTGGGCGTTATCACGCTCGAACTCGACGCCGAGAAGGCGCCGAAAACCGTCGCCAACTTTTTGCATTATGTGGAAAACGGCCACTATGACGACACCATTTTTCACCGCGTCATTCCTGGCTTCATGGTGCAAGGCGGCGGCATGAGCCCCGGCATGAAAGAGAAAAAGGTCGACAGCAAAATCGACAACGAAGCCAACAATGGTTTGAAAAACGATTGCTACACCGTGGCCATGGCCCGCACCAATGATCCGCATTCCGCCACCGCCCAGTTCTTCATCAACGTGAAAGACAACGGCTTCTTGAACCACACCGCGCCCACCGCTTCGGGTTGGGGCTATGCCGTGTTTGGCAAAGTGGTGTCGGGCACCGACGTGGTTGACCAAATTTGCAAAGTAGACACGGGCCGCAAAGGTTTCCACGACGATGTGCCCAAAGACGATGTGGTGGTCAGCAAAGCCGTTTTGCTGTAAACACATCCATGGCTGCGTTGCCTTCACAGCCAGTTCATGCCAGCGAGGTGGACGGGCGTGCTTGGTCGCACATCGCGTTCATCTCGGATGTGCATTTGCAACGCAGTGAAGACGCTACTTTCCAAGCCTGGCGTCACTTCATGCAAAGCGTCCAAGCGGACGCTTTGTTCATCTTGGGTGATCTGTTTGAAGTGTGGGTGGGTGATGACTTGCTGAGCCACCCCGAAGGTGCGTTCGAGCGCGACTGCCTGCACATCATTCAAGCCACGTCACAACGCCTGCCCGTCTTTGGCTTGGTCGGTAACCGGGATTTTTTAATGGGCGAGAAAGCTTGGTCTGACAGCGGCATGCAGCCCTTGCAAGACCCCTGCGTGTTGCACACTGCGCAGCAACGCATTTTGCTCAGCCACGGCGATGCGCTTTGCGTGGACGATGTGGACTACCAAGTGTTTCGCCGCCAAGTGCGCTCTGCTGATTGGCAAGCCGCTTTCTTAAAGCAGTCGCTGCCCGAGCGTTTGAGCATGGCGCGTGGTTTGCGCCAGCAAAGCGAAGCCCGCAAAGCACTGCAACAGGCGTGGGTGGATGTGGACAACACCCTGGCCCAAGCTTGGCTGACACAGCATGCTTGCCAAGTGCTGGTGCATGGCCACACCCATCAAGCCGCCAGACATGTGTTGCCAAAGGGTGAACGCTGGGTGTTGAGCGATTGGGAAGCCACTGCGCAGCCGCCACGCTTGCAAACCTTGCAATGGCACGCCAACATTGGCTTCAAGGCTACAACGCTCAGCGCTTGAGCAACACCTTCAACACCGCTTGCACACGCCGTGCAGCTTCAGCATCAAAAGGTGCGGCCAACACCGAGGCCACATCTTGCGCCCAAGTTTGCGCAGGCGGTGCGTCATGGCGCTTGGTCAGCAACTGAAGTTGCAAAGCACGACGCGCATCCACATGGGCAGCTGGTGTGGGCACTTCAGCGGCCATTTCCAAACGCAGCAAAGCGTTGTCAGCAGCACCTTGTGGCGCGGCTTGCAAAGCTTGGCTCCAAGCTTGACGTTGAGCCGCAGATACGCGACTGCCCAATTCTTTCGCGGCCGGCAGTTGCTCTGCTTGGCGCTGTTCCCAGGCGGACATCAGGTGCACCAAGGTTTCACCATGGGCTTGCATGGCCAAGCGGCGCAAGGCGTTGTCGGCTTGCTCAAGCGCATGGCGTTGAGCGCGGAAAGCGGCGTCGCCTAATCGTGGTCCGCGTTGCTCAAACGTGTCGTGGCCGCGCGGTGCATCGCTGCCACGGCGAGGTCCGGCAGCGTCTGCGCCACGGCGACCGGGCGGGCCATCGTTGCGCCGTGCGCCTGGTTTGTCGCCGAAGCGCCCTGCTGGTGCAGGCTCGGTTTTCTTCTGACCAGGTCGGTCATCGCCGCGCACAGCCACCACTTTTTTCGGCGGCGCAGGGGCTTTGACCACTGGGGCAGGTTCAGCTGCAACTTCGACCGGGGTTTCTGTAGCGACATCAACTGATGCTTCTGATGCGTCCTCTGTGGAGGCCTCAACAGTGGCGTCGGCTGCAACTTCAGTTGGACTTGTTTCGGCGGCAGCTGCTTGCGGCGTTGGTGATTCTTCAGGCGATGGTGCTTGCGGCGCTGGGGCCGCCGCAGGCGCACGTCCCAAAGACACATCGTTCAAGTGCTGCATGGCTTGGCGAATCGCGCTGGCGTCACCTGCTGCAATGGCTTTTTCCAAGGCTTGCGAGGCATCGAGCACGGCTTGGTCATGGGCCGACAAGGGTTGCTGGGCTTGGCTGCCACGGTCGGCGGTTTTGCGTTGGAATGCGTCGTCCAGCGGTTGGCGAAACGTGTCCCACAATTTTTGCGCCAGCTTGCGGTCCACCGGCACGGCTTGCGATTCGACTTGCCAACGTTGTTGCAAGGCCTTCACGGCGTCAATGCGCAAACTGGCTGCAGCGCCGAGTTGTTTGGCTTCTTCAATCATGGCGCGGCGCAGCGCCACGCTGTCAGCCTGTGCTTTGTCAAGGGCCGCATGGGCGGCTTGCATCGCGGTCTTCCACTGCGATTGCATTTCTGCAAACAATTTTTCACTCAGGTGTCCACTGTTGCGCCAGCGTTCGGTGAAGGCATGCAATTCACGCGCTTGTTTTTTCCAATCGGTGTTGCCCGCATGTTCTTGCGTCCATGCAGCCACCTCGGCCAACAAGGCCACGCGTTGTTCGCGGTGCGCAGCAGACTCGGCTTTGGCTTTTTCCAGCCAAGCCTGCACAAAGGGATAGGCGCGGTTGCACGCTTGGTCGAAACGCTTCCACAAGCCATGGTTGGGTTGCCCACCTTGATCGGCTTTTTTCCAAGCCTCACGCAATTGGCGCAGGCTGTCTTGCAATTTGCGACCGGTGATGACGGGTTGCCATTCGGTGACGTCTTGACCTTCCACCACCGCTTCGCCTTCGGGCTTGACCGGCTTCATCAAGGCTTCGGCTTTGGCCACCAATTCAGTGCGCACTGCGTCGGCTTGTTGTTTTTGCACGTTGGCGGCGGCTTTGCTGGCGGCCTGGGCTTTTTGGGTTTCAGCTTGCACAGCAGCATCAGCAGCGGGCTTGGGTGCAACCACCGTGCTGGCCTCGCCGCGCAAAACTCGCAATTGGTCGGCCCAAGCTGGCACCGCAGGCAAAGGCAGGCTGGCGTCTTCTGCGGCGGCTTGGGTTTGCACCAAGGCGGCTGCAAACGCATCCCACACCAGCTGAATATGTTGTGTGCTCTCCAGCACGCTGCTGGGGTATTTGGCGTCCACACTGACCCAATGCGGGTCTTGACTCAGCGCCGCCAATTCGGCTTGCAAGCGCTGCAAATCGGCCGACAAACTGGTTTGCAGGTCCACCGCTTCGGTCCAGGCTTTGGTCGACAGCACTTCAATGCGTTGCACCATCAAGGCGGCAGACTCGCGCAACACCTGGGCACGGTGTTCCAAGTCTTCAATGTGCTTGACCCGATCGGCCAGGGCCAAACGCATGCTGGCCAAGGGTTCGCGCGACAGCGGCGCACCGGCTTTGGCGGCGTCGCGCGGCCAGGCCATGGCGTCAGCCAAGTTCAGACGGGGGATGGCGAGCAACTGCTTGGCCTTGTCGGCCCATTCCTCGGCCAAGGCATCTTGGCCTTTCAGCCGACGCAATTCGTCGAGTTTTTCACGCAGGGGTTTGGCCGCGCCCTTGTCACGGCTGCTCATTTCTTTGAACACTTGTTGCAACAAATCGGCACTGGGCTCGGTGGCCATCCATTCGCGCAAACGAGCGGCGCGTTCGCCGGAAGTGGGGGCGGTCAAGGCGCCGCCGGTCAAGGTGTCTAAAGAGGCCAAATCAAGTGCGCTGGAAGAAGGGGTATTCACGTCGTCTCAAATCAGTAAGTGGGCCCAACTCAGGGGCAAAGATGGCTATTGTGACAGGGCCATGAGGTGGGCGGTTTAAAATAACCGTATGAAAGTTTTACAAAACATATGGGGTGGGATGCGCGTCTTCGCCCTGGATGTGGGACAGGGGTTTTTCCTCATCACCCACAGCGGTTTGGCCTTGCTCGGATTGGGCGTCTTTTGCTTCGCCATCATCTTCAGCACCAAGCCTGATCTGCGCTCCAACGCTGAAGTTCAGCTGATTGATTGGCTGCAAACCCGCCATGGCTTGGATTTCAGCTTCAGCAGCAGCACCGAAGCCATCGACCGCGCCACCGCCGCCGACCCCGATGACCTGCCCAAAGACCAAGCCAACATTGCTTTTTGGCTCAGCCGCAAGTACCGTGTCGCGCCTGAACCCCTGAGTGCTTTGGTGGCAGAAGCCTATGACATTGGCCCCAAATTCAAACTCGACCCCACCTTGTTACTGGCCGTCATGGCCGTGGAATCCAGCTTCAATCCCTTTGCCCAGAGCCCCGTCGGTGCCCAAGGTCTGATGCAAGTGCGCACCAATATCCACACCGACAAATACGATGAGTTCGGTGGGGACTTTGCCGCTTTCGACCCTGTGACCAATTTACACGTAGGCGCCCAAGTGTTGCGTGAAGCCATTGACCGCAATGGCTCCTTGGAAGCCGGTTTGCGCCAATACGTGGGTGCGGCCATCAGCGGCGAAGACGGTGGTTATGTGACCAAGGTCTTGGCCGAACAACAACGCTTGCGCGATGTCGCCAGCGGTAAGCGCGTCGTCACTCAAGAACAACCCCTGCCCTGATCAAATTTACTTTCGGAGAACCCCATGTATTCACGCAACCACCTCGTCGCCCAAGCCGACCCCGAACTGTGGGCCGCCATCCAAGCGGAAAACCTGCGCCAAGAGCACCACATCGAGCTGATCGCCAGCGAGAACTATGCATCGCCCGCAGTGATGCAAGCCCAAGGCACACAACTCACCAACAAATACGCCGAAGGCTATCCAGGCAAACGCTATTACGGTGGTTGTGAAAACGTTGATGTCGCTGAGCAATTGGCCATTGACCGCGTGAAACAAATTTTTGGCGCTGACGCCGCCAACGTGCAACCGCATTGCGGCGCGTCCGCCAACCAAGCGGTGTTTCTGGCGTTTTTGCAACCCGGTGACACCATCATGGGCATGAGCTTGGCTGAAGGTGGACACCTGACCCACGGCATGCCCTTGAACCTGAGCGGCAAGTGGTTCAAGGTCGAAAGCTATGGTCTGAACGCCAAAGAAGAAATCGACTATGACGCCATGGAAGCCAAGGCCCGCGCCACCAAACCCAAACTCATCATCGCCGGCGCCTCGGCCTACAGCTTGCACATTGACTTCGCCCGCTTTGCCAAAGTGGCCAAAGAAATTGGTGCCATCTTCATGGTGGACATGGCCCACTATGCGGGCTTGATCGCCGCCGGTGTCTACCCCAACCCGGTGCCACACGCCGATGTGGTCACGTCCACCACCCACAAGAGCTTGCGCGGCCCGCGCGGCGGCATCATCCTGATGAAAGCCGAGCATGAAAAGGCCATCAACAGCGCCGTGTTCCCAGGCTTGCAAGGTGGCCCCCTCATGCACGTGATCGCGGCCAAAGCAGTGGCCTTCAAAGAAGCCTTGGATCCCAGTTTCAAAGACTACCAAGCACAGGTCGTGAAGAATGCCCAAGTGGTTGCGCAAACCCTCACCGAACGCGGCTTGCGCATCGTCAGCGGCGGCACCCAAAGCCACGTCATGCTGGTCGATTTGCGCTCCAAAAACATCACCGGCAAAGCCGCTGAAGCAGCCTTGGGCGCGGCCCACATGACGATCAACAAAAACGCCATTCCGAACGACCCCGAAAAACCCATGGTCACCAGCGGTGTGCGCATTGGCACCCCCGCCATGACCACGCGTGGTTTCAAGGAAGAAGAAGCCCGTGCCACCGCGCACCTGATTGCGGACGTGCTGGACAACCCGCACGACGAAGCCAACATCGCGGCGGTTCGCGCCAAGGTGCATGCCCTGACCAGCCGTTTCCCGGTGTATGGCTAAGTCCCGATGAAATGTCCCTTTTGCAACCATGCGGAGACCCAGGTGATGGAGACCCGCATGTCCGAAGAAGGCGACTCGGTGCGCCGCCGTCGCCAATGCGGTCACTGTGAAAAGCGCTTCACCACCTACGAGCGGCCCGATGTGAGCTACCCCACGGTTGTGAAAAAAGACGGCCGCCGCATTGAATACGACCGCAGCAAATTGCAAGGCTCCTTGAACCTCGCGCTGCGCAAGCGCCCGGTCAGCACCGAGCAAGTGGACAGCGCGATTGAGCGCATCGAAGACAAGTTGCTTACCTTGGGTCAGCGCGAGGTGTCGTCCACCCGCATTGGTGAACTCGTGATGCGTGAACTCAAAAAGCTGGACAAAGTGGCTTATGTGCGCTTTGCCAGTGTCTACCGCAGCTTTGAAGACGTGGATGAATTCAAAACCCTGGTGGATGAATTTCGCCGATGACCAGGTGTGCACCGCGCACAGTTATCGGGTAACCAGCGCACACCCTTGAACAGTCGAAAGCTTTGAAGATGGCAGCCATGAAACGGCTGCTTTTTTCTTTACCACCATTGGTTTTGCAACGGGGCTACTCGCTGGCAGAACTCAGTGTGGTGCTGGGCTTGCTGGCCCTGTGCACCAGTTGGGCTGTGCCCAATTTGTCGGCATGGCTGTGGCGCTGGCGCGTGGAAGCCGTGGTGCAAGCCTGGGGCGGCGATTTGCAGCAAGCCCAACTGCAAGCTTTGCGTCGTGGCGAAACCCTGAATTTGCAACGGCTCAGCGGCTGTCAAGCAACGCCCTTGCTCAATGGCGACTGGCGCTGTGGTTGGCAGGTGGTCCCAGTTTCTGCAGATTTATCACCCTTGCTCAACCACGCCTTGCCCGGTGACGTGCTGGTACAGATGTACCCCGCCAACAACCAGTTGCCCATCAACAGCCAAGGCGAAGCGGTGGCCGTGGGGATGCGCGTCACGGTGCAAGCCAAAAATCTGAAAACCATGGTGCGCAGCATTTGCATCAACAACACCGGCCGCTTGCGGGTGGTCGCCGCCGAGGTCTGCACATGACCGACGCCGCGTTGTTTGACCGAAACCATGGTTTTTCCACTTTGGAAGCCTTGGCCGCGTTGATGGTGTTGAACCTGTTGTTGATCGGCTTGTTCAGCCGACAACTGCAGGCTTGGCAAGCACAGCGTGAAGCCTTGGCACTGCAAAACACGGTGGAGATGGCCCAAGACCTGTGGCACCGCATGCAAGTCAACAACGAGGGCTTGGCGGCTTACCAACTCGACTTGGGCGACAAACCCAGCGCAATGGACTGTCAAAGCACATCTTGCAGCGCAACTGACTGGGCGCAAGCCGACTTGGCGCAGTGGTACAGCGCATTGCAGTTGCGCATGCCGGGTGCGCAAGCGCGGGTGCAAACCCAAACCAGTGCCCCACCCTTGGTGCGCCTGCTGCTGGCCTGGCCGCAAAGCAGCGCGGATGCCTTGCCTGAAAGTTCAGCCGCACCCGACTGTCCCAAGCAGCACCGTTGTTGGCAAACCAGTTGGCCGCCATGAAGCCCCGCAAGATCCGTCAACACGGCCACAGCTTGGTGCAAAGCTTGTTGGGCTTGATGCTGTCCATGTTGGTGCTGATGGCCGCCTTCGCCGCCTTTGGTTGGGTGCAAAGCAGCCATCGGCAGCTGCAAACCCAAGCTGAGGTGCAACAACGCCTGCGCACGGCCCTGCAACTGCTGCGCCTGCGGGTGCAGCGGGCCGGTGCACCCGGTTTGGACACAGACAGCACGGGCAAATTCAAATACGACAACCTGTCCAAAGCACTCTTCGGCACCAACAACAGCTTGTCGCTGGTGCATTTACCCAGCTTGACGCCTGCCGACTGCCTGGGCCATGAATCGTCCTTCATGACCACCATTGAAGACTACTTCTCCTTCAGCAAGCAAACACTGGTCTGCAAAGACACGGCACCCGTTGACAGCCTGACGCAATCCTTGGTTGAAGGCCTAGACGGTATGAGTTTCTTGTACGCCCAAGCATTGCCAGGCCCCGCCTTGCAATGGCGAACGGCCGACAAGGTCACCGTTTGGAGTGCGGTCCGGGGTGTGCAAATTTGCCTGCAAGCCCAAGCGGTTGGCATCCTGGTTCCCAGCGCAAGCACTTGCATCAGCGGCTTGAATTCACCCAGCGTTTCGTGGCGCGGTGTCGCCGCCTTCCGACACTTTGTGCCATGAAGCTTGGCCAGCAACAACAAATTGGCATGGTCTTGCCCACCGTGTTGGCTTTGGCCATGTTGAGCAGCATCTTGCTGATGGCTAAATGGCGCAACCTGAGTTTGGGTGAAGGTTGGGGGCAGATGGCGCAGCAGCGTTGGCGCTTGCAACAGGCCAGCCATGTGGCCTTGTTGGCCGCGGTGCAAGACATCCAAGGCCCACTGAGCGACGAGCGGCACCAGCCCGGCAAAGCTGAGGCCACCCATGCCTTTTTTCCGCACAACACCTCGGGCTGGAAAACCTTGCAAGCCCGCTTGGGTGACCAAGCATGCCTGAATGGCATATGCCAGCCCTTGGGTGACGACGACAACCGATACAGCCCCTGGCAAAAGCGCTTGAAATTAGCCCAGGCTTATGGCGACGACCCCAGCCTCACCCTGTTGTATTGGGTGGAAGTGCTGCCCTTGATCAGCCGCTTGGGCACCCTCAGTTCACCCTTTGTGTACCGCATCACGGTGTGGGCGCAAAGCAGCAGCCACGCCATCGTGGTCACACAAGCACTCTGGCATCCCACACCCAGCCACCCGGCGTCAACCACCATCCCCATGAACTTGGCAGGTTTCAAGCGTTTGCTGCAACTTTCACCCTGATCCACAAAGCTTTTATGCTGACTGCAAAACTGATGCTGAAAAACGGTTTCACCTTGATCGAACTGCTGGGGGTGTTGGCCATCGTCGGTTTGCTCGCCAGCATGGCCATGCCCATCTACCAACAAGCGCAACAACGCGGCCAGCGCAGCTTGGCCAAACTGGCCTTGCTGCAAGCGGCCCACTGGATGGAACGAGCGGCCAGCAGCCAAGGTTCCTATCCAGCGGCCAAGGATGTGCCCGCCAATCTGCTGTCGCCTGCGGGCCTGAACTACCAACTCAGCGTGGACAGCAGCGCCCAAACATTTCTGATCACCGCGAAACCCAGCGGGACGCAAGCCCTTGACGCCTGCGGCAGTCTGACCCTGTCCAACACCGGTGAACGCGATGTGAAAGATGCCAGCATGACAGCGGCGCAATGTTGGAGTCGCTGAACGGATAATCCCAGCATGCCCTTCTCTTTCGCCGACACCGCGCACATGCACCAAGCCTTGGCTTTGGCCGAGCAAGCGCTGTTCATCACCTCGCCCAACCCGCGCGTGGGTTGCGTCATCGTCGGCAAAGATGGCCAACTGCTGGGGCAAGGCCACACCCAAGCCGCCGGCCAGGCCCATGCCGAAGTGATGGCACTGCGCGCCGCCCAGGCTCATGGCCACAGCACCCGAGGTGCCACGGCCTATGTGACCTTGGAGCCCTGCAGCCACCAAGGACGCACCGGGCCTTGTTGCGATGCACTCATCGCTGCGGGTGTGGCACGGGTTGTGACCAGTGTGCAAGACCCCAATCCGCAGGTGGCCGGGCAAGGCTTGGCGCGTTTGCAAGCTGCTGGCGTGCAAACAGAAGTTGGTTTGCTGTCTGAGCCAAGCATCGAACTCAACATTGGTTTTTTCAAACGCATGCAACACGGCACACCTTGGCTGCGCATGAAGTCCGCCCAATCCTTGGATGGTCAAACCGCTTTGCACAACGGCCAAAGCCAGTGGATCACCGGCGAGGCGGCACGGCTGGATGGCCACCGTTTTCGGGCCCAAGCCTGCGCGGTACTCACCGGCATTGGCACGGTGTTGGAAGACAACCCCTTGCTGAACGTTCGCGGCATCGACACGCCGCGTCAACCCAGTTTGTTGCTAGTGGACTCCAGGCTGCAAACCCCTTTGAACGCCCGCTTGTGGGACGAAAAACGCCAAGTGGTCATTTTTCACGCCGAGCGACACCCCGCGCTTGAAGACGCTTTGAAAGCCCAAGGTGCAGAGTTGGTGCACCTCCCCGGTGAGGGCCAAAAGGTGGACTTGGCTGCGCTGGTGCGGCATTTGGGTCAACTGCCCTGCAACGAGGTGCACATCGAGGCTGGCCACAAACTGAATGGTTCGCTGTTGAAAGCCGGTTTGGTGGACGAGTTGCTGGTGTACTTGGCCCCCATGCTGCTGGGCCCGGGTCAAGGCATGGCGGCCTTGCCCGAACTGAATGCCTTGCCCGCCACACATGCTTGGCAATTCACCGACCACACCACTTTAGGGCCTGATTTGCGGGTGCGGCTCAGAGCCGCCCGCTGATCTGCGAAAATACGCGCATGTTCACCGGAATCATCACCGGCGTGGGGCGCATCGCCGCTGTCCACGACCTGGGTCGCTCTTTGGATCATGGCAAACGCCTTGAGATCAGCACACCTGCGCACTATCTGGACGATGTTGGTCTGGGTGACAGCATCGCCTTGAACGGCGCTTGCATGACGGTCATTGCTTTTGATGCCGCTCAAAACCACTTTTCCATCGACATTTCTGCCGAATCTCTGGATAAGACAGCCGAACTGAACAAGATCGGTACCACCCTCAATTTGGAAAAAGCCTTGCGGCCCAATGACCGTTTGGGCGGCCACATCGTGTCCGGCCACGTGGACGGCATCGGCTCGGTCAGCCAGTTTGCTCAAATTGGCGAAAGCTGGCTGCTGCAAGTGCTGGCCCCACCGGCCTTGGCCAAGTACCTGGCCTACAAGGGCTCGATCACGGTCAATGGCGTGAGCCTCACGGTCAACCGCATTGAAGACACACCCCAAGGCTGTGTGGTGTCGATCAACCTGATTCCCCACACGGTGGAGAACACCGCACTGGGCAGTTTGAAAGCGGGCAGCGCCGTGAATTTGGAAATTGACACCGTGGCGCGTTACGTCGAGCGCATGCTCAGCCTGCAACCCTCTGCCCCCCTGAAAGCCCCCGAATGACAAGCGCACTGCACCCTGTGGCCATCTCGCCTGTGGAAGAGATCGTGGCCGAGATGAAAGCCGGCCGCATCGTTATCTTGGTGGATGAGGAAGACCGCGAAAACGAAGGCGACTTGGTGCTGGCCTCAGACCATGTCACGCCAGAAGCCATCAATTTCATGGCGCGTTTTGGCCGTGGCCTGATTTGCCTCACGCTCACCCGCGAGCGCTGTGAATTTTTAAAACTCCCGCCCATGGCGGCCCGCAATGGCACGGTCTACAGCACCGCATTCACCGTCTCCATCGAAGCCGCCGAGGGCGTGACCACCGGCATTTCTGCCGCTGACCGCGCCAAAACCATTCAGGTGGCGGTGGCCAGAGCGACGCAGCCTAGCGATTTGGTGCAACCCGGCCATGTGTTCCCCTTGCAAGCGGTGGACGGCGGCGTGCTCATGCGTGCCGGTCACACCGAAGCCGGTTGCGACCTGGCGGCCATGGCCGGCTGTTCGCCCTCTTCGGTGATTTGCGAAATCATGAAAGACGACGGCACCATGGCCCGTCTGCCCGACTTGCAACTGTTCGCCGCCGAGCATGGTTTGAAGATTGGCACCATCGCCGACCTGATCGCGCACCGCAGCCGCACCGAGTCCTTGGTGCAAAAAGTGGGTTCACGCCCATTGCAAACTGCCCATGGCGAATTCACTGCCAACGCCTACAAAGACATCACCAATGGTGCCGTGCACATGGCGCTGGTCAAAGGCAGCTGGAAAACGGATGCCGAAGTGTTGGCACGGGTGCACGAACCCTTGTCAGTCCTCGACGCCCTCGAGCCACACCGCGTCATGCACTCATGGGGTTTGGATTCCAGCCTGAAACGCATCACGCAAGAAGGTGCGGGCGTGGTGGTGCTGCTCAACTGCGGCGAAAGCGGCGAGCAGTTGTTGTCTCAGTTTGATGGCACGGCCCGCTCTGCGCATGGCCCCGAACGTGGCCGCATGGACTTGCGCAGCTACGGTGTGGGCGCACAAATTTTGCGCGACTGCGGCGTTCACAAAATGCGCCTCTTGGGCACCCCTCGCCGCATGCCCAGCATGACCGGCTACGGGCTTGAAATCACTGGCTACCTTTCAAAAGAATAAAAAAACATGTTCATCTCCAACCTCGCCAGCACCATCTCGCTTGACGGCAGCAGCCTGAAAATCGGCATCGTCCAAGCACGTTTCAACGAAGACATCACCAACGCCTTGGCCACCGCTTGCATCGCCGAGCTCAAAGCCATGGGCGTGCTTGAAGACCACATCAGCCTGGTGCATGTGCCGGGGGCTTTGGAAGTGCCCATGGCCTTGCAAGCACTGGCCCAAATAGAAGACCCCGAGCCCTTCAGTGCGCTGATTGCGTTGGGTTGCATCATCCGTGGCGAGACCTACCACTTCGAATTGGTGGCCAACGAATCGGGCGCAGGTGTCACCAAGGTCGGGCTCGATTACCACGTGCCCATCGCCAACGCCATCCTGACCGTCGAGGACCTGCCCCAAGCGCTGGCGCGTCAAACCGACAAAGGCCGCGACGCGGCCCGCGTGGCGGTGGAAATGGCCTTGTTGTTGCAAAGCCTGGCATGAACGACACCACCACACCCCGCAGCAAACCCGCAGGCGACATGCGCCGCGCCAGCGCCCGCGCTGCCCGCAGCCGCTCACGCAGTTTTGCCGTGCAAGCGCTTTACCAAGTCTTGGTGGGGCGCAATCCGGCCGAAGACGTGGATGCCTTCACCCGTGAACTCAGCGGTTTCAACAAAGCCGACACGGTGCACTTCGATGCCTTGCTGCATGGTTGTGCCGCACAAGCCGCCGAGTTGGATGCCCTCATCCTGCCCTTGCTGGACCGAAAGATGACGGAAATTTCCCCCATCGAGCATGCGGTGCTGTGGATCGGTTGCTACGAGATGCAGCATTGCCTTGACATTCCATGGCGTGTCGTCATCAACGAATGCATCGAGTTGGCCAAAGAATTTGGCGGCACCGACGGCCACAAGTATGTGAACGCGGTGCTCAATGGCGTGGCTCCGCAACTGCGGGCGCTTGAAGTGCAAGCCGACAACGCCGCCAAAGCGAACAAAGCCGCACCGGCCGCCCAGGCTGAATGACACCATGCGTGTGAGCCAACGCGCCCAGCGCATTGATCCGTTTTATGTGATGGAAATGGCCAAGGCCGCGCAAGTTGTGGCGTTGGCAGCGCGTGACACTGACAAACCCATGGTGTTTTTGAACATCGGCGAACCCGATTTCACAGCCCCACCCTTGGTGCAAGCCGCTGCCGACAAAGCCATCCGCGATGGTCGCACCCAATACACCAACGCCCTCGGTTTGGACAGCCTGCGTGAACGCATCAGCGCTTGGTATGGCAGCCGTTTCGGTGTCTCGGTGCCCGCTCGGCGCATCGTGGTCACCGCCGGTGCATCTGCGGCCTTGCAATTGGCTTGCTTGGCGCTGGTGGAAGCTGGTGACGAAGTGCTCATGCCCGACCCCAGCTACCCCTGCAACCGCCACTTTGTGAGCGCCGCTGATGGCCGCGCCATCTTGCTGCCCGCAGGCCCTGAACAGCGCTTTCAACTCACCGCCAATCAGGTGCAAGCCCACTGGCAGCCGCAGACCCGCGGCGTGTTGCTGGCCTCACCCTCCAACCCCACCGGCACCTCGGTGGCAGCGGCTGAACTGGCCCGCATCCACAACATCGTCAACACACATGGTGGCATCACCATGGTGGATGAAATTTACTTGGGGTTGAGCTTCGAACCAGCCTACGGTCAAACCGCTTTGGCCATCGACGACCAGATCATCAGCATCAACAGTTTTTCCAAGTACTTCAACATGACGGGTTGGCGCTTGGGCTGGATGGTGGTTCCAGAGGTCTTGGTCCCCGTGATGGAACGCTTGGCGCAGAACCTGTTCATTTGCCCCAGCAGCATCGCGCAGCACGCCGCCTTGGCTTGCTTCGAGCCCGACAGCTTGGCCATTTACGAACAACGCCGCGACGCCTTCAAGCAACGCCGCGACCAGTTCATTCCGCAACTCAATGCCATGGGTTTGACCGTGCCCGTGATGCCCGATGGTGCTTTCTACGCTTGGGCCGATTGCCGCCAAGCCTGCGCTCGATTGGGACTGGCCGACAGCTGGGCATTTGCCGAGCATGTGATGCGTGAAGCGCACGTGGCTATCACGCCCGGCAAAGATTTTGGGGTGCATGCACCGGCCGACTACGTGCGGTTTTCCACCGCCAGTTCTTTGGCAGATTTGGACACCGCCGCGCAACGCTTGCGTCAATTGTTGGAGGCCGCATGAGTTTTGAATTTCCAGTGCGGGTGTATTGGGAAGACACGGATGCTGGCGGCATCGTGTTTTATGCCAATTACCTGAAGTTTTTCGAACGCGCCCGCACCGAGTGGCTGCGCCACTTAGGACTGGAACAGCAGCAACTCAAAAACGACACCGGTGGCATGTTCGTGGTGAGTGAAACCCAGTTGAAATACCATCGGCCTGCGCAGCTCGACGACTTGTTGCATGTGAGTGCCAAACTGCAAGACAAAGGTCGCGCCAGCTTGGTGATTGCCCAGCAGGCTTGGCGCGTCGAGGCTGATCACAGTCGCACCCTGTTGTGCGAAGGCACGATCCGCATTGGCTGGGTGCAAGCCCATGCCTTGAAACCCGAACGCATTCCCTCATCGATTTTGGAGCTCCTGTCATGAACGACTTTTCAATAGTGCAATTGCTGCTCAACGCCAGTTGGGTGGTGCAAGCCGTGGTGCTCATTTTGTTGTTGGTCTCGGTGTTCAGTTGGGCCGCCATCTTCCGCAAGATCTTGTCGCTGTCGCGCGTGAAAAACCTCAACGATGAATTTGAACGGGAATTTTGGTCGGGCAAAAGTTTGAACGAATTGTTTGCCGCTGCCACGCAAAACGCCAAACTGGCCGGCCCGATGGAGCGCATTTTTGCCAGCGGCATGCGGGAGTACCAAAAACTGCGCGAACGCCGCATCAGCGACAGCGGCTTGTTGATGGATGGCGCCCGTCGCGCCATGCGGGCTAGTTTGCAACGTGAGATGGACGAGATCGAATCCAACCTTTCCATGTTGGCGTCAGTGGGTTCGGTGTCGCCCTATGTGGGTTTGTTTGGCACTGTCTGGGGCATCATGCACGCCTTCACCGGTTTGGCCGCATTGCAACAAGTCACGCTGGCCAAAGTGGCGCCTGGCATTGCCGAAGCCTTGGTGGCCACCGCCATTGGTTTGTTCGCTGCCATCCCAGCGGTGTTGGCCTACAACCGTTTTTCACGCGACATCGACCGCGTGGCCAACAAGTTGGAAACCTTCATCGAAGAGTTCTCCAACATCTTGCAGCGCAACGTGGGCTCACAAGTGGCCGCTGGTCGCTGAAAGTCAAGCATGGCCACCATATCCACCCGCAGCCGACGAGGCCGTCGCACCATGAGCGACATCAACATGGTGCCGTTCATCGATGTCATGTTGGTGCTGCTCATCATCTTCATGGTGACCGCACCCTTGTTGTCACCCAGCGTCATCGATGTGCCCAGTGTGGGCAAAGCCAGTGCCGCACCCGATCAGGTCATCACCATCGAGATCAACAAAGAATTGAAGATCGTGGTCAAGTCACGCAAGCCCGGCCAAGGCACAGGTACCACGAGCAAACAAGACGCCACGATGGACACGGTGGCCAAAGTGGCCTTGCAAATGCAAGCAGGCAACGCCAGCACACCCGTGGTGATCAGCGCCGATAAAAAAATCGCCTATGAAAATGTGGTGAAGCTGATGGACCACTTGCAACGCGCTGGTGTGCAACGCGTGGGCTTGTCGGTCACCTTGGCCGATTGAGAGGCCTCTGTGAACAGCACCCTCAAACCGCATTTGGAATTTGCCCCACCCCCTTCTCCGGGCGGCGGCAGAGCCATGGTGTTGGCGTTGTTGGTGCATGGTCTCCTGATGTTGGCGCTGACCTGGGGCATCCACTGGCGTGATCAGGAACAAGACCTGAGCGTGGAAGCCGAACTGTGGTCGTCGATTCCGCAACCTGTGGCCGCCAAAGGCAACACGCCCGAACCGGTGGAAGAAGTGGTCGAACCCGATCCCAAGCCCGAACCGCCTCCCCCACCGCCGCCTGCACCGGTGAAAGAAGTCGCGCCAACCAAAACCGTGGTCGACCCGCAAATCGCCATCGACAAACAAAAGAAAAAAGATGCCGAAGAAAAGGCCCGCGAAGAGGAGAAAGCCAAGCGCGAAGCCAAACTGAAAGAGACCAAGGACAAGAAGGCTGACAAAACCAAAGAACAAGACAAGCGCAAAGCCGAAGAGACCCAACGCGCTGAAGAACGACACATCGAAGAAGTCAAGCGTTTGCGTGGTTTGGCTGAAGCCACGGGCAGCGCCACCGACACAGGCAAGGCTTTGAAAGCGGCCGGTCCCTCGGCCAGTTATTTGGGCAGGCTGCGTGCACGCATCAAACCCAACATCACTTTTTCAGATGCGCAATTGCAAACCGTGGTCGGCAACCCAGCAGCTGAAGTGGCGGTGTTGTGCAGCCCTTCGGGACAAATCATTGGCAAGAAATTGAAGGTCAGCAGCGGCAACGACGCGTGGGACCAGGCGGTGTTGAACGCGGTTGAAAAAACCGGCATGTTGCCGAGAGATGAAAACGGCAACATGCCCAGCGAAATCACGTTTTCACTCCGGCCGCGCGACTGAGCTTATTCGCCAAAAACATCCACACCTTTGGCCATGGCGTGCCGCAATGCATCGGTGGTGGCCCGAATATGCGCTTCCAAGGCAAGCGCTGCCCGCACATCGTTGCCGGACACCGCACTGTTGTAAATATCCCGGTGCTCGGCTTGCACGTCCCGTCCTGGCAATTTCAAGCTGATGGCCAAACGCCGATAGCGTTCACCATGGCGTGACAACATGTCCAGGAACCTCAAGGTCCATGCCGAGGCATAGGACTCGATCAACACCGCATGAAAGCGGGCGTTCAAGTATTCCCATTGCTTTCGGTCAACCGTATCGCCAGGATTGCCCAAAGCGTCCAGTTCGTCATGGACCTCGGTGAGCTTGCTGCGCCACGCTTGGTCGCCATGTTGAATGGATTGCCGCAAGGCTTCAATTTCCAATTGAATGCGCGTGCGGGTGATGTCTTCCAAATCCTCAATGGCGATGGGTGCCACCCGAAAACCGCGCTGCCCTTCGGCGACGATGAGACCATCGCTGATGAGACGCGACATGGCTTCACGCAAAGTGCCGGCACCCACTGCATAGCGGCTTTTCAAATGTTCAACACGCAGTTTTTCATTGGGCGTCAAACGCCCCTCAATGATGTCCAAGCGCAGTTGGTTGTAAGTGCGTTCAATCAGGGTGCGGGACAAGTCCACCACATTGCCCAAGCCCGCGTCTTGCGCCAGTTCAGGGTCGTTGTCAGAAATGAAAGAGCGCTTGGCCATGGTGTTTCAATGAATGCAATTCAAGCATTGTCGTCGCTGATTTTGCTCAGCCGGTAACTCAGTTGTGGCCGCGTCAAACCCAGTAAGCGAGCGGCAGCAGAAATATTGCCATTGCTGCGCTCCACCGCTTCTTGAATCAGCATGTGTTCCATGTTGTTCAAAGACAGTTTGCGTTCCACCAATTCGTTCAACAAGGCTTGGCCCTGGTTGGAACCACCCTTGGCCAATCGACCGGTTTTGCTGACCGTGCTGCCCACCAAGTTGTCGGTCTGTCCTGGCAAGGCCGGGAACAAGCGCTCCACATCCACCCATTCGCCGTGGCCCGTGAGGATGACGCCGCGCTCGATCAGGTTTTCCAATTCGCGCACATTGCCCGGCCAGTCATGGTGGCGCAACGCTTCCAACGCGCGGTCGCTGAAACCGGCCAAAACCTTGTTATGCCGCTCGGAAAAACGCTGCAACAAATGCTGGGCCAACACTTCAATGTCTTCGCCCCGTTCGCGCAAAGAGGGCACACGGATCGGGTACACATTCAAGCGATAAAGCAAGTCTTGTCGAAATTTGCCTTGGGCCACGGCCGCACTCAAATCGACGTTGGTGGCGGCCACCACGCGCACATTGACACGGCGGGTGGCGGTGCCCCCCAAACGCTCCACCACACCATCCTGCAAAACCCGCAACAGCTTGGACTGCACGGGTAAGGGCAACTCACCCAATTCATCCAACATCAAGGTGCCACCATCGGCACGCTCGAACCGCCCTGGTCGGGCCGAGCCTGAGCCGGTGTAAGCACCCTTTTCTGCACCGAACAATTCGGATTCGATCAAATCGGGCGGCAAAGCAGCGCAGTTGATGGCGACAAAAGGTTGGCTAGCGCGGTCACTCAAGGCATGCAAGGCCCGTGCGAAACGCTCTTTGCCCACGCCTGTTTCACCTGTCAGCAACACCGTGACTTGGGTGCCTGCAGCCTTGCGCAACAACTCGGTGGCTGCCTGGAAACTTTTGGAGCGCCCCAACAAGGGTCCCATGTCGTCTTCGGGCGGGCGGTTGTCGCGCATCTCCTCCACTTGCTCTTTCAAGTTTTGCAATTCGACCAACATGGCGTCTGGCGCGTAGTCCGCTTCCATCTCATCGCCATCGGGCCAGTCCGCTTTCAAGCGACCTTCAATCAAACAGTGGTCGAAGCCGCACGCGGTGCACTGGGTTTCCTTGAACAAAATGCGACGCCCAAAAAACGCGCTGGTGTAGCCCGTTGCATAACCCAGCAACATCCAACACACGGGGTGATCTTGCGACCCAAAGTCGCGCACATGGGTTTCCACTTCCCATGAATGGTCCCAACGAAACAGGCCTTCGAAGTGGTTGTTCGACATGTCTTGCGAAAACTTCAAGGGCGTGACTTGCACGGCACCCTCCAACATAAGCAATTGCGGCCCGACAGAGAACATGCTGAACATGGGAGCGTCCCCACGCACCTTGCGCGCCAATGCCGCGTCGCTTTCACCCGCTGAATAACCGGTGCGCATCAGCAAGCGCCTGGTTTTTTCATGGCCAATGCTTTGCATCAACTCCCGCCGCAAGGAGCCCAGCGCTGCAGCGTGCAACAACAACATGCGTTGCCCCGCCAACCAAATGCGTCCATCGCTGCTGGAGAACTGCACCAATCGGCGCAAGTCAGCATCGGAAGGCAGTGGTGGCAAAGTCGTGCTCATGCAGAAATTATCGAGATAAACACAAACTTTGTGGCCAAGGGTTAGTCCCAATTCAGAGTGATTTCACCAAATGATGAACATAAAAATGCATGATTTCATGAAAAAATCACTTTCAAAATCCCATTTTTCATAGACAAAGCAGGAATTTCGTATTTTGAGCTTGGAAACAGCTCAAATTGAAAGGGTTTTATTGGTGAAAACCCTGTTTTATCGATAAAAAGTGCTTTCTTTGGCGGAGTTGGCGCACTCTGTGCTGATAGACCATGTCATCAAAACGAGGTTGCCATGTCATCACAACCATTCACCGCCGCCAATACGACTGCTGAAGAGCAGCCCGTGCTGCACCGCAAGTTTGTTCGGGTGACCAGCCCCAAAGACAGCGAATTCGTGCATTTCGAGTTCGCCATCGGCTGGCCCGACCTGAGCGCCGAGTTGACGCTGAAACGCGATCAATTTGATGAGTTTTGCAAAAAACACCAAGTCGAATTTCTGGGCCCTGAAGACGAGCGCGCCCCCTCCCTCAACGACCTACGCAACACGGAGACACCATGACCGTCGACCTGCAAGCCCGGGAAATCCAGCCCCTGCGCAACACCTTTTCACACGTCGCCCGCTATGTCGGCGACGACAAGCCTGCCACCCGCTATCAAGAAGCCACGTTTGGTGCTCAAGCCACCAGCAACTTCCACTACCGCCCCACCTGGGACCCCGAGTACGAGTTGTTTGACGCTTCTCGCTCCAAGGTGGTGTTGGCCGATTGGTATGTGTTGAAAGACCCACGCCAGTTCTATTACGGCACCTGGACCATGGCCCGTGCGCGTCAGCAAGACGCGATGGAGTCGAGTTACCAATTCGTTGAGTCGCGCGACCTGATCAACAAAATGCCGGACGAGCTGCGCGACAAAGTGTGTCAAGTCATCATCCCCATTCGCCATGTGGCTTGGGGCGGCAACATGAACAACTGCATGATCGCCGCCTATGGTTATGGCACGGCCTTCACGGCACCAGCGAGTTTGCATGCCATGGATGAATTGGGCGTGGCCCAGTACATCACCCGCTTAGGTCTGGCATTGGATGAACCCAGTGTGCTGGATACCGGCAAGGAAGCTTGGTTGAAGGCGCCGCAATGGCAGTCCTTGCGTCATTTGGTCGAAGACAGTTTTGTGGTGCGCGATCCGTTTGAGATTTTTGTCGCGCAAAACCTGGCCATTGACGGCTTGCTGTACCCCTTGATATTTGGACATTTCATTGACGACCACGTGGCTTTGAACGGCGGCACCGCAGTGTCCATGCTGAGTGCCTTCATGGTGGAGTGGCACGAGGAATCCAACCGCTGGGTGGATGCCGTCGTGAAAACCGCAGCGGCTGAATCAGAGGCCAACAAAACGCTCATCAGCGGATGGGCACAAGCCTGGTCCCAACGCATGCACGACGCCTTGGTGCCCATTGCGCAAATGGCGCTGGGTGACAAAGGTGCGTCCACCTTGGAAGACGTGTTCACGCAATTCCAAGCCCGTTGCAAAAAACTGGGCCTCAACGCCTGAGCACCCCTTTCAAGGAACTGTCATGTCCAACGTTTTCATCGCTTTCCAAGTCAACGAAGAATCCCGCCCTGTGGTGGATGCCATCTTGGCCGACAACCCCAATGCCACAGCGGTGTATTCCCCCGGTTTGGTGAAGATTGACGCGCCCAATTCCTTGGTGATCAAACGCGAAAGCATCGAAGAGCAAATCGGTCAACGCTACGACTTGCAGCAAATGCAAGTGAACTTGGTCACGTTATCGGGCCACATCGATGAAGACGACGACCAGTTCACGCTGAGCTGGAACCACTGAGCCACAGGTCTTCAAGATGGACACCACGGTCAAACACCCCGCCATGAACCGCACCCAACGCCAGCAAGCCATGACCCGCGATTTGGCCTGGCAAGTCAGCCAGCCCGAAGCGGTGTTTCCTGCGCGCAATTTGGAAGGCATCCGCATCCATGATTGGTCGGCTCTTCGTCAACCCTTGCAACCCACGCTGGAACAGTACTGGAAATTGCAAGGCGAGAAAGACAAACGCTTGTATGCCATCACCGATGCGTTCGCACAAAACAACGGCCAACTCGGCCTCTCGGATGCCCGTTATGCGAATGCCCTCAAACTGCTGTTGCAAGCCTTCACTCCCATCGAGTACAGCGCGCACCGGGGCTATGCCCGTGTGGCCCGCCAGCTCGGCCTGACGGATGCAGCCTTCCAGTCGGCCGATCACCTGCGCCACAACCACCTTGAAGTGCATGCCATCTCGCACTTCAACAAGTATTTCAATGGCATGCACAGCTACACCGAATGGTTTGACCACCATTGGATGCTGGCCGTGGCCAAGTCTTATGCCGACGATCTGCTGAGCGCCGGTCCGTTTGAGTTTTTGGTGGCCATGGCCGTGGGCTACAACACCGTCATCAGCAATACCCTGCACGTGTCCTTCATGTCGGCCGCTGCCGACAACGGCGACATGTCCACCTCCAGTGCTGGTCTCACAGCGCAATCCGACAAAGTACGTCATCAAGTGGCCGGTCAAGCTTTGGTGGCCTTTTTGGTCCAACAAGACCCTGGCAATTTGGCTCTGGTGCAAGCCTGGATCGACAAATGGTTTTGGCGCAGTGTGCGCTTGAGCAGTTTGGTGGCCGTGATGCAAGACTACATGCTGCCCTACCACAACCACTCCTGGCAAGAGGTGTGGACCATGCATGTGGCACAACCGCTGGCCAAAGTGTTTGACGCTTGGAAACCCTTGGGTCTGGCCTTGCCCCGCCATTGGCAGCAAGCCAACGAGCAACAAGCCCATGTCAGTCACCAAACATGGCTGCGTTTGTGCCGTTACAGCGCTGGTTTGCCCCTGCACGTGTGGGCCCCCAATGCGGCGGCATTGGATTGGCTGAGCCAAAAATACCCCGGCACCTTTGACGCCATGTTCCGCCCACACATGATGGGCTTGGCGCACCAAGTGGCACACGGTCAACGCCCGCAAGAAACCAACGCACCGGTGTTGTGCGGCACATGCCAACTGCCCGTGCCCGGCATGGATGGTGCACAAGCGCTTGCCCAAGCCAGCACCCTGAAAGGCCGCTGTTTTTGCAGCCTGCCTTGTCAACATATTTTCAATCTCGAGGCCGACAAACACAGCACGCAAGCCGCCAGCAGTGCCCAACGCCACGGCTGGACCCTGCCCGCTTCACAAGCTGCTGACAGTGGTTTGTTTGACGGCTCACAAGACGAACACAACTTTGAAGAATGGAATGGTGGAGCGCAGCATCCTTGAAGCGACACACCAAACTTTCACGCGGGTTGCTAGCCCACATTCGCGTGTCATGGCCAGTTATTGGGCTCAAGAAACAAACAGGAGACTCGTTCACATGAAACAAAAATTCATTCTTGCATTGGGCTTGGTAGCTGCTGCAGGCTTCAGCGTCAGTGCGCAAGCGCAAGACCGTTGCGGCATGGGCAATGGCAAAAAAGCCACTGGCGAACCGATTCAAATTGGCGCCATCGTGGGCAAAACAGGCCCTGAAGATTTCTCATCTGCCGCCCGTTCTGCCGAGGCTTATTTCAAATGTGTGAATGCCAACGGTGGCATCAATGGCCGTCCCGTGAACTACACGGTTCAAGACGACACATGGAACCCTGAAGTGGCTGCACAAGCGGCTTCTAAATTGGTGAAAGACACCAAGGTGGTGGGCATGGTTGGTTCCACTTCTTTCGTGGAATGTGGTGCCAACAACAAACTGTACGAACAAGAAGGCGTGGCTGTGGTGGCTGGTGTGGGCGTGCCCCGTGCATGCTTCTATGGCAAAAACTATGCACCTTTCAACCAAGGTCCTCGCCAATCCACCATCAGCGCTGCCATGTACATCGCTGACACCTTCAAGCTGAAAAACATCACCTGTATCGCCCCCGGCATTCCCGGTTTTGGCGACTGGGTGTGTGGCGGCGTGGAGAGCTGGGGCAAAGCCAATGGCGTGACCGTCAAGCAAGTGATTTTCGATCCAGGTCAACTCGACGGCAACGCCATCGTCTTGCAAGCACAAGCTTCCAAGCCTGACGGCATCGTGTTGGGCATGCCCCGCGGCATGATGCTGCCCATCCTGACCGCTGCAGAACAGCAAGACATGGGCAAGTCCATCAAATGGGGTCTGCCAACATCGGCTTACCACACAGAAATGCCCAAAGCGGCTGGCAAGTACTGGGATGGCAAGTTGTATGTCCACATGGAACTCGAACCCCTGGACAAAGACGGTGCCGACACCAAAAACTGGTTGGCAGTGATGGCCAAGTACGGCAACAAGAAAGACCCGATCGACTCTTTCTCACAAGCCGGTTATTTGTCTGCACAAGTGGCCACCAACGCCATGTTGGGCATCAAAGGCGACATCGACCGCAAAGCTTTCTTGAATGCTGCACGCGGCATCAAAAACGTGAAAACAGACATGTTGTGCGCTCCTTGGTACTTCGGCGAAGGTGAGCGTCACCAGCCCAACCACAACGGTCGCGTGGCTTTGTTGACCGGCGGTGGCTTCAAGCTGCAAACCGCCAATTGCTTCCAAGCCAAGGATGCTGATTTGGCCGATGTCTTGGCCTATGAAGCCAAAACAGGCGTGGCCAAGTAAGCGCACGTCAACTCTAAAAAACTGAAACCATGGAAACCCTGCTTCCCTTTCTTGTTGTCGGCATCAGTGTTGGCGCGGTGTATGCACTCTCAGGCGTGGGCTTGGTGGTGCTCTACCGAGCCAGCGGTGTGGTGAATTTCGCCTACGGTGCACTTGGCGGTTTGGCCGCCATGGTCTGCTGGCAAGTCATCGACCTGGAATACGCCGATTGGATGGGATGGGTCGCAGGTGTTTTCGTGGCGACGTTTTTGTCATGGGCTTATGGGCGCTTCATCGCGCCCAGCCTGACCCACCAAGACCGCATCGTGCGGGCCATGGCCACCCTGGGTTTTGCCTTGATGGTGATGGGCATGGCGCAATGGTATTGGGGAGATGATCCCCGTCGTTTGGTACTTCCCACCGACAGTGGTGGACTCGAATTTGACGGTCGCCGCCTGATCAGCTACACGCGTTTGCTGGCTTTGGTGTTGGCGACGACCATGACCATCAGCATGCTGTGGCTGCTGGCCAAAACCCCTTTGGGCTTGCGCATGCGGGCTCTGCAAAGCAACCGCGTACTTAGCGGTTTATTGGGTGTGCGCGTGAAAAACGTCGACACCTGGGCTTGGACGATCGCCGGTGTGTTTGCTGGCATCACCGGCTTGTTCATGGGCAACATGGTGCGCTTGAACCCCACCGTCCTCACCTTCTTGGTCATCCCCGCGATGGCCGCGGCGGTGGTCGGTCGCTTGGTGTCCTTGCCCATGACCGTCGTGGGTGGTTTGCTGATTGGCGTGATTGAAGCCCTCACCACCTTGGTCCCGCAAATTTCTCGCTATGGCTCGGCCACCGGTTTTGTCGTGGCCATCCTGGCCATCTTGTGGCAGCAACGCAAAGGCATTGGCTTGTCACGTGACAACAGCCATCTCGAATAAACCCATTTCACAGAGCACCCCATGGCACGCGATAAAGACAAACCCGATATCCCACCAGGCTCACCCCTGCGGCGCATCACGCCCATTCTGATCACCTTGGCGGTGTTTGGTGTGTTGGGTCCCTATTTGTTCTCGGCCTATTGGCTCAACACCTTCACCACCGTGGCCTGCCTGAGTTTGGTGGCCGCCACCGTGTCCTTGCTTTATGGTCAATTGGGCATGGTGTCCTTGGCGCAATTCGCCCTCAGCGGCGTCGGCGGTTGGGTGTGTTTGCGCTTGGTGCATGGCATGGCCTTGCCCTTTGAATTGGCCCTCATCATCGGCGCTGTGGTGGCCGCGGTGTTTGGTTTGTTGGTGGGCTTGCCTGCCCTGCGCATGCGCGGTTTGTACTTGGCCTTGCTCACCCTGATGGTCGCTGCAGCCTTCCAAGTCGCCGTCAACGTGATCGGTTTTCCCGATGGTGGCCCCGGTTGGACCGGCAAGGTGGTCGATGGTCAACGTGCTTTGATCGAACGTCCATGGATGGCGGTCAGCGACAGCAGTTATTTCCTCTACGCCATTGCTTGGTTGGCGGCGGGCTTGTCTTGGTTGGAGTGGCTTCGCGCCACCGAAGCGGGTCGTTCGTGGGCCCTGATTCGCAAGTCTGAAGCCGCGGCCATTGCAGCCGGTGTCAGCGTGTTTGGCTACAAAGCTTGGGCCTTCACCATCGGCGGTTTCTTGACGGGTTTGGCTGGGGGTTTGTTGGCCGGATTGAACGGTCAACTGGACAACACGGGTTTCCCCGTCAGCCAATCCATCTTGTTGTATGCCTTGGTGGTGGTCGGTGGCGTCTACAACTGGGTCGGTTGTTTGTTCGCGGGTTTGCTGATCCGCGCCCTGCCCGCGTTGCTGAACGACCATGGGGTGGACGGCAACTTGTCGAATGTGTTTTTCGGCTTCGCTTTGTTGGTGTCTTTGATTCAAGGCCGCAAAGGCTTGGCTGGTCAACTGGCCGACTATTACAAATTCGTGCGCATGAGCCGCATCATTGAAGGCACGGTGAGTTGGGGAATCATCGCCATCGCCATCGGCCTGCTGTGCGCTCATTACGAGCAAGCCAGCTTCGCCGGTTCTTTCTTCATCGCGCTCATCGCCTTGTTGTTCCGCATGGTCATTCCGGGTGTGTGCTGGTTGTTGCTGGGCTTCTTTGGCAAAAAGGTACAAGACGGTGCCGAAGATGGCGAAGCATGGTTGTCCTTGCGCTTGTCACGTCTCATCGAAAGCATGGGCTTGATGCCCGACCACCGACTCATCAAACGCGTCTTGAACTGGTTGTTCATTGGCTACTTTGTGGCTTGGATTGCGCACGGCGTGTTTGATGTGGATCACAGCGTTTCCCTGTCCATCATTTGGGGCGCCATGCTGGCCAAGGTGCTGATTGAAATTGTCAGCTACCGCTTGATGCTGCCGATTCGCCAACGCATCGACCAGCGTTTCCCCAAACCCTTTGCTTCTTACCGTTGAGGGCTTGACGACATGATTGAAATCAACAACCTCACCGTCCAATTTGGAGGCGTCAAGCCCATCAATGAATTGACGGTCACTTTGAAAAGCGGCATCTCAGGCCTGATTGGCCCCAACGGTGCGGGCAAAACCACCTTGCTGAATGTGCTGTCTGGTTTTGTCACGCCCACGCAAGGCAGTGTCAGTGTCAATGGCCGCAAGCTCACCGGTTTGGCCCCACACAAACGCGCTTTGTTTGGTTTGCGCCGCACGTTCCAAACCGACCAAATCGCCGACGACTTGACCCTCTGGGAAAACGTGGAAGCAATTGCCGACCACGCGGGCTTCATCGACAAAGACATGGCCAACCATGCCGTGGAACAAGCCATTGCCTATGTGGGCTTGCGCAAACGCATCCATCGCAAGGGCAGCAATTTGTCCACCCAAGAGCGTCACTTGGCCGAGATTGCCAAAGCCCTGATTGGCAAACCTGAATTGGTGATGTTGGATGAACCCGGTGCGGGCATGTCTGAATCGGAAACCAAGCATTTGGAAGACGTGATCCGCGGCATCCCTGCTTATTGCGGTGCCCAGGTTTTTTTGATCGACCATGACGTGGAACTGATTGCGGCGTGCTGCGATGAAACCATGGTCTTGGACTTTGGCAAGTTGCTGGCCTTGGGCCCCACCCACGAGGTCTTGCAAAACCCTGAAGTGCAAAAAGCCTACTTGGGCAGTTTCGAGGAATTGGGAGTCCACGCATGAGCACGACCTCTGGCATTTTGAAAATCGACAACCTGGTCATGGTGCGTGGCACCAAGGCCGTGGTGCACGGCATCAAGCTCGAGGTCAAGCCCGGCATGGTGACTGCGCTCATGGGCCCCAATGGTGCGGGCAAAACCAGCACCGTGTTGGGCATCTCGGGTGTGGTCGAACCCGCCTTTGGCGATGTTTGGCTGGATGGTCACAACGTGAAGGGTTTGGAGAGCGATGAGATTCGCCGCCACGGCATTGCCACCGTGCCCGAAGGGCACCAGGTGCTGCGCGAGTTGACCGTCAGAGAAAACCTGCAAGTCGCCGGTGGTGGTTTGTCCAGCAGCGCCTTGAACCAAGCGATTGAACGGGTGTTGGAACTCTTCCCCGAATTGAAAACCCGCTTGAACCAAGCCGCAGGGGACTTGTCCGGCGGTCAACAACAAATGGTGTCCATCTCGCAAGCCTTGGTGGTGTCACCGCGCTACTTGCTGATTGACGAACTCTCTTTTGGCTTGGCGCCTTCCATCGTCAGTCGCTTGGTACCGGTGATTCGCGAGATCGCGGCCAGCGGCATTGGCGTTTTGTTGATTGAGCAGTTCACGCAATTGGCCTTGGGTTTGTCGAGCCATGTATATGTGATGTCGCGTGGCAGCGTCTCCTACGACGGCGGCCCCGAGAACTTGAAAGCCGACCCGGACATCTTGCACCGCGCCTATTTCCCCATCAGCGACCGCGAAGCGGTTGGCCTTGCCTAAATAAAAACCACCAGGAGACCCGCATGGACGCACCCGTCAAAAAGAAGAAGTTAGGTCTGAAAGACCGCTATGCCGCGATGACGCGTGGCTTGCATTGGGACACCACCTACCAACCCATGGACAAGGTGTTTCCTTATGACAAGTACGAGGGCATCAAGATCCATGACTGGGACAAATGGGAAGACCCGTTCCGCTTGACCATGGACGCTTACTGGAAATACCAGGGCGAAAAGGACAAAAAGCTTTACGCGGTGATCGACTCCTTCGCACAAAACAACGGCCAGTTGGGTGTCAGTGATGCGCGTTACATCAACGCCTTGAAACTGTTCATCCAAGGGGTCACACCGCTGGAGTACTACGCCCACCGTGGTTTCCAACACGTGGGTCGTCAGTTCACGGGTGCCGGTGCCCGGGTGGCTGCGCAAATGCAAGCCATCGACGAATTGCGCCATTTCCAAACCGAAACCCACGCCATATCGCACTACAACAAGTACTTCAACGGCATGCATTCGTCCAACCACTGGTTTGACAACATGTGGTACTTGTCGGTGCCCAAGTCCTTCTTCGAAGACGCTTTCACAGGCGGCCCGTTCGAGTTCTTGACCGCCGTGAGTTTCTCGTTTGAATACGTGCTGACCAATTTGTTGTTCGTGCCCTTCATGTCGGGTGCTGCGCACAACGGTGACATCTCCACCGTCACCTTTGGTTTCTCGGCCCAATCGGACGAGTCACGCCACATGACCTTGGGCATCGAGTGCATCAAGTTCATGCTGGAACAAGATCCGGCCAACGTGCCCATCGTGCAGCGCTGGATCGACAAGTGGTTCTGGCGCGGCTACCGCTTGCTCACCTTGGTGGCCATGATGCAAGACTACATGCTGCCCAAGCGCGTGATGAGCTGGAAAGAAGCCTGGGAGATGTACGCCGAAAGCAATGGCGGTGCTTTGTTCAAAGACTTGGCCCGTTACGGCATCCGCGAACCCAAAGGTTGGAAAGATGCTTGCGAAGGCAAAGATCACATCAGCCACCAAGCCTGGGCCACGTTCTACCAATACAGCCACGCTGCCGCATTCCACACATGGATCCCCAGCGAAGACGAGATGAAGTGGTTGTCCGAGCGTTACCCCGACACCTTCGACCGCTACTACCGCTCGCGCTTTGACCACTGGTCCAAAGAGCAGAAAAAAGAAGGTCGTTGGTTCAACCAAGTGTTGCCCATGTTGTGCCAGGTGTGCACGGTGCCGATGTTGTTCACCGAGCCCGGTGACCCCACACAAATCGCTTACCGCGAAAGCACTTACCTCGGCATGAAGTACCACTTCTGCAGCAACCACTGCCAAGAGATCTTCGACTACGAGCCGCGCAAATACGTGCAGTCGTGGTTGCCGGTGCACCAGATTTACCAAGGCAATTGCTACCCCGACGACATCAACCCAGCCTCGCCTGGCGACAGCCCAGTGCGTGAGGTGTTGCGTTACTACGGTGTCAACGGCGGCGAAGACAACGGCGACTTCAGCACCAGCCAAGACAAGAGCAACTTCAGCAAGTGGCGTGGCAAAGACGCCCCCGAAGGAGCCAGCGATGAGTAGAGAGGTACCTGACCGCACCGCGGTGCTGCCCCCCGATGGTTTGCTCACCATCGGTGACTACCCGCTGCGTCAAGCCGACACCGAAGACTTGTTCTACGGCAACCGCTTGATTTACCTGGGCTGGGACAACCACCTGATGTACTGCGCACCGTTTTGTGTGCCATTGCCACCCGACATGCCCTTCGGGGCTTTGGTGCGCGACGTCTTGCCCGACTTGTATGGCGAGCACCCTGAGTTTGAACAAATCGATTGGCAGCGCGTGGAATGGACCAGCTCGAACAAAAAGTTCAAGCCCGACTTTGGCAAGTCTTTGGAGCACCATGGCTTGGGCCACAAATCCGTCATCCGTTTCAAAACCCCTGCGCTTGAAGGCATCAAGCGCCAAGTGCGTGCTGGACGCCAGGCTTTCTAGGACACACCATGAGCTATCAACTCACCTTGGAACCCTTGGGCGCCACCATTGAAGTGGAAGACGGTCAAACCATTTTGGATGCGGCGCTGCGTCAAGGCATCTACATTCCCCACGCCTGTGGCCATGGCTTGTGTGGCACGTGCAAGGTCACGGTGGAAAACGGTGACGTGGACCATGGCGCGGCCAATCCCTTTGCCTTGATGGACTTTGAACGCGACGACGGCAAAACCTTGGCCTGCTGTGCCACTTTGAATTCAGACACCACCATCGAAGCCGACATCGATGAAGACCCCGATGCCGAAATCATCCCGGTGCAAGACCATGCCACCACGGTGTCGCGCATCGTTGACCTGACCCCCACCATCAAAGCCATTTATCTGAAACTGGACACGCACTTGCATTTCCAGGCCGGCCAGTATGTGCAGGTGCAAATACCTGGCATTGAGGGCGGTCGCGCCTTCTCGATCGCCAACTCACCCAAGCAGGTGAAAGAGACCGGTGAGATCGAACTCAATGTGCGCATCTTGAAAGACGGCAAAGCCACCACTTGGTTGCACAGCCAATTGAAGGTGGGTGACAGTTTGAAAATGTCAGGCCCCTACGGTCGTTTCTTGGTGCGCAAAAGCGCGAAACAACCGCTCATCTTCATGGCCGGTGGTTCGGGCTTGTCCAGCCCACGCTCGATGATTTTGGATTTGCTGGAACACGGCAGCACCGAACCCATGACCTTGGTCTATGGCCAGCGCAGCGCTGACGAGTTGTATTACGACGCCGAGTTCAAAGCCTTGGCACAACAACACCCGCACTTCACCTATGTGCCCGCTTTGTCTGAAGGCAGTGCAGCCCACACCGCGCAAGGCTTTGTGCATGACGTGGCCAAAGCGCATTTCAACGGCGACTTCTCGGGCCACAAAGCCTATTTGTGCGGACCGCCCGTGATGATCGAAGCCTGCATTGCCGCCTTGATGCAAGGCCGCTTGTACGAGCGTGACATCTACACCGAAAAGTTCTTGTCAGCGGCTGACGCCGAACAAGTGCGCAGCCCCTTGTTCAAGCGGGTCTGAGGATCAATCCATGATTTTCGACACCCGCCCCAAGGTGCAAGTGCACATCGCCCAAACCAATGAAAGCTTTCCTTGCGCTGGCGATGAGAGCCTGCTCAAGGGCATGTTGCGCTTGGGTCGCAAAGGCATTCCGGTGGGCTGTGTGAATGGCGGCTGTGGTGTCTGCAAAGTGAAGATTTTGGAAGGCTCAACCACGACGCTGGGTCCGGTCAGCCGCGCCCATGTGAGCGCTGAAGAAGAGGCCCAGGGCTACACCTTGGCGTGTCGTGTCGCCCCCACTTGCGCGGTCAAGTTGGAGGTGGCTGGCAAATTTGAAAAACCGTTTTCCCGTGGGTTTGTGCAAACAAACCAAATTGCAACTTAGAAAAAACCAGGAGACTGAGATGAGTGTGATGCGAATTGGGCATGTGGCCCTCAAAGTGATGGACATGGCAGCTGCCG
Source organism: Comamonadaceae bacterium (assembly GCA_947448745.1). GTDB lineage: Bacteria > Pseudomonadota > Gammaproteobacteria > Burkholderiales > Burkholderiaceae_C > Limnohabitans. The sequence goes on from CANFOQ010000016.1 coordinate 38,389, forward strand.
TGAAGCACTACGAAAAAGTAGTGGGCATGATCAAAACCATGGAAGACAAACACGGCAACGTGTACTTGAAGTGCTGGGACGAATGGGACAAGTACTCGGTCATCCTGCAACCTTCCGACCAAGCCGGTATGGACCATGTGGCTTACAAAGTTCGTCAAGACGCTGACTTGGACGCACTGCAAAGCAAGATCCAAGCGTATGGCATCAAAACCGTCATGTTGGCCGAAGGCAGCTTGCCTTCCACTGGCCGCATGTTGCAATTCCATTTGCCCAGCGGCCATGAAATGCGCCTGTATGCCATGAAAGAGTATGTGGGCACCGAAGTGGGCACCACCAACCCCGATCCCTGGCCCGATTCCATCCACGGCGCAGGCGCACACTGGCTCGACCATGTGCTGTTGATGTGCGAACTCAACCCCGAAACCGGCACCAACCACGTGGCTGACAACACCAAGTTCATGTGCGAAGTGTTGGAGTTCTATCTGGTTGAACAAGTGGTGGTCGGCCCCAACGGTGCGATTCAAGCCGCGTCTTGGTTGACGCGCACCAACACCCCCCATGACATCGCTTTTGTGGGTGGCCCACGCGCTGGTTTTCACCACGCCTCCTTCTTCCTCGACTCTTGGCACGATGTGTTGAAAGCCGCCGATGTGATGGCCAAGTCGAAAACCAAAATTGATGTGGCACCGACACGCCATGGCATCACGCGCGGCGAAACCATTTACTTCTTTGACCCCAGTGGCAACCGCAACGAAACCTTCGCTGGCTTGGGCTATTTGGCCCAACCCGATCGTCCTGTGACCACTTGGACCGAAGACAAACTGTGGACCGGCATCTTCTATCACACCGGTGACGCTGTGCCCTCATTCACCGAGGTTTACACCTGATTTGAAGTCACCGAAAGACACACCATGAGCGACCACCCCATCTCTGTCAGCAGTTCCAACATCAGCCACAGCGCTGTGCAAACCGCACTCGCTGCGGCAGCTGCCAAGGCGCAAGCCTTGGACCTGTTGGTCAACATTGCCCTCACCGATGCGGCGGGTCTCATGGTGGGTTTTTTAAGGATGAATGGTGCGCCTTTGCATTCCATCGATATTGCGCTCGATAAGGCTTACACCGCTTCCAGCTTTGGTTTGCCCACCAGCCAATGGACCGAAGCCCTGAAACACCACTCGCCCGCTGTCGGGCAAGGCTTGGTGTTGCGTCCGCGTTTTGTCGCTTTTGGCGGCGGCTTGCCCATCGTCCACCAAGGCGCTCGCATTGGCGGCATTGGCGTCTCGGGCGGCAGTGAAGAACAAGACGAAGAAATAGCCCAAGCCGGTCTTGCGGCCTTGCATTTGAAACCCTGATAACGCGAACAATGAAACAGATCCACAACTTCATCAACGGTGCCTACACCGCCAGCCCCAAAACCTTCGAGAAACGCTCCCCCGTCACCGGCGAGGTGATTGCCATGGTGCATGAAGCCAGTGCGGCGGATGTCAACCAAGCTGTGGAGGCCGCCCATGCCGCCTTGAACGGCCCTTGGGGACGCATGAGCGTGGCCGAGCGCGTCGAGCGCCTCTATGCCTTGGTCGATGGCATCACCCGCCGCTTTGATGAGTTCGTTGATGCCGAGTGTGCCGACACCGGCAAACCCCGCAGTTTGGCCAGTCACTTGGACATTCCACGCGGCGCTGCCAATTTCAAAATCTTTGCCGATGTGGTGAAGAACGTGCCCACCGAATTTTTCGAGATGGCCACGCCCGATGGCAAGACCGCCATCAACTACGGTTACCGCAGCCCGGTCGGTGTGGTGGGCGTCATATGCCCTTGGAACCTGCCGCTGTTGTTGATGACTTGGAAAGTGGGCCCGGCCTTGGCTTGTGGCAACACCGTGGTGGTCAAGCCCTCGGAAGAAACACCCCAAACCGCCGCCTTGCTGGGCGAGGTGATGAACGAAGCTGGCATTCCCCCAGGCGTATACAACGTGGTGCATGGCTTTGGTCCGAATTCAGCGGGTGAATTCGTCACCACACATCCCCAAGTGAACGCCATCACCTTCACCGGCGAAACACGCACCGGTGAAGTCATCATGAAAGCCGCAGCCAAAGGTGCACGGCCGGTCAGTCTCGAGATGGGTGGCAAAAACGCAGCCATCGTGTTTGCCGATTGCGACTTTGACGCCGCCATTGAAGGCACCATGCGCTCGGTGTTTGCCAACTGCGGCCAAGTGTGTTTGGGCACCGAGCGTGTCTATGTGGAGCGCCCTTTGTTTGACAAGTTTGTCGCCGCCATGAAAAAGGGTGCTGAAGGCTTGAAGCTGGGCCCACCTGACGATGCAGCCACCGGCATGGGCCCGCTCATCAGCCAAGAACATCAAAACAAAGTTTTGTCGTATTACAAACTGGCCATGGCAGAAGGTGCCACCCTCATCACTGGAGGCGGCGTTCCCGACATGGGCGCAGCATTGAAAGGCGGCGCTTGGGTGCAACCCACCATTTGGACCGGACTGCCAGAAACAGCCCGCGTCATCAAAGAAGAAATTTTTGGCCCTTGCTGCCACATCGCCCCCTTCGACACCGAAGAAGAAGTGTTGGCCAAAGCCAATGACAACGAGTACGGTTTGGCCACCGCCATTTGGACGCGTGACGTGTCGCGTGCCCACCGCGTGGCCCAACGCATGCAAGTTGGTTTGTCCTGGGTCAACTCTTGGTTCTTGCGCGATCTGCGCACACCGTTTGGTGGTGCCAAGCAATCGGGCATTGGCCGCGAAGGTGGTGTGCACTCTTTAGAGTTCTACACCGAGTTGAAAAACGTCTGCATCAAACTGTGAACACCATGAGCAACCCCAGTCCTGAAGTCGGTCAACGTGTGGTGGCCGCTGGCATCGCCACCAACTACCACGATGTCGGCCACGGTTCCACTGTGATGCTGATCCATGGCTCGGGCCCAGGCGTCTCAGCATGGGCCAATTGGCGCTTGGTCATTCCCAAGCTGGCCGAACAACACCGGGTGTTGGCCCCCGACATGGTCGGCTTTGGCTACACCGATCGCCCGGCCCAGCAACGCTACAACATGGACGAATGGGTGAAACACGCGGTTGGTTTCATGGACGCCATGGGCATTGAAAAAACCCATTTGGTCGGCAACTCGTTTGGTGGCGCTTTGGCCTTGGCGTTGGCCATTCGCCACCCCGAGCGCGTCGAGCGTTTGGTCTTGATGGGCAGTGTCGGTGTGGCGTTCGACATCACACCTGGTCTCGATGCGGTTTGGGGTTACACCCCCAGCTTTGAGAACATGCGCACCATCATGGATTTGTTCGCCTACGACCGCCATTTGGTGAGTGATGAATTGGCCAAGCTGCGTTATGAAGCCAGCATCCAACCGGGCTTTCAAGAGTCCTATGCTCAAATGTTCCCTGCCCCGCGTCAGCAATGGGTGGACAGCATGACCAGCCCCGAGCAAGCCATCAAAGCCTTGCCCCACGACACCTTGGTGATTCATGGTCGTGAAGACCGCATCATTCCACCGTCCAACTCTTACACCTTGGCCCAATGGATTCCCCGCTCGCAATTGCACGTGTTTGGGCAATGCGGCCACTGGACCCAAATTGAGCATGCCAAGCGCTTTGCCGATTTATTGAACGATTTTTTTGCCGACTGAAACGCCAGAGGACATTGCATGCAAGCCCAACTGATCGAACAACTTGGTACCGAGTTGTACCAAGCCTTGGTGGACGCCAAAACCGTGCGCCCCCTGACCGAACGTCACCCCGACATCTCCATCGAAGACGCCTACCAAATTCAAAAGCAACTGATGAAGCTGCGTTTGGCTGCGGGTGAACGCGTGATTGGCAAAAAAATTGGTGTCACCAGCAAAGCTGTGATGAACATGCTGGGCGTGTACCAACCCGATTTCGGTTACCTCACCGACGGCATGGTCTACAACGAAGGCCAAGCCATTCCCATGTCGCGCCTGATTCAACCCAAGGCCGAAGGCGAAATTGCTTTCGTGTTGAAGAAAACCTTGAAAGGCCCGGGCATCAGCTCGGCCGATGTGTTGGCCGCCACCGAAGGCGTGATGGCGTGTTTCGAGATTGTCGATTCACGCATCCACGATTGGAAGATCAAGATTCAAGACACCGTCGCCGACAACGCCTCGTGTGGCGTGTTTGTGTTGGGCGACCGCTTGGTCGATCCGCGCGATGTGGACCTGAACACCTGCGGCATGGTGCTTGAAAAAAATGGCGACATCGTGGCCACCGGTGCTGGTGCGGCCGCCTTGGGTGCACCCGCGAATGCGGTGGCCTGGTTGGCCAACACCTTGGGTCGCTTAGGCATTGCCTTGGAAGCCGGTGAAGTGGTGATGTCGGGCTCGCTGGCCATCATGGTGCCAGTGGCTGCTGGCGACAACCTGCGCGTGACGATTGGCGGCATCGGCAGTTGCTCGGTGCGCTTTGTTTGAATTTTGATTGGAGTGAAGATGAAAAAAGTGAAATGTGCCCTGATCGGGCCTGGCAACATCGGTACCGACTTGTTGGCCAAATTGCAACGCAGCCCGGTGCTCGAACCGGTGTGGATGGTGGGCATCGACCCCGCATCCGATGGCTTGAAAAAAGCGCGTGAACTCGGCATCAAAACCACCTCCGATGGCGTGGATGGTTTGCTGCCCCACGTGAAAGCCGATGGCATTCAAATCGCGTTTGACGCCACCTCGGCCTATGCCCACGCGGAAACATCGCGCAAGCTCACCGAGCTGGGTGTGATGGTGATCGATCTCACGCCTGCAGCGATTGGTCCGTTTTGCGTGCCGCCCGTGAATTTGCAAGCCCACATTGGCCAGCGTGAAATGAACGTCAACATGGTCACCTGTGGTGGCCAAGCCACCATCCCCATGGTGTTTGCGGTGTCGCGCATTCAAGCGGTGGATTACGCCGAAATCGTGGCCACCGTGTCTTCCCGCTCTGCCGGTCCTGGCACCCGCAAAAACATCGATGAATTCACCCGCACCACAGCCAGCGCCGTGGCCAAAGTGGGTGGGGCCAAGCAAGGCAAGGCCATCATCATCATCAACCCCGCCGACCCACCCCTCATCATGCGCGACACCGTGCATTGCTTGGTGGAAGGCACACCCGATGAAGCCGCCATCACCGCGTCTGTGCACGCGATGGTGAAAGAGGTGCAAAAGTACGTGCCTGGTTACCGCTTGGTGAACGGCCCCGTGTTCGATGGCAAGCGTGTGTCTATTTATTTGGAAGTCGAAGGCTTGGGCGACTACCTGCCCAAGTACGCTGGCAACCTGGACATCATGACCGCCGCCGCCGCCCGCACCGCTGAAATGTTTGCTGAACATATTTTGTCGGGCGCTATTCAACTCGAAGCTGTGACGGCTTGAACCATCAGAAAGAATCCATCATGAGCTTAAAAGGCAAATCCATCAAAGTCCACGACATGACCTTGCGTGACGGCATGCACCCGAAACGCCACCTGATGTCTTTGGACCAAATGCGCAACATCGCCCAAGGTTTGGACGAGGCTGGTGTGCCCCTGATCGAAGTCACCCATGGTGACGGTTTGGGTGGCAGTTCGGTGAACTACGGTTTCCCTTCACACACGGATGAAGAATATTTGTCCACCGTCATTCCGTTGATGAAGCAAGCCAAGGTCTCGGCCTTGCTCATCCCCGGCATTGGCACCGTCGACCATTTGAAAATGGCCCACGATTTGGGCGTGCACACCATCCGCGTGGCCACCCATTGCACCGAAGCCGATGTGTCTGAACAGCACATCACCGCCGCCCGCAAACTCAACATGGACACGGTGGGCTTTTTGATGATGGCCCACATGAACACGCCCGAGGGTTTGGTCAGTCAAGCCAAGTTGATGGAAGGCTATGGTGCCAACTGCATTTACGTCACCGACTCGGCCGGCTACATGCTCCCGGAAGACGTGACACCCCGCATTGAAGCTGTGCGGGCTGCGTTGAAGCCTGAGACCGAGTTGGGCTTTCACGGCCACCACAACCTGGCCATGGGTGTCGCCAACAGTGTGGCGGCCGTGCGAGCCGGTGCCAACCGGATTGACGCCGCTGCTGCTGGTTTGGGCGCTGGTGCCGGCAACACACCGATGGAAGTCTTCATCGCCGTGTGTGACCGCATGGGCATTGAAACCGGTGTGGATGTGTTCAAGATCCAAGACGTGGCCGAAGACCGCGTGGTGCCAATCATGGACCACATCATCCGCATCGACCGCGATTCCCTCACCTTGGGCTATGCCGGTGTCTATTCCAGCTTCTTGTTGTTTGCCAAACGCGCCGAGAAAAAATTTGGCATCCCTGCGCGTGAAATTTTGGTCGAGCTGGGCCGTCGCGGCATGGTCGGTGGTCAAGAAGACATGATCGAAGACACGGCGATGACCTTGGCGAAATCGCGCCACTTGCAAGCCGCCTGAGCACAACGAAAGCACACCATGGCCATGCACAAAAAAACCATCGATCAACTGGCCGAGCATTTGGAGAATTGCCAACTGCACGCCAAAGACACACTGAAGATCACCGACGACCATCCCGACATGGATTGGAAGGACGCCTACGACATTCAAGACGAGGTGTTGGCCCGCAAGCTGCGTCGCGGCGCACGGGTGGTGGGCTTCAAAGCCGGTCTCACTTCACACGCCAAGATGAAGCAAATGAATGTGGATTCGCCGGTGTTTGGTTTCTTGGTGGACGAGTTCAGCGTCCCCGAGGGCGGTGAAGTAAAAATTTCAGAGCTGATCCACCCCAAAGTGGAAGCCGAAATTTGCTTCATCACCAAACACGAACTGCGTGGCCCTGGTTGCAATATCGCGTCGGTGTTGGCCGCCAGCGATGTGGTGCTGCCCGGCATTGAAGTCATTGACAGCCGTTACCGCGATTTCAAATTCGATTTGAAAAGCGTGGTGGCCGACAACACGTCAGCCTCAAGGTTTGTGGTGGGCGGTCAAATTGCCGACGCCCGCTCGGTGGATTTGCGCACCTTGGGCGTGGTCTTTGAAATCAACGGTGAAGCCGTGGCCTTGGGTGCTGGTGCTGCGGTGCTGGGTCATCCGGCAGCGGCTGTGGCCATGCTGGTGAACCACTTGGGCGAGCGTGGCCAGGTGTTGCCCGCTGGCAGCTTGGTGTTGTCTGGTGGCGTCACCGAAGCCATCAGTGTCAAAGCAGGCGACCATGTCAACCTGCGCATTCAACATTTGGGCAGCGTGTCGCTGCGGTTTGTTTAAGGAGTTCTGTCATGCCATTGGCTCAAATTTACATGCTCGAAGGTCGCACCGAAGCGCAAAAGAAAGCCGTCATTGAAAAAGTCACCAAAGCTTTACAAGAAGCAGTAGACGCTCCAGTTCAAAGCGTTCGAGTGTGCATCATTGAAATGCCCAGCACCAACTGGGGCATTGGTGGCGTGAGCGCCAAAGACTTGGGGCGTTGAAGCCCAAGTCCTCTGCTGAAAGCGCACCATGGATTTGAAACTCAAAGGACAGCAAGCGCTGGTGACTGGTTCCACCGCGGGCATTGGATTTGCCATTGCACAAGCCTTGGCCGCTGAAGGCGCTCAAGTGACCTTGAATGGCCGCAGCAGCGCCTCTGTCGACCAAGCCTTGAAACGTTTGCGCGAAGCGGTGCCGGGGGTGGTGTGCAACGGCATCGCGGCCGATGCAGGCACGGCTGCAGGGTGTGAAGCGATTGTGAAAACCAAACTGCGCGTGGACATCTTGGTGAACAACCTGGGCATCTTTGACCCCAAGCCCTTTGAAGACATTCCCGATGCAGACTGGCAGCATTTCTTTGACACCAATGTGATGAGCGGTGTGCGTTTGTCGCGGGCTTACTTGCCCGCCATGAAGCAACGCAACCAAGGCCGGATTGTGTTCATTTCCAGCGAATCGGGCATTTGTCCACCCGCTGAGATGGTGCACTACGGCATGACCAAATCGGCGCAGCTCTCTGTTGCGCGGGGCTTGGCCGAAACCTGCGCGGGCACCGCCGTCACTGTCAACAGCGTGTTGCCAGGGCCCACGCTCACCGAAGGAGCCAAGGCGTTTTTTGACACGCTGGCCGCACAACAAGGCGTGAGCTTTGAGCAAGCCGCTGCCGACTTCTTCGCCCATGGACGGCCCACGTCTTTGCTGAAGCGTTTCATTCAGCCCGCAGAAGTGGCCGCCATGGTGGCCTATGTGTGCAGCCCCTTGTCTGCGGCCACCAATGGCGCGGCCTTGCGGGTGGATGGTGGCGTGGTGCGCAGTTTGGTTTAAATCAAGGGCACACCAAAGCCAATCACCGTGCCCCGGCCTTCGATGCTGTGCAAGCGGGTCGGCATCTGGTGTTGCAAAGCCAATTGCTTGACGCTGAACAAGCCCAGCCCCAAGTGATGCCCACCTTCGTCATCAGGGGCCAGTCGGGTGAAGGCATTGAAGCAGTCTTGCGCGGCTTGTGAATTCATGCCGCTGCCGTTGTCCATGCAAAGAATCCACAACAAGCCGTCTTGGCGTTTGCAACCCAACAACACCCGGCCCCCTGCGGGCGTGTACTGCAACGCGTTGGAGAGTAGATTGCGCAACATGCGTTGCACCGCTTGCACATTCACCCGCACCCGCGCTTTGCACCGAGGATGCCGCAACACCACATGCCGCATGCTGGCCAAGGGTTGAAACTCATCCACCAAGTCTTGCAGCAGGTCTGCCAGGGCGATGACGTCAGTGCGCGGAATGTCTGGTGGCGCTGGTGGTTCTTCTTTGGCCCAATAACGCAAATGCTGCATGAAGTCGTCCACCGACTGCGAGGCCAATTGCATGGCGGCAACCAAGGATGAGCGCTTTTCTGGACTGGCCTTCAACAAGGCTTTGGCGAACATTTGCATGCTTTGCAAAGGCTGCCACAAATCATGTTGTGCGGCGGCATACCAGCGGTGCCTTGCTTGAGCGATGCTGACACTGCGTTGCAATGCCATGCGCTGTTGAATCACTTGCAAACAAGCAGACCAACCCATCAAGCTCGCCATCAATGCGCCTTGCACAAACTGCACGCCCAAGGTGGTGAGCAAGGGCCATTCCAACCAGCGGTAAAGCCAATACACCACAGCGGAGAGCACATACACCAACCACATGCTGGCAAACAACACCCGTTGTGTGCTGGGGCTCAGACGCCAACTGCGCCAAGCCAACACCATCATGCCCAAGGCGTGCAGGCTGCCGCCCCAGAGCAACAAACTGCGCAACCAATTCGGCTGAACAAGCACGCACAGCGGCACCAACACATACCAAAGCCAGGCACCTACATTCAACACCTGATGCGCCAAGGGATGCCTTTGCGCCGTGTCCAAAAACAAGCGTGCATGGTGAATGCTGGCGACAAACAACACCCAGTAACTGAAGCTGCCCAACAGGGCGGCTTGCGCCCGACCAAGTGCGGGCCACAACAAGCACAGCAAGCCACTGATCCAACTGGCACACAGTACTTCGCACATCGCCATCAACACAAACAACCACAAAGTGGGGCTGCGAAGATGGGGCATCAAACTCAGCGCAAACACCACCAACATCAAGGGCACGGCCAACACCGCGCCCATCAGCAACATCAAGCGCCAATGTTGTTGGGCAAAGGCCTGGGGTGTTTGCAAGTCCAAGGGAAATTGAACCCGATTGACACCTTGCAAACGCACCAAGACATCAAGCTGGTGCGCAGGCATTGGCAAGTGCCACATCGGAAACAAGTAACTGCCCTCGCCGCTTTGCTGCATGTCCGGCCAGGCTTGCCAGCCCTGTCCATCAACCCGCAGCCACACCCGACTGTGGTCTTGCGTGGGTGACTTCAAACTCAGCCACAAGCCACTTGAACCAAACACTTCTTGACGCACACTGAAGCCAGCCCAATGCGGCGGCCCATTGGGTGCTGACAAGACTTGATTGGCGTGGCGCAACGGCAAGGCATCTGCGGCTTGGGTGTGTTGCCATGCTTGTTCGGGCGTGAAAGCCGCTTGGGTGTCTACCGCGATGCGCAGTTGCGGCCACAGCGCTGGCAAGGATGACGACCCCAGAGCCGCTTGTGCGCTCGTCAAAAGGGCAGGCTCTGAGGTTGTTGCATTGATTTGCGCTGTGGCTGCATGCAAGCCACTGCACAGCCAAACAACGAGGCCCACACACCGCCAAAGTTCAGTCATCAGGCCAACCCTGTTGCTGGGTCCACAGCACATAGCGCGTGCTGGCTTGGGTGCGGTTTTTCACGCCCAAGCGTTTGTAGATTTGCCCCATGTGGCTGCGCACCGTGGTTTCAGACAAGGCCAGGGCTTGCGCGATGGCGTTGGTGCTTTGGCCTTGTGCCAGTTTGGCCAACACCAAGCGCTGCTTCTTGGACAGTTTGGCGATGGCATGCACATCCTCTTCTTGCACCGTCAAACCTGTGTTGGCAGACTGGTTTTTGTGCAAGGCCCCTGACAGCAACTGCAACAACTCGGCCATCAGTTGTGAGGACTGCACCGACTTGCGCAAATAGATGATGTTGTTGTCCAAACAAGCCTGCGCCACATCCGCATCTTCCAAAGCGGAAATCACCGCCATGGGCCACTGCACGCTGGCGTTGCAAAACGCATTCAAGGTGTCCAAGCCCTCGGAGTCGGGCAGGTTCAAATCGACCAGCACCAAGGCATAGCTGCTTGAGGCCATGCTGACCAAGCCATCGTGCAAGTTGCTGGCTTGCACACACTGCACTTGCGGCACCACGCTTTGCAAATGGGCTTGCAATGCCTCAGCCATCACGGGGTGGTCTTCGACAATCAGGATGCGCGGTTGGCCCATGGCACACCTCCCTGTGACGAGGTGTACCCACTTTCAACACGAGCGACAAGCGCTCCATTTTGAAAATGAAGTTTTATACGGCAGCGGGTTTGTGCGTATGGTGTTGTGCCGCGCGTCGCAACATAAACGCGCTGAGCATGCCAAGCAGTGCAACAGGCATGGCCGCCAGAAACACCGTTTGCAACCCCAATCGCGTGCTCAGCGCAGCGCCGCCCAAGGCCCCCAACACACCGGTGAAGCCATAGCCAATCACCGCATACAGCGCTTGGCCACGGCCCCGCAAGCGGCCCGGGAAATGCTGAGACAACCAGGCAATGCACACGGTGTGTTGAATCGCAAACGTGAACACATGCAGGCACTGCGCCAGCAACAACACCCACAAGAGTTGGCCAAACCACGCGGTCAGGCCCATGCGCAGCGCCATGACACCGGTGCAAACACACAACCACGCAGGCAAGCTGAGCCAATGCAACCAGCGGCTTTGCGTGAAGAAGCCGATGATTTCCACCACCACCGACACCGCCCACAAGACACCAATCATGTCTTTGCCATAACCCAGTTCATCCAAGTACAAACTGAAAAACGTGTAGATGGCCACATGCGACAGCACATGGAAAAACAAGGTGGCAAAAAACCAAAGCGTTTGCCGCTGGCGAAGCACATCTGCAAACCCAGCTTGACCTTTGTCGTGGTGCGCTTCTTCGCGCACATTCGGCAGGTTCCACACACTCAGGTTGATGGCCGCCAAAGTGAGGATGGTCCAAAAAGGAAATCCGCTCATGCCATGCGCCTCGAACCAGGCGCCCGAGACAAACACCGTGACCAAAAAACCCAATGAGCCCCACAAGCGGATGCGACCATAACGGCGCACATCGAGTGCACCTTGGTGGCTGACCAAATGCGCCATGGCGGCTTCGCTCATGGGCATCATGGCGCTGGTGTGGGTGAACATCAGCAGCAACACCACGGCCAACCACCAAGGCGATGGGTTGAACAGCAAGCCCAAAGAGCACAACAAGGCCATGCCTGCGCACCAGCGCATGAGCGGCACCCGCTCGCCGCTGCGGTCACTCAGCCATCCCCACAGGTAAGGCGCAAACACCCGTGTCACCGCTTGCATGGACGTGAGCAAACCAATCATCCACAAGCTCAGGCCCAAATGTTTGAGCCACAAAGGCAGGTAAGGATTGAAGAAACCGATGTGGGCGAAATAACTGGCCGAGAGCGCGGCAAACGGCACCAGTTGACGCCGCGAGACAGGCGGCGCGGGCGTGGGTGTCATCGGGTCAACTCGGACGGTGCGCGGCGATGGGCACCACAGGCGGCACCACGTCGGCGCACTGCGCACGGTGCCGCAGTGCATGGTCCATCACCACCAGGGCCAGCAAGGCCTCGGCGATGGGTGTGGCGCGGATGCCGACACAAGGGTCGTGGCGACCCTTGGTTTGCACCTGCACCGCGTTGCCCGCGCTGTCGATGCTGTCACGCGGTGTCAAGATGGAACTGGTGGGCTTGATGGCAATGCTCACCTCCAGGTCTTGCCCGGTGCTGATGCCACCCAAGATGCCGCCTGCGTTGTTGTTGGCAAACCCTTCAGGCGTGAGGCTGTCACCGTGCATAGAACCGCGTTGCGCCACGCTGTCAAAGCCTGCGCCAATCTCGATGCCCTTCACCGCGTTCAAGCCCATCATGGCGTAGGCAATGTCGGCATCGAGTCGGTCGTAAATGGGTTGCCCCAAGCCCACCGGCATGCCTTGGGCTACCACGCGGATACGCGCACCGCACGAGTCGCCGGCTTTGCGCAAGCTGTCCATGTAACTTTCCAGGTGCGCCACATCAGCGATGGGTGCATAGAAGGGGTTGTGCGGCACATGCGACCAGTCTTCAAACCCAATAGGGTGTTCACCCAGTTGCGTCATGCAACCGATGAAGCTGGTGCCGAATTTTTCTTTCAACCATTTTTTCGCAACCGCACCCGCTGCCACCGTGGGCGCGGTGAGTCGTGCCGATGAACGACCTCCGCCGCGCGGATCGCGCACACCGTACTTTTGCAAATAGGTGTAGTCGGCATGGCCGGGGCGAAAGGTTTGCAAGATGTCGCCGTAATCTTGGCTGCGCTGATCGGTGTTTTGAATCAGCAATGCGATGGGCGTGCCGGTGGTTTTGCCTTGGTAAACGCCGCTCAAGATTTGCACTTGATCGGGCTCTTGGCGTTGCGTCACATGGCGGCTGGTGCCGGGGCGGCGGCGATCGAGGTCGTGCTGGATGTCGGCCTCGCTCAGGGCCATGCCCGGGGGGCAGCCGTCAATCACGCAGCCAATGGCCGGGCCGTGGGATTCACCAAAGTTGGTGACGGTGAAAAGTGTTCCGAAGGTGTTGCCGCTCATGCTGGGGATTATCCCTGACAGAAATTCAGGGAAGAACCCAACCAGGCGCTTTGGAACTACTTCACCTTTTTTCTGCTTTACCTTTGCAGAGTGTTCCACCACACTTTTTGACTTTGTCATGCCAAACAGGTCATGGATATCTTGTGGGTACAATAATTGAGCAATTATTCCCTCGATCCCAGCAAATCTGAGCGCAATCTGTTGTTGCGGGGGTTTGATTTTTCCCGGGTAGTGGATTTTGAATGGGACAGCGCTTTGATTTCTCAAGATAAGCGTCAAGACTATTCGGAAAATCGATTTCAGGCTTTGGGGTGGATCGGAGAACACTTGCATATGCTGATCTTCACGCCAAGGGGTGGCGTGATTCATGTGATCAGCCTGCGAAGAGCCAACCAACGAGAAAGAAACCGTCATGCCGCGCAAACCAAACCCTGAATTGACAGACTCAGACAACCCAGAAGCTGATGAAGGCTGGTTTGAGAATGCGCACCCGGCGCGGGAGGTGCTTTCAAAACTTGTGGGTGAAACATCGGCGCAAGAACTTCTCAAACCCAAAAGAGGTCGCCCTCCGCTGCCAAGCACCAAACGTCACATCAACCTGCGCATTGATGAAGACATCATTCAAGCGTTTCAAGAATCAGGGCAAGGCTGGCAAACACGCATGAATTTGGCCTTGCGTGAATGGCTGACTGGGCAAGCCAAGCTGCATTGAGCGTGGCCAAGCACATACGATGAATGTCTTAAGTGGCCTTCACACCCTCTTCCGCCGGCCAATCGCGGATATAGGCTTTGAGCATTTGGTTCTCGAAGTTTTGGCTGTCCACCACCGCTTTGGCCACATCGTAAAAACTCACCACGCCCATCAATTGGCGGTTGCTGAGCACAGGCAAATAACGGGCATGGCGCTCGAGCATCATGCGGCGTACTTCATCGAGTTCAGTTTCCGGTGAACACGTGATGGGGTGATCGTCCATGGCCGAGCGCACCGTGGCTTGCCCCAAGCTGCCACCGTTGTGGTTCAGAGCCAAGATCACTTCGCGGAAGGTGAGGATGCCGACCAGATCGCCGTGTTCCATCACCAACATCGAGCCCAAGTCGTGCTCGGCCATGGTTTGCACGGCGTCTGCCAACGGCGCCAAGGGCGTGGTGGTGTAGAGCGTGGTGCCTTTGATGCGCAGGATGTCGCTGACTTTCATGGGGGTCTCCTCTGGCCTGGGTGGCGGGCCTTGCTTTCAATATAGCCCACAATCCGCGTTCACAACACCGTAAGAACGAGGATGTCATGACCGGTTACGCCGATCCCCATTTCGACACGCTGACCTTGCACGCCGGCACCCAACCCGACCCCGCCACCGGCGCCCGCGCCGTGCCCATCCACCTCACCACCTCGTATGTGTTCGAGTCGTCGGACCAAGCGGCGGCCCTGTTCAATTTGGAAAGCGCCGGGCATGTCTACAGCCGCATCAGCAACCCCACCACCGCGGTGTTCGAGCAGCGCATCGCGGCCTTGGAAGGCGGCATCGGCGCGATTGCCACGGCCAGCGGCCAAGCCGCGCTGCACCTGAGTGTGGCCACGCTGATGGGCGCGGGCTCGCACATCGTGGCCAGCTCGGCGTTGTATGGCGGTTCGCACAACTTGCTGCACTACACGCTGCGCCGATTTGGCATTGAGACCACTTTTGTCAAACCTGGTGATATTGACGCTTGGCGTGCGGCGATTCAGCCCAACACCAAGCTGTTGTTTGGCGAAACCGTGGGCAACCCGGGGCTGGACGTGCTCGACATCCCCACGGTATCGGCCTTGGCCCACGACCACGGCGTGCCGTTGTTGGTGGACGCCACGCTCAGCACGCCCTACTTGCAGCAACCTTTGTCTTTGGGCGCGGATTTGGTTTACCACTCGGCCACCAAATTTTTAAGCGGCCACGGCACCGTGATTGGCGGCGTGGTGGTCGATGGCGGTTCTTTTGATTGGGAGGCCAGCGGTAAATTTCCCGAGCTGTCCGAGCCTTATGCGGGCTTTCACAACATGGTGTTCACCGAGGAAAGCACGGTGGGCGCGTTCTTGTTGCGGGCGCGGCGCGAGGGCTTGCGCGACTTCGGCGCGTGCCTGAGCCCGCATTCGGCCTGGTTGATTTTGCAGGGCATGGAAACCTTGCCGCTGCGCATGGAACGGCACTTGGCGAACACTGAAAAAGTGGTGGCGTTTTTGGCCGCGCACCCGATGGTGTCGCGGGTGGGGCACCCGCTCATGCCCGACCACCCCAGCCATGCTTTGGCGCAAAAGCTGCTGCGCGGTGGGGCTCGCGGCGCCGGCTCGGTGTTCAGCTTCGACATCCAAGGTTCACGCGCCCAAGGCCGCGCTTTCATTGAAGCGCTGAACATTTTCAGCCACTTGGCGAATGTGGGCGACAGCAAATCGCTGGTCATCCACCCGGCCAGCACCACGCATTTCCGCATGAGCGACGAGGCCTTGGCGCAGGCCGGCATTGGCGCGGGCACCATCCGTTTGTCGGTGGGCTTGGAAGACCCGGATGATTTGATCGACGACTTGAAACGGGCGTTGAAAGCGGCGGAGAAAGCGGGGGCTTCGGGTGCTTCTTCGGGTGGTGCTTCTTCGGGTGGTGCTTCTGCGGGTGGTGCTTCTTCGGGTGGTGCTTCTGCGGGCGCTGCTGGTGCTTCAGCAAGTTCTGCGTCATAAGGATTTCGCCATGCACCTCCACGTCAACGGCCACGCCACCTACGCCTACACCGGTGGCAAAGAGTTCAACCACGCCCAGCCCACCGTGGTGCTGATTCACGGCGTCTTGTGTGACCACAGCGTGTGGGCGCTGCAAAGCCGCTACTTGGCCCACCACGGCTGGAACGTGTTGGCCATCGACCTGCCCGGCCACTGCAAAAGCGCGGGTGCGCCGCCCGCCTCGGTACAAGACGCTGCGGCCTTCATCCAAGCCCTGCTGGATGCCCAAGGCGTGCAACGCGCCGCTTTGGTGGGCCACAGTTTTGGTTCCCTCATCGCCTTGCAAACTGCGGCCCATCTGGGCGATCGCATCAGCCATTTGGTGATGGTCGGCACCGCCTACCCGATGAAAGTCTCGCCCGCTTTGCTGGACGCGTCCTTGAACCAGCCTGAGAAAGCGCTGCACATGACGAACGTGTTTTCCCGCGCCACCTTGGCACCGCCCTCCGGCGCTGGGTCCTGGGTGTTTGGCGCGAGCTTGGCGCTGGGGCGGCGGGTTTTGGCCAGCAACAAATCCGTGAATCTGTTCCACACCGGCTTCAACGCCTGCAACAACTACGACCAGGGTTTGCAGGCGATGGCGGCGGTCACTTGCCCGGTGCTGATGGTGTTGGGCGAGAACGACCAGATGACCATGCCGAAAAACGCGCAAAGCCTGGTGCAGCAGGCCCGTGACACGGGCAAGCAGTTGCAGGTGGTCATGATCCCGAATGGGCATCACCAGATGAGCGAGTCGCCGAATGAAACCTTGGCGGCGCTGAAGGCCTTCTTGGTTTGACCCTGTAATTGGTAAATTGGGGTCAGATTCCAATTGTAATTGGGGTCAGATTCCAATTGTTCTTGCGCCGAAACATCACGCCAAAGCCGCACGGCCTGGGGACCATTTTTTGAGCGAAAGACCAGAAAAATGAGTCCCCATGGCGGGCGGCTTGAGCGTGACTTCTTGAAGCACTAGAAAGTCACTGCTGCTTGGCGACCACGGTGGGCTCGTCCGCCGCTCACCGCAGCGGAGCTGCGACGTTCGCTAAACAATTGGAATCTGAC